>NZHC01000069.1 GCA_002689655.1 Rhodopirellula sp. | reverse complement strand
CTTCGTCATTCTCCCATAAGCATAGCGGTTTTTCCGGTTCAGTGTCTTTGACGCGGGAAAGTGCTCGCTAAAGTTGCGAGCCAAGCCACTGCGCGAGTCTCTTCAGGTCGTCAGCTTCCATTGACACTACGATTTCGTGGCGATGAATGCCGTGGATGGCCAGCATGTGGTCCGCGTGAAAAAGAACTTCATCAGCCTGTTTGATTCCGTGCAGTCTTGCCTCATAAAGTGGGTTGTCCACCGCGCCCACAAAGTACTGTCCATCGCGATCTGTGATGCGAACCCAGAAATCCTCACCCCAGCCCCGTGAGGGGACGTTTTGAGGTGGAATGTCCACGAGCGATGCAGGGTTTTCATGCCGCAGGATAGGCTTGCTCGCTTCTCCCTCGCAAGATTCGCAGTAACATTTCTCCGGTGAATCTTCATGTACAGAGAAGCGGGGCGAGTCCAGACGCAGCTCTACAAACTGTCCAGCAGTGATGTATTTCTTGATCACCTCAGGAGGTATCTGGAAGTGATCGCCGTTTTCGGCATTCATTGCAACTCCGTCAACGAGCTCATAGCCGTTCGGGAATGTTTGCTTGTCAAAGCGAGATTCGATTGATTCTGAAAACGTCATGATTCAGTGTAGGACAAGGGTAAGAAATGAATGGCCAGCCAGACGGTGCGTTCATCAGGTTGGGTCCATTCGACTCGGTGTTTTTCGTGCGGCTGTATTGTAATGTGGTCCCCGCGTCGTAGGTGCACGAGTTTGTCACCCACCAGAAAACGGAGTTGCGCTTCACCGCTGAGCACCATGACCCATTCGGCACTCGGATCGTCATACCAGAATCCAGCGTCGCTGCTGTGTCCCTGCGAAACGATTCGTTCGACACGAATGTTCTCGCCACGTGCAAGGATTTCAATCAGTTCTGCAGTTGTGGTCGACGGATTTACCTGATCCAACAGGTTCGCTACACGTGTGTCTGGTGAGGTATCACCTGTTTTCATTTTGTTTACCAAGCCATTGATAGTTCTTTTGCTTTACAAATCCTTCCACAGCAATCGTTGAGTCAGGCTTGACTTGGACCAGAGAGAATCCATTGTTTTCAATTCCTTTGCCTTCGACCATCGCCACCATGGTGCAGTAGTGGATACCATTCAAATCTTTGTAATCATTTTTGTGGCTATGCCCTTGGAACACAGCCTGAACTTTTCCGCTGTTTTCCAATACCCTGCGCACATCAGCCGCATTTCGAACGCCGTGATTGTCCTTGGTGTCGAGTCGCTGGTGGGCGAGCACGATGGTTGGCAGTTGGTTAGTCGACAGGTCACTGCGAAGCCATTCCAGTTCGTGCGGAGGAATGTTTGCATCAGTCCATTTGAAATTCTTCCTACTGTAGGGTGTCCCGTCACTACGAAAACATGCATCCAAAATAATGAAGTGAGTTTTGCCTGAGTCGAATGAATAGAAGGATCTCTTTTGTTGTACTTCTGATAAAAACTCTTCCTTCTTCAGTGTGTCGACGCAGTGATTTCCAAGAACGTAGTGTCTTTGCTTTGCAAGCTGGGAAAATTCCTGATTGATCCTCTTGAGATAACGCAGTTCTGTTTCAACAGAATCGGCGGCATCGATCAGATCACCGAGTTCGACCATGAATTCGGGGTCGGCTTTGCGGATTGTTTCACTGGCTTTTGCCAGTTTCGCTAACGTGTCACGATAATGACGTGTGCCCGTGGGGGCTTTGTCAGCATAGTGAAGGTCGGTGATTAAACCAAAACGCGTTACCGTTTGAGGCTCGGCAGGAGAAGCGATCCCTCGAACACCATTGGTCAGGATGAGCGTNGTGCCCAACAGGAATGCGCGTCGGGACCTGGTGTGAGAGTACTTGTTTGGGGTGTCCTCATTCATCGATCTGGCAATTCAGGTGCGGGTGGTTGGGGCGACGTGTAGCAGACGAATCCCTTTGTAACTCAATCGGTTTCTGCTGTGGGGATGGAGCGGGGTTTGCAGCGTCCTCCACTGGAATTTTATTGTAGCCCTTGCACGGAAAACCGGGATCCATGGCTCCTGGGTGGCTTGAGGCATTGTGCTGGGGAAATGGGGATACTGTTTCTTGGGTTCCGCAGGATTCATGGCGATTGCAAGATCGGTTGTGTTTCCAATGGGGATCAGAAACGAGTTGGAGACGAATCGCGACTTGAACCCATTTTTTCTAGCGGTTTGGCTGATCGAGTGGGACGCGTTGGACGGATGTTCATGTGGGAGAAGCGTCGAGTTTGAGACGCTCGCTGCGCTCGTCAGAATGCGAGGACCTGCGGGGCGGCGTCGCCGACCGGTTTGGGATTGTTTTAAAAAAAGTTTGAGCGAATCCCGGACGTTAGAAAGTGGCTGTTTCTGTGCGTTTTGTGGTCACTGGCCCCGCGATCCGCTTTTAGTGGGGCTAATGTCCTCGTTCCTGCATTGAGACGGTGCTTGTGTCCCACCCTCACNCGCGGCAATTACGCTTTCCGACGTTGACGAGGGCGAAAGCTCGACTACTATCCGCAGCATCACCCAGCGGTCGAGGATAGCCGTTTTGGGGTTTCTGCACCTGCGACGCCAAATTCGCGTCACACTCTACGCTTGACACTATGCTTCAGTTTTTTCGGTCGCGGACGACGACCGCCAAGGATGACGTTCTTTCCGGTATCACTGTGGCTCTGGCGCTTGTGCCCGAGGCGATCGCTTTTGCGTTTGTGGCCGGAGTTTCACCGATCATCGGCTTGTACTCGGCTTTCTTCATCGGATTGATCACCGCTGTGTTTGGAGGCCGTCCCGGGATGATTTCCGGGGCAACCGGCGCGATGGCAGTCGTTGTCGTTGGGCTCGTGGCGATGCACGGCGTAGAGTACTTGTTTCCTACTGTAATTCTGTGCGGATTGATTCAGTTGGTTGTGGGTTTCTTGCGACTTGGAAAACTGATCCGTTTGGTCCCCCATCCCGTGATGTTGGGCTTTGTGAACGGGCTTGCGATCGTCATTTGCCTTGCACAGTTTGGCAGTTTTCAGTCGTTTGATCAGGTGAGTGGACAACTGAAAATGATCAGCGGTGCACCGCTCGCGATGATGCTGGGACTCGTCGTGTTGACGATGGCGATCATTTGGCTTCTTCCTAAGCTGACCAAAGCTGTGCCGCCATCTCTTGTTGCCATCCTTACGGTGACCTTCATTTCGCTTGCGGTGAACTCCAAGATGAGTTCTGACGACAGTCAAGATAATTTTGTCGCTACCGTCGGCGACATGCTGAAAGCCAATGCAGATGCAAAGGCGGTTGCCGATCAGCGTAAGGCAGAGGAAGACGTCCAGGCAATGAGTGTGCAGCGACCTGCATCATCAGAAAACACTGCCTACACATTGGTCAGTTTGGACACGGTCGATGNCGAGGTGGCGACAGGAGTCGCAATATCAACGGAAGCGATGTCGGTTGGTGTTGATAGTGAGCACGAAACGGTGGACGTTGCCGCAACCGACACCACTTCGATTAGCGGCGGGCTACCACAGTTATTCTTCTACGAGTACGTGGTGCCTCCTATGACTGTCGGAACGCTGTGGATCGTATTTCCCTTTGCCTTGACTTTGGCCGGCGTGGGGTTGATTGAATCTTTGATGACATTGACTTTGATTGACGAGATCACTGAAACGCGAGGACGCGGAAATCGTGAATGTATTGGTCAAGGGACTGCTAATATTGTGTGCGGATTGTTCGGCGGTATGGGGGGATGTGCGATGATTGGCCAGTCGCTAATCAATGTCAATTCCGGAGGGCGTGGTCGTTTGTCTGGCGTGACTGCGGCGGTTTGCCTGTTGCTGTTCATTCTTTTTCTCGGCCCATGGATTGAGCGGATTCCGATGGCGGCACTCGTGGGTGTGATGTTCATGGTCGTGATCGGCACCTTTGAATGGGCTTCGTTGAAAATGTTTCATCGCATGCCACGGAGTGATGTGGGCGTGATGGTTCTTGTTGCCGGGTACACTGTCCTGATGCATGACCTTGCTACTGCCGTCATTCTGGGAGTCATCGTTTCCGCATTGGTATTTGCGTGGAAGCACGCGATGCACTTGGGTGCGGATGTTCAAATCAACAAGCATGGAAGTAAAATCTACCAACTGCACGGCCCACTTTTCTTTGCCTCCGTATCGTCGTTCAGAGATCTGTTTGAACCTGCTAGCGATCCCGAAGACGTTGTGATCGATTTCTACTACACACGTGTTTATGACCAGTCGGCGCTGGAAGCAATCAACGCACTTGCTGAAAAATACGAAGATTGCGGAAAACGCTTGCATCTCACGCATCTCAGTGACGAGTGCAGGGGCTTGCTGGATCGAGCGGGAGATTTCGTCGAGGTAAATTTGTCGGAAGATCCTCAGTACCACGTTGCCACTGACCGTCTTGGTTAGTTGACGATAGCCGGTCTCGAGATACCGAGATTGGGGCGTCTTTGGGAAAGCCGAAGCGAAAGTTGTCTTGCTGCACAACCGCATCTTCCACGGACGATCGTAGTGATGGCATTCCTTACGGGTGACGCCCACAACNACATTACCATTGGTTTATTGGTGTGCATGTAATCTGAAGCGAATGCTATGCAGTGGACGGTAAACGCACTGCGATTGATTCGAACCTTATCATCCCCGATAACGATGGTATGATGCGTCTCGTAATCAGCCGAAACAGTTGGTTTCTTTCGGGTTGTTTCGTTGGGCTTCATTTACTTTAGCTGTTACAGGTGGTGTGGGTTTGTCTGGGCATCCGATCTCTAGCATCAGCTTTGTTGGCGGATCGCCTCGGCGACACTCATCAGCAGGCGTGGGTCTTGGAATTGGGTTTTCAGTAGATGCTTGGGGTCTTGCTTGGGCGTTTTTAGGGACTTGCTTGGGCCTTGTCAGGGCCTTGTCAGGGCCTTGTCAGGGACTTGTCAGGGACTTGTCAGGGACTTGTCAGGGGCACTGCCTTGCTCGGGTAAAAGANCATGTTCTGTTAGCACACGTTAGTCATGGGGATGTAATTAGATGATTCGAGTTTTGTCGGTCTTGTTGAGCCTCGTGTTCATTGTTCATGCGGGATGGCACGCGTCTGCTCAAGGATCTGTTGAGTCTGGCGAAACACCTGTGTTGCCCCTTCTGTTCGAGGATGATTTCGAGAGGGTTGAAGCCGACGATGCGAAGGAGCAGCTGGGGAATGGCTGGGAGACGAATAGTAAGAAACGAGCCAAAGGAAACAAACAGGTTGATTTAAAAGACGGTGCTCTGTTCATTACGCGGCATCACGTCGCCGATCATGGAGTTTCTGTGGTGAAGGATGTCGACTTTCGGAACGCACAGATTGAGATGAAATTTCGTCTCGCGAAGGGTGATGATCTGGGGATCAACTTGGCTGACATGAAGGAGAAGTCTGTGCATGCGGGGCATATTTGTGTTGCTAGAATTCGGTTGAACAAGGTTGAGATCACTGATCTGAAAACGGGGCCCATGAATCTTGAGAACCGGAACTTGAAGCTCGCTGGGGAATTGACNAGACAGCAGAAGATTGCGATTGGAAAAAAGACCAAAACAATTCCAGTCAACTTGGACGCGGACGTGTGGCATACACTGTTGGTGAAGGTTCGAGGCGATCAGATGGGGGTCCAGATNGATGGCGTCGATGTTGGTGAGTTCCGGTCGCCCGGGATTGGGCATGCCACCAAACGTCGCTTGCGACTTGCTGTTGGGAAATCCGCAGTTGTCGATGATTTATCGATTCGAGGAACGCCCTAGCCATCCTGCCGTGTTTCCCTGCGTACCTGCGGTTGAGATTGGTGTCTAGTCTCTGATTCATTCTGCATTTGAAAGGAATTTGTTTTGCCGCGTCTGAAGTATTTTCTGTTCTTGCAAATAAGTCTTTGCGGGATCTGTTTGCCGCTAGCCGCCGACTGGCCACAGGCTTCAGGCCCTCATGGAAATTTCGTTGTTTCGGGAAAGGCTGTCACTGATTTCAGCCTGGCGTTGGATGAAAATATTCGCTGGGTTACCCCGTTGCCCAGTACTGGGCAAGGTGGCGTCATCGTTGTCGGCGGTCGAGTGTTTGTTACGTCCCATGAACCCGTTTCGGCTGACACCGAACTTGGGTCCGATATCGTGGGGCTGTGTTTCGATGCCAAGACAGGAAAAGAATTGTGGCAGAGGATAATCCCCGGGGTTCGCGAGACAGATCTGTCGAGTTTATTCAGTGATAATACGGCTGCATCACCGGCTGCAAATCTGAAACAGGTCGTCTTCGTCAATGTTGGCGGAAGTGTTCAGGGTTTCAATCATGATGGCGATTTACAGTGGTCGCAACGATGGACACCATTTGGACGCCACCATGCACGGCAGCATGAGCCTTTCTTGTTGGCTGATGACATCGTCATCAGCCGAGTAAACCTAGACGATTTGCCTCTGGAGGTTACCACCAAGGGTGGTGCTAAAAAGCTTGGACGTGGAGTCCAGTATTGGAATCGACTTCAGAAACGTGACCTGGCCACTGGCGATTTGCAGTGGGTCTCTGCGGCAGGTACCTCGGTTCACTCAACGTCCATGAGCGGACGCTTTGCCGATGGTACATATGGCATACTCACGGGGCGGGGTGGAGGGCATCAGCCTCCCGAAGAACCGTTTGGTTTATCAATGCTCAAGGGCCGTGATGGGAGTGTGTTGTGGGAACGATCTGTGAAAGGTTATGCAGCTCATCAGAATGCTGTTTGGAACAGTGAGTTTGTCGTGGCTTTTGTGCAGGATCGGCACGTGACTCTCGACACCCAGACGGGTGAAACGATCAGCGAGGTGTCCCTGAGTGAGAACATCACTTTGACAAAGCAGATTGATGGGCGTTACGAGACACTGCACCGTACGCAGGTCAAAGGCATTCGCAAGCCTTTGACTTACCAAACAAATGTGCTGGTGGGGGATTATCACTATTTTCGAGCACATCATGATTATCTGCTTGGACGCGTGCATGTTCCCAGCGGCAAAGTTGAGTACTTGCAAGTACCTGTGCAGGTGAAGCGGTCGCCCGGTGAGAAGGATTTGTTTTCATGGGACACTCCAGTTCAAAATGATATGAAAAACGCAAAGGGGCATCGTGTAACGCAGGATCGCCGGAATGCCGGGGACGGGTGGGGACACGTGTCTGCGGCAAGCCCCATCGTCGTCGGGGATTATCTGTACATGCCGACGATGTTGGGGATCGTGTATGTCGTACGTTGGCAGGCACCGGAGCTCGATGAAAATGCGCTGGTCGCGGTTGCCGATCTTGGTCCATTGGGTGAAAGCTGGACTCTCTCAAGCCTTTCCTATTCAGAAGGGAATCTCTATGCGAGGACGCTCAAGCATCTGATTTGCATCGGGAGCGACCGCAAAGAGAACGTTGGCCAGATGAGTAAGTGAGGCAGGTGTTCGCCGAGCAGCTGCCCGGCGAATACAAAGAGTTTTCTTTTGTGTTGCCCGGCTTTGTGCTACATGGGGCTCAATTGGCGAAGGTGGCCAAATCGTAGCCGATGTACATGATGCCCAAATCCACCAGCAGGTGGCTGACCCATGGCCCGTAAAGTGTTCTGTATCGATTGTATAACCATGCCCAGAGCACCCCGCCAGTTGCCACGCAAAGCGAAAAGAAGAGAGTGACGCCCCAGCCGTTGTCAAGGAATTGGTGAATGACGATCACGTGATGTGACATGAAACCCAAGCTGGAGATGATGATGGCTGCGTTGGCCCCTGTAACACGTTTGGTCTGACCGAAGACAAACCATCGCCAGTAGTACTCTTCCAGTAGCGAGTGTGGAACTGCCAGAAACAGCGCAAAGAGGATGTACATTGTGGGGGTGGTTAGCCCCATCTCCGCTACCTTGGCTGTGACAAGTGTAGGTGCGTTCTCAAGATAAGTGCTGTCCTTCAGGAAGCCGTAGTAAGCCAGCAGCCCAGTGCCGACGATACCGATTCCCATCAGGATACCAGCAGAAATACTGTTCCATTTGGGGCGCGAGATGCGAATGCGATGCCGTTGTACCGCGAGAACCCAGATAAGTGGAAATGAGAATTGGAGTATTTTGCTGCCGAAGTAAACGATTTTCATCAAATCGCTACCGGACAGGAAAACAAAATAAACCAGGGTTGCCAGTGTTGGCAAAACCATGGCAAAGCAGATAGCCGCCAGATGAGCGGTCCGGGATGTCTCCAGCGGGCCCTGTGACTGCGAATCATTTTTCGGTTTAGCTGTTTGGTCAGCAGCGTCGGATGATTCCGCCATATCCGTTGCTGCATGCATGCGGTTACGAGCCTCGTGGGTAGGGAGCGGGTACACGATGGGAAAAGCATCCTAGATTGTCTTTGACACCTGTGCCTGTTTCAGAACAAAGTATGCGTGTGTTAGTCGATTTTTCCACTTCGTTCTGAAATGTACTTTTGATCATCACTGCTCAGAATCGCGACGTCTACAACAATGGTCTTGCCGTCTTCTCTCATCAACTGGACTTTTCCTGCTTTTTGATGCAGGTATTTTGCACGGGTTTTGAAGTCACCGTTCTGAGTCGCCCATGTTCGAAAAGTTAGCGATTTTTTGGTGCTTTGCTTCATATCCTCGGATTGCATGCTCAAAATTTTCGCGTTGGGAACTACTGCAGCGAGTTCGCCTCGAGCTAGAGCGTCGGCTTCTGTGTTGGGGAATCGGCGAATCACGCTCGTGTAAAGACTCTCTGCCCGATTGCGGATGCGCGGTGATAGCGAGGCTGCAACTACGCGTGCCCGTACAATGGCCTCTGCTTGTTCGGCCTGCAGCGTATATTGAGGTTGCTTTTTGAGTTCCCGTGTGAGGCCCGAGGTCGTAATTTTCCATTTTGGAAATAGTTTCGCAACAGCTTCTGCTTCATAAACAGCAAGGAGTGGCTTCAGCGGTTTCTCCGCGTTGGTATCTAGTAATTCTGCTTTCCCGGCAGCGATCTTGCTGTCAATTCGTTTTTTAAGTTCCAGGTACAGTTCTTTCGACTTCAGTGCGGGTCTGGCGAAACTACCCAGGTTGTCGTGTGGGCCAAGTTGTCCAATCTCTGCTAGCACAACGCCTGTTTTCAAAAGATCACCCGACTGCAACGCGAGTTCAGATGCTTGAACAGTCCGTTGCAGGAATTCTGCTTCCTGATTCGTGAAAGCCCGGCCTGATCGTTTTAGGCTTGCCAATAACATGGTGGGCAAGTCGTCCCCGCTGAGCGCGCCAGCGCCACCGTAGATCTGTTCGCCGTCGGCCCTGACAACATAAAGTTGCGGAATTCCGTTCCCCGTCATCGGGTATTTTCGTGACCACTGTGCCCAGTCTGGGTTGTTGTTGGTTGTGATCTTGAGCGGAACAAACTGTCCCGCAAAGGCTGACAAGGATCGGTCATTTTGAAGACGATCAAGCAGCGCTACGCAAGGCGGTCAGGTCTCTTGGCCCGCCATGACAAAGATCGGACGCCCTGTGCTGGATGAAATCTTCAACGCTTTTTCAACGGATGTCTGCTTTGTCTGGGCCGACGCGAGGCCCGCAGAAAAAAGTATAAACGCTAGCAATCGTAACGCTAGCAAACATGCAGTGGGCTTCATGGCTGAACTCGTCGCGGGGATTCAGTATGTGAATGGACAATCGGTTCTACACAGACAACTTTGGTGTTCGTGCATGATCGGCTTGGCAGTCTTGCCGCCAATCCGACCGTCACGCAACATGCAACTCCGCATCAAGTGAAGCCTTGTCACTCTAGGATTCTAGCCACCAAATCTAGTGGGTACACCTCGTTTGGAGATGAATCTCCAATTGCCGCCATGGTTTTGACGAACCTCTACCTAAAACCGATACTGAATTGAGCGTTTGGCATGGCAGGTCAGCTTATCCAAGCGGGGCATGTTCTGATTTCATATTAAAAAGCGAGATGAAAGATGAGACCTATTTCAGTTGTTTCCATAGGTCATCAAATGATTTCTCGAACCGCTGCACCAGCGAATTTTCCGAGGTCACGATGAAATTTTCTTCGTTGTTTCGTGCGGCAGAGCGAGTCCAATTGTAGCTCCCGGTCAGCAGTGACTTGCCATCGAAAATCGCGTATTTGTGATGCATGTGGTAATCCGTCCGATCGCATCGCACCGGGACGCCAGCACGCTCCAGTTGATAGATGTCGGACCCCAAGTCATTGGCCTTGTCGTTGTCGGAGATGATTCGTACTAAAATGCCGCGTTGGTGTGCATCCAATATCGCATCTTTGATTCGGTCGTCAGTGATTGTGAAGATACACACATCCGCCTTTCTCCGTGTTTCTTGGAACAGACGGATGATTTTGCTTGTGCAGTTATCCTCGGGGCTGAAAAACGCTTCTGCTTTGTTCGATTGATTTGGATCGGGTCTTTCTGCAAGAATTTTGCTTGCCTCCTCAACCCAGTCGAGAATCTTGATTGCGTGTGGTTCCGAGAGTTCTTCGCGCGCAAGTTCAAATAGAACGCTTCGCGCGTGTGAAAGTTCGTGATCAGTTTTTACATGCTGCTCGATGACCTTTGCCATGGCACGCTTTTCACCTCGCGACATCCGGTGGTCATTGAGGGTGATTTGTAATGCATCCTTGATGTTTGGATTGAGCATGAGCCGCCTGTTGTGTGAAAGGTAAAGCGAAGACAGAAAACTAATGAATCATCTCTGAGCGGAGCCAGCCGTTTTTCACCTGTTCTTGGAAAGTGCGCAGTGATGATTGCACAGCGAGGTTCAGTTGAGTGTGCGGAACGTTTGGGAAAGCGTCTTGAAAACTGTCGTACGCGAGGTCACAGATGAAGGGTACGGTTTGTTTCCCAACTGTGATGTTGCACTGTGATGCAATGCCCGTTGCTTCTGCCGCCTTGGTGATCGCGGAAACGAATTGAGCAGTTTCCACGGTGTGACTTGGCAGAGTGAATGCGGAGTAGCCCGTGAAGGGTTCCGTTGTCGCATGCCCAAAGGCTGCGCCTACATCAGGAGCGTAAAGATAGTCTTGGTTGTTTTGAAATGGAATTTCATAGGGAATGCCGAGAGCTACCGACTTGAGTGCGGTTGTAGGGGTCGATGTTAGGCCCGCGTCTCTCCCAGGTCCAAACAGTACTCCTGGACGCAGGCTAATGGAGGCGATTCCGGTTTCTTCACTGAAGATGCGTGTGATATTTTCTCCCGCAAGCTTCCACGCACCATAAACATTCACTGGATGCGGGGTAGCGTCCAGCGGAACGCCACCTGTTGGATAGAACGCTCGCGGACCGTATACGGCGATGGAACTTGCGAACACAAATCTTTTGATTTGCGAACGATGGCACTTCATTGCTTCAAGCAGATTTTGCGTGCCTCCGAGATTGATTTGCATGCCCAAGTTACGATGCTCGTTGCAGTCTGGAGTCTGCAGAGCTGCCAAGTGAATGACGTGGCTGATTCCTTCTTCTTGAATGGTGTTTGCAAGCAGCGGTTGGTTCGTGATGTCGAGCGCGAGTACTTTAAGGTTGGTTCTGTCGACGTGGTGGAGCACGCGTTCCACCCGCTGCAAGTTGACATCACGACCACAAACGACAACTTTGCCCGTTGTGTTGTTGAGTAGCCACCTGGTCGTCTCGGCGCCTATGCAACCAAGCCCACCGGTGACGAGGTAAGATTCGGACATGGTCACTTATTCGGCTCCGCGACAACGTTTCGGATCGGTTTGATGAGTGGAGCAGTGTTGCTTGCATCGGCAAGGCCTTTTGGCAGTTCCATGATGCGTATTTTTCGAAAGTGGATTGCCTTGCCTTCGGATTCAAGGCAGATGTATCCTTTTTTGTAGGACGCGTCGCGGATACCGTTCACGAATTTTCCGTTGACAGATAGTTTCACCATCCCGTCGACGGCAACGAAGACATAGCGATTCCATTGCCCAACTCCCTTGCAGCGATTTTCGAGAGACTTGCTGCGTGATCCTCTGGGATTATCCGGCACCGCAGTCATGCCGCCAGCTCCAAACAGTTCTCCGTGGACGTAGGCGATCGGCGGAAGCGTGCCATCCCTGCGTTTGTGCTGATTGACCCAGTCCAGTTCCAGCATCTGTACTTCCATGCCCCTTGGTAGACGGTTCCCCTCAGGTTTGGCGTCGGACCACAGGAACATGCCCGAATTACCACCCGGTTCCATGTGACGCCACTCAACTTCAATGATGAAGTTTTCGTACTGCCGGTCTGTACGCATCACACCGATAGGTTGACCGGTGCATATCAGCAAGCCATCCTTGACCGACCAGGTTTCTGGGGACGTATTGACATCAATCCAGCCAGTCAGATCTTTTCCGTTGAAAAGGTCACGAAACGCCAGTTCTTGTGCCTGCAAATTCTGACAGACGCATCCTAAAATCAGCACCAAAGCACCATAGCACTGTTGGCGAAAATTAAGATGACGGGTTTGCTGGATCAAGTGGGAAGGCAAAACCAACTCCATGGTTTGGGGAATCGTAATTCGATGGAATGTCTTGGAGGTGAGTAACAAGATAGCGATGATTCAGATGATCAAGATCATCCTTTTGCCGTTTCAAATCCCTTTCTCGCGTCTCGAGCAACAAAGCCCTGCGCAATGGGATCATTGATGATCCTTTCTTCTTCCGGATCCCACTGGATCGGGCGTCCCAGTCTCGCTGCAATTCCGGCCAAATGGCAGGTCGAAAGTGCTCGGTGATGGCTGAATACATCAGAGATAGGTTCCCGTTTTGACGCGACCGACTCAAAAAAATTACGAAAATGGTTGGTGGGTTCTTGTCCCTTGTAAACTTTCCGAAGCGCATCGGCGGGCAGCGGGTTGGTTGCAAGGTCTTCAACAGGCTGCCCTGTCAAACGCCCACGGTTGACGAAGATCCTTCCTCTCGTGCCTTCAAATAAAATTCCGTTCCCTTGGTCGTGCCGAATCTCTAGCTCCTGGCCGTCTTCATATTTTGCCTGAATCAGGAACTCGGTCGCCGTGTTGAATTTTGTAGCGTCGATCGGCATGCCATCCTTGAATTCAACAGGATGCTTGGCCATGACTGGATTGATCGCAATCGGACCTGTTGTGGTTTTTCCCAGTCCCCACGTTGCAATGTCAACATGATGAGCTCCCCAGTCGGTGAGTTTTCCACCTGAGTATTCATACCACCAACGAAATTCGTAATGACAGCGCGACCAGCTTTTGGTTTCACCGTAGTTGCCCGCAAGGTAGTGAAAATCGGCTTGAGGAGCGGGGCCGAGCCATTGGTTCCAGTCGAGTTCGGCTGGTGCTGAAACTGCGGGAAGTTGCGGGCTGGTTGGGGCTCCGCCGATGCTGCACGTTGCTTTCTTGATTTCGCCCAGGCGACCGGCGCGAATTAACGCAATCGCTTGCAGAAACTGATTGCCACTGCGTTGTTGGGTCCCAACCTGAACGATACGGCCTGTCCGTTTGCACACGTCACACATCTGACGGCCTTCTTCGATCGTCAGTGTCATGGGTTTTTCGCAGTAAACATCTTTTCCTGCCAGCATGGCTTCAATCGCGATTTTGGCATGCCAGTGATCCGGAGTTGAGATGTGAACGATGTCAATCGAGTCGTCATCCAGCACCTTGCGATAATCCAGCATCGTGCTTGGAGCAGTGCCAGTCCAATCTTTTACGATGCTGGCTGCTGATTCCCGACGTCGTGAGTCAACATCGCAAATCGCTACGTAGTCACCAAAGCCACGCATTTGAGGTGCTGATCCAAAGTCAGCATCGATCCCGGTGGCACGGATGTACCAGCGGCTTCCCGATCCCACCACGCCAATGCGAGGCCGGGCGTTTGGACTTGTGAATCCATTCGCTTTGGGATGGCGAGATAAAAGGTAGGCGGCACCAGCAAAAGATAAAGTGCTCTTCAGAGCATCACGACGGGAGATCATCCAGAAACCATGGAATCGAGAAACGAAAGTTGCGTAGGGATGTAAAGTCTAAGGGATTTCGACCTGCCGGCGGGAAAGTTAGGCACTTATATCCTGATTGCGGCAGCGATTTCGCTGAACACTTGGTGCCTGTCACGGCTCATCACTCCGTGGTGGTCGACTATTTTTTGACAGGGAATGGTGTAATGAGAGGCGAACGGCATCGCGGGAAAAGTGATCAAACAATTATCAGTGTCTTCAGTGTCCAATGTCTGCTCACGCTCGAAGAACTTCGATCCACGTACCTGCGGAATTATAAGCATCTGAAGGTCCAGTGCCTCTTCATCCAAATTGCCCATGCAACTCGTTGGCACTCTTCGACCAGGTGGCTGCTCGTTGGACACAAACAGATCGGTACAAGCTAGGACTTGGACGCACCTCAGTGGGTAATCACCTGTTGCATTCTCTCGTCGGGTCGCACGAGATGCCAAAGCGTTATGCATTTTGGATTTCTTGAATGTGGAATTCCCACGCTGAGTCAGTTGGCTTTGTTCGTAATTTCGTTGTCCGATAGGGGTGGTTGCCGTCATGAACAAATGAAAGCCCTGAAAGATACCACGGCGGATAGATACCACGGCGGATATACGAGGCGAGAACTCAGGTACCCCATTCGTACACTTTTCTGCTTTCCGGCTCGTCGTAGTTGAGGAGCAGTTGAGGAGCAGTTGAGGAGCAGTTGAGGAGCAGTTGAGGAGCAGTTGAGGGTAGTTGAGCGGGGTGCTCCATTTGCGTTCCGACCGATCTTCACCTCGTTCTCGGTCGACCGAGTCAGTCTGTCCGTGCTGAATTGAAGCACCGATTCATGGGACTTCGTAACTGCGGCAAGAGTTTGGCAATTCACGTTATGTGCCCATCGACATGTTTCCAGAACAGGCGAAAAATTTGTCTCAGCGTCGTGTGTTGCTCAAAAAGGGAGCGTTGCTTGAAAGGGCAAGTGAGAGCAGGAATTCCAAAAAAATCACTAACTTTCTGTGGTTCTTCGTAGAAGCTGAAAGCACTTCGCTGTCTTTCCTGTCTTTCCTTGTCTAACAGGTGCGGTGCGTCCCATCTTCTCGTTGCTTGCTGGTCGCCCTGTTTTGTGTAGCCTTCGTATTTAAGTCTTGTTTTCAGCTGATAAGAATCTCTTGTGTTGCGTTTTTTTCTGCAATTCATTGGCTTTTTTGGTTTTTTGGAAGTTGGAAAGAACTCTTGAATCAGTGGCTTATTCCCTTAGTAAACCATGGGGATAGTGGCTGGTGGCCGTATTTCGTGAGGGTGAAGTTTTTGAATTGGCAACCCAAGCCGTAGAAACCATGCATTGCTTCTAAATTGCCTAGGCCTCTTGTTTTTTGGTTTTCGGTGTGTCACACAATCGTCAACTTGGAATGTGGTTTCTTCTGTTGAGAGCAGGATAGCGATGCGAAGAAAACGTAGAGGGGGCGCACAGATGCGTCCAAGGCGGCGGCTTTTTCTTGAGGCCCTAGAGAACCGACGGTTGTTGGTGGCAACGGACTTGGCATCCGTAACGGGGCTTGTGTTCGATGATTTCTCCGGGAATGGATATAACGCCGGTGAAGAGGTTGCCTCTGCCGCCTTGTCCCTGTATCGAGACAACGGTGATGGCGTCTTCCAGCAGGGAACCGATCAGCTAGTCACGACGACAACCACGGGCAGCGATGGTCGGTATTCGTTCAATCGGCTGTCTTCGGGCGGCTACTTTGTGTTTCAGGGCGCACAAACAGTTTCGGGTAGCACTTTGAAACAAAGTGTTTCGCCTTTGACGACGTTCAGTGCCGACGCAGTGGCGGGCACGATTGTCACTAGCATCGACACGTTCGACCAGACCACGCAGCAAGTCACCGATACCACCAACGATGGGGTGCCTGTTGTTTCGTCGGTGCAGGCTCCTGAAGTCATTGGTGGCGAGCGTGATTTATTGGTGAACCTTACCAGTAATACCGGGTCGATACAGTTGAGTGTCAACGACACAACGCTGGGGCTACCAGGTTTGCTTGTGTTTGGGTCGACCGGACAGGGAGATGGCGAACGCCGTGTCAGTTGGGATGGGATCGATGGAGATGCGACCGTCATTGACGACACCGGTCTGGGTAGTGTTGATTTGACCGATAGTGGGTCCGCGCTCGGTTTGCAGTTGCAGGTAGGCGCAGACTTGGCTGGCAGTCAGGCAGTTGTGCGACTGTATTCAAATGATGGTGTGTTCGGAGTAGCAAACCGCTTCAGTTCAGCCACTTTGTCGATCCCGCAGACGGGTGGAAATGTTTCGCAAAAAGAATTCTTGCCGTTCTCTGCTTTTGCTGCCGGTGGTGGTGGCCCTGCTGACTTTACAAGTGTCGGGGCGATTGAATTGGAAATTACCGGGACAGCGAATATCGATGGGCAAGCAGACATTGTTGGGACTGTCGGCGAGACCGATATTGTCAGAGACTTCGCGAATTTTTCGCAAGCTGATCTGAGTCTGACCAAGTCGATCGACAACGCATCTCCGAATATTTCCGACGTGGTCAACTTTACGATTGATTTGACGAATAACGGGCCTGATGGCGCGACCAACGTCTCGGTCAGTGATCAATTGCCCGCTGGTGTCAGTTTTGTAGCGGCTTCGCCCACGCAGGGCAGTTACAACAGTTCGACGGGCATTTGGACTGTCGGTACCGTCAACAGCGGTAGCGTCGCACAGCTTGTGTTAAGCGGTCGTGTCACGTCGGCAGGGGAACGAGTGAACTTTGCCGAGGTGAGTGCTTCCGACCAGTTTGACCCCAACAGTACCCCAGGTAACGGTCAGCAGGCGAATGAAAACGACCAAGCAGAGGTCAGTTTTGTAACTGAGTCGATCGACTTGTCGTTAGTGAAAACAGCGGAGCCTACTTTGGTGATCGTTGGTAACGCGGTCACTTACACACTTGAAGTCAGTAACGCGGGACCGAGCACGGCAACTGGAGTTGAGATCAAAGATGAGTTACCTGCCGGGATTGCGTTTTCGAATGCTACAGCGACCCAAGGTCAGTACAGTGTTGCAACCAGTGTTTGGACGGTCGGTGCGATATCGCCGGCATCGAGTCAAAGGCTGACGCTGGTTGGGACGGTCGATCTGCCGGGCCCCAAAATCAATACTGCGGAAGTCATTGCAGCAGATCAGGTTGACATCGATAGTACGCCCAATAATGGGGATCCTGCGGAGGACGATCAAAGCTCGGTGACAATTCAGGCACCCGAAGCAGATCTTTCTTTGTCCATGAGTGTGACCAATAATGCCCCCAGCGTTGGGCAGGAAATCGCATTCGTGATCACCGTGAATAATAAAGGTCAGGATGCTGCGACAGGCGTTTCAGTTCGTGACGTGCTGCCCGTTGGTCTCGAGTATGTTTCAAGCAGTACCACAGCTGGGCAGTACACAAGCAGTACGGGTATTTGGGAGCTTGGTTCGATAAGTGTTGGTGGCAGTGTCGCTCTGACGATCAATGCAAAAGCTACCACAGCAAATCAGGTTACCAATACTGCGGAGATCATTGCCAGTGACCAGTGGGATCCCAACTCAACGCCAGCGAACAATGCCCCCAGTGAGGACGATCAGGATTCGCAAACGATAGGGGCCACGCAGATTGACCTGTCGGTTAATAAAACGGTAGATGATGCGACTCCAAATTTGAATGACACGGTTACCTTCACGGTGGATGTCGCCAATGCCGGTCCGAGTGATGCAAGTGGTGTTGAAGTGCAGGATGTCTTGCCAAGCGGGCTTGCTTTTGTGGGGTTCACGGCAAGTACGGGAACGTACCTGTCTTCCACGGGCCAGTGGGTTGTTGGGGCGATCCCAAGTCAGGAATCGGAGCAGTTGCGGATTGAAGCACGAGTGACGGATGTCGCTGCAGTCGTCAACATGGCTCAGGTCACGAAGGCAGATCAGGAGGATATTGACAGTACACCAGGAAACGGGGGCGATGCCGAGGACGATCTGAGTAGTGTTGTCGTCACACCGCAACAGGCTGATCTGGAGCTGTCCAAAGCGGTTGACAACGACCAAGCCAATGTTGGGCAGGACGTTGTGTTTACCATTGTGGTCAGCAATCAAGGGCCAAACGCGGCAACAAATGTAATTGTGACTGACCAATTGCCTGACGGGATTACCTTCAAGTCAGGTCAGACGCCACAGGGCAGTAGTTACAACGCAGGTACTGGGGTTTGGGATGTTGGCGAAATCCCCGCTGGGGCTCAGAGGACGTTGACGATTGTTGGTAGCGTTGACAGTCCGAATCCGCAGCAGAACATGGCTCAGGTATCGTCCGTGGATCAGTACGACCCCGATAGCACGCCGGGCAACGCTGTGGGCTCGGAGGATGATCAGCAGACTGTCACCGTAACACCACCCGTAATCGACGTCAGTCTCACCAAGAACATTGACGTTGCTCGACCCATTTTCGGTCAGCCAATTCGTTATACAGTGCAGGTGAATAACGCGGGGCCAAACGATGCTACGAATTTGGTTGTGAAGGATGAGTTGCCAACGGGTTTGACGTTCTCAACGTCATCAGCGGATGCTGGTAGTTACAATCTGGGGGCCAGCGAGTGGTCGGTTGGAAGTCTGCCCAGTGGTGCCACGGCTACCCTAACCATCGATGCTGTAGTCAATACCATCGAGTCGACGACGAATGTTGCTGAGGTCAAGTCGGTTGACCAGTATGATTCTGATAGCACACCCGGGAACTCGGGGGTGACGGAAGATGACTATGCTTCGGCCACGTTCGAGTTGGCGACAGCAGATCTGTCCGTTACCAAGGAAGTTGACAACGCCAAACCAAACGTTGGTGATCCCGTGCATTTTACGATCACGGTTACCAATGGTGGACAAGATACTGCGACCGGCGTAACGCTGTTGGATGCCTTGCCCGATGGGCTTGCTTATGAACGTTCGGTCGCTGGCGTGGGGTCCTACGATGCCACCTCGGGAATTTGGGACGTAGGTGAGTTGGCGGTGCAACAGACTGCAACGCTTACCATTACCGCTAAATCTACCAACGATACGCCCTTAACCAATACCGTTCAGGTAGCCACACTTGACCAATTAGATCCCGATGCAACACCGGGAAACAACGTGCCAAGTGAAGATGATCAAGCCAGTGTGGATGTCGTTGGTCAGCAGATTGACCTGTCAGTCACAAAAGTGGTTGACAATGACCGCCCCAATGTTGGCGACCTTGTGCACTTTACCGTTTCCTTGACCAATTCCCGCGTGACTGAGGCGACTGGGGTTTCGGTAAGGGATTCACTGCCGTCGGGATTGACGTATCAAAGTCACATCGCATCGCGTGGTTCCTACAACGGCTCAAGTGGAGTTTGGGATGTCGGTCAGGTCGCAAATGGTGAAGTTGTGACGCTGAATCTGACGGCGGAAGTCACTGCAGTGGGGGCGTTGGAAAATGTGGCGGAAGTGCTCACAGCCAACCAACCAGACATTAATTCGACACCCAATAACGATGATCCCAATGAGAATGATCAGGCGTCTGCCACCGTTACCCCTCAAGTTGCGGATTTGAAGCTCGAGAAGTCAGTCGATAACGAACGGCCTGATGTCAATCAAGTTTCGTTGTTCACAATCACAGTGACGAACTTGGGGCCCGATGCCGCAACGGGGGTTGCTGTGACCGACCAGTTGCCGGATGGATTAGCGTACAGTGCTGATCAGCCCAGTCGTGGAACATTTGACAGCGGGACGGGGATCTGGACGATCGGGCAGATCGATCCGAATGAAGTGGTAACGCTGCAGTTGGGGGCGCAGGTTGAGAATATTGGTGTCAAAGAGAACTCAGCAGAAATTTCCGCTTCCGATCAGGCTGATCCCAATTCTACACCCGGTAATAATGTGCCCGGAGAGAATGATCAAGATTCTGTATCTGTTCGCCCGACGATCATTGATCTCTCACTCAACAAGCAAGCCCAGCCATTCCGGCCTTCNGTTAACGGTCAGCTTACTTACACACTCACTGTAGCGAATGCAGGGCCGGACACAGCAACGGGGATAAAAGTTCAGGACCAGTTCCCCAGCGGAGTAACTGTTGCCAGCAGTGATCCATCGGTGGGGGCATTTTCTGATGGTGTCTGGTCCGTTCCATCCCTGGCGCCACAGACGGAGGCAACCTTGGAAATCGTCACTGATGTGAACTTGCCTGGGACATGGACGAATCGTGCTGAAGTAATTGCTGCCGATCAGTTCGACTTTGATAGTACCCCCGGGAACGATGACGGCATCGAGGGNAATGGGAATGATGAAGACGATCAGGCATCGATTACAAANACCACGGCAAGTGCCGATCTGTCGGTAACNAAATCCGTCAGCGACGACCATCCTGGCGTACTTACGGATGTTATCTATACGATCACGTTGAACAATGGTGGACCTGATGAAGCATTGGANGTGCAAGTGCTGGATCAGATTCCTGCCGGTCTAACGTTTGTTTCTTATGAGGCAACTGCAGGCACTTACAACGCATCCGGTAATGGGGTTTGGCGCGTTCCATCGATCGGCGAAGGCGGTCAGGAGCAGTTGGACATCACGGTGACCGTCAGCAGTCTTGGCGAAAAAATCAACACAGCCGAAGTGATTGCGTCCAGTCAATATGATCCCGATAGCACGCCGGGTAACAACGACCCCACGGAAGATGATCAGGCCAGTGTCAGTCTGACACCGCAATTGGTTGACTTGGCCTTAACGAAGATCGTGGATGATCCAAATCCGAATGTAGGCGACAATGTCACTTTCACGCTTGAACTTACGAATCAAGGTCCTTCTCCCGCAACTGGTGTTATCGTCCGTGACGCCTTGCCGGAAGGGTTTTTTGTGCTGGAAATCAAGCCGAGTCAGGGGGTCTATGACCCGACTTTAGGACTGTGGCAAGTTGGTGAAATCGGTGTCGGCGAGGTGCCGCAGTTGATGATTGAGGCCCGGATCGATGTGCCTGATCCGTTGGTCAATGAGGCAGAGGTGATCCAGTGTAATCAACCCGACATCGATTCAATCACAGATAATGGTGATGTGACTGAGGATGATTATGCAGCGGTCACTGTGACACCCCAGATCGCAGATCTTCGGGTATTGATCGACGTAAGTGATGCTACTCCGGATCAGCATGAGGAATTATTTTACACGCTGATTGTCTTCAATGATGGGCCAAGTGATGCTACGCAAGTTACTGTGCGTTCGATTTTGCCTGACGGTCTGGATTTCGTCAGGGTCGCCAACGGAGCCGGAGAGTACAACGAGTTTTTGGGGTTATGGGAGATACCGAGTATTGCCGCACAGTCAGCCGCTTCAATGCAACTGGTAGTGACGGTCGAATCAAAGCAACCAATCCTAAGCACGGCAGAAGTGATTCGATCGGATCAGTACGATCCTAATAGCGCACCTGATAATGGGGATGCATCCGAAAACGATTACAGTGCAGTAAATGTTGCCCCCAAGTTGATTGATATTTCAGTATCGGCTGTCGCAGACAATGCGAACCCTGCGTTGGGGGAGATTGTAGAAATGACATTCACTGTCGCCAACGATGGCCCGGAAACGGCCACAGGTGTGTCTGCGGCGATCGCGATTCCTGCTGGGCTCGAACTGCTACGTGTCATTCCTCAGCGAGGTATTTATGGTTTGCCAGGCAGTGAAGAGACATGGCAGATAGGAAGTATTGATGCTGGCTCGGACGCGACCCTTGTGCTTCAGGCCCGTGCTCTGCAACGTGGAATATCAGCTGTTGATTTTCAGGTCATGTCATACGAACAAGCCGATCTGGACAGTGATCCCGGAAATAACCTGCTGGAAGAGGATGATCAGACGCAATTGATTGTGACGGTCCCACAATATTCAAAACGTATGTTCTTGGCGTCTCGTGTACAGCTTGCTGCACCATCGCAATCCCAGTCATCGCAATCCCAGTCATCGCAANCCCAGTCATCGCAATCACAGCCCTCTGCGAGAAATTGGCGGTTAGCCAGGTGATGGCGGTTTTGATGCTCTTACAGCAGCGTGTGGCTGCGAGGGTACTCTACACCACAGCGAGGACTTATGCTTTGTCGGCTGGGGCAAGCGTGTGTGCAACGGACACTGCCAGCGAAGTGCACTCAGAAGTGCTGAACAGGCAACAGGCTATTTGGCTGTCGCCAGCAACTCTTTGATCTTGTCGTGGATCTCTTGGGCAGTGGCTGGTCCTGCCCCGGTTTTTACGAGTTGGACGGTACCATCGCGGTCAATGAGCACGGCATGAGGGATTCCCTTGACGCCATAATTGCTACTCATTTCGCTGTTTTTTGGAGCGACCATGACGGGGTGCTCGAGCTGATGGTGTTTCAGGAAATTCGCCAATGTTTCTCGCTCTTGCAAAGGTGTGATTTCGCCTGAGGCGCGGGAGGCCCGCTTCTGTTCGTCATCCCATTCGAAGTTGTAATACTGGGTAACGCCCACAATCTCGAAACCCTGGTCACCGAACTCCTCACGCCATTCGCGTAGGTGCGGGAAGGTGGCAATGCAAGGACCGCACCACATCGCCCAAAAGTCAAGCAGAACGACTTGCCCCTCGAATGACTTGCTTGTTATTCCCTCTGCATTCGCCCAGCCGTCAATGTCCCATTCGGGAGCCATTTGCCCTACCAGTGTGGCAACCGGCTTCGCCGCCTGCATGCGTTCACGATGTACTTCGATACGGCGTAGGATGGCATTTACGGACCGATTGGAAATCGCTGGAAGGCTCAGCTTTGCAAACGCACTTTTGATCCTTTTCTCAGTTGCTTCCGGGTCATCCTGTCCCCACTGCGTGATCAGTAGATATTGAGTTTCGGCGAACTCGTTCTGCAATCGCATGGATTTTGGAAAACGCTCAAAAGCTGTGGTGCATGCTATTTCCAGCTTTTCGATATATTTGTCTCTCCACTGGTCATTATTTCGATTTGGACTGGTCAGCCTTTTCAGCAATCCAACATGGGCGTGCATGAGGGTTTCGGTTGCTTCAGCAGCGCTGCAGGCATCCTCAAGTGCCTGCACTTGTTTGCCAATGAGCGCTGTAGCTTCGTCAGTCTGATCGTCTTCAATCAACGAACGAGCCTTCAGTACCACTAATTGTGAGAGTGGATCCCAAGCACGAGTGGTCTCTGCGGGTAGCGATTGGAACGCTGTAAGGGCTTTCCCCACAGCCTTGTCCATGGCTTCGCTTCGATTGGCCAGTTCGCTGATTTTATCAAGGCTTCGGAGAGTCATTCCTACGCCGTATTGTTGGTCCTGTTCCGCGAGGTGGGCGATTTGGAAGTCAAGCAGTTTCTCGTATTGTTTCAAAGCGTCGGCATACCGTGATTCCTCTGCCAGTTTCGACCCAAGGCTGTGGCGTAAGACCTGTACGTCCGAGGATTCTGGTTGTTTTGTTACCTGAGNATCTAGAAACACAATGGCCTGATCGATGTCTTCGGCCATCTGTTGTTGAAGTTCGGCATGCATGCGCCGGAAAGCTTCAAGACCAGGATCTTGGCCACTTAATTCGTTTGCAACGGGTAGCCCAGATGCGGCGAGGATTGCAACGGGTACCAACAGAAGAACGGCCCGTTTCTGAAAATACCAGTTTGAAATCTGAACGGTTGACATGATGCCTAGATCTTTCATCTTAAACTTGAATTGTCGACCTGAGAGACGACGTTGTGTGCTGTCGACACCCGCGTTGATTGCCGAGGTGCCCTGATTCTAACGGACTTATTCCCGTTTTGTAGGACAAGTTTGCTGTGATTCTGGCAACAGTCATGCTGCTGTTTTGACAAAGACTTGCGGCGATTATGGCAGCTGTAGCTGCCGTGTTTCAGCATTGGCAGCAAGGTTTTTATACGTGCCTGCGTTCGACTGCCGTAAATCTGGCGGTTGGCATCACTTTTTTGTGAAATTGATGCACCTTGGCTAGTGGCCTTGTTTGACGTGTGATTTTTTTTTCAGCAAAGCGGTCTGCTCAGCGTAAAACACGATCTGATGGGCCGAGGCTGGCATGAGATTGGTGTAAGCTTTTGGGCTGTTTCCCACTTGCGATTGGACTGTGACGACTGCCAGCTTCGCAAGTTTGAAAAACGTTGTCACCGCAGAGAGTATCCAATGCGATTTGCCAGTTTCCTTATGCTGCTACTGTTTCCTGCGTTTTCCTNGGCACAAACGCGTGACGGCTGTCATTTTTTGGATACGCTCGCGTTTCCGTTCACGATGGTTTCAGAACATTCCAGATCTATACAAGAGATGGCGAATGAGTCTGAGCTGGTGGGTGACACCGTAGCGAGGCTTGGATTATTTGACCATGATCATGGTGCGCTATTAGGCACGGTTGGTGTTGAGGCGTCCGGCAGGCTTCAACGTTCGGTGCAGCGGCATCAATTTATCGACACGCTACAGAAAGCTGCCGACCGTTCGCCGAACGTTCATCTTCGAAATCACTTTGATAATTCGTGGATTGCTTTTGCTAGAAAAAAGAAGGGTACGGTTGCATTCATCGGTGGATCGATCACTGAAATGAATGGTTATCGTGTCATGATTGAGCAGAATTTGAGGAGACGT
Organism: Rhodopirellula sp.; assembly: GCA_002689655.1. Classification (GTDB taxonomy): domain Bacteria; phylum Planctomycetota; class Planctomycetia; order Pirellulales; family Pirellulaceae; genus Rubripirellula. The sequence goes on along the minus strand of NZHC01000069.1, from coordinate 89,792 downwards.
TTTCCTGACACGGATTTCAAATTTATCAATGCTGGAATCAGTTCGACGTGTTCAACCACCGGAGCGCATCGCTTGGCCCGTGATGTGTTGTCAACGCAACCTGACCTGCTCTTTGTTGAATTTGCGGTCAATGATGATCAGGATGCTTCGCATGCGGAACGCGAGTGCCGACGCGGTATGGAGGGTATTTTGCGACACGCCCGATTTACGAATCTCGCAATGGACATTGTTGTTACCCACTTCGTGAATCCTCCCATGCTTGAGCTATTAAAGCACAACAAGACTCCTGTTAGCAGCGGCGCTCATGAGGCCGTGGCTGCGCATTATGGGGTTTCGACGATCGATCTGGCCCGCGAAGTTGCTGAGCGAATTAAGGCGAATGAATTGACTTGGGCGACCTACGGAGGAACCCATCCCAAGCCGGCCGGAAATCGTATTGCGGCACACATGATCGAACAGTTGCTCAATGCAGCGTGGGCAGGCGAACAGCAACGTGAACGAGGTAACCCAGTTCCGCACAACCTCCCACGTGTGCTTGATCCAGCAAGTTATGCACAGGGACGACTGCTCGCCGGAACGAAAGCCAAATTCGATACGTCTTGGGTGATGGGGGTTCCTGCTTGGGAATCGATTCCCGGAGGCAAACGCGGGCGGTTCACGCAGGTCGATATGTTATGCACCGACGTTGCCAATGCGGAATTGACGCTCGATTTTGACGGACAGGCTGTTGGTCTGTATCTTCTTGCCGGCCCGGATGCTGGGCAAGTGGAGTACTCGATCGATGGTGGTGAGTTCAAGACAGCGGAGCTGTTTCATCGATTCAGCAAAGGCTTGCACTACCCACGTACGGTGATGTTGGCCGCTGGTCTCAATCGGGGGCCGCATCACTTGGTCATGCGTGTCGCGAAAGACAGCCATCAGGAAAGCAAAGGTAATGCTGTACGCATTCTTGAGTTTGTGACCAATTGAATTCTTGCTGACCGGAGGAGTCTTGTTGGAGCTTTCCGGTCTCATTTACTATCTCAAATTTAAATTCGTTAACTTGGGTGCTTGGATGGAATTTCTACCACTTTTGATATCCATGATTCCGACTGTGGTGTTGCTGGTGTTGGTGGGGGCGTTTCGGTTCAGCAGTCAAATGCTGGTTGTGCTTTGGACGGGGGTTGCCTTCGGAGTTGTAGCGTGTGTACCTGTCTATTTCATGGAAACCGTGATTGAGGGTGCCGGTGATCAATTGTCAGGCCTCTACGAAAAAGCATTCGTGCAACAGGTTCTGGGCGCGGCTGTGTCAGAAGAACTGTGGATCTTTTTCGGGTTTCTGCTGACCTATAAACTGTTTCAAAGTATACGAATCCAAACAGAGGCAGATGTGGTTGCAACGGCAGTTGCGGTTGCGATTGGTTTCACGACCATCGAGAACATTACCGCCGTGATTGCGTCGGAGACCCCCATGTCGGCATCCTTGAATCGCTTGTTATCGATCGTTGCAGGGCATGCCAGCTTACAGTTGGTCATGGGCTATTTCGCAGCAAAGTGTTTGCTGGGAGGCCGTAATCGCCTGTTGTTTGGTTTGCTGATGTTGGCAGTACCGATAGGAATTCATGGTTGGGGAGATTTTACTGAGTCGATCTTTCAGGCAGTCGATGCCGACAGCCCTCAGTCCAAACAGTTCTTTTCCGCTTGGATCTTCGGGATCTTTGCTTACCTTGCTGGCGCAGCAATTGTTTTGTTTAAACTTCGAGAAACTGTCTCAGCAGGGACTTTTGATGCCGTTTCAAATCCAAGCGACTTAGCGGATTCCGACACAGATTCTTGAGTATCGAAATTTCAAGGTTGTGGATTTACCGACAGTGCGCTAATTGAGTCCGGTCATGAACTTCGCCTGCGGGGTGATTGCCGGAAGCATATGCACGGGTCTTGACCCGCTGAGGTCGGCAGGATCGCTTGCGGTATTGCGGAGCGGACGTCGTGGACTTTTCCTTTTTTACATCAGTGATTGTGTTCTGTAAGGTTATCAATATCGCTGATCGATCCTATACATGAGTTTTCAATAACCTGAAAAGTAAATGGGCGTCTGCACTGTTATGCGTGAAGTTGATCGTGCACGCGGTGGCGTCGAAACCAACGAGTTCGTTAGGTATCGGTTCTAATGTGTAAATAATGACTTCGGAATCAATCGTTAGCCGTCGCTGTGAGGAAAAGCAACAGATGAAGAGTGTTGTTGTGGGGGAATGAATGCCTGCAAATTTTTCGGCGATCGATTTGTCTGCATTTTGGGTGTTGTTTTTGCTGCGGCAAGCAAGAACTTATTGTCGTGGCAAAGTATACTGTGGCTGAGCGTTGCGATTGGCAGTTGCGGAGGCCGTCTGAGAGCGTCGTCCGAAGTTTTCTGTCTGCGTAATGATTGATGCTACGCGTTGGATGTTTCTGTAAATGTGCGTCGTCAGTCGGTTCAGTTGCCGATATGAGCGAGTTCATGAACCTGGTGTTAATTGGTCTGTTATGCGTTTCTTGATCGTTTCAGTTGTCTGTTTTTTGAATTTCAGCTACGTGACAGCTGCTGATTCGCGTCCCAACATTGTGTTGATCATGGCAGATGATCTTGGTTTCTCGGATCTTGGCTGTTATGGGGCGGAGATTGAGACACCTAATCTCGATCAGCTTGCGAGTCAGGGGGTGCGTTTCAATCAATTTTATAATACAGCCAAATGTCATTCATCCCGAATCTGTTTGTTGACAGGTTTGTATATGTTTCAGGCAGGTAATCAGGCGATGGACCGGGGCGTAACCTTGGCGGAGGTGCTCAAGCCGGCCGGTTACTATACGATGATGGTTGGGAAGTGGCACCTCGATGGGCAGCCAACCGAACGGGGCTTCGATCGATATTTTGGTCACCTTAGCGGAGCGACGAACTTCTTCACGGGTGATGAAACGTTTCGTTTAAATGGCAAACCATTTGTTGTGCCAAAAGAAGGTTTTTATACCACTGATGCGAAGACGGACTATGCGTTGAAGTTTTTGGATGAGGCGAAGGAAGAGGAGAAACCTTTTTTGCTTTATGTGGCTTACAACGCACCGCATTATCCTCTGCATGTCAAAGAGTCTGATTTTCGAAAATATGAGGGACGCTATGATGTGGGCTGGGACAAGATCAGAGCACGGCGTCTTCAAAAGCAGAAAAAACTGGGCATACTGCCTGAGGAAACGAAGTTGTCTCCGAGGCCGGGAGGTGTTTCTGCGTGGAAGGATTTGCCCGAGAAACAGCGTGACTGGGAATCGGAGAGGATGGCCGCTTATGCAGGCATGGTTGATTGCCTGGATCAGAACATTGGACGCTTGATGAAGCGTTTGAGCGATTCAGGGCTAGCTGACAATACTCTTGTCATGTTTTGCAGTGACAATGGAGCTTGCCCGTTTGAGCGAACGCGTGGAAAGGAATTTCGTCCTTGGGATCCAAAGTCATATTGGACGTACGATGTGGGCTGGGCACATGTCGGTAATACTCCGTTTCGCTGGTACAAACAGAATCAGCATGAAGGTGGTATTACATCACCGATGATCGTGTCTGGCCCGGGGGTCAAGATGAAACCGGGAAGTGTGACAGATCAACCAGCACACCTGATCGATTTCATGGCGACGTGTGTCGATCTAGCAAAAGCTGATTATCCAACTTCCTACGCCGGGCGTACCATCACACCGGTGCAGGGACGCTCATTGACGCCAATTTTTGCAGGCGAGGTGCGTGAACCACATCCCTGGTTGTACTTCCAGTTTTCCAATAACCGTGCTCTGCGACAGGGAGATTTGAAGGCGGTCTCAGTCAAAGGTCGTCCGTGGGAATTGTACGACCTCGCTGTTGACCGCTCGGAACTCAATGATCTAGCGACGAGTCGTCCTGACGATTTGGAAGCTCTGAAGAACCGTTGGCATGAGGTTGCACAGGATACTGAGCAGGCCCCGATGAATTTGCGTCGCCCCGTTGGAGCCTTGGGTAAACAGAGCAAAAAGCAGAAGAATAAAAACTGATGGGTGAAAACAAAGTGATTCTTTCGCGGATGGATTGGTGCGAACACTCTTCCGCTCTCAAGGGCCGCCGGCAGCAAATTTCAAGGCACGGTTGCGATTGGCACGGGTACTTTGTCAGCTAGAAGCTATGGCTTGACCTTCTCTCTATTTTCAAGACTGTTGCGATGGTGCTTGCCATCTCCGTCATCAAGCATCATGTTGTGGGCCGAGGGGCACATTAAATGTGTGCCTCCATGAAAGGCGGTGCTCAGGGTGGAGAATTAGACTGCATGTTGCCTATAGAAACACTGGTGTTGATTGGTGGAATCCTGTTATTTGTTGGTGTTGTTGCCAGTAAATTATCGGATTGGGTCGGGATCCCCACCTTGCTGGTTTTTCTGGTGATTGGCATGCTGGCAGGTGAGGAGGGAATTGGAGGGATCTCGTTTGATTCTCCTTTGGTCGCACAGGCAACGGGAACGGTAGCCCTGCTGATCATTCTTTTTGCAGGTGGTCTCGATACTCAGTGGTCATCGGTTCGCACTATTTTGGCACCTGGCCTGATGCTGTCCACGCTGGGCGTTCTGATCACCACTTTGTCCTTGGGTGCATTCGCATGGTTCATGCTGGGAACCTATTCCACATTTGACATTGGTGATGCTGGGCTGAGTTGGTCGGAAGCGTTACTTCTGGCCGCGATTGTATCGTCAACTGACGCGGCGGCTGTATTCTCTGTTTTTCGAACCAGCTCAATCAAGCCGTCAGCGAGGATTCGGCATTTGCTGGAATTTGAGTCGGGCAGTAATGATCCGGTCGCAGTATTGATGACGATGGCCATTCTTGGTGTGATGGCGTCAAATGATGCTTCCATCGCTGGTGTTGGGGCGAACCTGGTCATGGAGTTACTTGCCGGGGCGATCACAGGATTTTCGATGGGATGGTGTGGAAGTTGGGTGGTGAACCGGCTTCGATTATCAGCTTCTGGATTGCATCCCATTCTTGTGCTGTCGATTGGGTTAATGGCATTCGGGTTTGCCAATTTACTTGGCGGGAACGGCTACCTTGCAATCTATGTTTGCGGCGTCACATTGGGTAATCGGATTGTCCGTCATCACGAGAGCGCGTTGCGTTTTCACGACGCGCTCAGTTGGTTAGCACAACTTGCGATGTTCATCGTTTTAGGCCTGCTGGTCGTTCCATCCCGCCTGCTTTCGGTGGCGGGAGTCGCAGTTGCGATGGCGTTTTTTTTAATGTTAGTCGCTCGCCCACTGAGTGTCATGGCATGCTTGTTGCCATTTCGGATGCCACGTAAAGAGGTGGCTTATGTGTCGTGGGTTGGGCTGCGCGGTTCTGTGCCCATCGTGCTAGCAACGTTTCCCATGTCTTACGGTATCCCTGGCGCCGAAGAAGTGTTTGATGTGATCTTCTTCATCGTTCTGACCTCCGTTTTAGTCCAGGGGCTAACGCTCGTGCCCTGTGCCCGATGGCTCCGCGTCGAAGAAGCGGACACGAAAGCCTAGTGTGAAACGACGCCAAAATGCCTGCTTGAAGAATGCACGTGCATCAAACCAAAAATCTGCTGCCGGCTCTTGGTTTGTGAGAGTGGTTTGAAGCAGCAGCGTGATTGGCAGCAGGTTGGTGAACCTTTTTGGTGAACGCCGCTGCAAGAGCGTGTCAGTTCACTTGAACGGGCATCTTGTACCACGAGTTCTGCAGGTAGCCTTTGGCGTTCCAAGGAACCCGGTAAGGCATGAATCCCCCTGAAGTATCGAGTGCACGAACCATCAATCGTTTCGTTGTAGTCGTGACCTTCACTTTAGCGTTCCAGAGCTGCCAGCAGAATTCACTGTCTTTTCCAACCATTGTTGCTTCTGTCCAGCGTTTACCCTGGTCTGCGGAGATCAGAACCTTTTCAACGGTTGTTCCTTGGCGACCTGTCGGTAGAACATAGCCTGTCAGATCAAGTTCTCCAGCGGGGTGTTTTGAGTCTTGCTTCGGTGTGCAGATGGCGGCGTTGATCGGATAGCGATAGATCGGACCTGATTCGGCCCATTCAATGGGGTCAGTGTTTTTGACAAGCTTGTAGGCAGTTGCCAAATAGTGGTTGGGGGATGGGCGATCGCTGACCACGATTCGTCCAAGCCATTTTACGCTCCGTGCACCGATGTACCCTGGGACGAGCGTTCGGAGGGGAAACCCGTGGTCGGCGGTCAGTGGAGCACCATTCATTCCATTAGCAAGCAAGGGGGCCCCTGCTCCCGATCCGATCATTGCTTTTGCAATCGGAATCGAGCCACCGAAGGGTATGATTCCGCCACCTTTCTCGATCTCATCCAGACCTTCAAACCAGACGTGTTTTGCATCGGGTGTGACTTCGGCTTGTTTCAGCACATCCGCAAGTCCAACACCTTGCCATGTTGCATTTCCGATTGCTCCTGATTGCCATGGCACTCCACCAACTTTACCCTCGGCATTGTATTCGGACCTGCGATTTCCCGCGCAAGTGAGTGTTGCAGTGGTCGAATGGGTTTTAAAACGGTCTAAATCTTTGAGTGATAGGGACGCAGGACGATTCACCATTCCTGCGACTTGCAGCTCAAACCTATCGGTATCGACGACGGGATTCGGAGCATGGCTGCGGACGTAGAAATGTTTGGTCGGAGTGATCCAGGATTTTACCAGATCATCCAGTTTAGGTTCTGCATTGTTGGGGGCAGTAGTGTGATACACCAGTTGCTTTGCCTCGGCAGCGATAGCCTGGGATGGGTTGAGCGTGCCGCCTGCAATCATAATGCCACCGCTGGCCAAAAGCATTTCTCTTCGTGTAATCATCTTGATCAGTCCTGTTGTCAAAGCGCGCGGTGTTGGTCTGCAGGTGTGGGTATGACGAATAGCTTAGGAGCCAGTTGTCTGCGGGGGCCCAAAATTATAGACAAGGTCGAGTTGCGGGAGTGTCGGGCCTGTGCGTTATTCGGCTGCATGTGGCGTTATTTCTGGTGGTTCGGCAGGCATTATCTTGTCAGACGCCTTTTCCTGACAGTGGGAGTCAATCTTGATGTAACTGATTCATCATCTCTAAAATTGTCTTGGTAATAAGATCTGATGCATCAAGTTGCACGCGATTGGTGCCCATCCAGGTCTCGTAGCCACCCAGCTTGTGTTGTCGTGGCGTGGGCAAATAGCCGCGTGAATCGTTCGCCAGTTCAATGATAAAGGTATCGGCGAAAGGTGATTTATCCTTGATTTTCAATCCGATTTCCGCGAACGTTTCAAAAGGAATGGCTGCGATCGCGAGATCGCCAATTCGCACAACCTGCAATGGAATCGTGATCTCATTGGGGCCATCTTCCAGCTTTTGCACTCGTGCAGCGTAGGTTCGTTCGTAGCGATGGAACTTTTCTGCGTCTTCTGGCTTTGCCATCACTTCTCGAAACCATGCCTTGGTTTTTGGGTCAGGTTTACGCATGTTGAGTTTCAATTCCCGAGTGAGTGAACCGACTCTTACACTGTTACTAAATTGCAATTTGCTATGTGCTTCCCCCACTCGTCCGGCAACTTTATTGGCAACTTCCGTCATCTTCTCATAACGGTCATATCGCCGTGCGTTGCCATCGCGAAAGTTGATGTTGTTGATGTCACCGCTGGTACCATTACTCATCATGCCGACAAAGGGTGGCGTGACTGATTCACCGCCCAACAACTTGCGGATTTGTCGTGAGAAAATGGCAAAGTAATCAGCCGAAACATCTCCTTTGTTGACTCCGCCTACGTAGTGAAGTGAGTAATTTGCCAGCAGGGCAAGCGGTCGGCCCTCAGTGGTTTGGACTGACACAAAAGAAACCTCTGGATCAATGGGACCCGCCGGTTCGATCAATGCGGAGTTCGCCCGAGGCGGATTCATGCGCACGGTGTCAACACCACCAAAAGGGTTGCGAGCGATGTCGGGTTGACTGACGTGCCAGCGGCGATTGAATACTTCTGATGGCACATCGACGCCACCCCAGCCGATTTTTGCTGGTACTAGGTGTTGGATTGCGGTGTTGACTGCCGCAGCAATTCCAGCCACCACCTTGGGTCTGTATTTTGGTTCGTGGGCGCGGGTTGCCGAATGAGTGTGCGTCGACGCCATCAAAATTTGCTCTGATGGGATTTGTGATTCTCTAGAAATCAGTGCTCTCGTTTCATCAAACACGGAGCGAGTGATGCCAAGGTTGTCACAGATGACAATCGCAATGCGGTTCTTGCCGTCATCCAAAACAAGGCAGCGGGCATGCAGGGGATCGTGGATTTCGTTGGCTGGAAACGGAACAAATCCCCCAACGACCAACTCACCTAGGGGAGGAGTGATATCAGCTATCGCGGCGCCGGCACGCAACACGAGCGTTTCTTCGGCCCATACTGGAAATCCCAGCAATGGCATCAGACTCATTAGAAAACTAGCGGTGGACCTGAGGTCAATTTGAAACATGAGCCTAATCCTGCCGTCTGCGAGTGAGGGTATGAACGTTTACAGAGCTTCGTGGGTATTTGGGTACTTGGTATTGAATGTCGTTACGGTTACATCGATTTGACCTGATCTTCGATGCAATTGCAGTCTGGTTTACGCTTAACGACTTTGCATTTGGCTGAGTTTCAAGGTTGCTTCGCCAACCGTTTCGCCATCAATGTTGACAATTGTATATTTGATAGTTGGGTTTTTTTCGGTGGTGTCGAAGGTGAGTAGGCCGAACGAACACTTTTGGTTGTAACCGATAATAAAATCGGAGCCCTTTGCGTTTTCAACCAGGCCATGGGTGTGGACGTTGGTCAGGCGAGAGCTCATGACTTCGTTGAAAGCGTATCCGTCTTTCCGTGGAATCCGACGCAGATCAGAACGGTGACGATCAGCGGCAAGCAGGACGACGCCGTCAATTTGATTGGCGTGAACAAACGAAAAAATCTCATTGCGTTCGTCGTTGAATCCGTCCCATGTATCTTTGCTGCCGGGTTTGACACCGGGAGACCAGGGAACCGGCGAAGCAAGTATTTTGAATGTCGCCTTGGAATTTCTTAGGGTCTCCATCAGCCACGCTTTCTGGACCGGCCCTAGCATGCTGCCACCTTTCTGGTCTCTGTAGTATCTACCGTCAAGCATGATGAAGTGTACGTCAGCGATTTGAAAATCGTACCAACAGCCAGGCTGTTTTTCGCCACCGCCAAAACCGGGATTGTTCCAGTTCTGTTTGAAGACCTGCCACACGGGACGCTTCCAGGCGGGTTCGTCGATTTCTGGACCGGGAATGCAGTCGTTTACTCCAAAATCATGGTCGTCATAAATTGAGTACATTGCAGTGGAAGCAATGAACGACTTCCAGAGAGGCTCAGATTGACGCCTGTAGTAGCAGTAACGTTGGGTCATGGGGTGTGTGGGGTCATCGATGTAAACATTGTCTCCCATCATGAGGAATGCGGTCGGTGCCTGGTTGGCCAACGTAGTCCACATGTGATTGAACTGGGGTGTGTAGCCTGCCCCCCCACCAAAGCCGACTTCAAACTTTGCGGGCTTACCCGCCTTCGGCATCGTTCGGAAAGTGAGTTGATCTGTCTGCGGTTCGCCGTCGATCGATAGCTGGTATTGGTACCGTGTATCCGGCTTCAGGTTTGTTATGTGAATGACCCCGGTGTAATCATTTTGTGCCGTCGTTTTGGTAGTGAATTTCCGCCGCGGTTGGGGGGCATCGAGGGCCTCATGTATCAAGAGATTGACCTGAATTTGTTTCGCGGTTCGTATCCAAACCTGCGCTGTGGTATCCGTGACCGAAGACAGCATGGGGCCATGCAGTAGTGGCTTTTCCAAATTGGAAAGCCATGCAGCGTAAGCTGGGTCGTTTTGAAGAGGTTCGAATAGATGTCTGGGCCCAGCCAGAATGCGTTCGATGGGCAGTCCAAGCTCGACAGCTTTTTGCAAGTGACCGATCGCTTCCGGTTGATGATCTTGCTTGCAACTAAGTATCGCAAGCACGAAATTACGTTCGGCTTCACTGATTGGGCTATTTTGTGACTTGGGCGGTTTGGCGAGTCGGTCCTGCCCCGCTTTGAATTTGTCCTGCACCAGCAATTTCATTGCATCACGCCCAGGGTCATGCTGTGCCGCGGCATCTTGAAAATTGAGCATGCTGAAGGCAAGGGCTGCAAAAAGAGTAGCGAGGTTAATGGGATGCCGCATGAAATGTTCTGGAGCGTTGAAGAGTGGAAGTGATGGTAGTTAACGAGGGATGATTTGAGATCGGTCCGCGGTCTTTTGGTGGCTCTGGATTCGTCCCAAATAGATGTTGCGCAGACAACTCCATGATTACAATGAGTATCACTGCTAAGAAGAGCATCAATGCGACTCACTGCCTCACGGCCAAGAGAGGCTTGCGGATAAAACTGCTGGCACCTTCTCTCGAACTCCGAACAGAATATCACGTGTCGCGATGCAATGCGAATTCGGAGAAACTTCGGTGTGGAGAGTTGCGTTCACCGTGGTCGTATGTGGAAGCACTGCGTGGGCCTTCAGGCCAAGGTTGTCTCGTTTTAGCGTGATGTCGATGGCGGACCCGGGAAAAATTCAAGCAGCATACGAACGTTGTCAGCTGCGCGCTCGCGGGCCAAGACGTCCAAACATGCGGTCAAGTTCATCACGACTGAAGAATAGAGCGGTTGGACGCCCATGTGGGCAATGGTGCGTCTCGTGGTACAGATCCTTCTGTTCCAGCAGGCTCGTGATTTCTTGAGAGTTCAGCGGATCACCGGCTTTCACGGCAGCTTTGCAAGCGATGGTTGATAGTAAATGATTCAACAAGTCCTTTGGGTCCGGTTGCTTGCCAGCTGAGATTACCGATTCCAGTAAGGTACGCAGCATGTCACCGGGTGACGTCTTGGGCAGCATCGCTGGATAAGAGTGAATCACAATGGTTTCGCCACCAAATTCGTCAATCTCAATTCCAATCCTTGCAAGAGTTTCTTTGACGTCGAGAGCTGCCGCTCGCTCAGCGGGTGTCAGTGAGACTGGCTCGGGTACGAGTAAGCGTTGAGACTCTAGGGAGGCATTTTCGGACAACACTTTTGCGCATACACGCTCGTACAGCACACGCTCGTGCAACGCATGCTGATCAATCACTACCATTCCCGATTCATCTTGGGTGACGAGATAGCGATTGTGTACCTGAAACCCTAAGTAACAAACGCTTGGCTCGTCCGCAGACGGGCTAGCGGGACTTGTATTCGCGCCGTCCCAGGGGGCCCGTTCCTGTTCAGGAACCGTATTTTCGGCCGCCGCGTTGGTGACTCCGGTGGTCTTGGATCCAGTCGGGTCAAGCATAGAGTTGTTGCCTGGGAATGGCTGGAATGCGGGAGTTCCAGTCAGGTTTCCGTCACGTGTCGTGTTTTCATCTTTTGTTTGACCTGTGCGTGCCCAGTCAATCACGGCTTGCCGTTGTTGTTGCTCAACGGAAACCGGAAGCCCCAATTCGCTTGACGGTTGATTCCTGAGTTCACTGTCGTCTTTGATAGGCTCGGGTGGTCCCACGCGTTGCGTCAGGTTGGTGGTCAGGAATTGGTGCCGTAGCGATTGCAGCAGGCGGCTGTAAATTCCGCCTCCATCGGTGAAACGTACTTCAAGTTTGGATGGGTGGACATTGACATCGATCATGTCTGCAGGCATGTCCATGCGTAGAAAGCACACGGGGTGCCGACCAACCATCAACATGCCACGATAAGATTCACCTAACGCGTGTTGCAGTGCGCGGTCGCGGATGTGTCTTCCATTGAGGAAAAGATACTGCATGCGATTGTTGCCACGGCTGACCGATGGATCACATACATAGCCGCTGATCTTGATTTGTCCGTCATCACTGTTGATGGGAATCAAGGACTCGGAGACTTCTGCGCCAAAGAATGCTTCGATCCTTGCCGCCCACCGCTCGGTCACGGGAAGATCGTAGAGTTGCTTGTCATTGTTGTTCAGCACAAAGTGAATTTGTGGATTAGCGAGGGCAAGCCTCGTGAACGCTTCAACAATATGCCCACGTTCGGTTTGTGCTGTTTTGAGAAAACGGTGTCGCACGGGGGTGTTGAAAAACAGGTTCCGGACTTCCATCACGGTTCCAGTCGGGCATCCACATGGCACGGGGGATTCGATGACGCCGCCGCGGACCGCTAGCTCTGAACCACTGTCTTCAGATTCCGTCCGACTTCGGATCGTCAAATGGGATACACTGCCGATGGAAGCGATTGCCTCGCCACGAAACCCAAGGGTTGCAACGTGGAACAATGATTCGTCGTCAGGCAGTTTACTGGTTGCATGACTGGAAACTGCCAGCGGAAGTTGTTCGGGGGTCATCCCGCAGCCGTCGTCACTGATTCGGATCAATTCGCTACCGCCCCCAGCAATGGTTACCTCAATGCGGCGAGCGCCTGCGTCGATGCTGTTTTCCAGCAATTCCTTGACGACCGAGGCGGGGCGTTCGATGACTTCGCCAGCAGCGATCTGATTGATCAGGTTGGCTGGCAGTTGGCGGATCGTCGGTAGTTTTTTGGCAGTGGTGGTCATGCCCTCGAATGTAACGGTATCCCACGCTGCTACAACCGAGCGCGACACATGATTCTGTGAAAATCATAAATCAGTCGAAAACGGTAATCCGCCCGCTGCTCAGAAGTCACTCTGCCCCGCACGCTTTGCGCAGCCTCTACGAATTCGCTGCATTATTGCAGCGTCGGTTCTGCGCGGTATTCACCTGACATTTATTAATCCCTGACATTGGCTTACTTCCGGATCCGCGTTCAAGGATGCCCTCGGGCCACCATGCCCGACGCTTTTGGAAGATACGCCATCAGATCAGCGGATCAGTAGGGTCAAACGTTCGCGGCCACGCCGGACAATCATTCTGACTGATTGACCACCACGTTTGGCTTCCACCAAAATATCGGCGAGCTGGTCAACGGTTCGTATTCGAAGACCGCCCACGGATTCGATCACGTCACCTACCTCGAGGTCGGCTTGATCGGCGAGGCTCCCCTCGTCAACACTGGTCACAATCAAACCGCTTTGCAGCCCACGGTATCCGTACTGTCGCTGCGTTTCGGGGGTGACCGGTACCAGCTCGGATCCAAAATTGTTACGGTCTGGCCGGAATTTTGCCATCGCTGCATCGGTACGCTCGGTGAGCTGCACGCGAAGCTGAAGGTTTTGTCCGTTTCGATTAACTTCCATTCGCAGTGTCGCTCCGGGAGGCCGGTTCGCGACATAGTTTCGAAGTTGGGTCCCGCCAGTGCAGAGTCGGCCATCGATCCGTGTGACCACGTCACCCACTTTCAAACCCGCACGATCCGCCGATTGCTCGGGCAGCACAGTTGCTACAAACGCTCCGCTGCGAACACGCAGATCATAGGTTTGCGAAATTTTGGGTGACACATCCACCACTTGAGCACCCAGAAAGCCACGGCGGACCTCGCCATTTTGAATGATCGATTGGAGGACTGGTTGAGCCATGGAAACGGGAATCGCAAAACCTATGCCGGCGCTGGCGCCGCTTTGCGACAAAATCGCTGTGTTGATGCCGATCAGCTCACCACGCAGATTGACCAAGGGACCTCCCGAGTTACCAGGGTTGATTGCGGCATCGGTTTGCAGAAAGTCTTCAAAACCATCACCGTCGGCAATGATCGCTTGAACTCGATTCTTTCCGCTGATGATCCCGGCAGTAACCGTCTGGTCGAGCCCAAAGGGGCTGCCGATAGCCAGTACCCAGTCCCCAACCCGCGTAGCATCAGAATCACCAAAAGCTGCTGCTCGCAGGTCCGGTGCATCAATTTTGACCACGGCCAGATCTGTCTGGGGATCGGCCCCGACCACGGTACCTGCAACGGTTTTCCCATCGAAAAGTTCAACAGTCAGGGAGTCTGCTCCTTCGATCACATGATTATTGGTAAGGATGTAACCGTCAGAACGAACGATGACACCGCTGCCCATTCCGTTTTGCTCACGCGGACCAAATTGCCATCGAAACTGGGGGGGGATACGATTCATTCGGGGGTCCACCACGAATTGTTTCGTGCTGATGCTGACCACGCAGGGGCGTAGTGCCTCGGCGACGTTGTGAAATGCATCGGAGAGATTTTGTGCATGTTGAAGATTTTCTGCATTCACGATCGGAGGGCGTGCGGTGATGGGGGCCACGTTCCGATTTTGTGCCTGGACCGGAGTACGCAGTCCGCTCGGCAGCATGAAAATGACAGCCGTCACAAGTGAGCCTGCGATCATGGTGGTGAGTGCTATGCCAGCGTGTGTCAATGTTCTAGTCATGCCGGTAACTCCGTAGTAACTCTCGAGGTGCTTCTCAGAAACAGGTTGGTGATGGGAATGGGGTGCCGTGAATCGGTGGTTCTGCAATTTTTCCTCGCAATTCATCCCGACGCACGTCGTGGACCGCCCGCGGCTTATTATTACAAATCTGGCTAGCCGCTTGTATGTCCCTTTCGGATGCCGGGCCTGAAAGTTACCTGTCACAGCGGGTTTTATTGTTTGCGGGAGTCGTGTCCCAAATCAGTCACTTGGTTTTTTACCCAGTTTCACACGTGTCACGAAAAAGAGCCTGCTGTTTGCTCAGGTATGCATGCGCGGCATCTGTTAGGCTTAAACTCGCGTCCGAACAGATCGTGTTTGCAAGTTCGGATGTGGTGGCAACTTTGCAGGGTTGGTATCGACGCTGACGGTAGGGAGCACCAAGGCATGCGAGACACATTGACAGTGATATTGGCAGGGGGAAGAGGTTCAAGATTGGAGCCTTTGACAAGGGATCGTGCGAAACCTGCCGTTCCCTTCGGCGGTTTGTACCGTATTGTCGACTTTGTTTTGAGCAATTGTCTTAACAGTGGAATGCGGCGTCTGCTGGTGTTGACTCAATACAAGGCACAGTCGCTTGACCGACACATCAATCTTGCGTGGCGAGGATATTTCTGCCGCGAGTTGGGGGAGTTCATTGATGTTGTTCCGCCTCAGCAGCGTTTCACTGATAATTGGTACCAGGGAACGGCTGACGCTGTCTACCAAAATATTTACGCTATCGAGCGTGAGCAGCCGAAAGATGTCGTGGTGCTTGCCGGTGACCATATCTACAAAATGAATTATGGACCCATGGTCGACTTTCATCGCGAGATGGGGGCTGATATCACGATCGGTGCACTTCGAGTCAGTCGTGCGGAAGCACGGCAGTTCGGAGTCATGCAAATTGATGACAAGCATCGTGTGATCGAATTTCAGGAAAAACCTGATGACCCAACGGGTCTGCCGGAGGATCCTGACGTGTGCCTGGCGTCGATGGGCATCTACGTGTTCAACGCCAAATTTCTTTATGAACAATTGTGCGATGATGCTACGCTTGATGACAGTGATCACGATTTTGGGAAAAATATCGTTCCCGGGGCTATCAAAGACTATCAGGTTTGTGCTTTCCCCTTCCTCGATGAGAATCGAAAAGTAGACGCCTACTGGCGAGATGTGGGGACGATTGACGCATACTACGATGCAACCATGGATTTGATTCGCGTTGATCCACTTTTGAATTTGTATGATCAGCAGTGGCCCATGCGGGCCTTTCAGCCAATGCTGCCACCACCAAAATTTGTGTTCGGTAGCGAAGCTAAATCAAACCATCGTCGTGGTGAAGCACTTGACTCGATCGTCTGCCAAGGTGCCATTGTCAGTGGAGGCAGTGTCGCCAGAAGCGTGCTGGGTCCAAACATTAGAATCAATAGTTACGCTTCGGTTGAAGACAGCATTCTGTTTGACGGTGTTGAGGTGGGCAGAAGGTGCCGCCTGCGACGGGTGATCATTGACAAAGGCGTCCGTATCCCGCCTGAAACCGAGATTGGTTTTGATCCCTCGGCAGATCGTGAGCGAGGTTTCACCGTCACTGAAAGTGGTTTAGTCGTGATTGCACGGGGTGAGGATGTGATACAGACGTCAGGGCATGTGTCGGGTGAAGGTCTGCGGAGCTCGTAGCTGGTGGTTATCAAAGGGAACGAAATGGACGGCAAAATACTGCAGGGGACAAACTGCATCGGAATCGCGTGGAGTCGACTCGCCTGAGTGCGAGTGGGGGGAGCATGCTGATTCCGAGTTTAGGTGAACAGGCATTGCTTTTGGGGCTGTATTTTTGATGTGCCTGTTTCTTGAGCGTGGCGTCTGGATGGGGTTTCGTTTAGCTCGTAGGGCGTGACCGACCAAAAGATGTTGGTTTTCGGCTGGGTCAGGGTGATCACTACCGCATTGTGCAGTTGTTGCAGTTTCTTGGAAGCTGGATGCGGGAGCATGCTCAGAGTGTAAACGACTTTAAGGCGTTGTCCGGGAAATGTGAGCCAAGCGCCGCGGGCAAAGAGTCCATACGCAGTGCTTCTTAACACGGGGCAGTGATCACCATCGAGTAGTTACGGTCGAGTCGTGGTTGGGAGGCGTCCGAAAACAGGAGACCACTTGGATACTGGCCAGTCTCGCTTGGAAAAACGGACAGCATCAAGTCAGTCTTATGCGTCACGGAAGCTTTATTGCCTTCCCCACGCTGTGGCACTTTCACGCTGTTTTTGACTCAGAGCAGCTGCCAAGTCGGCCCCGCGAAAAATAATGGGAAAAAATGACTGCGGAGATCCGCCATCGTTCGCGTGTTTATGAGTGAGCAGATTGACTTATTACTCGCAAACTTGGCAGGAATCATGTCCATACATTTCGATACCACGCCGGCCGTGATCTACATCGTCGATCGAGATGCCGGTTCTCACTCAGCCTATCAGGCCATCGCGGAACGACTTGGCGTTGAGGTCCGCTTTTCAACCTCGGTTGATGAGCTGCTGATGACGGCCCCCAACATCCCTCCCTCTTGTCTTGTTTATGACGTTCGATCAGGCAGAGACGAATTTGAACAGTGGCGGCAGAAGCTGTTGCAGAAAACCACAGATGTTCCCATTATCTTGATTGCCGACGAGCATGAAGATGCACAAACTGCCTTTGGCTTTCAACTTGGAGCATTGGCGGTGCTGCAGAGACCCGTCGCGATGAACGTGCTTGAGGAGTACCTCAAATATGCAGTTCGTCGGCATCGGGCTGTGCGGAGCCTGGTGCAGCAACATCAAAGAGTGCAAAAGACTTTGCAGGGTCTGACCGAGCGTCAAACCCATGTTTTGGAATTGGCAGCTACCGGCATGCCAAACAAGACGATCGCAGCGCGTTTAGCAGTATCACAGCGAACTGTAGAGACAGAACGGGCGAAAATTTTGAAGGCTTTTTCTGCCGATGCTTTTTGTGATGTGACCGCTCAGGTTGGTGGCTTCCGCGTATTGCAAACACTGCAGGAATTGCAGCAGCGGGCAACCACGCTTCGTAAGGGAGGTACACAGGTTGCAGACGAGAGGTGCGGTGACGCGTCACACGGAAGCATCGAGATGGGTAGCCTGCCCTCGGATATTCTGATGCTGGTTTCTGATCAGACAGATATGCCTGCGTGATGGCGTTGTCGGGAATGTCCTGCGTCACCGGTGGTGATGCAGGATTGCGGTGGACTAAATGCGCAGGAGTCGCCCCCCGCGTTGTCCCGGGTCTGCGAGACGGAAGTTCCAAGCGTTGTGTCCCAGATTGGAGCATCATGACGGCCTGCTAATTGCATCATGATGGCAGAGTTTTGTGATTGGGTAAGATTGCCTTTGTTTGATCGGAACCATGGTTGATTGCGTTTTATCGATCGGCGTCGTCTTATCGGCGGAAGTGTTGTATTTTCTAGCCCTGCCTCAAGGACACATCTCGTCAGGGAGGGGAGTTTCCAGTTAGACTAAGGCCTCCCTTTCTCACAACATTTGTTTTCCGCGGAAGTATGAACGACCTTGACGATACACGTTTGATAGGCTTGCTCCGCCGCGTGGTGCGTGATTGTGGGAAGCTGTACAAGCAGTGTGGAACGTGGATGGTACGACGATTTCCCACGTTGCTTGAGGGAGATGCTGAGAATTTCGTTGAGCTGATGGACGATTTACACCGTGGCTTGCTGATCAAAGTTTACGTGACGGTGGTGCGGGCTGATAATCGCTGGAGTGCTCCGGAGAAGAAAGTAGCTTCGGCTATGATCGAGCACCTCTGGGAACAGAAACTGCGAGGCAATGAACTTCGGGAGGCGGCAACAGAGCTGTTTCAACAGGCCGATTTGTTGAAGTGGGAGGCACTGGTCGCACCGTTTGTGCGTTACGAGCCGTTGGCGGACAGTAAGTCCCATGTTGAAACAATTGTCATGCGGCTCGCGAACCTCGTCGCGAAGTGTGATGGTGAATTGCTTGACGAAGAGTCTATCGCACTGCACACCCTGCAACGTGAGATCGATATGGCTCTGTATCCTGCAGAGCCTCAAGCTGTGCTGGCCCCGCTTTCGCCGCCTGCTGGGAAAGCAAAAGGAAACCGTGCCACTGAAAAGCATCGTGGCACAGCTAAGCAGCATGAAGCGAAACAGAAAAAAGGACAGAAGGCGGACGAACCTCAGCCGCTTTCCGAGGCTGAGCGAGAGCAGCAACTCAGCGTTGCGATGAAAGAGCTTGATGAATTGATTGGCTTGGAAAGCGTCAAAGAACGGGTGAAAAGTTACACCAACTTCCTGCGGTTACAGGGGCAGCGACGCGCTGCCGGCTTGAGTACCATGCCGATCAGTTTGCACATGTCGTTTGTCGGCAATCCAGGGACCGGTAAAACAACGGTGGCGCGGATCGTGGGACAGATTTTAGGGGCGTTGGGAACCCTGAATAGCGGGCATGTGGTTGAAACAGATCGTAGTGGATTGGTTGCCGAGTATGCTGGGCAAACGGCCCCTAAGACGAATGAACTATGTGACTCCGCGATGAATGGGATTCTGTTCATTGATGAGGCGTACAGCCTTGTCGATGCATCTGGGGATGATGCATATGGTCGTGAGGCTGTTCAATGTCTGTTAAAGCGGATGGAAGATGATCGTGAGTCGGTGGCTGTGATACTGGCTGGTTATAGCAATGAAATGAAGCAATTAATTCGGTCGAATCCTGGGCTTTCGTCACGCGTCAATACAACCATTGAATTCGATGACTACACGCCATTGCAGTTAGGTCAAATCTTTGAGCACTTGTGCGTGCAGAATGATTATGCAGTCCCAAGTGATGCGAGATACCGTCTGCTGATAGGGTTCCATCATTTGTATCTGGAGCGGGATCGGCATTTTGGTAATGGACGCCTGGTGCGCAACGTGTTCGAGGAAAGCGTGCGGTGCTTGGCAGATAGAATTGTGGATGCAGGCCAGTTAACTGAATCGTTGTTGACGACTTTACTTGCGATCGATATCGCTTTCCCTGGCTTGGACAGGAAAAAGCTTGATAGCTTGGTCGCAGCTGAACATGTGCTCCGCTTCAAATGCGACAGTTGTGGTTCGGACGTCCGCATTCAGCCTGAGTCTTTGGGGCGTCGGATCAAATGTGGAAAATGCAGTCATGTTCAGACAGCGGGTTGGGCAAAAATTTCTGATGTTTGAGGCCCTGTATTCACCTTGCTGATCGAATTCAACGGCTCTGGAACGCTGGCATTTCTTCGGATTGAGCGGGTGATGCCCAGACAACAAATGCGGGCAGTAGGGTCAGGTTAACGACGGTTCCGATGGCCAGTGTTGATGCCACGAGTGATCCAAACGTTGCTGTGGGCACAAAGTCACTTGTCGACATCACGCCGAAGCCAACCATTAACGCTACTGTCGCGAGCAACATCGGGACACCGGTCCTGCCGGCTGCATGTCGTGATGATGTTTGCGGAGTATGGTTCCGACGCCGTGTGCGCTGATAGCCGGCAAGAAAGTGGACTGAACCATCGATTGATAAACCAACCGAAACGGCTGCAATCATCGCCGCACCCATGTTGATTTTTCCGCCGGTAAAACCAACAAGCGAGAGCACGAGGAAAACTGGCATGATGTTCGGGACTAACGCAACAATGGCAAGACGCGGATTGCCGGTCGCCAGCCACAGCAGCAATAGTATAAGAGTGCTAGAGATCGCGAAGCATCTCCATTGATCGTGTACCAGTTGGTTGATCAAATCCGCCATGATGACGTAGTAGCCTGTGACCTTGCCAGTCCTGTTCGGTGCGATGTCGCGAGGGCCGTTCTCTGCAGTTGGCTTTGTCTCTTTTCGCGTGGAGGAGATATTGGAAGCGTTTGTGACCTCTCGCCACGCTTGGCTGTCGACGTGTTGTCGCACGACTCGTTCGACTACCTTGATCAGCTGTGTCTTGGTGTTTGCGTCGAGTTGTTCCCGACTTCGTAGCATGATGCGCAGTTTGCGTTGGTTACCCTCAGGCTGGCTCAATAACGCATCGTAGAAGACGGGCATCACCACTGACATGGCGGAGAGGCGTGACGAGGGAGATAGCAAGGCTGAGAATGTTGAGCGGCTCGCCACCTGGTCTGCGTCGGCAAGGCTCAGGACTTTTGTGAGCCTCTCGCCATCAATGTTGATTGCTCTTAGGTCCTGTTCCAGCAATCGGACTTGTTCAAGATAGGAATTGTTTAGTTCTGCCGGGGAATCCAAAATGATGTCCCAGACACCTGCGCCGCCGAATTCCGTTTCTACTTCTTGATAAGCCGATACGACACTGCTTTCGGAGTCAAAATTGTTGAGGAAGCTGGTTTCTGTTTCAGCTCGTCCCATGCCAACGACTGCAATGACCGCCATTGCAAAAGCGATGGCAAAGCATTTGCGAGGCGACCGTATCGACACATCTGCAAGTCGGATGCACCTCCTGCGCAAAGCGCGGGAAAAACGCTTCTGTTGTTGATCAAGTTGATCATGAAATCGAAAATTCGGGAGCAGCATCAACGCCGGTGTGAAAAGCAGAATGCCCAGACATACGGCGACTGCGGAAATGGCGATCATGATGCCAAACTCGCGGATGGGTAAAATCTGCGAGACCGAAAGCGCGGCGAATCCCGCGGCATCTGTCATGCATGTCCACAAAATAGGCATGACTAACAACGCAATCGCCTCGGTTGCAGCACTTCGTTTATCATGCCCGCGATTCTGCGAGTTGCGAAAACGGACGCCCAGGTGTAGTACGGCTGTGACTGAGATGACCGTGATGATTGCTGTCAGGATTGTAGAAACCAATGAAAGACTACTACCAATCCAAACCATGCACGCTTGGGTAAGCACCGTTGACCACAGTATCAACAAGATTGATAAAGCCACGAAACGCAGGTCAAGAAGCGACAGGAGTACAACCAGCGACAGCAAGATGACTGTGGTGACGGCAAGTTGGTTGCCATCTTTTTTGATGAGTTCAAAGCCGTCATGAACCAGAACAGGCTCACCGACTAGAACTGCCCTGTTCTTGGTCGGCATGGCGACATCTGGTCTTTCTGCTGCTAGAGCATGCATCGCGTTTTGCACGCTTTTAGTGAATTCCTTCAACTGCTCGATCGTCTGTGGTGGATAGCCGGGGCTCAGAATGGCTACCACGGCTGCATGGGAATGATCGCTTGAGTGCGTGTAACCAGAAAAAAGTTCGTCAAGGCCCTCAGCTATCTCGTTGCCACGTTGGAATAAGGTCGGTGCCCGGTTGAGGAGAGACAATGGTTGCAGTTTTGAGATGGCGGCATTGAGCACTGATGGTGAGAGTACACCTTTGACGCCAGGGATCGCGGCAACCTGTTCCGTCATGATTCGGTTGCGTTCGATGCCCGCATCAGCGGTTAATTCGCTATCCTGATAGACAAGCATGACAACCGCATTGCCGCCGAACTGCTCCTGCAGTTCGCGATAGGCAAGGTAAGCAGGATCATCCGCGGGAAACATTGCTGCGATGGAACGTTCAAAACGAATTTTTTTTGCTGCCGGATATGCCACACCAAAGAGGACGAGCCCGATTGCAAGAAGTGCCCAGCGTGCGGCGATCAGTTTCGATGCGAACGACCGAGGCCAGTCAGATTTGGTCGATTCGCCAACATTTTTCGCTGGTCGTTTGTGATCGGGATGCTGTGAAGTCAATTTGAAAAGGTTTTTTTGTGACTGCGGATGCGATTGAAAGCGACGAGAAAGCCGGAAGGGTACTGAAGTCCCATGTGGTGCGAGTTGGCTTGTTGCTGGTCTTCAGTGCAATATGCGTACGTGGGTCTGTTTGCTGGCGTAGTTTGGATCAATATTCAGTGGACCCCGATGCGTATCGGGCAATCGCCGAAACACTCGGCGTGACCGGTGTCTTTGGGTTGACCGCGGCCAGCGGAGAAATTGTTGCTACTGCTTTTCGACCACCGCTTTATCCAAATGTTTTGTCATTGTTTCTGGTCGACAAGCATTTGCCGAACGCTGCTGTTGCGGCACTTCATACCTTGCTGGGAGTGCTTGCGGTATTGTTCACCTATTTGGCAGGTCTGTCCATGCTTCCAAAAAACACTGGGCTTTGGGGCCCGGGCGTGGCTGCCATTTTGGTTCTGATTGACCCGTTGTTGCTCAAGCAATCGTCTGTTGTGATGACGGAAACATTTGCCACGACCCTGGTTTGCGTTGTCCTCTGGTGGTGGGCAACCTACCGTGACTGCACCCATGAAATCGTGTTCGCCGTAGTGCTTGGCGGACTTTTGAGTCTTGCGTTTCTTCTTCGTCCCACGTTCATTGCGTGGGCGTTCTTGTTGATCTCAACCTCGGTCGTTTTTGCACCCCACGGTGTTGCTCAGGTCACCAAATTGACGTGGAAGCAGCGTTTGATGGCTGTTGCGGCGCCAAGTCTGATTGTGCTGGGGATTCTTGTTGCAGTGGTTGGTGGCTGGACTCTGCGTAACCTTCGGTCAGTCGGGCACCCGGTGTGGGCCACCACGCATGGAGGTTACACACTGCTGTTGGGTAATAATCCTTCTTTCTATGATTATCTGCGGGCTGGTTCTGCTGACGGTACATGGGATTCTGGATCGTTTCAGAATGCTTACTCTCATCGTTATGACGGAGATCCGACGACTGAGGAGTTCTGGCAGCTGAGCTGGGATAGTCCACGGGAAATTCAGGACCCAGCGGTGGTTGAGCTTGTTACTGAGCATTCCGATGACTTGCTTGCCTATGATTCAGCCAAGGCTGTCATCGGTCGTCAGCCCGCGATGTTTCTGTGGGCCGCGTGTGTGCGGGTGTGCAGACTTTGGAGTCCCTTTCCACATGCGCTGGATGGGCGTGCATCGTGGCTAGTGACGATGGTTGGTTTTTACAGTTCTGGTTTGTATGTTGCGATGTTCGTGGGCTGTTTTCGGTTGCGAAGCGGCCTGTCTACGTCGAAGTGGTTGCCAGCGCTGACGCTCTTTGTGACGCTGAGTGCTGTGCATGCGGTCTATTGGAGCAACATCCGGATGCGGGCGCCGGCGATTCCTGCAATTGCCTTGTTGGCAGCATGCGCGATCCCTCCTGTGCGAACCGGTATTCACCCTTCGAGTGATTTGCAGGGTGACTCGGCATGTGGGTGACGGTGGATGGAGAACGCAGTCTCGGGGATGCTGAGGCGCGATTGCTGTGTCGAGCAGTTGGGTCAATGCTGTCGGATTTTGTGGCGGTGATTAGAAATCGAACTTACCGCGATCAGGAGTGTTGGCTTGCTGGGATTGATTGGTTTGATCAGTGGGAAGTCGAGCAGAAGGTCTGGTTGTTGGAACGGGTCGCAACTGCGCTGTTGACGGACCAGCCCGCACCGAAGCCGGCAGCGATGTGTGAGGCGACGGTGGATGCAATTTTTCAGCACGTGTTTGAGCGAGTGGCAGAGGAACTTGAACAAGATGCGTTCCAGGATAGCGAAGGCGATGACGTGGACCGTGAGCCAGGAACGGTTGACCATCTCATCCTAGCGGCCGAGCAACGCTGGAGCGACGATGTTATTCGAGCCCTCAGGCAACAACAAAGGCGTGTGATGAAAATCGGGCGTGCTGCTGATCAAGCCAACGAGTGGAGGCGTCTCATAATGCAAATTGTTGATCGTATCCTGGGTGTGGCGGCTTACCAGACAGCCGAGTCGTACAGGGATCAACAAGCAGCGAAAATTGCCCTTTTTTTAAGCCAAAAAGGGCTGCCTGCTGATTTTCTCACGCAGATTCCACCGTTACTGGGACAGCGTGAAACCGAGGCTTGCATCGAACGCCTTCGGGATTTACTCGGGCAGTTTGGGCACTGAACTCAATTGGTGGCTTTGCGGCTGTCCATCCACCGTTTTGCTGGTTGCGATGTTGAGTGAGTTCCGCAGATCGCTACTCTTTTTCTGCTCGCTGCATCCAGTACAGGATAATCCCGCCCACGAGGGTTGAGCCTGATTCGCCCCATGTCCACCACCATGGTAACGCGGACATGGAATCGACAACCAGCTGGAATCCGCTAAACAGAAGCGTTCCGATGGCTGCATAACGGACCAACGGTCGATAGCGGCCAAGATCACTCGCGATGATAAGAAGCGTTGCTCCAACAAATCCGTAAAGCAGAGAAAGATTTCTCGCGAGATAGAAAGTCAGTGGTGAATTTGGAAAAGGGTCGAAACCCAGTTCTTCTGAAATCATGATGATCCAATCAGCCGGCATCACAGATGCAAAAAAAGCAAGGAGCGAGGTTGCACCAATCAAGCGAAGGAAGATCAGGAGCCATCGATCTCGACTTGAGTTGGGTGCGTGGGGCACCAGTTCTGTATCAGGGAAACGATGGTCAGTGGTGGGCTGGTCAGTGGTGGGCTGGTCAGTGGTGGGCTGGTCAGTGGTGGGCTGGTCATGGTCCGTTGGGTTCATTGGTTTGTTACCCATGGTGGTTTCGGAGCAGGGTCACAGATGGAGAGTTGTGTTTTTAATTCTTCCGGAATGGCGATCACTTTGGGTTTGGAAAGGTCGACATAGACCCAACGCGTATCCACTTTCGCAAGAATCGTTTCATCTGCGGATCTGCAGATTAAGTATTTCCGCGACGATGCAAACTTTGCAATTTCAGATACCCACGTACGGATTGTAACTGCGTCACCTTCCATGGCCGCTGCGCGATACGTGATATCGTGATTTCTGACGACCCACCCAAGTTTTTGTTCTAAAGCCTGCTTGCTATTCCAGCCGCCGGCTCGAGTATGTGCTCCTGCTGCCCAAAGGGTCCATTGCAAGTATCGCAAGTTGTGAACGTGGCCCTGCGCATCGATCTCATCGGGGGCGACTATATGTGAGTAATCAAAAAAATCAGGCATGGTGGGGACGGGCTGGTTTGCCCAGAAGCGGAAAGGGGACGAGGATGGCGTGTAACAGACGTGCCTTTGACGAAGACGCTCCTTGGACGTGAATTTTTCGGCCCGTGGGGTGTCCGGAAAGTTCATTAGCGGTCATGGAGAGTGCGGAGCGGTACTCGGAACTATCTCCAACGGGTCTATCCAAGGAAGCCGCTTAAGCCAATTGGAAAAGCAGGTCATGTGCCAAGGAGGGTGCCCGCACGCAGAGGATAGCTCCCGCGGCTTGGCAGGGGCATACGGGTTCGGATTTTTTAGATTCTGTGGGGATGAGTGTGCTTTAGCTCGGTTTTGCGTTATCAGCCATGGCTTGTTCACCTAGGGGAATGTTGTGCAATCTGCGAGTTAAGTTGCGGATTATTCGGTGTTCGTGAACAAGATTCGGCCGAGGATAGCCGAAAGGGGGAAAGTTCACTTCAACAGGGACTCGCCATTTTTGTATGATGGAGAGGCATGTTGGCTGTGTCGGGGCGGGTTTGGGATAATCCTATCGCTAGGCGGACGATATGTTGAAGCGTGAATCCGCAGCACCGATGTCAGGTGCGCGGATGCCATTAATGTCCATGGAGATCAAGGTTTACCGTGATGTCAGTAAATACAAGAAGGCGGTCGTTCATTGTCCTGTTAAGCTCTGCTCTGCTTGTTGTTGCAGTGGGGGGCAATGCTACCGCCGCAAGCCCCGGAGAGGAGCTGGTGTCGGCGCCGAATCAAGTAGATTCCGAGAATAGCAATGAGTCCGGAATCAAAGCCAAAAAAGAGGCGGTCGCGACGCTGGCGGGTGGATGTTTTTGGTGCACGGAAGCCGTTTATGAGCGAATGCGAGGGGTCAACGATGTCGTTTCCGGATATATCGGCGGCCATGTCAAGAATCCCACTTATCAGCAAGTTTGCGGAAAGCAGACGGGGCACGCAGAGGCGGTCGAGATTTATTACGACCCGAGCAAGACGACCTACGAGGAACTGCTCGAGGTGTTCTTCAAGACCCATGATCCCACGACCTTGAACCGACAGGGCGCGGACCAGGGACCGCAGTACCGAAGTGCGGTGTTCTTCCACGACGATCAGCAGAAAGCGGAGGCGAAGAAATATATCGCCAAATTGAATGCTGCCGGAGAGGGGCCCATTGTTACCACACTTGAAACTGCTTCGAAATTTTATCCTGCGGAGGAGTATCACCAAGATTACTTCGCACGTAACCCGAATGCCGGATACTGCCGAGCAGTTGTGCGTAATAAGGTACGAAAGTTTAATCGCGAATTCGGTGATAAGATCAAGAAGAAAGGTGAGTAGGGGAAGGGATGTCTGACACCCCTTTAACCTCATGCAGCTGCGCGACTGAAGACTCGTTCAGTATTGCTGTTCGTTCGGTTATTGAAAGTCATCTTGCCGGGATTTTTTATTGTGAAACGGTTTTGCGTTCTACTCGGAATTCTGATGGCGATGTCGTTTGGGGTAAGCATCTGCGATGCCCAACTGCCATCGGTTGTGCAGTTGCCCAGTTTCCATACTTTTTCCTATCGCGGGTCGGTGCTGGTTCCGGATGGTGGGACTACGTCACTGGGCGGCGTGAAACGGTCGGCTACGGGTTATAACCGTCGAGGTTGGAACCGTGGTTACGGCAGCGTCAATTCCACCTCAAATGCTTCGGTATCTGCCCGCATCATCGATCTTGCTGAGATGGATCGCCAAATTCTGGGTGGATCTCCCGAGGAGTTTCTTCGTCGGATGCGAGCCCAAGAGCGGCAGACTGTGGCAACGGGAATGCCTCTGGAATTATCCAGGCAGCAGGGGCAAGGAATACCAAGTTCAAAGGCTTCACCGCTATCGCCGATTGAAGAGGGAAAAGCACTGGTTCGGTTTGCCAGGCAAGAGTATCGGGACGGCCGGAAGTCCGCATCCATTCAGGCATACGGAATGGCAATCAATCAGTTGGATGGTAGGTTGAAAACGCTGGCTGTTGCCGAGTTTCGACGAGTCTTTGGTACGGCCGCTGAGCAGTTGCTGCAGTTGTCTTCGCTAAGGCGTTGAAAGTCATGCCACTGAAGGCAGTTTCAAGGCAGGGGCATTGAAAACCGACGGGTTTTCGAGAGCAGCCGACCAGGGACCGATGAGTCACATTAAGTTGGCGTTTCCGGCGACCGTGCTCTTGTTTTCGCTGCGGCAATGTTAGCCTTTGCCGTTTTTACCGCCAGTTCGCAAAGTTCACCGTAGAATTTCGACTTGGGCGGCTTGGGGCTTCGATGAGGTTACGACGCAGGGGAAGCTGAGTTTTCAATCGCCTTCTTCGGGTGCGTTTTTTACATCGCAATGACGATTGTTGAGTACTTCTTCATTGTGTTCTGTGATTGGTGGTGTGCACTGATTGGTGGTGTGCACTGATTGGTGGTGTCTGGTAACCTGTCAGGGAGTGCAAGACACCGCAGGCACGATGGCTGATTAGTTGACAGTTAAATCTAAATCCTCTGACGATTATGATTGCCTGACGAGTGAGATTGCCGAACAAGTGAGATTGCCGAACAAGTGAGAAATGAACCTTATGATTCCACGCCGTGACCTTTTAATTGCCGCGACTGCCATGACTGCTGCTTCGATTCCGCAGAAACACGCCCAAGCTGCTGCTCAGTCGAGTAGTGATGTCCCTGTTCGATTTGCTCTGAACACAAGCACGGTACGTGGTCAGAAATTATCGATCGAAGAACAGGTCGATTTGACTGCCAAAGCCGGTTACGACGGCATTGAACCATGGATTCGAGATATTCAACAATATGCTGATGACGGCGGAAGTCTTGTTGATTTGAAGAACAAGATTGCGGACCGAGGTCTGACCGTGGATAGTGCGATCGGTTTCGCGAATTGGATTGTTGATGATCCCGACGCGAGGGCGAAGGGTCTCGAGCAGGCGAAGAGGGAAATGGGGTTAGTGAAAGAGATTGGGGGAGGTCTTGTGGCCGCGCCGCCCGTCGGTGCCCACCGAGGGGACAGCACGCCACCACCTTTGCGAGTTATCGCAGAGCGGTATCGTGCTCTTTTGGATGTGGGCGAACAGGTGGGCGTGGTGCCACAACTGGAACTTTGGGGATTCTCACCGACGCTGAGCAAGTTGAGCGAACTGGCATATGTGTCGGCAGGCGCGGGGCATCCGGACGCTTGTGTGTTGCCAGACTTTTATCACATCTACAAAGGCGGCAATGACTTCGCGTCGCTGGGAATGATTGAAGCATCACGGATGCATTGTTTTCATATGAACGACTACCCTGCTGATCCCCCTCTCGCTGAGATCGCAGATAAGCATCGCGTTTTCCCCGGTGACGGAGTATGCCCTTTGCCGAAAATTATCCGGCAGTTGATAGATCATGGATTTGCCGGCACATTCTCACTTGAATTATTTAATCCTGAGTACTGGGAGCGAGATCCTGCCGAGGTAGCGTCCGAGGGTCTTGAAAAGTCTCGTGCGGTTGTGCAAGCAGCCCTGCAATTGGAGAGCGTGTCGTGAGAATCGCTTTCACTTCAGAGATCGATGACGCGAGAGTTGGAGGATGTTCAATTGACCAAGTTTTGAGCAGGGAAGATACCAAGGGTGTCTACCGTCGCAAGTAAGACAACGGGGCTCTGCAGACGGTGGGCTACAGTTGTCGCGAATCCAGAGTGGATTTAAGTTGCTCCACAACTTGCTGGCTGATCAATTTCGCCTCTGGCACCAACTCGGGGATTTGGGCAAGTTCGTCCTCGTGAGCAAGCTTTTCGATATTCTCCCACACCGTTTGTTGGTTCTGCAGTTGCAGAATACGAAAGTTGCCTTTCAGCGTGTGTGAGGCCCGCTCGGCCTCTGCTCTGTTGTTCGTTGTGAGTGCTTGGTCAAGTTGATTCATCAGCGTGGGGACTTCCTCAATGAAGGCAGCGATCACCGCAAAAAGAATGTCCCGATCGTCATCCATGGAGGCAAGTGCGGGGCGGAGATTGATCTTATTCATCGGCGGTCTTACGGTGGCGATTCATGCAGGAAAACTGACGTGCCTTCTAAAATTCGTCCATTCAGTGGCCTCAGCATGAGATTTTTCCATACCAGGCTGCAACCGCACGTCGTTGTGACGCGTTGTCGTCATCTTGGCAACATTGCATTTGAAGAAGAGAAAGCTCGTTTGCGGCTGTTGGGGTGAGCATGTTGGTGCGGATAACAAGCTCTTTTGGCTCGTTCGTCTTCCAGTTGAGGATATGAGCAATCCTGAGAATCTCCTGGTTTCATGTTGTCAAACCCGGCGGATGTTATTTTAAGCACACGAGCGATGTTCAGCCTATACATTTGAGCAAAGAGCGGATTGTGGCTGAGATTTTCTAGACAAGAACGCGTCAGCCTGCTGGCAAATCGCGGGTTGCATGGAGTTGAATATGGTTAGCAAGTTTGTTTACGCGATCGCGACAATGGACACGAAAGGCGTCGAATTGCAGTACGTGGCTGATTGCCTGCGTGCAGCGGGAGTAGAAGTCAAAGTGGTTGATGTGGGTACAGGTGGGCTACCAACGACGGAGCCCGATGTGACGAGCGATGAAGTCCAGGGCAACGCGCCCAAGAGTTCGTACGAGAGCCGAGCCGTGGCGGTCACTGCAATGGGTGAAGCTCTGCAGCATTACTTGATGGCACAGGCTGATGCGGGTCAGGTTGCAGGTGTGATCGGTATCGGTGGCAGCGGTGGGACCGCGCTGATCACGCCAGCAATGCGATCGCTTGCGATTGGAGTGCCTAAAGTGATGGTGTCGACTGTTGCGAGTGGCAACACTGCACCCTACGTCGATTGCAGTGATATCACAATGATGCACTCCGTGGTGGATGTTGCTGGTCTTAACATCGTTTCCCGAAAAGTGCTGGGAAACGCAGCGCACGCGATGGCCGGGATGGTCCAACATGGCGTGGACGCGGTTGCTGGGAAGCCAACACTGGGAATGACAATGTTTGGCGTTACCACGCCCTGTGTAGATGCTGTGCGTGAGCAACTTGAGAAAACAGGGCACCAGTGCCTTGTTTTTCACGCGACGGGGACAGGAGGGCGAGCTATGGAACAGTTAGTGGAATCACGCTTGCTCAAAGGGGTGCTGGATATCACGACAACCGAGGTGGCCGACGAAGTTGTGGGTGGTGTTTTCCCTGCAGGCAGACAAAGGTTCAAAAAGTTGATCGAAAGCGGGGTTCCGGTAGTTCTTAGCTTGGGTGCTCTCGATATGGTCAACTTTGGAGCTCGGGAAACCATCCCTGCACAGTTTTCAAATCGATTGGTCCACGTTCATAATGCCCACGTCACTTTGATGCGCACGAATAAGGAAGAGAATCGGCTGATCGCTCGCTGGATTGCTACCAGAGTGCAAAAAGCGATCTCTCCCATGGTCGTGATTATCCCGGAATTGGGTTTGTCGGCCTTGGATGCACCTGGACAGCCGTTTCATGATCCTGACACCAACGCTATTTTGTTTCAAGAATTGGAAGAGCGATTGAAGGGGGCTGAAATGTGTGAAGTTGTCCGCGTCCGACATCATGTCAATGATCAAGAATTTGCAGAGCGTGTTGTGCAGCATTACAACGCCTTGGCAAGTCGCTAATGGATTCCAGAACTCCTCGTAAGATTATTAAATGAAGGATCGCCATCATGGCAATGCAAACGCGTCAGTCAATTCTGGAACGATTCAGGTATAAGATCGCCAGCGGGCAGTACATTGTCGGTGGTGGGGCAGGAACGGGAATCACTGCCAAGTGTGAAGAGGCCGGTGGGATCGACTTGATTGTCATTTACAATTCAGGGCGTTTTCGCATGGCGGGCCGAGGTTCGTTGGCGGGACTGATGCCGTATGGAAATGCCAACGAGATTGTGAAAGAAATGGCCACCGAAGTACTCACTGCTGTAAAACATACACCTGTGTTAGCAGGGGTCTGTGCGACTGATCCGTTCTTGCTTCGAGACAAATTTCTTCGGGAATTGAAGGAAATGGGCTTCGCAGGTATCCAGAACTTTCCCACCGTCGGTCTGATCGATGGCACGTTCCGAGAGAATCTTGAAGAGACAGGAATGGGGTTCGCCTTGGAGGTGGAATGTGTTGGGGCGGCTCATGAACTCGAACTGTTGACCACTCCTTATGCATTCAATGCCGAACAAGCAACAGAATTGACTTCGGTAGGAGCTGACATCATCGTGGCGCACATGGGGCTGACAACCAGTGGAACCATCGGCGCCAAGACAGCGATGGATCTTANTGCCGCTGTTGCTCGCGTTACAGAAATCGCAGATGCGGCGCACGCGGTGCGTGATGATGTGCTGGTCCTGTGCCACGGTGGGCCAATTGCTATGCCCGAGGATGCTACCTACGTGCTTGATCGAGTAGACGGTGTGGATGGATTCTATGGAGCAAGTTCGATTGAGCGGTTACCTACGGAAGTGGCGATTACTGAGCAGGTGAAAGCTTTCACAACTCTCAACCGAAAGTAAACGCAACGTGAACCGGGCATTGCAGGCCGTGGTGGTAATCGCATGCCCTGATGGTAGGTGTTTCCAAGGTCCTCGGCCTCCTAGCTTAGCTGTTTCTCAGTTCATGAGTTTCTCACGGCGCAGCAAGGATTTTCCGAGTGTGCTGGCATTCGTTGTGCTGGTATTCGTTGTGCTGGTATGTGGAGCAAGGCATGTGGAGCAAGGCATGTGGAGCAAGGCATGTGGAGCAAGGTCTGCGTATCGATTTTGGATCTGTTATCCGCCTGCTAACGCCTGCATCACGAATATTTGGCTTGTATCGTCGACTGCCAGATCGAGTGATTCGCCGTGAGGCAGCATCTGTCCGTCGATGAAAATTGCCACATGCTGCTGCAGGCCTCCGTCTGCTTGCATGACATAATCGCGCAGAGCGGGAAACTGGCTGAATATGGACTCCAGTGCCTCTGCTAGCGTGGTCGCCGTCACTGTTTGTTGTGGCGGGCAATCGACGTGTTGGGCAAGTTGGGACGTGAATTCGAGGTGTGGCATGTGTAATGCATCCAAGGCGGTGGAGGAGAGAGCCCGCGAGCTTCTATGATAACAGTCGAGTGAGCGTATTTCGAATCAGTTCACTTGGAGAAGCGGTCAGGAGAAAGCAGTTCAAAGTTGGCAATCTTGGTTTGTTCCTCATCGGCAATTTCTGCGACACATCGCCCAGTGATGGGGGCAAGACTGATTCCCATCATGGCGTGTCCGGTTGAAACGATCACATTCTTCCAGTGCCGGCTTCGCCCAATGTAGGGAAGGCCATCGGGCGAGCAGGGGCGAAGACCTGTCCACGGTTCGCAGTCTTCAAAGTCCGCCGGCTTGAATCTTGGAAAATAATCAGAGATTGATCGTATGATTCCTCGCACTCTGGAATGTGAAATGGACTGGTCCAATCCTGAAATTTCCATGGTCCCACCAAATCGTAAAGATGAGTCCATCGGGGTCACTGCAACACGAGCCTCAGTCAAAATCGAGCAGATTGATGGTTGTTGGCAAGGTTGTTCCAGTGTCACGCTATATCCTTTCCCCGCCTGCATTGGCAGATTGAGTTGCAGTTGCCGTCCAAGTTCGGACGACCAGACTCCACCACAGATAATGAATTCGTCTGCATCAATTGATCCTTGCGAAGTGTCGACCGCTGTGGCCTGTCGTTCCTGCAGATGGAATTTTTTGCAATCGGTTTCCCACAGGAATCGACACCCTTTCAAGGACAGTTCTGTTTGCAGGCCATGCATCAACTTATCGGGTGAAAGATGACAGTCTCGTGGATAGTAGATGCTGCCCGCGACATTCATCTCGATAGAGGGGTCTTTTTCAGCCGTGGCTTTTGCGTCGAGGACACACGCTTCGACATTCAGGCTGTTGGCAAGCTGCGCCGTTTCTGCTTCCTCGTCGAGTGCCTGTTCACTCTTGCAAAGCATTAGTAGGCCGTTGGGAGTCAGCGAAAAACCATCTGCAAACTCTGAAGTCAGTTCTTGAAAGCAAGCACGGCTCGCAAGGTGCAAGTCACGCAGGATGGGAGCTGATCTTTCGACGTGTGACGCGTTGCATGCGTTTCTGAATCGCCAGAGCCATGCCAGGAGATCCCAGGATGCTCGCGGGCGAATGTAAAAAGGAGACTCAGGGTTCCACATCCATTTGAGACCCAGTTTGATCATCCCCGGCGCAGCCAATGGCACAAAGTGGCTTGGGACAATCATTCCCGCATTACCAAAGGAGCATCCGTCGCGGGTTTTGGGATTTCTGTCGATGACGGTGACTTGGTGGCCCCGTTGGGTGCAGTACCAAGCTGATGTCAGCCCAATAATGCCGCCTCCGATGATGACTATGTTTTTTGACACATGTACTCCACTCAACGGCGGGAAGCTACTGGATGCCCCAGCAAAATGGATCGTCTGCTGTTAATTTTAGACGCGTTTCAGCCGTAATGAACGCCCTGCCTCGAATGGTAGGCTTGATGCGTGTCTTGCCAGTGTCTGCCCAAGAATACTCACAAGCAAACGAAGTCCCCAGCACGCCCTGCTGTATCCATGTCTGATTGGGAGCCAGTTTGCCATCAGCAGCAAGGCAGGCAAGTTTGGCACTCGTCCCGGTTCCGCAAGGAGAACGATCGTACTCGAGGCCGGGGCACAATACGAAGTTGCGAGAATCAGCCGACCCTTCAGGTTCGCCGAATATTTCAACGTGGTCCACATCGGGGTATCCTGCCTCGTTGACGGCGCGGCGAATGGCACATGCCATCTTGGTCAATTCACCGATTTTGCTGAGTTTGACGCTCTGCTGTGGTGTCTTGGTCAGGAAAAACCAGTTCCCGCCATAAGCAACATCTCCGCATACGGTCTCGAAGCCCTCCGGATGCACTTCAATGTTTTTGGCGATACGGTAACTATCGACATTGGAGACGGAGATGTCGCCGTCGTTGTGTAGGGTGGCCGCTACTTTACCCACCGGTGTGTCAATGTGAATTTGGCCAATATCGATTTTCCCCTGATCACGCAATGTTTCCATCAGGCCGATTAAGCCGTGTCCACACATGCCGAGATAGCCAACGTTATTGAAGAAGATTACTCCGGCCTGGCAGCTGGGATCATGAGGTTCGCAGAGCAGGCCACCTACGAGAACATCTGAGCCTCGGGGTTCAGTGATGATCGCTCTACGATACGCGTCGTGTTTTGTGCGAAAAATAGCCAATCTCTCGGAGAGTGTCCCCACCCCTAGCGGTGGACCACCTGCGAGCACAATGCGAGTCGGTTCGCCTGCGGTGTGAGAGTCAACTGCATGAATTTCGCCGGACATGGCAGCCTGTTACCGAAAGTGCAAGGAGAGGATCGCGGTTGATGCTTGAGGCAGTGTCTTCATGGTGAGCCTGGTCTCATTTGTAACTGGTCTCATTTGTAATTGGTCTCATTTGTAATTGGTCTCATTTGTAATTGGTCTCATTTTTAGCAGAGCCGTATGTGCAGCGTTTGCCGCTTGTTGCTTTTGCAAAGCGGGTGCGGCCGGACTCAGCTTGCGGCAGACTTACGATCTTCTACGTAATTCTTGCCGGACCACTGACTCCACCAATTTTGAAAAAGTGCAAATTGCTTTTCCACAAATCCACGCTGGCTGTCACTCAACCTGTCGGTGCTATTGAAGTGCCATTTATAATTATTGTCGCCCTGTAATTCGAGAAGATACTTGTAGTAGAGTACGAGGTCTGGCCCTTCGTCGTAGGTGGACAGAACGATCAAGGCCTCTTCCAGTTCTCGTGCCAAACGTCGAGCATCCGGATCGCCGTCGGCAGCAAGTTGGCACAAATGAATCAGCGTTAAGACTTCGTGAGGTAGGCAGTTTCCAATCCCCGTGATTGCCCCGACCGCCCCGCAATGCACGAATCCATGGTAGACCTGAGTGTCGACTCCAGCCATCAGAACAATTTCGTCTTCGGCGTGAGTGATTTGTTCGCTTGCATAGCTGAGGGCGTCAGCTCCGCCAAATTCTTTGAATCCGACGAGGTTTGGAAATTCTGTTCGCAAATTGAAGAACAGGTCTGCTTTCGTCTCGAACCCGTAATAGGGGCTGTTGTAAATAACAGCAGGTAAATCTGGGGCAGCTGACAGGATGTCGGCAAAATGGTTGCGTTGTGCTGTGGGGGATGTTCCTCGCGATAGAACTCGAGGGATCAGCATCAGCCCATGGGCACCGATCTGCTGAGCGTGTGCTGCATGCTCAACAGCAATCGCTGTATTCTGGGCGCCTGTGCCCACGATGACCTCGATGCCAGCCTTGACCAAGCGACTGACTCCTTCCATCCTCTGCTGGTTGGTGAGCAGCGGCCAGTCACCCATTGAGCCGCAGTACACGACCGCATTCATACCCAACGTCGTCAGTTCCTGTGCTTTGCTCACCAAGGCGTCATAATTGGGTTCACGCTCACTGGTGCAGGGCGTCATCAAGGCCGGGATACATCCGCGAAATACTTGTCCGTTCATCTCTGCTTGCCTGTGTTGGGCGTGTTTGCCTTAAAAATCATCTTGCTAAAGTAATCAGCCCCTGTTTCAAGCGAATCCAGGGACGTGGTTGTCATCGACTCGTTGTAGCGTGCCGCTGCGTGGGCTCTCGCCTGTCGAGCCGTATCGTACACGTTTGACCTTGAAACTGCATGCCCACGCATAATCGGTTCTCGCCCCTCATATCGCCTGTTCTGAACTGCCGCTTGTCAGTGGGGGCTGTTTCCCGGAGAATTGCGAGGCGGGCGGAGAAGTTATGCCAANAGCTGAGTCCGTTTTGGGTGCTTGTCNGACTTGACGTCCGCCCGCCTTAGGTCCAATAAAAGCCGGGTCAANAGCACCTTGCCGAGGGGATCCATGTTTGCCGAAGGCCTGACCAGCCGATGACTGATCAACTGGGTGCCATGTTTGGGTTTCGCAAAGTTCGGATGCCGCTAACGACTTTTCAAAGAGTNGATATCGAACTGNTGATGCGCAGGACCATCGGTGAAATTGGGCTCCCATTCGTACGTCAAGCTCAAGTGCTGACAAGCTTGGAAGAGTTGGCTCTTGATCAAACCAATGCTGATACATTAGTCGAAACGGCACGCGCCGAGGTTGTGGCAAGATTGCCGGAGCAGCAAGCGGTTTGTAAAGTGCAGATTGTCGCCGATTCTGAAATCGGTTATCCGTCTACCTACTCTGCAGCAACTGACCATGCCCCAGCGGTAATACGCTTGGCAAAAAGAACCGTCGATGATCCCCTTCGAACCGTGATGGAGTTGGCTTTTCAGCTTTCATGCCACCACTGGCATGGAGTACCCGCCGCCACTGAACTGGACAGATCAGCTCGCACCTCGGACCTGATGCCCATTTGCTGTGGTTTTGGCGTGTTGGGTAGCGAAGCATGTCTTTACGATGACCAGTGGTCGCAGGCTGGGTGGTCTGGTTGGTCGATCTCAAGATCTGGGTATTACAGCACCGTTGAAATTGGCTACGCGTTGGCGTTATTCGCCCGTTGCCGAAATGAAGTTCACCCCAATTGGGCAGATACACTCCGGTTGGATTCACGAGAGACTGCTCAGCTCGCGCGGGATTTTTTTGCGCGGCAGGAGAAGGCTGGGCATTGTCTGCTTTTTGATGCAGAGACAATTCCTTCGACTCAGGCAGATATGAGCCAGCTTGCAACATGGTTCGTTGGGGCTGACCCCGCTTATGCGCTCGCTTCGGGGTATGCACTTGCAAAACTCGATGGGCTTTCGCCTCGTGCGGTTGAGGCCGCTATCGATGCCTCGCGTTTCGGTGATCCGGATGTGGTTCCGCTTGCTGCACGGGTGTTAGGAAAGGCGCGAAACGTCACACCTGAGCTGGAAAAACGCGTTTTGGATTTGTGCAGAAGAAGCAAGCCGCGGATCACTGTGGCTGCCATGCAAGCCGCCGTTGAATTGAAGTTCCCGCTGCAAGGATATCGTCGCAAGCTGGCAAAGTTGCTGGACTACTTTGCAGGTGATCCCTCACCCATTCTTGAACTGATCGGTAGCCAAGGAGAAAAGCTTGCTGTTCTTGCACCGCGTATCATGACAAGGCTTGCCTTGGCATTGCGCGATGACGACAAAGAACTCGTTGATGCGTGTCTGATTTGTCTTCTTCGTATTCGAGCAGATACGGAATCTCTTCTCCCAAAATTTGTCAAAGTCGAAAACTTACTCGAACTGGTTCNCGCACGGCTTGTCGAGTTAGAAGAGTCTGAAACTCTTTGAGGTGCCTTGCGATTTCAGCCCATCGAATTTTGTTAGATGGAAGAGTTGTGTCATGTGAGGTGATGAAGCAATGGCCCGAGCCTCTAGCTGGGCTGGGACACAGCGCCGAGCTGTCAACGAGTAGGCACGGTCTTGCCCTCCAGCAGCTAGTTTGTGTTCGACAATAGCCGTTGGTGCAGGAAGGTTGGGAAGCATAGGGCAAGGAGGGGNTGCGTCAGACACGCTTCCCTGCACCGGGTTGTCACGATTTGTGGTCAGGACATGAGTGTCGAGGTTTGCGAATGCTTGCAATCTTTGCGTCAGAATCCCTGATATCTGTTTTTGATTCGACATTTTTAACTTGCTGTGAACTCAGAGATTGCGAAGATAGGTCAATGCATGTCAGTCGTTCATGAAAAGGATGAGGTGAATGCGATGTTGAAGGAATCAGAAGATAAACGCGCTGCTGACGATTCTTGTGATCTGCAGATAGAGTTGGCTGTTCGCCATCAATTGACCGGTAGTGGGCATTGTGGCCTGCGCAACCTGCAGGTGAGCGTCGATCAAGAGATAGTGCATTTGGCAGGTGAAGTGTCGACTTATTTTCTGAAGCAGAGTGCGCAGGAGGTCGCGCGTGTTGTCTGCCCGGATCATAAGATCAAGAACTCGATCGTCGTCCGTGATCCCGAAGCAGGTACGTTCCCGAGAAGCTGATGCGAGAAGCGGGCTTTGCCGGAAACCTCTCGGTCAGTCAGCACCCAAGTTGAACGTTGGCTGGGTGGATGCGACTTCTTCATCTCAAGCGACTCTGGGTGATGGATCGGCTTGCTGGGAACAAGTGGGAAAGGCTGCCTCTGCGGGTAGCCAGTTTTGCNATCGTTCGCCCAAATTTCCGTCCCGGGCGATCAGCNAGGATTCAAAAGGTACCGGAGACCGTCTGGAGACTGCAGTTCGTGGGTTTGAGACTTCCATTTCCATTTCCATTTCCATTTCCATTTCCATTTCCATTTCCATTTTAAAACACCTCGACAAGTCAACGTTCGAAGCTTAGAAGATAGGGTTTGGTGGTAGATGATTGCTCTGAATTCATTTGCCGCTAATTTGCCCAACCATCATCCTCTTGAATTCGGTATCTTCGGTGAAGCGTTATCTTCGAGCTTTCGCGGGTTTGTTCTGCACGACTCTGTTTGTTTCGCCTCTGTCGGCTCATCCCGGGCATGGTGAAGATGGAGCGACCCATTATTTGGCGACACCTGAGCATTTGTTGCCCGTTCTAATCGTCTTTGCANTTCTGCTGTTAGTGTTTGGCGTGGTGCTCCGCGGTCGAGTCAATCGGTCAATTGCGAAANGTTAGGCAGAGTGTGCTGGAGAGTCGTGTGTACAGGAGAGTCGTGTGTACAGGAGAGTCGTNNGTACANNGNNGTCTGCGTGCTCTCTTCTGCGTGCTCTCTTCTGCGTGCTCTCTTCTGCGGGAACGGATTTTGCTATTCAGCCACTCTCGATGGTCATCAACCGCGTTTGAAGAGTTGTTGGAATTCGGTCCATGGCCGCGTGTTGCCCACATCTTGTCGACTGAGACCGCCGCGTCGTGCCTGTTTGATGCCATATTGCATCACATCGAGGCCTTCGATTGAGTGAGCATCTGTGCTAATCACGACAGGGATTTGCAGACGTTTGGCCGCAGCCAAGTGAACATCATTCAGGTCGAGCCTCGCAGGGTTAGCGTTGAGCTCCATTAGCTTTCCGCATCGCTTGGCAGCTTGCATTACGGCTTCCATATCCACCTCATAGGGTGGACGTCGATTGATCAGTCGGCCGGTCGGGTGTGCGATGCAAGTGACCCAAGGATTTTCAATCGCTCCCAGTAACCGTTCCGTGATCTGGTCGCGAGCTTGTTTCTGCCCGTAGTGGATACTTGCAAGGACCCAGTCGGCTTCTTCCAGGCAATCATCTGGCAGATCCATTCCTCCGGCTTCAAGGATATCGCACTCGATTCCTTTTAAAATGGTCAGACGCCCATCGTATTCTGGACGCACTTCATCAATCATNTNCCATTGCTCACGCAAGCGTTCGGCATCGAGACCTCTCGCCATTGAGACACGTTTGCTGTGATCGGTAATCGCGATATAAGACAGGTTGCGTTCAATTGAAGCGTCTGCCATTTCACGCAAAGTTGCAGCACCATCGGTGGCATTGGTGTGCATGTGCAGGTCGCCGCAAACATCGGTCAGTTCAATCAGGTTGGGAAGGCTGTCCTCGGCAGACCATTTGAATTCATTGCGATCTTCTCGCAATTCGGGGGCAATCCAAGGTAAGCCGATGGAGGCGTAGACATCCTCTTCAGTGGCCCCTGCCACTCGGTGGTCATCTTGTTGTGAGAAAACACCATACTCATTGATTTTGAGGCCTCGTTCTTTTGCGAGTCGGCGTGTGTAGATATTGTGAGCTTGGGAGCCCGTGAAATATTGAAGTGCTGCACCAAACTGGTTTTCGTCAACAACTCGCATGTCTACCTGAAAAGCTTTTCCAACGCGGATGGAGATTTTTGTGTCACCTCGCAGAATGGTGCTGGAACGTTCTGCATAGGCTTCGAGATGATCCATCGCCAAGTCACGATCTTTGGCAACGATCAGCAGGTCCAAGTCACCGACCGTTTCCCGGCCACGGCGATAGCTGCCTGCCCATTCCATCCGGCTAATGCTTTCGCAGGATTTCATGTGCTTGCCGATCGACTTGGCAAGTTGATCTCCGTCTGACCAGTAAATGCGTTCGGCTGCGGCTTCCGCAATCGCCAAGCCATCAAGAATTGCTTGCTGAGTTTTGCCACCAAAACCTTTCAACTTGGATATGCGATCTTCGTGACATGCTTTACGCAAGTCGCCTAGTGATTCGATTCCGATTTCCTGTTGCAGCTTGGCAGCTTTTTTCGCACCCAGTCCCGGTATTCTGGCCATTTGGATGACAACTTCAGGGATTTCCTGCCTCAGTTTTTCAAGCTGTGGCAATTGCCCTGTCGCGACAAGCGTCTCTGTTTTGTCTAACAGTGTCTTGCCAATACCGGGAAGGCCAGCCAGGTTACGATTTGGGTCTGCAAGGATGGAAGCAACCGCTTCGTCAAGATCACGAATGGCTTTCGCGCCATTTCGGTACGCTCGAATGCGGAAAGGATTTTCACCACGAAACTCGAGTAGTTCCGCCATTTCCTCGAAGACTGCCGCGATGGCTGCGTTTTCCATGAGTTTCCCTGAAGCGAATGACGAAGCGAATGACGAAGCGAATGACGAAGCGAATGACGAAGCGAATGACGAAGCGAATGACGAAGCGAATGACGAAGCAAATGACGAAGCAAATGACGAAGCAAATGACAACGGTGGTAGGCCCTGACGCTATCCGTCTAAGTTGAAGTTTCTCAGATGCAGCATCACTTGCGAAGGGTGTGTCGTTTTTCTCTTGTCACTGCCATTCTGGTTTCTGAAGTGAAAAGCGAGAAAATGTGGGGAAGAATCAGGATGCGAAGCCCCGTAAACAATTCGTGCGACACGCTGGAGTATCAGCAGGGACTTCCAAAAGCCGTGGCGCGACAGAGCCGGAATCATGAGATGTGCATTGGTGCCGCCTCTCCAAAACACAGCACGAAATGGTGAGCGTTCAGGCATGATGCCAAGAGATGTTGTGACCGTGCATGCGACGTGTCTACGTGCACGGTGGCAGGTGAGAGCTAACGGCTCTGTCGACACACCAAAGCGGGGTCAGGAGAGGTCATGCATTCAGGGAGAGTCGGATCACGAAGCGGACGTCTTCAAAGATCGCTCGGCAGACTTCCGAAGCTGAGGGCTGCTTTGATCCGGAAGCTTTCGCAGACGGCGGCGAACAGAGATGTTGATTTATTTCATCACATCGGATGTTCGTAGGCGACCTTGCAGATTCCCGGCATCGATTGTGCGAGCGGCCAAGGTCTCCGTGGCTACTCTGCGATGCTGGTCCAAACCGTACGTCGCGACCGGGTGGCCTTGCGGGGCTTGGCGATGTTGTTGCTGGGCTTGTCATAAGACACGCTGCGTACGGAACGCACGCGACTACTTGTTGATTCTGTCCAGTCAGATAGGTCAGCTTCGCCGCTTGGCAGTCGTGGTGTAGCGGAAGGAAATGGGGTGCGTGAGGCTGGGGGCGAAATAGGCTCAGGATATGCAGGTGCGGTGGATTGGCTTTGCTGTCCGC
Source organism: Rhodopirellula sp. (assembly GCA_002689655.1). Classification (GTDB taxonomy): domain Bacteria; phylum Planctomycetota; class Planctomycetia; order Pirellulales; family Pirellulaceae; genus Rubripirellula. Next base: position 48,082 of record NZHC01000069.1, on the reverse strand, counting down.
GCTGGATCACACTCTCGTTTGGACCATAGGGCGGAGCATAGTCCGCGGGGGCTCGGATCGGCTCGGCGACCCCATAGCTTCTCTTCAGTGATACCCGGTCAGGTTGACTCAGGTGAGATGTTTGGCTGGGGATCATGGCCGTTGAATCAGCCGGTCGCTGAAGCATCCATTTAGCCGCATCGTTTCCGTCAGCGGATTTGGGCTTTCCACCTGGAGCAGGGCTGTCAGCCTCGGGCGTTGCGGGCGCCTCGGGCGTGGCGGGTTTGTTCAACGTGGGACGCTGTATGGGAGCGAGGTCATTCGCAGGCGATCCTGCTGGTGCCGTCGGTGACGCGGGCGAAACGACAGTTGTAGGTGCGGTTGGAGGAGTCAACGTCGGTGGTGGTCCCGTCAACGGGCTCAGGTTGGGGGTGGTTGGTTGAGTGCCCATGATGCCCGCGGGAGGAATCGCTGGGATGGGCATCGCCTGGTAATCACTGCTCCCAGTGGCACCCGTCTGTCCGATACCGTAGTACGGAGTTTGGCTGATGGCAGCAGGTTGACCAAAGGTAGTGCTTNGGTTGTAACTGGGGATGGTATTGCATGTGTTAATGCCAGGAGGACAGGGATAGCCCGGTTGGCAATTATTGATGGGAGTGTTGTTGGTTGCTGGCAGCACCGTGGTAAACGGATTTCGCTGGACTTGTTGTTCGTAAGAGGTGCATGGTTGTTGCACTGTCACCATGCTTCCTGTTGCGGGATTCATTGTGGTCACAGGGCGGTAGTAAGTCACCGGTGCTCGGTAGTACGATGTTGTGTATCCCGTACCGAACAACTTGTTGCAAAAACGGCTAAGGCAATTATCTCGCTTGGGAGCCGGTGCCGATGCTGCGTATGGCGTCGGTGCAGGAGTAAGGACCGGGGGTGCCGTGATGGGAGGTGCCGTGATGGGAGGTCCTGAGTAGGAGGTAACAACGTTGGGCGAGACGGGTTGCAGGTCCGATGATGCGTAAGACTGAACTTGAGTTGGCGCCATGTAACTAGCCTGCGCTGAACCGCGTGTAGGTTGGCCTGTGTAGACCGAGGGGTTGTCAAAGTAAGCGGGGCGTTGTGCTTGATAGGCACCATTTGAGCTGGACTGCGTGTTGGGTGTTACCGGGGCAACCCCGTAGTAGGGAGTTGCTGCGGCCTGATAGCCGCGAGCCGGTCTTGCGTAACTGACCGCTGGGGCGACCGATCCTTGAGGGGCGACCGAACCTGCCGTTCCCACAACATAGGCTGGTCCGCTCATTGCATAGGCAGGGGNCGCACCATAGACCGGTGTTGTGCTGTAGACCGGTGTGGTGCTGTAGACCGGTGAGGCACCATAGATCGCTGAGGCACTGTAACGTGGAACAGCGGCCGTTGTTTGCCATTGTCCGTTCACGGTATTCGAAGCTGCGGTCAGTAAGAGCAGAGCTGTCGGAATTAAAAGATTCAGTAATCGCATCCAAGTGTCCCGTGCTTTGGTGACTGAGCATCTCGTTCGGCCATGCTGTCGCAAATTTGCGAGCCTTCTGATGCAAGTGGACGCCTTAACAGGGCTTGGGTCAATCTTTCGTGAGTGAACTTCTGCAGTTTGGGAATCTTTTTGGATGCAGTATCGCTGGATGTAAGGGTTGCAACGGATTTCTGTCGCTGCCAGGTGACACATGGTCAATCAGTGTGCTTTGTGCTCTGCCAGAAAGGCAACTTGGAGCGTGTCCTCAAGGTTNGCCTTTTCGTTATAGCTGGACTTTTAGTTCGTCGATCGATCTAGCGTGACGCGGTGTGGCATGGCGTCAGGTATTTTGTTTTCTGGTTGCACCGGAAANAGGTAATCGTGCATGCAGGTGCCGGTTCGGCGGCGATATAGANGTGTGGAATCAGGGCCATTCCCGGCTACAGCGGGGAGGTAAAAGTNTCACGGAAGCCGAGCTGAAAGGGGGAATGCCGGCGGGCTGGCTCGTTCAGGTCTGCCGGTNCCGCCGATATGCCTCAATGTTGAGCGTGGTCTGCCTTGCAGGGCGACCCATTTTACCAAGTCAAAATTCACTGCATGTGCACGCTNGGTTTCATGATGGCTGCCCAAATCATTACTTTTCTCACTCTTTCCCGGTGTTTTGTTATCTGTTGGCCAGCTCATTTGGGCATCGGGCAGAGGTATTGCATTGGGGGGGGCAGCGGCCGACTTCGACGAGACCAGCGACGGTGGCGGGCAGGCAATGCTAAGGCAGAGCCGCTGTCAGGCTGACACCCAGAGGCACGTTCACGGTTGGTTGGGTGATAGTGCGGTTTGCTTAACTTCAATGATTGCAATGGTTTGCGACTAAAATTTTCCGATCGGCACACGCATTGCTACACAGAGGCGTCAATCGATGGCGACTGCCACCGATGTACACACAACGTCCAGTTGGACAGATGCTTTCATGCGTTCCGTCCGCTGATCCCTATACAGAAATTTCCCCTCTTCGGTTCGCTTGACGTTCGTCACAGCATTCCGAGGAAGAACACTGACGAACCACAGGAGAATCACGTCGTGGCAAAGCAAATCGTGTTCGACGACGACGCAAGGGGCCCACTGTTGGCCGGCGTCAGCAAATTGGCTCGCGCTGTCCGTAGTACGCTTGGCCCCCGAGGACGCAATGCTGTTCTCGACAAGGGTTGGGGGTCGCCAAAAGTGACCAAGGATGGAGTGACCGTTGCCGAAGATATTGAGCTGGATGATCCGTTCGAGAATCTTGGGGCCCAGCTTGTTAAAGAAGCGGCCAGCAAGACCAACGATGTTGCCGGTGACGGCACAACGACCGCAACGATCCTGAGCGAGGCAATTTATCGCGAAGGCCTGAAAATGGTTGCGACCGGTGCGGACCCCATGGCACTGTCCCGCGGGATCGGCAAAGCAGTTGATGCTGCGACCGCTCAGATCGCCAAGTTGGCAACACCCGTCAGCGAAAAGAACAAAAGCCAGATCCGCCAAGTCGCAACGATCGCTGGAAACAATGATCCAGGCATCGGTGCAGTGCTTGCTGACGCATTCACGAAGGTTGGTAAAAATGGCGTGATCACTGTGGAAGAAGGGCGATCCAACGAAACCTACGTCGATGTCGTCGAAGGGATGCAGTTTGATCGCGGCTTCCTGTCGCCTCATTTCGTCACCAATCAAGACGACGTCAGCGTCGAATTCGAAGACTGTCACATTCTGTTGTTTGAAGAAAAGATCACCAACAACAAAAAGATGATTCCTCTTCTCGAAGCAATCAGTAAGGCAAAGAAGCCATTGCTGATCATCGCTGAGGATGTTGAGGGTGAGGCCTTGGCAACCTTGGTTGTCAACAAGATGCGAGGCATCCTCACCGCTTGTGCCGTCAAAGCTCCTGGTTACGGTGATCGCAGAAAAGCGATCCTCGGTGATATTGCTGAGCTGACTGGCGGAAAGGCAATCTTCAAGGATTTGGGTATCGATCTTGAGAGTGTCCAAATGAAGGACCTAGGGCGAGCCAAGAAAGTCCGGATCACGAGCGAAGCAACGACGATCGTCGGTGGTGCTGGTAAGAAAGCTGCTATCGAGGGACGCGTTGAACAGATTCGTCGTGAGATTGATCAGACTGACAGCGACTACGATCGAGAGAAACTGCAGGAACGTCTGGCTAAATTGGCCGGCGGTGTTGCTCAGATCAACGTCGGTGCAGCAACTGAAACAGAGATGAAAGAGCGGAAAGCTCTGATCGATGATGCTCGTGCTGCTACACAAGCTGCTCTGGAAGAGGGAATCGTGGCAGGTGGCGGAACCACCTTGCTTCGTTGTCGCAAAGCAGTCGAGAAGCTTGAGAAAGCTTCTGAGGGTGACGAAAGACTGGGTGTCGGAATCATCCGTAATGTACTTGATCACCCACTCAAGGCCATTGCAGATAATGCAGGGCTTGATGGTGCAGTCGTTGCCAATCGAGTCGTGCAGATGAAGGGCAAGACCGATGGATACGACGCAAACGCAGAAAAGTATTGTGACCTGCTTGATGCCGGTATTGTTGACCCGGCCAAGGTGGTTCGTGCTTCCTTGACCAATGCAGCAAGTGTTGCGTCGTTGCTTCTGACCACTGAGTCGTTGGTTGCGGATATCCCTGTCGAAGAAGAGCCCGAGGGCGGCGATCATCATCATGATCACGGCATGGGTGGCGGCATGGGCGGCGGCATGGGTGGAATGGACATGGGCGGCATGGGCGGTATGGGCGGCATGGGTGGCATGGGAGGCATGATGTAATCCCGCGTGCCCACGCTCCAATTCAGTACTCCATTAATTCAATAGATAACCAACTAACAATTAGAATAGACAATCATGGCAAAACTTAATCTTCGACCCTTGGATGATCGTGTTGTGGTTCAGCCGAATGAAGCGGAAGAGACCACTGCTGGTGGAATTGTGCTTCCCGACTCGGCGAAAGAAAAGCCGCAGCGTGGCACGATCGTAGCAGTTGGCCCAGGCCGTCTTTTGGACAGCGGAAACCGCGGCGACATGACCGTCACCATCGGCGACACTGTGATTTACGGCAAGTACGGCGGCAGCGACATCGAGGTGGACGGTCAGGAAATGAAGATTCTTCGCGAGAGTGATATCCTCGCCAAAGTCCTCTAACCCGTCATCGATCGGCACGGCTCGACCGCTTCGGCGAGCGAGCTGCTTCGTTGCATATAACACACTCCAATTAGGAACACTCTTGTGGCAAAACAACTTCTTTTTGACGATCATGCACGATCGCGAATGATGATGGGTGTCGACAAGTTGGCTGACGCCGTCGCTGTGACGATGGGCCCAACAGGTCGGAACGTAATCATCGACAAATCTTTTGGTGGACCCACCGTTACCAAAGACGGTGTAACAGTTGCAAAAGAGATCGAGTTGGAAGACCGATTCGAAAACATGGGCGCGAAACTCGTCATCGAGGTCGCGCAGAAGACCAGTGACTTGGCTGGTGATGGCACAACGACTGCAACGGTCCTTGCGCGGGCAATCTTCAAGGAAGGTTTGCGTAACATTGTTGCGGGCAGTAACCCGACCGCGATTCGTCGTGGAATCGACAAAGCTGTCGCGGCTGCCACAGAGAAACTTTTTGAAATGGGCCGTCCGGTCAAGAACAAGCAGGAAGTTTCAAACGTGGGGTCGATCTCGGCCAACAATGACGAGGTCATTGGCTCGTTGCTCGCTGACGCGCTTGAGCGTGTTGGAAAAGATGGTGTGATCACCGTTGAGGAAGGCAAAAGTCGTGATACGGAAGTCAACTACGTTGATGGCATGCAGTTCGACAAGGGATACATTTCTCCGTACTTCATCACCGATCCCGGCACGATGGAGGCAGATCTCGAGAACGCGCTAGTCCTGTTGTACGAGAAGAAAATCAGCAACATTCGCGATCTTGTTCCGTTGCTAGAGAAATCAGCTCAAACGGGCCAACCTCTGCTCATCATTGCCGAAGACGTTGATGCAGAGGCATTGACTCTGTTGGTCGTTAATAAATTGCGTGGGACGCTGAATGTTTGTGCCGTGAAAGCACCAGGTTTTGGTGACCGTCGCAAAGCAATGTTGGGTGATATCGCAACGCTGATTGGTGGAACGCTGATTAGCGAAGACCTCGGTATTCAACTTGAGAACGTCACTCTCGAGCAACTTGGGCGTGCCAAGAAAGTCACCGTTGACAAAGGCAACACAACCATTGTTGAAGGTAGCGGCAAACGTGCTGACATCGACAAACGCGTCGCTCAGATTCGTGCTCAGATCGAGCAGACTGATAGCGATTACGATAAAGAGAAGTTCCAAGAGCGTCTGGCTAAGTTGGCTGGTGGCGTGGCAGTGATCAGTGTTGGTGCTGAGACTGAAGCTGAAATGAAGCAGACGAAAGCCCGTTTGGAAGATGCTCTGCACGCGACCCGTGCTGCTGTGGAAGAAGGAATCCTTCCGGGCGGTGGTGTGGCTTTGGTTCGCTGCCGCGAAGCAGTAGAGGCCGTCAAGTCCAGCCCCGTCAAAGGTGCAGACGGGAAGACAATCGTCGCTTCCGCAAAAGGTGACGAAAAAATTGGGGTCGATATTGTGCTTGGTGCCTTGGATGCACCGATGCGACAGATTGCCGACAACGGCGGGATCGATGGTAGCGTGGTTGTAGATGAAGTGAGTCAAAAGGCTACCAACATCGGCTACAACGCAAACACCGGTGATTACGTGGACATGCTGAAGTCTGGCGTCATTGACCCAGTGAAGGTTGTACGCACTGCCCTCGCCAATGCTGGCAGCATCGCTGGTCTGCTGTTGACGACCGAAGCTCTGGTTACCAACTTTGAGGCCGAGGACAAAGAGCGACGCCAAGTTGAAGGCGTTGTTTCGTAGGCTGGGAGGTTGCAACCTGTCTGCTTTTTGTTCGTAGGGCGGTTTGCCAAATCGCATTGCGGTGGATGCAAGCAGGACGGGTCTGCATGAGATACTGACGGGTCGCTAGCCATCTGGCTTGCGGCCCGTTTTTTGGAACATTGAAAAGGCAAGAAGAAGATGGCCGAGAAAGTCTGCTATTACGAAGTGCTTCGTATCGAGCGGTCTGCGTCAAAAGTGGAAGTTGATCGGGCCTATCGTAAGCTTGCAATCAAGTACCATCCCGATAGTAATCAGGATGACGAGGGTGCTGTAGAGAAGTTCAAGGAGGCCACCGAGGCTTACGAAGTTCTCAGTGATGGTGAGAAGCGTCAACGCTACGATCAGCATGGGCACGCCGGAGTTGATGGTGTGCACCAGTTCAATGACGTCGAAGATATCTTTGATGCGTTCGGTGACCTCTTCGGCGGAGGGATGTTCGGCGACTTGTTTGGTGGTCGGGGTGGTGGACGCCGCCGGCGTGCGAGAAAAGGCGCAGACATCCGCTGTAACGTTACGCTTAGCCTCGAGGAGGCAGCTCGAGGCGTTGAGAAAGATATTTCGTTCAGGCGTCGCGTCAATTGCGAATCTTGCGATGGAAATGGAGCGGAACCCGGCAGTAAGCCAATCAAATGCGAGACTTGCGGAGGGCAGGGACAGGTGATCCAGTCCGCTGGCATTCTGAGGGTTCAAACCGCCTGCCCCAATTGCTCAGGCACTGGCAAGCTGATCAGCCAGCCCTGTGGAGATTGTCGTGGAAGCGGCTTGCAGAATAAAAAAGCGGAGTTGAGCGTCAGCATTCCGGCTGGCGTCGACGATGGGATGCGAGTTCGCGTGCCCGGCGAGGGGGAAGGTAGTCCCGATGGTGGTCCCGTTGGCGATTGTTACGTGTTCATCACCGTTCGACCACATGATTTATTCAAGCGTGATGGATCGCATTTAATCTTGCAGCTGCCCATTTCGTACAGTCAAGCGGCACTTGGTGCTGACATTGAGGTGCCCACGTTGGATGGCCCCCACGAATTGAGGGTCGAGCCCGGCACGCAGAATGGCGATGTGTTTACGCTCAGGGGCCAAGGTGTTGTTGATCCGCGGGCCGGCCGGACCGGCGATTTATTGGTGCAAGTGTTTATCGAGGTCCCAAAGAAAGTGAACGCAGATCAGGAACGGTTACTGCGTGAACTTGCCGAGTTGGATCATGAGTCAGTGTTGCCGCATCGGAAGTCGTTCCTGAAAAATTTGAAGAACTTTTTTGATCCCGAGACAGATTCGTCAGAGTCATGAGTGAAGAGATGAGTGAAGAGATGAATGAAGAAATGGATGACATGAACCAAGCTGATTCCGTGAATCCTGAGGAACAGGGCCATGAGCGCGATTTGAATCCGGAGCTGGAGCCCGAAGAGACGCACCAGGAGGCTGTCGATCAGGTGCTGGAAACACGTGATGAAGAGATGGGTCGGCTACGGGAAGCTGCTAGTTCTGCAGACGGACGCGTGCTGAAAGCACAGGCTGAAGCTGAGAATTTTCGGAAACGCTTACGACGGGATTACGAAGATCAGGTGAAGTACGCCGCAGTGCCGCTCGTGACCGATGTGCTGGAAGTCCGTGACAACCTGTTGCGTGGGTTGGAGGCCGCCAAGAATTCTGCTGACCCAGGGGGACTGCAGGAAGGTGTCGCGATGGTGGTGAAGCAACTCGACGACTTTCTCACCAAGCATGCAGTACTTCAGATCGCCACCGAGGGTGAGCAGTTTGATCCTAACTTTCACGAAGCAATCTCGCAGATGCCTAGTGACTTGGAGTCAGGGATGGTGGCGCATGTGGCTCAGGTTGGATTCAAAATGCATGACCGCGTTGTGCGTCCCAGCCAGGTGGTCGTTAGCACTGGCCCTGCAGAGTGATCTCGGGAAATTGAGATGGCCCATGCCGGTTTTGGGCGAGGACAGAAGTACTGGTTGGACGCGTGGCTTACCGTCAACATTGGTAAGCCAAGCGTCATTGGTTCGGTAAGTTAGGAGCCCTGCACGACGTACCATAGAATTCCAAAATAGTGGCACGCTGCGGCGCAAATCACAGCGAGATGCCAGCACGCGTGCAAGTACTTACGCTTCTTGTCGTTGATCAAGAAGGCGACGCCAATCGTGTACATCACTCCTCCGGTAATCATTGCCATCACCAGTGCGGTTGGGACATAAGGTGCAAGTGGAATCGCCGGTAGCCAGCCCAGCAACAGATAGGAGATGGTGCCGCTTGAGTTGACGCGGTGTTTCAAGGCAACTTTCTGCAGAAAACCCGCGGCAGCCGCGATCCAGATCGCCCACAGCAATGGTGTTCGTGTGACGTCAGAGGCGTAGGCATATGCGATCGGTGTGTAGGTCCCTGAAATCATGGTGTAAATCATAGCTTGATCCCAGGCACGTAGCTGATTCAATAGCGGTTGTCGGCGAATGATGTGCGAAAGGGACGAGCAGAAAAACGTGCCAAATACTGCAGCCATGTAAGCCATACAAGCAATTGCCAAGCCGACACTTTTGGGCATCGCTGCCTGGATCAGGTACACAGCCATGGCGATGCTTCCCAACGCAGCTATACCGTGGGTCAACGCATTGGCCCACTCTTCTCCTTCCAGAAAGGGTGGCTCATCGGCAATCGTTGCAGCGCCGTTTTTCGCAGTCATGCGTGCGTGGGTGAATGGTGGTTCGCTTTGTGGCGGAATGGTGTCATTCATGGATTGAGCCAATCCTGTTGAGCAAGCCATGTTCGACAAAGTGGTTGCCATGCATCGGTCGGATTTCCTGTGGCACGACCGCCGAATCCGTGTCCACCCGAGGAAAAGACGTGTAACTCAGCAGGAATGTCTTCTGCTTTCAGAGCAGCGAAAAGGCCTACGCTGCTCAGGCAGGTCACCGAATCATTGGCAGCATGTGCCAAAAACATGGTTGGTGTTTCAGGTGTGATTTTCAGCTCCGGAATCAACGTCGTCCCTTGTTCGACGAGCCAAGCAGGATAGATCAAGATGGCAAAGTCTGGAACGCAGTTGGTCTCATCTATTTGATCTTGTGCTTCGTAAAATCTTACAGTTGCAGTGGCGACCCGTGCGCTTGCATTACCGCCGGCCGAGAATCCTAGCACACCAAGACTATCGGTTTTTACTCCTGGGATCCCATTGCTCCGAATCAGGCTGATGCTTCGCTGTAGATCTTGAACAGCTGGTAACCAGTTTTTAGGTTCTTGTCCCGTGGGGACCCGGTACTTCAAAACGATTGCAGTGATCCCAAGGGATTGCAGCCACGTCGCTATTTCAGTGCCTTCCAAGTCCCATGCAAGGATCGAGTAACCGCCTCCCGGAGCGATAAGCACGGTGGTGTTGGACGACGTGATTGTGGGACGGAAAACATGCAGTTCTGGTTTTGAAACATTAGTCAATCGCATCAGCCGGCGACCAGCTATTTTGTTCGAATTATCTGTCGTCGTGTCGAATTCCGGATTGGTGGGTGCCTTCCAAGTGGGCGCCTTATCGGGCCATACCGCCAGAATCACATCGGCAACACGAGGCGTTTGTACCGGAGAGGCAAGATGGTCTGCAGCATTCCCTTGTGCCAATAACCTGCCAGAGCAATCATCAAAGACAAACATGGTCACTACAGTTGTCAGGCTTAGCAACGCCTGTGATGAAGAGTGAGGGAAGAGCATGGTGATACCAAGGAGATGGATGTTTGTAATGAAAGCAAACCAGTTCTCCGCGCATTGTCACCGCGAACGAGGTTGTTCGACACCCCACCTGATTTAATTCAGATATGCTGAATTTTGTTATCAAGCATCGGCTGTCTGGGGGTGGCATGAACAGTGTAAGTGATGTGATGCGCGAGTGGTGTGGTCGACTGGACAGGTGTTGTCTGTCAAGTGGGGCCGTTTCCACCGCGTCGAAGGCGACTAGCAACAACGTTGTGAATGGTGTTGACGCAGGTGCCAAGTTGTTCGTGCCGCGCCGATGCACGATTACATTGGATAATGATGCGACGAGTTCGATGTTGCGATCTGCACGCTCGTTCACGGTCTTGGTCAGTAGTCGGTGGGGGCATGATCCACAGCGGCATTGGGAGTTCGGGCAGTTGTTGATGCTGAGCGCACGGCAAGCTCGTGATCAGGCGGCGGTTTTGCTGGTTGCTGATGGATCCGCGGTTGAACCATGGGCGCTGCGTGCAGCAAAATTGACAGACGCAAACTTGTTGCGGGTTGGTATTGGAGAGTGCACTCACCAAGCGAGGCCGCAGATTTGGGTTAGGTTTCCCGAGGGTGCGAATATTACACGTGATGAAGCCGTTATCACGATCGCGGATCGTATTGATGCTCTTCATGTGCGTCGCGGCGGACGCATTGAATCTTGTTTGAACAAACGACTCCAGCCAGCATCACAAACTTCTGTCTCTCGATGCGCTGTGCGTGTTGGTGTCACCGTAGCAACCGCTTCGGCTGCGTCCAATCTTATCAAGGCGGGAGCGGTTGGCTGGTGTGCGGCGAAGACGGCTGATGGTGGTGACACGGTGGAAGAATTGAAACGGAATTTAGGAACGAAGTACAATAGAGTTGCAACCGAACCAGCTTCGGTAGCAGCCAATGCACCTGGACTGTGCACAACGCGATATTGGCTCAATGAGCCGGAGCAGTGGTTGGTGCACTGCACGCGTGCGAGCAAAGGACCATGGCCGGGTGAGACGCTGACCGAATACCGCGACACCATTCTTACTAATGATCGTCGAGTTGCTAATCGCACTGCATTAGATGCACTTTGCAGGATCATTCATACAGCTGAGATTGTGTCATCAGCAATTGTCAGCTCCAGGCGATATCCCGTGGTCTGCTGGTCGGCGGTCCCTCTTTTGGAATTGTTGCAGCAGCGGTGCTTTCGGGCTCATGTTCAGAGGTGGGACTATGAGCCCTATGGAGTTGCAGTAAGGGTGCAGGCGATCCACGACCTCGGCGGGCGGCCAGTGATTTATGGGCGGCCTGACCAAGCGGAAAAACTACCTGTCAGCGAACGATTTCGACACCAAGCTGCTGGGGAAGCCATTGACTGGAGGAAGGAGAAAGAGTGGCGACTGGGTTGTAGTCTGTCTTTGGCGTCGCTGAACCCGCCTGATGTGCGGATATTTGCACTCGATTCTTGCTCGGCACGGTCGCGATTGGTGGATCTTCCTTGGAAAGTGACACTTCTCAAGCATGTGTCGACACGAACGTTGAAGAAGATTGGGATTGATGGCCTGTCAGAACTCTGGAAAGCGGTATAATCGAGCGTAGAGCACGTACTCGCGAGATGCCGTGAACGTGATTCAGCCAGTGAACTCAGGGAATGACCTCAATAGAATTGATGCCCGATGCCCGATGGCACTGGTGCCTGAGAACTGAAAAGAGACGTCGAGTACCGGGAGACCTGAGAAGTTGAGTACTGAGAAAGCTGATAAGTCGAGCACTGATAATCTGGTTACGCTTTGCGAAAGTCCTTCGGCGATTCACGAATTGGCTCACTATAAAACCTTGGAGCCTGACGAACTCCGGCAGCGCATTGCTGCGGTTCGAGAGCAGTTAGGTGATTCGCTTCTGATTCTCGGGCATCACTATCAGCAAGATGAAGTCATTGAGCATTCGGATTTACGAGGTGATAGCTACAAGCTGAGTCAGATGGCAGCAGAAAGCGAGTCGTGTCAAACGATTGTGTTTTGTGGCGTCCACTTCATGGCCGAAACAGCTGATATCCTTGCTAATCATCCTGATAAGGTGTTGCAGCGAGGTGGACGGCGGGTAGATGTGGTGCTGCCCGATATGGCCGCTGGTTGCAGCATGGCCGACATGGCAGGCATCGCCCAAGTTGAAGCAGCGTGGGAGGATATGTCGGATGTGATCGATACGGAAAAGGTCATTCCTGTTACTTACATCAATAGCGCTGCAAGCTTGAAAGCGTTTTGTGGTCGCCACGGTGGCATTGTTTGCACAAGTAGCAACGCCAAGGCGGTCATCGAATGGGCATTTGAGCGAGGTCAACGCGTGTTCTTCTTCCCCGATCAGCATCTCGGTCGTAACACCGCATTGGAGATGGGGATCGAAGAGTCGGAGATGCCTGTTTGGGACCCCTATGCTCTCGATTTGGGTGGCAACACGGAAGCCGCGATCGAGAACAGCCGTGTCATTTTATGGAAGGGCCATTGCAGCGTACATCAAATGTTTCGACCTGAGCATGTTGAAGGCTTTCGTCAGCAACATCCCGGGATCAAAATCCTGGTTCATCCGGAGTGTCCGCGTTCAGTCAACGACTTGGCTGACGTCTCGGGAAGCACCGGAAAAATCATCGATACCGTGCAAAGTAGTCCGGCTGGAACGAAGTGGGCAATCGGTACGGAATTGCATCTCGTCAACCGATTGAAAGCTGAGCATCCTGAGCAGGAGATTCACTTCCTGAGTCCTGTTGTTTGCATGTGTGCCACAATGTACCGCATCGATCTGCCGCATCTCTGCTGGACGCTCGAAAATCTCAGGGATGGCGTAGTTGTCAACGAGATCAAAGTAGACGCCGAAACCAGTAAGTGGAGTCTGATCGCGTTGCAACGCATGTTGGCGGTCAACTAATCGCACTCCGTTGGCGTGCGATGTTTCGCTGAACATCCGACTCAATCGAGTTTGTCTTTCTCGGCCTGAATCATGCGTGTCACAATCTCTCGAAGTGACACCGTGATGTCCCACACAGGATAGTGGCGGCGCAACTTGGACAGATCACTGATGTAGCAGATGTGATCTCCTTTTCTGGCTTCGCTGGACAGGTTGTATTCCAGTTCGTACCCGCCGATCTCCCGGATCATTGTGATGCACTCCAGCACACTGGCAGCATTTTCACGACCTCCGCCAATGTTGTAGACCTCGCCGGCACGTGGATTCTGGGCGAAGGCTTCGAACGCTTTGACCACATCACTGCATTCGATTTGGTCGCGCACCTGCTTACCTTTGTATCCAAACACGGTGTAAGGCTTGCCATGGACTGCAACATGAACCAGATAGCTGAGGAAACCATGAAGCTCCACTCCGCTGTGGCTGACACCAGTCAGACAACCCCCACGGAAGATTCCCGTTTTGAGACCAAAGTAGCGTCCATACTCCTGCGCCAAAATATCTGCAGCTGCCTTGGAAGCGCCGAACAGTGAATGCATGGTCTGATCGATGCGGCAAGCTTCGGTGATGCCATGGTACTCTTGCTGGTTTGCATAATCCCAGCGAGTTTCAAGTTCCTGAAGCTTCAGCTCGTTCGGAGCATCGCCGTAAACTTTGTTTGTGCTCATGTGGCAGAAAACCGCGTCAGGAGCAAATTGGCGTGTGGCTTCCAGCAGGTTGAGCGTGCCGTTGGCGTTGACCTCAAAATCCAAAAATGGGATGGCTGCTGCACGGTCGTGACTGGGCTGGGCAGCGCAATGAATGATGAGATCTGGCTGTTCGTTTTTGAACAGATCAAAGATCACATCTCGATTGCGGATATCGAGCGATTCGGTGCGGAAATTCTTTGTCTCTGCTTCCAGCTGCTTGCGATTCCATTCGGTGCTGCCGGTCGGACCGAAAAAAGTGGATCGCATGTCGTTGTCGATCCCAATGACGTGATTGCCAGGGGCGTCCCAGTGGCGTACTGCGGCAGAACCAATCAACCCACTCGATCCGGTAACGACAACAAGCACATTCAACTCGACTAATTGATTGGTTTTCGTTTCATGACACCGGAGTTTAACAGTGAATCCGCGAAAGTGCCAATCCGTTTCATGCTGGTGTGAAAAGGGAAGACTGAATTGTGTGGCAGTCCCGCCGATTGAACTTGTGCAATTCGGATCCATCCATTTTTGGTGACGCTAGGCGAGTATGTTCCCGGTTGATGAATCTGCAGCTGAAGTCTCGGCAGGCAAGGCAGCCTCGGGCGTACATGAATCAAGCAGTAGCAAACTCATCACTCGGAGCCAAGCCATTGGGATTACAGAAGCGTTGGTCGGCGGAATAGGCTTGCATTCTGTTCATGCTGCGGGGAGGGAGCGAGCAGTGCCTGGAAAGTGGCTAACAATTTTTGGTCGCTCGACTGACCCAATACCATACCCTTCTCAGGGGTCGGCTTTCGTGCGAGTCTTGCAAACCAAGCTGGTCACAAAGCGTATCATGACCAAGTGAATACGTGTGTGCAAAGGCTTCGTGCCACGAGCAAAACGCAGTGAGACACGGCAGTCGAAATTCCGTGCCATTTGATATTCCAGAGTCGTCTGCTGGCTACGCCACGTTCAACACGCGAAAATCGATTACTTCGAGGAAAGCGCCACTTCTGATCGCACCTTATTTTTGGGGAAATCGCCAAAAGCCTGCCTTGAGTCATTTCCCATTACTTTACGCATTGCTGATAGCAACTGCTGGAAGTCCATGTCTGCTGGTAATGCAGCCCAACGGTCGGTTCGGTCGTTTCCGAATGTTAGCAAGGAAGCATGCTCGGTTTTGTCCGCATCAATTTCCGGATCGAGATCATAAACACCGAGACTGAAACGCAATCGCTCCAATGCTTCAAAATCGGCCGTTGCAAAGATCCACTCTGATAGTTCCGGATCGTCGACAATGCCTGAGTCTTGCATGTATTGACGCAACTGCTCCGGGGTATCAACCTCAGGTTCAAGCGTTAAGGCTATGAACTTCAATTCATCCTCTTGGAAAATCAAATCGAGATGTTTTTTAAGTTGTTTGATGGTTTGGAGTGTGGTGGGACAACTCCCGGTGCATCGGGTATAGAAGAATACGATGCAGGTTGAACGATCAGCGACTAGATCACGATAAAAAGCCCGGGAATCACCATCTTGATCCATAAGAATGATTTCTTCAAATCGATCCGAGACCCTCGTATTCATTTCGGTAGGGTATGTCACAAAAGACATACGCGGATTTTTGAGGGCGTGATAGTCACCACTTTGTTCTGGATAATCACCACCAGCATCACTGTGACCCTGAGATGGCTGGCGTGTGATCCAGATAAGCATGCCGAGGGCAAGGGCAGCCCCGCACACGAATGTTACCCACAGCGATTTTTTTCTAAGCAGCAGTCTTGTCTCCATGTGCCTGTATCCCCCGGTGATAACTAGAAGAATGTTCTGTCGAGCTTTTGATTCTTGAGGGGGCCGTCTCGCCTTGGGTCTACCACAAACATCATTCTCATGTCTTCATGTTCAAGCGTATGGCAATGAAAGACAAAAGGTCCTTCAAACGTGCGGAACCTTATCAAAATTTCAGCTTCGCTATTGGGACCTAGCATCGTTGTGTCTACGAGGCAGCGTTCTCCAACCAATGGACGTCGCCCGTCGATACTCTGGATTTGATGAGACTCCAGATGGATGTGGATCGGATGCCACCAACCCCCGCTGCCATTTTTCAGAACCCACTTTTCGGTCGACCCTAGACGAGGGCAAGCATTGGCAACGTTCTCATTAAAGAACTGATGATTGATTTGCCATGCACCCTTCCGACGTTCAAAATCGAACTGTCTTGTTACGGTTGCTTCCGATGGATTGATCGGCGTGAATGGGCGTAGAGGCGTTCCACCTTCAATTGTCGCAGAACGCCGATTTTCTCTGCCTTCGACAACAAATTTCATTATTTTCTCTCCGGGAACCTCAACGTCTCTATCAAAGAGTTTGCCCTTGGGTCCCCGCCCATCTTCCTGAATGAGAATGTTCTCTAAATACACTTCATCAGGCGCATCGCTGAAATCAATAACAACATCCGCGCGTTTTGCTGGTGACATTAAAAGAGTATCACGCAGGGTCGCGCGATCATACATGTGCCCATCCGTTCCTACCCCAATAAACGGCTGAGAAGTCGATAGACGTAATTCAAGGTGGCGGGCATTACAACCGTTTAAAAAACGAAAACGGTACTTGCCACGCCTAACCTTGCAGGTTGGGAATGCCTTGCCGTTGAGAACATAAATGTCACCCAAACTACCGTTGTGATCCAACGGATCAAAGAAGAAGGAACCGTCGGAATTAAAACTGCGGTCTTGTATCACCACCGGGATATCCAGTGGTTCTTGTGGCAACACATTACGTGCAATCAGATCAAGTTCCAATTGATCGTAAACGAGGTAAAACCCACTCAAACCCAGGATGTTCGTTTCCGCAGCGATGTCCATGGCATGATCGTGATACCAAAGTGTAGAAGGGCTCGTGCTGAAATCTTCCGCTCCGTCCCTGAGCGGTACGCAGTTGGGGTAAAAGTAATCGCGTGTGTTACCAGGCAGAATATAAAAGTTTGGGAACCCGTCGGAATGAGCGGGGGTGTGACCGCCGTGTAGGTGCGTTGATAATGGGAAATGCGGATGCCGGTTTTGTGTCCGCACGATTGTGGGTTCGCCGAGCCGTGTTTTAAAAGTCGGCCCTGGATACAGTCCGTCGTAACCGACAATCGGCGTCTGGACTCCAGGAATAATCTCAGCAAATCCTTGGCGAATTTCCAATTGATAGAATTTATCAGGAAAGTGGACCGGGAGGGGAACGTTGTCTTGTCCCCGTCGCGTGAAGTACTCCGGTGCGATCCCATGTTCACTGGCATTAAGGTCAAATGGTGTTGAGCCAACACTCACCGGCTTCTTTGTCGGCGGCACCGGAAGTGGCTGAACGAACCGCCCCACCGCTAGTGGGGTGCCCTCATCCCCAAATTGAATATCCCTGTTTCGTTGACGACGGTTTTTCTTTTTTCCGTTGCCTTTGGCTCGCTTCCGTTTTCGACCCGCGGCTGCAAGGCCTCCCAAGCTGATCGCAGCACCGGCTCCTGTCGCAATCAGGGACCTTCGAGAAAGCATCTTTCGCATATTATCTCTCCAGTCTGGACCAGACACGGTTGCTTTTGCACGACATGACTACCGAAACATAGAGGTGACTATAACAGGCTCATTTCGAAATCCTTTCTTTCCATACAGAATGTTACAGGGCCAAGTGTCGCCACTAAAGAATGCCCATGACGGCAGCTGACAGTTGTGGTCTCCACGGGAGCAAATGAAGGGTGTGACAAGGTGGTTGAGTAAAAGGCAAAATTCGTTCTCTTTCCAGCACGACTTACCGCTTGGCGATCAATTGCTGAGCCCCAGCATTCCACTATTTTTCGGGCAAGGATTGCGGGGATCCAATCGCTCACTTACAAGTCCTGACCGCGAGCTTGAGGCGAAAAACAATAACTGGTCTCGGCTCGACTCTGCTCGGTCTGGTTGTAATTTTTTCATCTCAACTTAGTGACAGGATTTTAACTCTGCTGCGATAATTGCTTTTGCGTATGGATGGTCGATGAAGAGATAAAACTGAAAGTGACTTCCAATTTTCATGGGCCGCGTGAGGCACACTTCACCCAACCGAATCCCGGTAGCCGTTCGAATGCGAACCACCAATTCTGTTGTCAGTGCAAGGTATCAATAAGTCTGTTTCAAGTTGAAAGTAGAAGCGAGACGTACGTTCCAACGAAGATTGCTATCTTCGCGTACCAGACAAGTCCCGATGGATGGGCATGTTGTAGTAGTAGGCGAAACGGGCTGGTGCAATTTCGGCGATCGCACCCTTGCTTCCCTGGTTCAGGAGGCAAGCTGGACATGACGAGTGAGCGATTGATCTTGGCGAGTCAAGATCCGTTCGTTACGCTGGCGAGTCGAACTGAAAGGATGACTCGTGTACATCAGGCCAGACTTGCTGAACCCGCTGAACGCCTTGAAAAAGCTGACTGCGGAGCGTCAGAAGCGTCCTCTTGTTGCGATTCCAGGTCATTTCCTTCATTGGCTGGGGATCTCACCAAAGTTACTTGTCGCCGCTTATCGCGATAAGGGAATCCGCTGTGAGAGTTTCATCGGTTCCGCTCCAAAGGCGCTTCCGGATCTGAAACCTAAAGATTTACGGTTCCCAAACGCGTTAGACGAGTCATTGCTCTACTATCGTTGCGTTCTGACCGATTCGCTCCCCGGTGAATACAGAGCGATCCGCGAGGATCAACCTTGTGAAGGACGAAGATTGTTGGCTACGCATTACGCCCACTGTATGTCCCTCTTTTCCAAGAATCTTCCTCAGCTCGTTGTCACGTTACAGGGTTTTGAACCGCACAATGCAGCCGCCCGCGCTGCGGCCTATCGTATCGGAATCCCGGTGCTGACACTCGAAAATACAGCGGTTGCGACTCGCATGATTTGGGACTCGATTTCGGGAATCACCACCAACCGAAATTCGGCACGAAGCTTTTACTGGCGATATCAAGATCGTGTTCAAGGAAAGGAATCTGACGACTACTGCAAAAAGCTGATCGCTGATACCCGGCAGCTAAAATCTGACGAGCACTCCAGCCCACAAAAGCGTCGAGAAATCTGCATCGATAAACCATTCGTCCTCTTCCTCGGACAGGTCTACACCGACTCGTCCATCGTCTTTGGTTTGCGTCACTGGAGTTCACCTGTTGAGGCCCTTCAGAGGTGTGTCGAGTGGTGTGAACGACAAGACTACGGCTTGGTCGTCAAGCTTCATCCCAAAGAGTTCAGTGGAATCAATACCATCGACAATCGCCCGTATGATCGCTTGACCTATCGAAAGATCCAGGCGATCCCTTCACTGGTGGAAGGTTTGCGTCGGATTGAGGCAAAGATCGACGAAAAGAACGAGCTAGATACCTATCACTTGATTGATGGTTGTCGCATCGCTGTTACGATCAACTCACAGTCGGGTCTGGAAGCCGCAATCCGAGGGAAGCCGGTGGTTTGCTGTGGCGATGCCTTCTACTGCGGATTCGATTTTACCTGCGATGCTCCGTCACCGGCTTATTTTTCGGTCGCGATGGAACAAGCCAACCAGACGTTGTCCAACGCGGTTGCTCAAAAAGCTCGCCAGTTTGCTTACATTTTCTTTCACCATTATTGTCGGGAAAAAAGTGTTGGGTCCATTGTCCAGCTGACTCAGGAGAACGGTTTATGAGCCATGTATCTGTTGTCATTCCGCTGTATAACGCGGAAGATTTCATCGGTCCATGTGTCGAATCTGTTCTTGGCCAAACGTATTCGGATTGGGAATTGATCGTCGTTGATGATGGCTCAACGGATCGTTCAGCGGCTATCGCGGATAAGTACGCCCGCGAAGATTCCCGTATTCGCTTGTTGCACCATCCCCAGCGAGCCAATCGTGGTGTCTCGTTAACACGGCGACGCGCAATGGATGAGTGCACTGGGGAATTTATCGCTTTGCTTGATGCCGACGATGTTTACTTGCCAAACAAACTTGAGTTGCAGGTTGCATTAGCCGTGTCCTACCCCGAATGTGTCGTTTTCCATTCACGAGCAACTGGAATCGATGCGGCGGGTGAGGATATTCGCGGCAAAAACCCCGTCGATGCGTTCAATAAATTTGCGAGAACTTCGACACGTTACGGATTCCGAGAGTTAGGGGATTTCTTGAAAGACAACAAGATCCTGAATTCTTCTGCTCTGATTCGCGGGAGCGTTTTGCGAGAGGTACCGTATGGGTTCCCGCAGCTATTCCAATACGAAGATTGGACCCTGTGGACACTGCTATCGGGCTGCGGTCCGTTCTATGTTCAATCCGAAACTCTGGTTCAGTACCGCATTCATGACCAGAGTGCGACCAGTCGAGTGGCGAAGTCCGAGTTGGTCGCCGCGTATTCGTACGTCGAGTTTCTACTCTCGACTATGGCACTCGTACAGGATCAAGCGGTTCGACTGCGGGCGTCTGAATTGCTTGCTGAACATCTCGCGATAATCGTTGCCAAGTACGGCGCAGTTGCGAGCTCTGTCGTGGGTGGAGCGTCCGTTGGCAGCCTCTCGGCGGAACAGTTGGTCAACCTGACAAAATCTCGAAAACAGAAGTGGTATCGAAAGTTTCTACGAAAGAATGAGTGAATTGCGGTACTCTTCCTTCATGCGATCGGTTGTCGCCTTGCCGGATTGCAATGAACGATTCGAGACAGATTAGCGGGGAGTATTTCGATGAACGTATTTCGTTCGCGGCTTGGACGCGCAATGTCGATTTTGGGACCGGCGACAGATCCAGTGAAGCCCCCACGTTACTGCCCCAATATTTGAAGGCCTTTCATTGTTGGTCTGCGGCTCAAATCGCACTCCACCTATTGCAGACCCGCCGACGCCCTTCGATGTGCGACTTCATTTCCGTGGCAAGGCGTGATGTGCGAGACATGCGTCTCCAGCGTCAAATGGATAACTGGTAGTCGATAACAGTTATTGGTTTTGAAAGCGGTTCGCACTGCACACAAGCAGCTAACGCCAAGGAACGCTCTGATCAGCAAAAACGTTGTTTTGGCGATAGATGCCAAAGGGGTGGCTAAAGGGACTCGAACCCTCGACCCTCGGAATCACAATCCGATGCTCTAACCAACTGAGCTATAGCCACCGTGTCTGGGAGCCCAAAACATGGGCCTTCGACGGCTTTCCTGTTTCAGCTTGTGATCAAACAACTCGATTTAAGCGTAGATCACAATACTGTTGGCCGGAAAGGTCGGTTCCGCCCAAGAGCAAAGTACCGACCCAAACCACCTGCGATCCCACGAATAGCGGGTGACAGGAGCGGCAAATTTAAAGAAATTGCGTTGGTTTGGGAAGCCTACAAAGCGTAAAAAACCTGCTCGGCTGCACTGGTCAAATGGCGTCGGCTGCGGATCTTGTCGGTTAGGTCAAAGGGTGGGGGTGGTTTTTGGGCTCAGGTGTCGCTCCGCAGCTTCCTCGTTTCATGGATTCAGGGCACGAGCAACCCTGCCAAGTCGGTTTTGGGCGATTCGGTACTGGATCTGAAGCATCAACTTGCTTCTTTTGGGCGTGATTCGGCTTTCTTTCGGTGACGTTTGGCGCATTCACCGGTCTCTCCAATTATCCTGCAGGTTGGCTTACTGAGCTGTGTTGAGCTGGGCGAGAATGAAAAATAAGAAGAAAACCAAACCGTCAACATCGCAGGAAGAGTCGGAAGCCCAAAATCAGGGGCCGCCATTGGGTGATCAGCCGAGTGTAGCTAGCGAAGGACCCACAACGACAATCAAGACATGGCTTTCCATTTGGGTTGCTGTGCATTTGATTGCGATCGTGGTTTCGTTCACTGCGGTGGTAGAACCCTCTTCACTCCATCAGAGGCTTGCAGATGTGCTGCAACCGTATTTGCGACCTTCCCACTTCTCTGCAGATGATCGGCCGGTCTATCTTACTTACGGGGATGCCGATGATCAGCCCCATCGGATCGAAGTGACCACAGAACGCGTCACTGGCGTTGCAGGCTCTGACAATTTGAAGTGGCGGGTGATTGGCCCTGCAGAAGCAGGTGGTTTCTCATCGATTCCCGGGTTGGCTGTCTCTGATCGGGTGGCAAGGTGGTTGTCGACGGTCGCAATGCTGGCTGAAAATGATCAACCAAGTCTCGTCGCTGATCTGCTTCTGCCCGTTGTCGCGAAACAGATTTCGATTCAAGGCGTTCGAATCGTTCGCTACCCGACGGATCTTAATGATGTTAGCGAGGGCGTCTCCGTTCCCTATCTTGCTCGCGTTGTGCGCGACAATGACGCGGTTTCTCTCATTCAACTGAAGGAGTCGCGATTATCTGCGCAGCCTCGTTTGTCTGCTTTTCATCCTGATCGTACGCATGGTTCACCACAAGTTCCATGGCCTGACAAGCTGATTGATTTATCGACAGACCCTTTGGCAGCGTTTCACGAAGCATCGAATCATCTGAGCGCTTCCGAGGCAATGCAATGACAAAAGACTGCACGGCCATCAACCTTGAAAAAGAGGCAGCGGAAAAAGAAGCAGGGGAAAAAGAAACACAGACCGGTACTTGGGACAGGTATTGGTTTTCCAATGGCTCCGTGGCTAAAGTCAGCACGATTCGTGGTCTGTTGGCCATGATCACCTTGATCTATTTTTTGAGCGTCTGGCCCGATGCTGCATTTTGGTATTCCGCTGGTGGCCCACTCTCGACAACCAATGTCTCTGAGTTTTTGACAAATGGTGGTTTGGAATCTGCCGGAAACTGGATTGTCTCGCCGCTGTTTCTAACCGAGGATATTATTGTCTACAGGATGTATCTCATCATTGGGATGGCAACCTCTTTGGTTGTTTTCTGGGGTCGTGGTGGTCGCTGGATGAGTTTTCTGCTGTGGTGCTTGTTTGTAGGATGGGCGAATCGTGCGATGTTGGTTTCAGGATTGGCTGAGACCTTATTGAGTCTGGGGCTATTTGCTGCCGCTATTTCACCAGCAAGTAGTGTATGGACTGCACTTTTCACCAAGCGAAATAGCAGGGTGGGACATCTGGCTACGCACTGGACTGCTGGGTTCTCGGAAAGGCTGCTTGCTACACAGATAACCGTCATCGGGTTAGCGACTTGGGTTGCCATGCTAGGTGGAAGTGTTTGGTTCAATGGGCTGGGGGCCTATGCCTTGGCGGCTCCCGTTCAAGACCGCACCCTTGATTGGACTGGTCCCACATCGCCTTTGGTGCAGGTCGCTTTTCATGAAGGAATCACCCACTTGCTGATGATCGCCTTACCCGCGGGCCTGGTCTTGGCATGGTTGCCGAAAAGCAGCCAGATTGGGAAGTGGATTCTCGTCGCTTGGTGTGTCGTGATTGCAATGCTCGGTTCGCATTGGCTTTATGCGATGACCTTTGCGGTACTCATTTTTTCGATTCGGCCTGGTCCTCTAGAGCTTGATGCTCGCATGAAGCAAACGAGGGTATAATCTTCTGTCTTCAGCCTTTGATATCGGTCTTTTTGAATTAAAGGCAACTTATTCTGATGCTAAACGGGGATTGCGGTCGCATATTCACAGCAAGAATCACACTGCTGCGTTGTCGTGCCGGTGGCAAACAACTATCTTTTAAGGAAATGTTTTCGTTTCCCGTGCTGGTAGTTTTCGGTTGTTTTTGAAAACCAAATTCTTGTGCTACATCGTCATTTGTATGGCGATTTCTTATCCGGTGGTTTCTGGTGAACCCGCTGAGTTGGCAGCCTCGGTGATGAGGATACGAGCTGAATTTGATCGCCTTGATGGAGATCAGGATGAGCGGTTGAATCTTGATGAGTTTTTGCAGCTGCGCGAAAACAAAGCGGAGTTGACTCGCGACTTTGCACTTTATGATTTTGATCATTCCAGTGACTTGAGCCGAGCAGAGTTTTCATCAGTTTCAGGGCTTTCTCCAGCTTGGATTCGAGGGAGCATCCCCGATCCCCTGACTGATCTGCTGGAAAATGCTGTGTCTGCTCTCGATGAGTCTTACGATCAGTGGAACAAGCGTCCCAGTGAATATGTGAATTCTCATAGTTTTGTTGCCAACTTCATTGGTTCCATCTCACCCGAGGGGAAAAAGTTTGTCACTGGGAGGATTCTGCGGCAAGCGGATCCAGATGGAGATGGGCAGATGAATCGTGCCGATGCACGCAAGTTTTTGACTTACCAATTGGGGATGTTCTGGGGCGAAGGACATGAGATTCGAGAACCAACCGGTAGGGTACTCAGACTTGATCGCTTTCTGGTTGCGGATATTAACAATGATGGCTCCGTGACACTTGAGGAGTTTACAAGTCACGGCTGGGATGCACGTTCGAAACAGGATTTTGTGCGATTGGATGTAGACGAAGATGCACGCATTACATTTCGCGAGTATCGGGATTATCGAGACGCCGAAAATTATTTTGATGCCGTTGAATGGTTCAGAAAATCGGATGTCGATTTAAGTGGCTTTCTGGATATCGTAGAGATTGAGAAGGCAGCAGAAGAAGAACGGAGGCATCTGGTCGCGTCCACGATTCCAGCGTTTGATCAGAATCGTGACCAGCTCTTATCTCTACAGGAGTTTCGTGTTTCTATGCTAGGCAATAGGAATTACCCCTGGGCGACGCGTCCTGTTGATTTGAATCGAGATGGCGTGCTTTCCTATGACGAGTTCATCTTTCACAAAACAGACTTGTTCCAATTGCAGCGTCGTTACTATTTTCATCGCCTTGATCGTAATCGAGATCGAAGGCTGACACCTGATGAGTTTGAGTTCAACGAAGCGAAGCCAAATGCCGTTCGAATTGAAAGCACTGATGGTCAAACCAGCGTCGTGATTTTTCAGGATGAGAAATTCCCCGTCCTTGGCTTGCCGGATGTTTCACCAGATGGAACACGAATGCTATTTCATCGCATATCAAACGACCCGAAGGTCGCTAGCGAGATTGTGCTATCGGATTTGAAGGGCGAAGTGATTACTGAACTGTGCAGTGGCAGGCAGCCCTCGTGGTCGGCTGATGCGAGTCAATTTGTTTGTGCGAGAACGGTTGGCGAGGGCAACGCTGGGAAACAGATTTGGGTGATGGCGGCTGACGGCAGGGGAGGAAGTTCTATCGGCCAAGGTACATCACCACGTTGGTCACCGGACGGAAAGAGTATCGCGTTTTTGCGTGACAATGGCATTGTGCTTTACGATACGAAAAAAAAACAATCGCGAGTGCTCGTAGCAAGGGAGGGCCATCGTTACACAAGTCTGGGCAAAACATTGGTCTGGGAACCGGGCAGTCAACGTTTGGCATTGCTCGCTACACGACCGAATTTCACGGAACTGGTGCTTGTTTCCGTTCCAGACGATTCTGGTAAGCGAAGGCCGATTCAAACGACACCCGAGAAGACAGACGGCGGAGCTAAGGACGGGGAAGTGACACTGGAGCCGCAGCGAGGTTTTGCTTCCTGCCGTAGTGCGGGGCAACTGTCCTGGGGAGCTAATGGCATCTGTTTTGCAATCATACCAATGACGGCCACAAAACCCGCTATGAAAGCATCACTTCAGTTGTGGGTGCCAGACTCGAGTGGGGGCGTTAAATCTGTTCCACCCATTTCGCAGGACTTTGTCTGGAAGGCAGCATCTCTCGAGAAGAATAGGAAGTGGTACGTCGGCGTCTCCGAGCACTGAATGCTCTGGTAGTATTGCTTCGATCTTTGGTCTTTTAAGACTTGCGATTCCCGGCCAAGAGTCTGAAATTTTTTGCCGATATGGAGGTACGCCGGACCGAATTGGACTCACAGTGGTTGCTCGTTGTTTTGTAGTGTGAGAGGAACGTCGTCCCTCAAAATTGAATTTTCGTTCGTCTAAGTCAATGAATCGACCAATTTTCGATGCTAGCAGCGATCCTCGCCGACAGGATTCGGCCGCATCTGCGGAGGCCGTTGGTGATTCTGCAGGTAGGGGAACAATGCAGGGAACGGGGGCTTCACCGAGTGAGCAGAAAGTCCCGTTTCTTGGCATACATTTCAAATGTTGCAAAACATATGGAAGAATCTATCGGAGCCCCTTACGTCTCGTTTATGAAGGTCATTGCCCGAAATGCCGCGGTCTGCTGACGGTTCCCATTGGTCCAGGTGGGCTTGATTCCCGGTTTCTTTCGGCACAGTAATTCAGAGCCTGCTTAACCATGGCTCGAAACAAAGGCATTCCTCGCGTCACTACTCAGTTGCTGCGCCTGCCCGATCAATGCGAATAGCAAGGGCAGCAAATAGGTTTTGGATTTGGGATTTTGGATTTTGGATTTTGGATTTTGGATTTTGGATTTTTTGATTGTTGTGTCCAAGCAGGGGGCGTTCCAAAGCTTGAGTCGAACCAAGTCGTTAATCCAATACTGTAAGTTTGGGAGAATGCTTGTCAGGGTGGCATCGGGCTTTCGCAAGGCCGGTCCGTTTTGATACTGTCCGCTCAGGTGAATCGCTTGGTGAGCATGCTTTTGTGTTTCACAGGTGCGTTTCATGGGCATGGGCACAAAACGATCCAAGCATGTTGGGTGAATACAAAGTCAGTCGATGCACGCGGCAGTGCCATCATTTGAAACGCCCCCTTCGGGAGGGTGAGTGGTACTACTCTGTCGTATTGGAATCAGGCGATGACTTTGTGCGGCAAGATTATGCAGCTGAAAGTTGGGGTGAGCCACCTGAGGGTGCTGTGGGTTGGTGGAAATGCCGTATGCCTACCTCTGATGAAAAGAAAATGGTGCTCGCGCCAATTGAAGTATTGACTGATTTGCTGCGGCAAATGGGTAGCCAGCCTGACAAAGCCAAGAGTCGTTACCTGCTTGCTTTAATGCTGATGAGAAAGCGTGTGATTCGCCCAGTTGAGCTAGAAGACCAACACGCTGATTTGCTACGAATCGAAGTGATTGCCACCGGAGCCGAAATCGATATTCCGGTTTGCGGTATCACTCGCGGTGAGTCGGAACAACTTCGCGAAGAACTAGACGAACTGTTGTATTGCGAAGCGGAAGAAATGGAAGTCGGTGATCAGGAAGTCGGTGATCAGGAAGTNGGNGNTCAGGAAGTCGGTGATCAGGAAGTNGGTGATCAGGAAGTTGGGGTTCCGGAAAATGGGGCTCCGGAGGCCGAAACCGCCCAAGAGGAGTAAAGGTGACCAGCAGTCAAGTCGTGAGCAGGTCACTGCGAACGGCGCCGTCATCCGATGCTCGAACATATCGTCAATAATGAAACATTCAGCGGCAGAGAAAGCTCTGCTGAACACCGAAATTTGAGTGCAGGGATGCGATTACTCAGCTGGTTCGGAATATTTTTTATATGCTTTGTCTCGGGCGGTGCCACTTGCGCCCCGAGAAGTGCGCCCATGCCNTTTCCACCCCCGCCAACGGTGCTGAATGAAACCCCATCGCTTGAGCAGATTGCCAGCGTTGTCAATCGAAGTCAATCCATTCGTCAGTTGAGTACGAACTCGGCGACAGTGAAAATGCTTAGCGTGCCAAGTTTGCCGCGTCTGAATGCAACCATGCATGTTGAACGTGATAAGAATTTTCGGCTGCGTGCCAGTTTGCCAATTGTGATGGGCGCTGGCATGGACATGGGCAGTAACGACGAAGTGTTCTGGTTTGAGATACCGGAAGGTATGTCAAAAACACTTTATTATGCGCGGCATGATCAGTATCGTCAGCAGTTGGCACGTGCCATTCTGCCTGTAGATCCATCGTGGGTGATGGACGCTCTGGGGCTGGTGCAAATTGATCCGACGAATGTGGATGCTGGTCCGGTTCAAAGGCCTGATGGGCGGTATGAGATTAGCAGCATGATCCGCATGCCTAACGGAATCTATCATCGAATCTGTTTTATCGATCCGAAAGCAGGCCACGTGACCGACCAGTATCTCTATTCCCCTTCGGGACAGTTGATTGCCGAGAGTCATGCGTCGCAGCACAAATACTATGAGCAATTTCAATGCAGTCTGCCCCATGTCGTGGAAATCAAGCTGACACCCAATCTTGGCCCTCCTTTGGAGATGAAGATAGACGTGGGTGCATACACCGTGAATCAGTTGTTAACCGGTGAGGCAAACGTCTTCGCAATCCCAACGTCGGCATCCAATATGGTTGATTTGACCACACTTTCTTCCGAAGCGGCGGCGGCAGGGCAGGCGTTACCCGGCAGTCCCGTTAACTACAGCGCACAGGGTAACCCAGGTTATCCACTGCGTGGTGCGTTTCGCTAGGTTGTGGCTCNAGCAGGTTGGAGTGATTGCCATTCCGCTTTTGATAGAGGTGAATGCTTGCTCAGAAGTGAGATTGGCTTGAAGTCTGCTGCTCACGATCGCTGTGAACCATGCGTTCCGCGAGTGCTGGTAGCGTTGTGGTCGCAGTCCAGTCAAGTATTTTCTTCGCTTTGCTTGCATCACCCATTAGATGAGTCACCTCCGAGGGACGCATGTAGCGGGGGTCTTGCTCGACGTAATCACGCCAGTCAAGATCAACCGTCTTGAAAGCTGCATCGAGAAAATCTCTGATGCTGTGTTCGGCGCCTGTCGCAAGCACGTAATCATCTGCCGTTGGTTGCTGAAGCATACGCCACATCGCGTCGGTGTAGTCAGGCGCATAACCCCAGTCACGTTTGCCGTCGAGAGCACCGAGCGTCAGTTTGTCTTGTAAACCCAGTGAGATCGCGGCAGCAGCCTTGGTGATTTTGCGTGTTACAAACGATTCACCACGGCGTTCAGATTCGTGGTTGTAGCAAATTGCATTGCAGGCAAAGAGGCCGAAAGAATCGCGGTACAGACGAACCATGTTGGTAGCGAACGTTTTGGCGACTCCATAAGGGGTCACTGGTCGCATAGCCGTGTGTTCGTTCTGGGGGGCCGCGTCTGGTCGGCCGAAAATCTCTGAACTGCTGATGTGGAGAAAACGTGGCTGCTTTGCAAGATCCCGGACAATTTCCAGTAGTTTGAGTGTTCCCATCCCTGTGAACTGGCAGGTCGTTTCTGGGATTTCAAAGCTGGCACCAACATGGCTTTGACCGGCCAGATGGTAAAGTTCATCTGGTTCCGTTTTCAGAAGAATGCGTCGGATCGTGGTGGTATCGTCAAGGTCTGCGTAATGAAGGAATAGACGTTTTTCGTACACATCCCTGTCATGAAAAAGAGTGTCCAGCCGCACTCTTTGGGTGGAGCTTGTGCGACGAACCAACCCATGAACTTCGTAGTTCCTGCTCAACAGTTGTTCTGCAAGGTACGAGCCGTCTTGACCGGTAATGCCGGTAAGCATTGCAGAAGGCACGACAGTTTCCGTGGTTAGAAGTAAATGCTGGCTAGCAGTGTTGTGAAGGGATCCAGGACTTCCAATCAAAGTTCAATGGATCATGCAATTTAAATTCGATCTCTGGAAAGAGGCCGACGCGACGTTCGCACGTGTTCGTTGGGACTGCCCATTTCGTTCCTCGGGGAGGGGTCGAGGACGAATGTGTCGGGGAGGGGTGGAGGACACTGGGGCAGTTGGGTGGTGAACGAGTTGACGTGCGAACGTCGCGGGTGGTGATCAGACGATCGACTCAAGCTGGCAATCTTCCAGTTTGACACTGACACCTTGATCCATGAATTGGATCGAAACGAGTAAACGAGTTTCCTGATCCCGTCGGATCACAATTCCCTCGTAACCTGAGAATGCACCGGAGCGTACACGAACGGTCTCACCAGGTTCGATGCGGCTCTCAATTGTCAGCGGAGCACCCAAGTTGACGAGACTATAAATCTGTTTCAGGTCGGCAACAAATTGCTCCGTGTCGGTGATCTGCTCGTGTTGCACGATACAGCCAGTACAAATGGCATGGTAACGCTGGTCCTCGGCACCACGCATGAACACGTAGTTATTGAACAGTGGTGCATACGTGGTTCTGACTCTGCCGGCCGGTGAACGTTTGCGATGTGGAATCTGTGGAGCATAGTGCTGGATGTCCAAGTCACGCAGACGTCGCATCAGTTGTTTCTCTTGACGGCTTCGAGTGTAAAATAGCCACCACTGTGCGTCATCTGGCTGTTCGTGCTCGAGCAAATTTTGCGGATGGCAATCTGGCTCGGGGGGAAGAATTGGCATGTTGCTTGTAAGACCTGTATGCTGCTGCTGTTTGTGTTCGCTGGAGGATATTTCTACCCCGAAGGTCATCGTTCTCTACTGATCGAAAAGAGCACTTGGGCGATTGATCGACCATGGCGGTCAACACGGCCATGAATTGAACTTGCCCTGATCTCTGCGACTTGTTTTTTCCTCAGGACNCGACACGTGGGTGATCAAGTAAAAGGAAACATCCGCTAGCCGAGAGTAGATGTGCTTATCATTACCTGCATCCTGTCGTTGTTTCAGGGATCGCTCGGCGTTCACTCTCTCGTCTAGGAAAGAGAAATCGGTTGAACCGAGTGTTGAGTATGGCAAAACGCTGCGGACGATGGTGGATAGCGAAGGCAGGGGGTTGGTGACGACGCTGAAATCGATTGCGCGGACTATGCTGATTTCGATAGCAGGATCATTCGGCTGCTCGCTTCGTTCGTCGAGAAAGTCGTGTCCAATTTGGATGTTACTGTGTTTTTTAGGGTAAAGTCGGGCACGTATGACATACCGGTGTCCCGCTGTATATTGTGACCACGTTGCTGCCCGCAAGTTCAAGGACGAGAGCTGTTCAAAAACCGAGGTGATCGTGATCACTGAAACGATCGAAATCCAGGACTATTTGAAGTCACCGTCCAGGCCGACGATCGATGTACGTTCCCCTGGTGAGTTCGCTGCTGGCCACATTCCGGGTGCTGTTAATATTCCTTTGTTCAGTGACGCTGAACGCGCCGACGTCGGAATTGCCTACAAGAATCGAGGCAGAAACCACGCGATTGGGTTGGGCCTGCGACTTGTCGGTGATAAAGCAGACGCGTTGTTGCAGTCCTTGAGTCGGTTTAAAGAGGGCGAGAATGTGTATGTCCACTGCTGGCGCGGTGGCATGCGAAGTGAAGCTTTCAATTGGCTCGCATGTCGTACGGGACTGGTGGCCACGCGAATCGTGGGGGGGTACAAAGCGTTCCGACGGGCTGCCCATGAAAGTTTTGCTGAGCCGCTTCAAATTGTGATTTTGTCCGGATACACCGGTGTCGGGAAGACCGCGATTTTGCAGGACCTGCAGGCGGCCGGTGAGCAGGTGATCGATCTTGAATCGCTTGCCTGTCATCGCGGCTCAGCCTTCGGTGGTATCGGGCAACCAGTCCAACCCACGGTTGAGCAGTTCGAAAATGAGCTTTTCAAATGTTGGCGGCTATTGGACCCGAATCGGCCTGTTTGGCTCGAGGACGAGAGTCAGTCGATCGGAAAAGTCAACTTACCATTGTCTCTTTGGAAGCAAATGCGGGCAGCTCCGGGGATTTTTGCGGAGGCCGATCGACAAAGTCGCATTGAGTTGCTCGTCCGAGAGTACGGGGACCTGCCAGCGAACGCATTGGGCGATGCGATCGGTCGAGTAAAAAAGAGGCTCGGAGGCTTGCGGTATCAACAAGCAATGGCCGCATTGGAAGAGAATCAGATCGCCGAATTTGCTGATATCGCCTTGAGTTACTATGACGACGCCTACACCACGGCTTCCGAAAAAAGGCCACGCGGCAATTTGGTTAAGTTTACGCTCGCAAGGGCGGGTGTTGCCAAACCACTGGTTGACCTGCGTGAACTGGGATACGAACTGGTGAAAACCAGACCTTAGAGCCCAAGGTAATCTGTTCTCACAAAATTGGACTGTTGTTAGCATGTGCCTTAAACAGCAATCTTGGGTCGTTGCACCCGAGAATGTCTTCGGCTGGACAGCTCTCTACACTCCCAAGATTTAGACTCAACACCCTATGGCCCTGATGAGGATCGANACATGTCTGCAACGATTTCCACTCTGCTCGCTGCTGTCTGCTTGCTGACAAATGTGACCGTGGCTAACGAACCCTCCAATGATGAGCAGACGCCGCAAGGAAGGGAATTATTCGACTTTGACGGTCGGCAGGCGTTGGCAAAGTGGCAAATTGTCAACGATGGAGTGATGGGTGGACGGTCGTCGAGCCGCGTTGATCAGGGTCTTGACGGAACCATGAGATTTTCAGGAGTGCTGTCGCTGGCGAACAATGGTGGCTTTGCATCAACGCGGTCGCGTGGGAGTAAACTCGGACTCAAGGGGGGCGACACAATTGTGCTGAAAGTCAAAGGCGACGGACGGAAGTATACGTTCAACGCGTACGTGCCTCGCCGCCGCATGGCGTTTTCATATCGTGTCGAATTCAATACCAAGAAGGATCAGTGGACAGAGGTGCGGATTCCCCTTGATCAGCTTGTGGCGACATCGTTTGGCCGCGTTGTCAGAGGAGCCTCCCTGAACCCTGCCGAAGTGAATTCCGTTGGAATCTTACTCGGCGACAAGAAGGCTGGGGCTTTCGAAATCTTGGTCAAGGCGATCGAAGTTGAATCTGCGAGTGATGGCGAAACGCTCAAGCGGACAGCAGGCTGAGCGTGCCTCGGGGAGGAGACTGGTTGTCAGATAGGCCTGCGATCGCGCGGCCGCTAGCGTCAGACACCTGCAACTGTCCGCCCTTTCGTAGCGGTGCGTGAGTCCAAGGCGGCCCTGCTATCGTTCTGAATCCTGTAATCGCTATTCCGCGTGGATTTATCTGTTTTGCAGCAGTATGCACTGCTGGTCAACTGTGTTTCGGGTTCATGCAGAATTTTGGCATACCGTCTCCGCTCTCTGCTATCAGGGAAGATGGCCAACGGCGATCACGGAGTTGGGATGTAGTTCCACTGCCCGCCTCGCGAGCTAGAAAACAAGGTCATTTACAACATGCGGGCCGTCTCTGGCGCTAAAACGGCATCATTTATCGCTCTTTAGTTTTCGCAGCTTGGTCTGTTCGTCTTATCTTGCGCAGACGAACCTTTTGCGCCAAAACATCCATCCCCACCCTAACGCCTCTATTCGAAATGTAATGTTGGGCTTAAGGGTTCGATTGCGTTTTTGACTTAAATGGGCAAGACTTAGATAGTAGAACTGATGGATGGGGGCACTTGACCCTGCAGATTTGTTCGGCTGCTGTTTTGTGTTCTTCTTGCTCAGAGGGGGGTGATCTGTGAAGGGAATGGTTTTTACCGCATTTATCCAGTACGTCGAAGATTCGTTCGGTGATGTATTTGTCGAACAAATGATTTCTGGCTGCAATCTTGCGACGGAAGGTGCCTACACTTCAGTGGGAACCTATGACCATGGTGAAATTATTCAAATGGTTGTACAGCTGGGGAAACTCAGTGACCGTGAGGTACCCGGCTTGGTCAAGGATTTTGGATATCACTTATTCGGAACATTGGTAACTGGTTATCCGGAGGTGGTGAAGTACGTCAACGATTCGTTTGGCTTAATTGCTACGATTGACAACCACATCCACGTTGAAGTGCGGAAGCTCTATCCGGATGCTGACCTGCCATCTTTTTCACATGAGTTCCGAGGCCCCGATGAGTTGCGTTTGTTGTACGAATCCGAACGCGGCCTTGCCGATCTAGCCGAGGGGCTGCTTTTAGGTTGTTTTGATCATTTCAAAGAAGAGGTCGAGTTGCAGCGCGAGGATCTTTCACATGGTGCCGGGACGCGGGTTGCCTTTACCATGCGGAGAGCTGTTAACTAGATGGATCCATCTGAGATACTCAAACGAAAGCTTCGACGCGAGATTGCGGCTCGGGTTGAGGCGGAACGCCTCCTTGAGGAGCGAAGTCGCGAACTCTACGACAAGAAGCAAGATCTTGAGAAGCTTAACTTCACTCTTGAGGCCCGTGTTGCTGCTGGAACACTGCAGTTGAAACGCGCCAACGCTATGTTGACAACTCTTCACGACACAGTCCTCATGGCTGCGGAGGTTGAGACATTTGAAGAGGCTCTTGAACGATGCTTACGAGCAATTTGTGAATTCAGTGGGTGGCCGCTGGGGCACATTTATCAGCGTGCGACCGGTGGCGGCGATGTTCTCATGTCATCCGGGATGTGGTTTGTGCAGAACCCGGTTTTGTTCAAAAGCTTTCGAGAGATCACAGAAAAAACGAACTTTCCTAAGGGAGTCGGATTGCCCGGCAGGATTTGGGAGCGGGGAACTCCAGTCTGGATCGACGATGTGACGCAGGACGATAACTTTCCTCGCGCTGATGTTGGCCCAAAATTAAACGTTCGATGTGGGTTCGGATTTCCAGTCAAGATCAAAGGGCGTGTTGCTGCTGTCTTGGAGTTCTTCAATGATGAAGCGTTTGAGCGGGATGAGCAGTTGTTGAACTTGCTTGGTTCGGTGGGTGAACAAGTGGGACGTGTGTTGGAACGTCAGGAAGCCCATCGTGAACAGAAAGCTGCCCGTGAGGATGCCGATCGCGCAAACCACGCCAAAAGTCGGTTTCTTGCCAACATGAGCCATGAAATTCGAACGCCAATGAACGCAATTCTCGGGTTAACTGAATTGGTGCTCGATGGTGAGGTTACACCTACCCAACAAGAGTACCTGTCAACGGTGCTGGCGTCTGGTGAGAGTCTTTTAACTCTCGTGAATGACATCCTTGACCTTTCAAAGATCGAAGCTGATGCAGTCACGCTGGAAAGGACTGTTGTCAATCTGCATGAAGTCGTGTTCTCGGTAATGAGATCAATGGCAACTCAGGCCCATGTAAAAGAACTGGAATTGCTCTGTTCAATCGATCCTGGCGTACCCGAATTCATTTGCGGGGATAAAACGCGAATACAGCAAATCTTGATCAATCTGATCGGTAACGCAATCAAATTCACGCAGCAGGGTGAAGTTGAGTTGATGATTGAGTCGTTTGTGGCTGAGCCAGATGAGAACATGCTTAGCTTCTTGATCCGTGATACAGGGATTGGGATCGCCAAAGAAAATCAACGAACAATTTTCAGTGAATTTGAGCAAGCTGATACCAGCACGACTCGACAGTTTGGAGGCACGGGGCTCGGTCTGTCGATCGTTAGCCGATTGGTTGAGTTGATGAAGGGTACCATCCAGATCGAAAGTGTTGTCGGTGAGGGCAGTAAGATCGGATTCTCGATGACGGATTCCTACTATGGAACAGGAGCGAAAAACAAAATACCTGCCCTTGGCGGCCTGGGGTCGATTTATGAGTTTGGCCATGAGGCACCGGAGAAAAGCTTGAGGGGGGCGTGTGTCATGGTGATTGATGGCAATCTAAGGCATCAGGCCATCTTCGCTGATTGGGTAACGCGATTTGGTGGCAACGTGGTTCC
Source organism: Rhodopirellula sp. (assembly GCA_002689655.1). Taxonomy (GTDB): domain Bacteria; phylum Planctomycetota; class Planctomycetia; order Pirellulales; family Pirellulaceae; genus Rubripirellula. The sequence goes on along the minus strand of NZHC01000069.1, from coordinate 13,089 downwards.
TGTCTCGGCAGTGAGCGAAGTTTCCGACCAATTGCAGCAGCACGGGTTAACCGAGAGTGAGGTGAATTTTGTTTTTGTGGATTCAAATTTGATCGGTGGCAGCGGTGGGGAATCGTTCGCTGCACTGCAACGCGAGTTTCCGACGTCGACAAGATTCATGCTAATGCTCGATTCGGCGATACATTGGCAAGATGCTACCGAACCTGAGCGTTCAGCTTTCTGCAGACATCTACGTAAACCTCTCAATTATGCAGAGGTAGTGAATGTGATCTACAAACTTCAGAGCGTTGAAAAGAAATCTGGGCAGTCTGATGAAAAAACTCCCGAGGTAGGATCTGGGGGCCCTCGGAATTTACTCGTTCTCGTTGTCGAAGATAGTGTTGTGAACCAAAAGCTGGCAGTTGCCATGCTGCATAAGTTGGGACACGAAGCTGTCATTGCTAATCATGGAAAAGAAGCTCTTGCCGCGATTGACGCCCATGACTTTGATTTGGTGCTCATGGATATCCAAATGCCAGAAATGGACGGTTTTGAGGCAGTGAGGAGATTGCGGCAAGCTGAAGTTGATATCCACTTACCCGTGATTGCGTTGACCGCGAACGCGATGAGGGGTGATCGCGACGCGTGCATTGAAGCGGGGATGGATGCGTACTTGTCTAAACCGATTCGCTTGCAAAGGCTTGCTGATGTAATTCATGGCGTCTTGCACACCGAGTGAATTCAGGCATGCTGGGTATGTGGCGGGCTCGTTAACTGCAGCGGCCACCGTCGTGAATGGCCACCGTCGTGAATGGCCACCGTCGTGAATGGCCACAGTGTTCGGTGGCACAGTGTTGATGCGATGCAAAGCCACTGCCGATTGCATCTTGGAATACTGGTTTCGCAATTTTGATACATCCGCAGAAGCAGCTGCGGTACAATCACTGGTTCGCTGAGGCTGTCCCTTTTTCTTCAGGTTACCGATGCAAACGTTGACCCTCGTTGTGGCTGCATTTTTCGCGGCTTTTTTTGGATCCATCTCATCACTCGGCAAGGCTTTTGGTCAGGCTTCCGAGGTAGCAAGCGTTCATTCAGACGCGGTGCCAGATCTCTACTTCCCCGGCCATCAGGGGGCATGGCAGACTGTGGATTCAGAGACTGCAGGTTGGGATCAAGCTCAATTGGAGTTGTTGTTGGATTGGGCTGGCAAACGGGGTTCGACAAGTATCTTGATTTTGTGGCGAGGAAGAGTTCTTGCTGAGAGACATTGGGGTAAAGGGCTAGGGAAAACCACTGCCCGGTATCAGCGGATGTTCGTTCGGTTGAATGACAGGGAGCAGGCGATCGAAGATGTTGCTTCGGTTCAAAAAAGTATCGTGTCGATCCTGGCGGGCGTCGCGGTACATAAAAAACTGCTGCAAGTTGACGACTTTGTTTCAAAACACCTCGCCGTGGGATGGTCCGAAGCCGCAAGGGATCAGGAAGCTCAAATCCAGATAAAGCATTTGCTCTCGATGACGAGCGGTTTGTCAGACGATTTGAAATTTCGGGCAAAGCCGGGAACACGCTGGGCATACAATACGGCTGCGTATGCAGTGGTGCGTGATTGTTTGGTTGCGTGCTCGGGACTGTCGGTTCATGAGCTCACTCGTAAGTGGTTGATGGACCCGATAGGGATGAGGGAGTCTGAGTGGATTCCACGCGCAAAGTCGATCACCGCCTTAAACGCTTTTGGGTTTGCCTCAAGTGCACGCGATTTGGCCAGGGTTGGGTTGTTGATGCAAGCAGAGGGGGAATGGGCAGGGAACCAAGTTTTGCACGATGATCGGTTTCGCGTTGCATCTCTGAAAGCATCGCAAAAATTGAGGCCCAACTACGGTTACCTTTGGTGGTTGAATGAACCTGTACGATTGCCCACTGCTCCTTCTGATACGTACGCAGCAAATGGGGCACTCGGGAGGCGCATCTTTGTGTCCCCCTCCGAGGGATTGGTCGTTGTGAGACTTGGCGACGAACCAAAGAATGGAGCCGCAGCGGGGTTTGACCGCGAATTATGGCGGCGGCTAATAGCTGCAAAACGGTGAACCAGTAATCGATTCGAAATGACAATGCAGCCAAGTGGCTCGTTGTTTCGGCGAAAAATGGCTGCAGATCATCCGCTATGCTTATCTGTGCGGAAGCTTGCGATGATGGCTGATGACTGCAACTTTTTAGACTCATGTCGGCTGAAATCTGCCGACATGTTCGTGCGCAGTTGAAATGGTGCTCGTGAGCGTCGATACTGACGCACACTTCCTTGCCGCCTCGTACCACTCCACGGTGCGTCCGCGGCCTCCAGCCTTTGGTCACTTCTGCGAGTTCTACTAATGAAATTTTGTTCGCTGTTTGCATCGTTCGCTTTATTATTCACTTTGATGACGACGAGTCGGGCCGAGGAGACGCAAGCCCCGGTTCGTACCGGTAGTGGGGAGATGAGCTTTGATACGGTTCCCGGGTGGGGACTTCGCCCGGACGGAAGTTCAGCACTGGGACCGACTCATGGCGCAGTCGTGATCGATAAGGCTGGCAATATTTACACCAGCGCTGGGGCAGGAGTGTTCGCATTCTCGCCAGATGGCAAGGTGGTGCAGTCATATCTGGGTGCCAAGTATTCCAATTTGCACGATATGGAAATTCGCGAGGAGGGTGGAGAGGAATTTATCTACGGGGCGAGAAATGCAAATGCAGAGGGAATCAAATTCAATGCACATAGCGGTGAAATTGTGCTGAAGCTGGCAGTACCCGAAGAAGCAGGGCTTGGGAAAATCAAGTTCAGTCCAACCGCCATTACCGTTGCTGCCAATGGCGATATCTTTCTTTCCAATGGATATGCGACCAACCACATTTTCAAGTACGACAAAAATGGCAAGTACTTGATGCATTTCGGCAAAAAGGGGAACGGCATGCAGGAGTTCAATACCGCACACGGAATGACTCTGGATACACGTTACCAGCCAGCGCGGCTCTTGATTTGTGATCGTAATCATCAGCCCAACGGGCGACTTCTTCACTACGACCTTGATGGCAAGTTTATTGGGGAAGTGATCACTGGACTTGGTATGCCGACCTCGGTTTCAATTCAAGGCGACTTTGTTTCTGTTCCCGATTTGCATGGTCGGCTTGTCATTTTGGATAAAGAAAACGAAATCGTTTCTGTGGTAGGTGAGAATCCTGATCCCAAAAAAGGTCGCAGTTATGGGATTCCTCAGGACCAATGGGTAGAAGGGGCTTTTAGTGGGACACATGGTTCAGCCTGGGATGCGGATGGCAATCTTTATGTTCAGGACTGGAACGTAGCCGGTCGACTCATGAAATTGGTGCGTGCGGAATAGGCGATTTTTCGGCTACCCCATGCACGTATGCAGCACATGCGTCATGCTGCGGGAGATGTGCTGAAGTACTCAATTAGTTTCTGAAGGTCTAGGAAGAGGGTCGCCGTGATGGCTGATAATCTTCCATTTGCCTCGACCTTTTTAAACTGTGCGTGTGGCTTGAATTCCCACACGCATTTGGTGTTCGGTCACGAACGCTGTTCGCACCAATTGACCTCCCCCCCTTAGAATTGCACCATTGTGATTGAGAGAACCTTGATCGGTCGTACCGCTCGGAAAGGACTCTCAGAATGCCGTCGAAACGTCATGCAGTGGATCAGATTGTTGCCAAACTTCATAAAGCCGATGTGGAACTTGGTAAGGGCAAGAAGGTGCCCGGAATTTGCAAATTGTTAGAAGTCACCGTACAGACGTATTACCTCTGGCGACTCGACTACAACCATCACCGCATCCATAGTTCATTGGATTATCAGACCCCTGCTGCTTTTGCGGCCGGCTGTGTTCATCCGGCTTCGGCTACGCCTCAGCCTCCAGAACACAGCGGCGTTACCAACCCAAATTCTCTCACTCAACCTGGTGCAAAGACGGGGGGGTAATAAAAGGATCATTACAACAGGTGTGAATTTGATGGTTTGGTATCAAGCCGGCGGCTCACGGTCAACGTAAAGCAAGAGAAGACGAGCAGGTATCAGGCTTCGAACATCGTGCCCTTGCGTTCGGGCGAGCGATGCTTCCAAACTGCACCGTTGGGAAAGCGGTGTTGTTCAAGGAACTCGGTGTGGAATTCAAGGCCCCAGCCAAGTGCCTTGGGAGTCACATAGTGTCCCTGTTGAGTTGCTACCGGCTGCACGACGGAGTCTTGAAGAAAGTCTATGTACTCAACCAGTTGTGTATTGGAGTGTCCTGAAACTGCGATTTGATCCCACATGCCGTAGTGCTGAATCATGTTGCACAAAGCAATCCCGCCACCGTGTGGACAAACCGGAACGTTGTACTTGGCCGCCATCAGGATAATCGCCATCACATCATTCACACCTGCGACTCTCACCGCATCAATCTGGCAGTACTTGATTGCACCACTTTTTAACAGTTGCTTGAAAATAACGGGCGATGCGGCCTGCTCACCGCACGCAAAGTCAAAACTGGCGGTCGCAAAAGTCTTGGCTAGTTCGACGTAGCCCAGCACATCATCACGAGCGATTGGTTCCTCGATCCACTTCAAATTAAAGGGGCGAAATGCGTCAAAATAAGTCTTTGCCTCTTCAACACCCAGGTATTGATTCGCATCAACCATCAAGTTGGATTTCATTCCAATCGCATCACGCATGAACTTGATCCGCGCGACATCTTGTTCCTGATTTCGACCTACCTTGAGTTTGAATGAGTCAAAGCCTTGATCCTGCAGTCGGTGAATGGTGGCGAGGATCTGATCATCGCTCAGACCGAGCCATCCAGCGGTGCAGTAGGCTTTTGGGCCGATTTCTGACATTTCTGATTGCCTAACTTCAATCGCACCTCGTTGCTGTGTCAGAATTTCAATCGCTTCGTCGCGTGTCAAAGCATCTTCTATATTCCGCCAATCGATGCAGTCAGCAACGAAGACGGGATCGAGATCAACAAGTAATTTCCACAGAGGTTTTTTTTCCTGCTTGGCCCATAGGTCCCACATCGCATTCAAGATAGCTCCCGCTGCCATTCGAAAAACACCATCATGCAACCATCGAAGCTGGTGATGGTCTATCAGTCGTTGATAGAGCTTGAACGGTGCTTCGGAGAAGCTTTCCAGCTCGGTTCCTATGACCAATTGGCAAAGGTCTTGGATGCCGTAGCAGATCCAGTCAGTGCCCGCACCGACTGTAAAGACAACCGACACGCCCTGGAGATCCGTGTCGGTGTGCAGATGAAGCACGGCAGAGGAGTAGTCAGGCTCTTTGTGAAAAGGATCGGAACCGAGTAATTGATCAGACGTAGGCACTCTGAGGTCAATTATTTCGAAACCAGTAATTTTCATGTTTGTTTACCTTAAGAGCCCTGCGTTTCAGTGAAAGTAATGCAGCCACGAGTTTCAGCGATACCGTGGCGAAGGGGCTGCAACTGTATGCTCGCATACGCATAAGAATATACACATGATGCGCTGACGCCGTGGCTACTCGCAAGGTCGCATTGGGTTGCGTTGGGGAGCAACGAGACTTTGTATGATTAACATACCTAAGATATAAGGCAGCGTTGCCTCACATTCCTAAGCCCCATTCTTCAGTACCTAAATTTGGCTGCTACTTTTTAGCACAGGAACGATCAACGCTAGAACAACCCCGAGTACCAGCAGAGCCATGATCAGAAGCATGACTGGTTCGAGTAGACGCACAAAAAGATCGAGTCGGCGGAAAGTCACTTTCTCGAGCGAGTCTGCGATTTCGGGAAGCACCGTGTCCAAAGAGTTGCTCTCCTCACCCACGCTGATCATCTCGACGACCGAAGGCGGGAAGTGCCCACTGGCTCTCAGTGGCGTGGCCAAACTCTCACCACTGCGAATGTTCTCCGTCGCATCACTGACAGATTCTTGTAACAGGCGGTTACCGGCCGCGGTGCCCGCGATATCAAGGGACTGCAAAATTGGAACACCGTTGTTCAATAGGGTGCCCAAAACTCGGCAGAAACGAGCAACGGCAAGATTCATCAGGATTTCCCCAAGCACAGGGATTTTCAGTTTGAATCGGTCGACGAGATCTTTGCCGGAATCGGTGCGGATCTTGGCTCGAACGGCAAAGGCAGCGATCACCAAGATGACCAGAACAACCCAGCCGTAATTTTGCAGGAAGGTGCTAGCAGCCAGAAGTGCCTCTGTCGCGCTCGGCATCTCGCCCTTCTTGCGCAGGCGATCGAACATCGGGTCAAATTTTGGAACAAAGAAGACGAGCAACGTTGTGAGCACAACGCTACCTACCGAGAAGAGGAAGATGGGGTAAGCCATCGCACTAATCGTGCGACCCTTAAGATCCTCTTGAAGTTCAGTGAATTTGCCCACTCTGTCCAGTGCGTCCTCGAGGAATCCACCCTCGGTTCCAGCACGGACCATGTTGCATCCCATCTCATTGAAAATTTTGGGATATCGGGCCATCGCATCCCCAATGCTCTCTCCGTCCTCCACCCGAGCTCGGATGTCAGCGATCACTTCGTTGAGAGTCGCATTGCTGGATTGATCCGCCATCACATTGAGCGAGCGAATCATGGGTACACCAGCTCTTAAAAGCGCCGCCAATTGCGAATAAAACATCGCCATGGTTTGGGCTTTTACTTTTTTTCGCACACCAAAGATTGGTGTTGAGCTGCTTGTGCTGGGCTTCACTTCGACAGGGAATAGTGATTTTTCCGAGAGGATCCCAGCGACGTCTCGCTCGGCGTTGGCCTCCACGGTACCAGTGACCTGCTTGCCCGACATGTCGCGGGCTGTGTATGCGTACATCGGCATGTTTAAAGAGCCTCACCCTTGGTCACACGGAGTACCTCATCGACCGAGGTGTCGCCGGCCACAACCTTGTCCCAGGCATCCATGCGAAGCGTTCGCATGCCCGCTTTCACTGATTCTTTTCTGATTTCCCAGCTGCTCTTCCGTTCCAACGCCAACTGCCGAATTTCATCGTTGGCGACAAGTAATTCATAGATACCCATTCGTCCGGTGTAGCCAACGTTGCGGCAGTCGCGGCACCCTACACTGCGATAAATAGGCCGATCTCCCAATTTTTCCCAAGGGAAATCTTTGGGTGCATCCTGTCGGGTCGGGGTGTACGCTTCTTTGCAATTTGGGCATAGGCGACGGAGCAGACGTTGTGCCAGAACCGCTTCCACTGTTCCTGCAACGAGGAATGGTTCAACACCCATGTCGCTCATTCGAGTGAAGGCACCGGCCGCATCATTTGTATGCAGCGTACTGAAAACAAGGTGTCCTGTTAACGATGCTTGGATCGCATTTTCTGCAGTTTCGAGATCGCGAATCTCACCGACAAGAACGATGTCAGGGTCATGTCGCAGAATGCTTCTGAGTGACGCTGCGAAGGTCAAGCCGATCTTGGAGTGGACCTGGATTTGATTGATGCCATCAAGTTGATACTCGACAGGATCTTCCGTGGTGATGATCTTGGTTTTGGGGCTCTTGATCTGCAGCAGGCTGCTGTAGAGCGTGGTCGTCTTACCTGAACCCGTCGGGCCAGTGACGAGTACGATCCCATGGGGGTACTTGATGATTTCACTGAACGTATTGTAGATCTGCGAGTTCATGCCAAGCTGTCCCAGGTCGAAAACCATGGAGGACTTGTCAAGAATACGCATTACCATGCCTTCACCGTGGATCATTGGGATCACACTCAGGCGGATGTCTACCTCGCGACCGTGCACACGGAGTTTGATGCGCCCGTCCTGTGGCAACCGTTTTTCCGCGATGTTCAATCTCGCCATGATTTTCAAGCGGCTGATGATCGCTGCCTGAAAACGATTGATTTCGGGGGGAGTTGGTTGCAGATGCAGGATACCGTCAATGCGGTATCGGATTGACAATCCGGTCGACTGGGTTTCGATGTGAACATCACTGGCTCGCGTTTGAATCGCTTCCAGCAGGATTTCGTTGACAAGCCGCACCACGGAAGCCTCTTGAGCCATCTCGCTCAATTCACTTCCATCGGTTTCGATACCTTCCAAAAGTTCGACTTCTTCTTCACTCTTGGCAGCCATCAGGCCTTCGACAGTTTCACTACCTACGCCAAGGTTGCGATTCATCAAACGCGCGATTTCGTCACGCTCAGCGACGACAGGAATAATGTTCTTTCCCGTCGCGGCACTGGCTTCATCCAATGGATAAAGATCCAAAGGGTCGGATGTCGCGACCACAATGGAGTCGTGCTCAAACCTCAGTGGAAATAATGACTGGCGATAAATCAGCTTCTGCGGGAATCCCTCCAACGCAGCAGGGTCGATTTCTGCTTCGCGCAAATCGACGTAGTCGAGCCCCACTTCTTCAGCTAGTGCTTTCAAAGCATCGGACTCTTCAACGTACCCTAAAGTGATTGCTGCCTGAACAACGCTGTTCGAATCACTACTGCGACTTTGAGCGAGTTGTTCCTCGCTGATTAAGCCACGACGTTTCAGTATTTCACCCGCATGCATGATCATGATTTTACCAATTCGTTATCCGCTACTGCAGAAGCAATTTGTATCTGTGGACTGGCCAAGTCACTGATTGATGGAGATCCCAACAGCGATCGTTGATCGCGTGCCATGATCTTTTGGTAGCGTACGAGCCATGTGGCCGCTGCACTCGACGCACCCTCTGTTCCTTTCGCTCGGGGACCTTATCGACCGCCGCCACCGCCACCGCGACCGCCGGTAGCGCCACCACGACCGCCGGGAGCACCACCGCCGCCGCCAGACGCACCACCGCCGCGGCTACCGAAGCCACCGGTGCCTCCGCCACGGCCTCCGAAACCGCCGCTGCCGAATCTCGCTCGGAATGCCTCGATCCGCTGTTGGATCTCCGCAGCACTGGACCCGGTCGCTCCGGTTCGTTGCGAATTGCTGGGGGAGCTGTTTGCTGACTTTGATGCATCGCTGGTTGAACTCGCTTGTGTGCCCAAGATGCTTTCGAGGGCCAGCTTCATTACGTCTGGATTGACGCTGCCGTTAGTTGAGTAGGTCATGATCGTTTCTTCATTGACCATGCTGCTCTGGTCAAGTTTTCGCACAAGTTCCTCAATTTCCTTGAAGTCCTGCGGCGTTGCGATCACAACCAGTGAGTTACTTTTCGTATCCACAGCAACGCTGATTTTGGATCGCTCGGATGCTCCCGAGTCACCACCACCGCCACCTCGTCCTCCACGTCCGCCACCGCGAAGTGCTGCGATGAATTCCTGAGGCGAGGGCTGCCCGCCGCCACCGCCGCGTCCACCCGAACTCTGGGCTCCGGCGATTCGGTCGCCGAGCAACGACTTGACGATGTTCGCGACGTCCGTGGCCTCTTGGTAGATGACCGGAATCAACGCCGGCTTGGAGGCGATTTCAATGTCCTCGGGACTCTCTGCAATGTCGACTTTTTCGAGGATCAGCTCGATCATTTGCAGGTCGACTGCATTGGCTTGGACAATCAGAGCATTCAGTCGCGCATCGGGAACAATGTTAACCGAGCCGGTAGAAGTGAGCACGGACTTACTTGCCGAGGTTTCACCGCCTCCCCCTCCGAGCCCGCCGAGCCCGCCGAGCAGACCGAGCATTCCGCCGCCTAGTCCGCCAGCGACTGAGTCCACGGCTGATGAGATGGAACTTTCTGCCCCGCCTAAGACGCTGGAAATGAGTTCCGCTGCCACATCGGCTTTGATGTACTTGAGCCAAATGATTGTCGGCAGGTCTGATGCGAGTGCTGAGGGTGACGCCACTGAGTCCATGAGAGATTGAAACGCGTCCAATGCTGCCGTGTCATCAGACGCGATGATCATCCCTGCTGGGGTGAATTGCACCACAATGTCCGAGCCACCAACGTTAATTGTTGTCTGAGGCGACACTTTGGCGTCACTTGGGGAAGCGACTTCGGCGGTGGCCCGATTCTGCGCTACTGGGGCTTGAGCCACTGGTCTTTGCGGGCTCACGGGTTCAGTGACGAACCGGTAATCACTGTTGTTCGAAGTGGGCTTGGGAGTGAATCGAGCATCGGGAGCTTCGATAATGGAGCCGGACCGTTGTTGAGTGGGAGGTGTCTGCCTACTCGGGGAGGCACCTGACCCTCTTTGCGATGGAGAAATGGTTCGGATTTTGTTGGCACGTCCTGTAACGGGCCAAAGTGCTTCCACTTGTCCGAGGGCTTCCTCTGCGGATCGTCCCGTGTAAGGGAGAATACGAACTTTTTCACTCAAAGCACCCAGTGAATCACCGCCTTCGAGTTCAACAAGGAGTTTTTCAACCAGTGTGATTTGGTCCGTGGTGCCGCGAATCCAGAGTTTGCCAGTCGTCGGGTCACCATCGACAATCGGGCCGTCGCCACCCTCTTCGGTGATCCCGAAGAACTTGTTGATCGTCAGTAATGCTTGAGCAGGGTCCAAACGTTTCAGGTCGATGACTTTGAAATCTTGACCTGAACCTTCCATTTCCATAATTGACTTTACAATCACTTGCTGTGTCTCCGGGCGAGCCCAGGCGACGATGGCGTTGGTTTTGGGGTCGATGGCAATGCGAGCGTCCGGTGTTCCTGCCAGCAGCGTCTGTAACACATCAAAGACAGTTGCACTGTCAGCGCTTCGAACCGAGTGGGTTTGGAAGACTGGGGTGGTCAACTCGGCTCCATCCTCGGATTCAGTGGAGGTGAGTGGCTGGTCGGCTTTTTCTACTAACTTTTGCAGAAGTCCTGTTTTGCCAGGTAATCCGGCAGCGTAGAGGCGATCACCGAACAGTCCCACCGAAATGCGAATTCCCTCAGTCGAGTTTTCACCGGGCTCCAACTCCAGCAGTGGTCGAGCGAGTTCCAAAATTTCATCGGCGGCTCTGTGTTCCAAGACGATTTCGACGACGTCGGTGTCGGCAGTCGATGCTTGCTTCAGCAGGTCACGTATTGCGATCAACTTATCGGCGGCCTCAGTGACTTTGACCTGACGTGCACTATCAAGCACGATCACGCGACCCCAAGGTCCAATCATCAAAGCCAATTCTTCCTTGGCAGAGTCGGCACTCATACTGCCCAAAGGAAAGACACAACTCACAATGTCGCTTCGGCCGCGCTCTTCAAGTTGCTCTGGACGAACCAACTCGGCAAGCTCGCTAATCAATTTGTCTGCGTTCTGCTCTTCCAAATCGATTACCTGCAGCATACGGCCTCTTCGAACAAGGCAGTAACCTCGCTTCAGCAAGGCCAGGTTAATGACATCCAATGCTTCCGAGATGCTGTATTTTCGGGTTGGATCGGCAAAGGTCCAGCTGCCAATCGGAACTTGGTCCAACTGCAGTGCCAAGTCAGCTTCGTCGGCAAACCACTCCAATACCGCCGGCCAAGTAACACCGGAAAAATTGAAACTCAAGTCGCCGGATTTACCCAAGCTGCTTTTCGCTGCTGGCATGGCTGCTTGCGTTGGGGCAGTAGGGACGGACGATTCCGTTGCCTTTACCGTTGTGTCTTCTTCAGCCTGCTCAGACGCGGATTCTTTCGTTTCTGCATTGTCATCGGCCTCAACCGCCGGCGTCTCATCCTTGTCTTTTATCTCGGCGATATTTTCATTTTCATCCGTCGCGTCAGAAGAGTCCGTGCCCTGTTCCTCGCTGGTTTGTTCCTCGCTGCTGTCGCTTGAGTCTGCAGCGGTGGTCGCCTCCGGCACGTCTGGCGTTGCTGGACTTTCCGCCTCTTGGCCGAAAGAGGGAGAGGCACAGAGCAAAGCCATCAGAGAACTGAGGAAAATGAGCCTTGAAGTCGTTTTCATGCTGAAAAACCGCTGCGGAAGAGAAATATCGAACCCGGACGCCATAGTAATCTGAAAATTTGTGTCGGCAGCCGTGAAATCGCGATGGTAATCATGCGAACAGGAAGCCGCACCCTAATATGCCTTGGAACCCCTGTTGAAGCTGGGAGTTCTGCAAATTTAGGCAGTTTTCGCTGCCCTTTCTGCCTGAAAACCCACTGAGTCTGAAAGTTCGGGCATCAAAACTGGCTCGGACGAGTGTGTAAAATCGTCAACCCCAGCGAATTGCGGGCCCAAGTCCTTGCGCGGGCTTCTCACGATTGGTAAGATGCGTCGTAGTGGCGGAGCCCCTTTTCGATGGAATGAGAACCCCTTCGGCAGCAATCGGCAACTGCGGTGCGTGTCCGTGACCCTAATGGTTCCTTTGGGGGGGGAAGTCGATCCCGTCTGCTCGGTGGTTTGCCCCATGTGTTTCTTGCTGTTTGCCGGTCGAGGCGTTTAGCAGGCTGGCGACACCAAGCTCGTCTTAGCAATTGGTTAAATTGGTCATTCTGATGACCGCTTGTAATATTAAAGAACCTGATCGTGATGTTAAAGAAGCAGAAGAAGTTGATTCTCACCGAAGATCATCAGGAAGCCATGCGCCGCGCTGGACGTGTCAATGGCCAATTAATGGACTTCTTGCGGCCGCATGTTCAAGCAGGCGTTACAACGCTGTCGATCGACAATTTGGCTCACCAGTGGACGCTCGATCATGGTCACAAGCCCGCAACACTCGGGTATCAGAATTATCCCAAAAGCTGCTGTACCAGTATCAACGATGTGATCTGTCATGGAATTCCAGACAGTTATGAGTTGAAAGATGGAGATATCGTCAATGTGGATATCACAACGATCGTGGACGGCTGGCACGGTGACCAAAGTGAAACCTTCCTGATCGGCGATGTGTCTGAAGAGAAAAGGGCTGTGACGCAATGTGCTTTTGACTGTCTTTATGCAGCGATTGATGCATTGACCCCCGGTTGTCCAGTCAGCGTGATCGGCGAGACCGTTGTCCCCGAAGCTCACCGTCGAGGATTCTCTGTGGTGCGGGAATATGTGGGTCACGGTTTAGGGCGTCAGTTTCATCTTGACCCTTCGGTGCCCCACTTTCCCAATCGCCAGAGTCGGATCGATCGACTCTATCCGGGGATGTGCTTTACCGTTGAGCCCATGATTAATGGTGGCTCCCGATACACCCGAAGCGACAAAGTCGACGGCTGGACGGTGCGAACCAAAGACGGTCACCCCTCAGCGCAGTTCGAACACTCGATCCT
>NZHC01000068.1 GCA_002689655.1 Rhodopirellula sp. | reverse complement strand
AGCGACTCGGCACAGCAAGGCTTGCGGGTGCAACAGGGAGAGCTTACACCCGCAGCATGAAAAAGCTGCATGGTAGTGTTGTGGTTTTCTCGTTCAGGTATTGTCAGCTAACACAGTGCGGAGCCAAGCCATGCCTGCTTTGGCAATTCTTGGCTGTAGTACATCGGGATGGCCACCGAGTGTTTCAGTTCTGGTGCGCACGTCCTCTTCAGGCGTGATGACGGAAAAAGTGATGTCGGTTGCGGGCTGTGGCAGCAGTGCGTCATGCTGCAACTCCGGATATCGATTGATTACGAGAAGCCAGTTGAGATCGCATTTCTGTCTCAAGATTTTCCAGGCTTGTTGCTCGCTTTCACCGCCGAATAGTTGCTGAAGTTGTTGTGGATCAGCCAAAGACAATCCGCCTTTGTAGGCGGGGGTATCACCGAGCTTGGCGAACCAGTTACCAAGGGGTGCCGCTTGTCCATATTCGACGACCATCAGATTTTGTCCGCGGGCAGTCAGGTCTTCATTAATTGCGTCGTGTTGCTCGTAGCGGTCGCCTTCCCCAAAATAAAATTCAGGGACTCGCTCCATGATTTCTGCTCGCGTCTGCTCGATCTGAGTCTGGCAGTCCACGGCGTCCTTTCCCGTGGCAGTGATGCGTAAAGAAATCGTGGCGGTGCTAACAGTGATACCCACACGTGGTTCACGATCTCTCGCGATCATTGAACCGAGCCGATTTTCCATGTCGCTCTCGCCTGTCCCGAAGAACTTCATGACATGCTGTTTGATTTCAGTCCCGGGGCCATTTTCTGCCAGTATCCGCTCCGCAACCGTTTCGTCGAACATGCGTTTCATTTCTGCAGGGACACCGGGTAAAGCAAATACACGAGATTGGCCAGATTCTTCTCGTGGAATCATCATGTCAATTCCCGGTGCCGTCCCCTGTGGATTAAAAATCTGTTGGCTACCGGTGGGGAACATTGCCTGAACTCGATTGCGTTCAGGCATTTTGCGTTTGCGGCGGGCAAACATCTGTTCAATGTGTTGCATCGCCGACGGATTCAGTTCAAGAGGTGTACCTAACACATTAGCCAGGGCTTCCCTAGTCAGGTCATCCCGCGTTGGGCCCAAGCCTCCGGTGCTGACCAAAATGTCAACGCGTTCCGCGGCAATGCGGAACACATCGACGTTTTGTTCCAGAGTGTCCGCGACGGTCGTATGGAAGCTAACTTTGATTCCGAGATCGCCAAGTCGCCTGCTAAGCCACTGGGTGTTGGTGTCCAGTCGTGCCCCACTTGTCATCTCATCACCGATGGAAATGACCTCAGCTGTCAGTTGCCTTGTTTGTTGTGTCATCTTTAGCTTGATCGAGTCGTGCTTTATTTTTTCGGGTTGTTAAATTTAATGACCGCTTTCCCGAGGCGTTCAGAATCAGAATTCGGTGCGTGTAGTTTGGCTCGCGTTCTTCGAGCATCTTCTGCTGAATCCATTGGGGCTTGATTTTGTCGGTCGGCGAAATTTCAAAAAACCACCAGACATGGGCCCCTTTTTGCTGTTTCCCGATCCAATCATAGGAGCTGGTGGTGGGTTGGCCAGCGCCCCCTGGTTTCGTGATTCGAAATGTTCGCTCGAGGTATTTCAGACGCCAATTCTTCGACTCGCCCCCATCCGCCTTGGAAGCTTTCTTTGCCAGCCATTGATCGTCCAAAATGTCGAGTCGTAACGCAACTTCCATCCGTTGGGTCTTCGAATTCCATTCGATCTCAGCGACCGTCTCATGGACGGGGTGAACCAGGATCAGGCAAAGCAAAGTGAAAGACATGTTGGCATCAGAAAGAGGGGATTTGAAGTTGCTCTGCGTGCGAAGGAACAATGAGTTGATCGAGCGTTTGATGCTGGAATTTTCTGTCTGCGCACCGCCATGAAATGGAAATATTTCTGGTTCGGCATCCATCATGTTTTCGCCCCGCAGTCGGTTGCAAGCTGATACAGAGCTCGCCGCATTGATACAAGGCAGCCATCTGTTAATCCTACTCGGACGCTTTCGGTTTGGCTTTGCCGCCAGGTTTGCCAGTTGCTTTAACAGGCTTGTTCTTGCTGTCGCTGGCTGGTTTGTTTTGGTCGGGTTTTTCTGCGTCAGCAGCTTTTTTGTCAGTTGCCTTTTTGGAATCTCGTGCCTTTTGCATCGGGTTTCGAGTCGGCCCCTCTTTGAAAAGCCGGAAACGACTTGGAACAAGTCTTGGGGGCCAGTGGTTGTTGCTCGATTCGGTGTCGGCTGTTTCCTGCTTTGGATCGAGTTCCAGACGCACGATTTCTTTATCAGTGATCAGCAGTTTGCTGATATTCCTGCTGTTGCTTCGCCAGATCTCAGCAGGGAAAATCATCGTTTCGCTTGTGTTGTCCGTGTAGTGGACTCGTAAGATGATCGGCATCACGAGTCCACCGATATTTTCGAACGAGACGCGATAGAAATTTGTGGTGCGTTTCAATAACGCCTTTTGTTTTGAGTCGAGCCCTTCGACGAATTTCTGGTAGGACTTGCGTGCTGAGTCTTCTACTGCCAGTTCGTCGTAATCACTGCTGTTATAGAAGTCTTTCAGGCCTGGCTGCCATTCAATGCGTCGTTTAACATCTTTGTTTCGTTCAACGGACAAACTCGGTTCTTTCTCATCAAGCTCTTTGCGTTTTCGCTCCGCGGACTCATCCGGGTCTCCGCTGTCGATCACGAAAAGATCAACATCGGTGATGGCGAGGTCCACGTGATCAGTGCTGTAAAACCAGCCTCGCCAGAACCAGTCAAGGTCGATGCCCGATGCATCCTCCATCGATCTGAAAAAATCAGATGGCGTCGGTCGTTTGAATTTCCAACGACGTGCATACTCACGAAATGCGAAGTCAAATAACTCTCTTCCAAGAATGGTTTCCCGCAGAATGTTCAATGCCGTTGCTGGTTTCGCGTAGGCATTTGCTCCAAATTGCAGGATCTCCTCACTGCCAGTCATGATGGGACGTTGATTGCCTCCACGCATGTAGGGCACGATCTGACCCGGTTCTCCCCTGCGAGATGGGTAATTCTCTTCCCATTCCTGCTCTGTGAGGTATTGCAGGAAGGTGTTCAGTCCCTCGTCCATCCAAGTCCACTGGCGTTCATCACTGTTGACGATCATAGGAAAGTAATTATGTCCTACCTCATGGATGATCACAGAGATCAATCCGTACTTGGTGGCTTTGCTGTACGTACCATCTTTTTCTGGACGCGGACCATTGAAGCAGATCATCGGATACTCCATTCCGTAGATCGGGCCGTTGACGCTGATCGCTACCGGGTAGGGATAGTCAAAGGAGTACCGACCATAGACTTCCAGCGTGTGGGCAATCGATTCTGTGCTGTACTGGCTCCATAAAGGTTCCGCTTCGTTGGGGTAGTAGGACATTGCCAGCACAGTGTTCCCGCCCACTTTCACACCCATCGCATCCCAGATGAACTTGCGACTGGCTGCGAAGGCGAAGTCCCGTACATTGTTTGCCCGGTAGACCCAGGTTTTTGTTGTGTTGTTTTTTTGGGATTCATTTTGCTTGGCTTCTTCCGGTGTCACAATGAATTGTGGTGTTTTCGAAGATTCTGCGTCCTTCAAGCGTTTGATCCATTCCGGCTTCAGTACATCTTTCGTGTTTTGCAGTTCACCGGTGGCCGCTACCACCATATCGCTGGGGGTGGTGATTCGCACTACGTAGTCGCCGAGTTCAAGCGTGAACTCACCACGGCCGAGGAACTGCTTGTGTTGCCACCCTTTGTAATCTGTGTACGAAACCACTCGGGGAAACCATTGAGCGATTTCGTAGATGTAGTTTTCATCATCATCAAAGAATTCGTATCCTCCACGGGCTCTGATCACTTTGGCGTTGATGATGTTGTGGGAGAAACGGATCTCAAAGTCGGTCGACATACCCGGCATTAGTGGCTCCGAAAGGTCAATCCGCATCATCGTTTTGATGATCGTGTGTGGAATTGCTTTCTGCTTTTCATCTGTCACCGATTCAATGTTGTAGCCACCCTCAAAAACTGAGCGGGCAAGAATTGAATTGAGTCCCCGAAACGACATGCGTGGCGAAAGCGAGGGGGCCGTCGTCGTGATGGCAGAGTCCGAGTCAGGCTTGAACCGGTTTTGATCCAGTTGGACCCAAATGTAACGCAGCGCATGAGGCGACTTGTTGTGGTACTTGATTCTTGAGACGCCGCTCAGTCTCTGTGATTTGTCGTCGAGAGTGATGTCGATGTCGTAATCCGCACGCTGCTGCCAGTACTCCGGCCCCGGAATGCCGGAGGCAGTGCGCTGAGCATTGGGCGTCGGTAACCAGCTCTCAATTTGGAAGAAACGGTCCAGAGTGTCGCTATGTTTTGGGTTTGGTAAATGCTGAGCTTGGCACAAGACAGGCGAAAGATAACCCGCCAAAACCAGAGTGGCAGCAAGTAGAGGAATACGAGTTAAAACTGGAGCGAAAGTCATGATGGGCAAGTGAACCGAGAGGGTGGGTGGGTGTAGATTCTTCTCGACCGGTATATATTGAGTTTAGTCGACTTGCCTAGAGTCTGAGGGCCAACTTTAAAATCTAGGCGGGATTGATTTTAACCTACCTCCATCGAAGCCTGAATAGCCTCCATCTGTGAACTACCTGAACCCATCCTCGGCGACAATTGGCTACTGCACCAATGTGCATGCGGGAGTCGATTTAGCTTCGATTTGCAGTAATTTGGAGGAGTTTGCAATTCCTGCAAGGGATGCCAGCGGTGCAGAGGAGCTGGGGGTAGGGCTGTGGATACCGGCACAGGCAGCCGGCGAGTTGACCGATGGCGTTGAACGGTTTCGTCAGTTTCTACGCGATCGCCGGCTTCGAGCGTTCACCATCAACGCGTTTCCGTATGACAATTTTCACCAACCCGTTGTCAAACGCGCGGTTTATTCACCTGAGTGGTGGCAGCCTGAGAGACTGGATTACACGCTTCGGCTTGCGAATATTTTAACGCAACTGCTGCCGCGGGAAGAAACCACAGGGTCAATCAGCACGTTGCCCATCGCTTGGGGAGACGGAAGAGCGAATCCCGAGAATCTGGCAAAGGCTGGCGCACACATGCGTGTACTGGCCAAGAAATTGGGCAAAATTGAAGAATCGACCGGGAAACGCATCGTCGTCGCAATCGAGCCCGAACCCGGTTGCGTTTTGGATACCACACAGGATGTTGTCGATTGGTTTGAGAGAGAATTACCGGAAACAGATCATCGACGCTACTTGGGTGTTTGCCACGACATCTGCCACTCTGCGGTCATGATGGAGTCTCAGCAAGAAGTCCTTTCTCGCTTGGTTGAGGCTGGAGTCATGATCGGCAAGGTTCAAGTGAGCAATGCGATCATTGCTGATTGGTTATCGATGGCTACAGGGCGGCAACGTGAGGCGATTGCACAGCTCAGTGAGTTTGCTGAAGATCGCTATCTTCACCAAACTGGCCGCTTGAAGTCAGATGGAACTTTTGAGCTTGCTGAAGATCTTCCCGAGTTGCTTCGTAGTGCTGCGAGCGAAGAGGAACCAGCCTGCGGGGATCAACGCTGGATCGTGCATTTTCATGTGCCAATCTTTCTAGAGCGTTTCGGGCACTTGCGTACCAGCCAGGATGATACGCTCGAATGTTTGAGGTTTCTAAATCAGAATCGAACTGCGGAGTTTACTGGGCATCTGGAAGTTGAAACCTATGCTTGGACTGTCTTGCCGCACTCGATGCGACGTCGAGGGCTGTCCGAAGATATTGCTCGCGAGATCTCTTGGTTACGGGAAATTGTCTCTGACATGGCTTGAGCTTCTGACGCTGATCTGTCGGTTTTGACATGGATCGCCCAAGAAATGAAGTGGCCGACAGGTCAGGATCGTTTGGCACGCCCTGCAGTTGACGGATGAGTCTGTTCCGGCAGTTTTTTGGGCACGGCGGATGGATGCAGCATGAAGCCGTCAGTTTGTGGGCGAACCATCCGGACACGGTTTTGAACCATCAGGCCCGGCAAACCAGGTTTGAGAAGCGGCTGATTGGGTTGGAGAACGCTGGGAACTGGCTTCCAAAGAAACCAAGTCTGATCGTTCCTTACAGGCGTGATTGCAACGCAAATTACGTTTTGGCGGCCGTCCTGCGTTGAACTTGTCTCCAGAACTCGGCCTAACCGACGCTCCACTGGTTTTGGAACCACTCAACGCGATCGATCCGGCGGGGGGCGTACTTGGTCTTAGGATTGAATTTTTGATTTCCCAAGAACGACACGAATGGCTCATATGGAACCTCGGCGTGCTGGGAGATGACATCGACCTTCTCGCTCTCTAAGTTCCAGTCGTAAAGGATCTTATTGTCCCGTTCAAACCACTCATCCAAGTATTCCGCATTCGTTGTGCTGGTCACAACAAAATCGCAGTTTCTCTTGCACAGAAAGCACATGAACTGAGCAGCCAAGGCTCGTGTTTGCTCCAAATCACCCTCCGTGGAGGCCGAAGCGATATTCCAGATGCTGATGAAACCATCCTCATCTTGATCCGCAGGGTTCAGTTTGACTTCGATCTCAGGTGGTAGTTCTACAGCTGTCATGAAAATTCCCGGATGGAAAAACGGTGGAGTTGTCCCCCTAGTCTAACGACCGGCTTGCATTCCCAAAATACGGCTGAAACCAAGAAACATGCTCCATAAGACGGAATTTCGATCTAAACCTCTGTATTGGCCTTCTCTTGGTCAATCTGCCTTTGTCGCTCGGTGAAGCGGTTTCGCTGTTCTNCCGTGATCTGATCGGCGCAACGAGGGCACTGCACGCCCCGCACAAAGCTTTTTTCATGCTGTTGCTCCCGATCGACCGGCCATCCGCAACCAAAGCACATCAAATGCTCGCCAAGTTCTAGATTGTGACCCACGGAAACTCGCTTATCGAAGACAAAACAGTCCCCTTCCCACTTTGATTCCTCTTCTGGGACCTCTTCTAAATACTTCAGGATTCCACCCCTGAGGTGGTAAACCTCCCCAAACCCCTTTTTTCGCAGGAACGCCGTCGATTTTTCACAGCGTATCCCGCCGGTGCAAAACATCGCAACTTTACGATGCTTTTGTGGATCAAGCTCCTCATCGACAAAGGCTGGAAACTCACGGAATGATTCTGTTTTGGGATTTACCGCGCCCTCAAACGTACCGATCGCGACTTCATAATCGTTCCGTGTATCGATCACGGTCACCTCGGGGTCACTGATCAGCTCGTTCCAGTCCTTCGCGTCGACGTAAGTTCCTACGGAATCGTTGGGATCGATTCCTTCCACACCCATCGTGACGATCTCTTTCTTCAGGCGGACGCGCGTGCGTTTGAATGGTGCCTCGAGTGCAAAAGACTCTTTGATCTCAAGGCTGCTCAGACGCGGGTCGCTCTTGAGATAACTGACGAGCTGATCGATCCCCTTACGGCTTCCAGATACCGTTCCATTGATTCCTTCACTGGCAAGAAGCAAACTTCCACAGACCTCGTATTGAACCATGTGATCATGGATCGGTTTCTGCAAATCTTCGAAGTCATCCAACTGCACGAAACGGTATAANGCCGCAACCACAAATTTGGACATCATGTTACCTGTTGGATGGGTGAAAGGCGTCACAACGCAGGAAATGGAAGGTGCGACAATGTTTGCTTTTACGATCAACCAACGCAGCGACCCACTCAGGTCAACATCCCCGAGTGCGTCGCCGGGTTTCTATTGCAATTACGCAAGCATACGCATAGCAGCCATAGCAGCGGAATAGTCCGGCTCCTCTGTGACTTCAGCAACGATTTCTTTGTAGGCGACTTTTCCCTCGGCATCCAATACGAATACCGCTCTCGTCAACAGTTTGAGTTCCTCGATGGTGACACCAAAGGCCGTTCCGAATTGATGGCTCTGGTAATCGCTTGCAGTTCGCATCCCTACGTCCTCCGCACCACAAAAGCGAGCTTGGGCAAACGGTAGATCACGGCTCACTGTCACCGCATTGATTTTGTCTCCCAAGGACGAGACCTCCTCGTTAAACCTTTTGGTTTGAATCGCGCAAACCGGTGTGTCCAAGCTTGGAACCACACTGATAATCGTGGGTTTTCCCTTTAGATCATCCAGTGACAAAGCTTGGATTCCCGCATCCGCGTAGTGCACGGTGAAGTCAGGGGCGTCACTGCCGATCGCAACGTCATCGCCCTCAAGCGTCATTGGATTTCCTTTGAAAGTAATGATTCCTGAACGTCCCATGTCTATCTCTCCGTTACTTTGAAATGTTGGCTGATCGTGATCACCAGAACGGTGGCCCTTTTCGCAGCAGCCCGGGATATCCGGTCGGCTGCCAGCCGGGATTATGAAGTCACAGGCGGTTTGAGTGAATGGGGCGCGATTGACGCACTGATCTGTGACGCACTGATCTGTGACGCACTGATCTGTGACGCACTGATCTGTGACGCACTGATCTGTGTTGAGGTTTACAGGGATTCCCGCTATCCAGTTGCTTGNCCGGTCGCGGTTGCGATGGGTAGTAACGGAGATAGTCGTGCTTCCGCAAAGGCTGTAATGCTGGACGTTTTGGTCCTGTAGAGTTGAGAGTTATCTGAAATTTGTTAAAAACCAGATCGAATCTGCTCAGGCAGGTATCACCAAATCTTCGAATCGATTGGTCTTTTTCGGGCATTTCGTGGCGTAACTGCCAGGAACGCCTTGGTTTACAACATTCTGCCCCGCCACTCTTCTGGTTACGGGCACTGCCCGGTCTTCTGCTTGCGGGCACTGCCCGGTTTTGCTCACTGAGATTTCTGGTTTTCCAACATTAGGCTTGATGCACGAGAGCGGCATTTTTCGCTGGTGATGAGCTGTCTTTGGAAAAAGACTCGGCCGATGCGGCATGCAATTGCATATGGAAGATGCGTTGGGCGACTGCGGGATGTAACCAACTTGCTTTTTTGNCTGCGGGTGACTCTAGCGTGATGCGATGTAACGCGTTGGACAAAGCTTTGGACGCATCGGCGTAGGATNGGGGGACATCACGCACGCGACCCTCCATTTTGACTGCCATTATGCAAGCTTGCACGTCAGCATCCANCTCCGTACGAATCGCGGCAATTCGTAGCGAGATCAATGTCATCGCGATCGCAACACCGCTACCAGCAGCCATCCCCCATGAATGTCCTTCGGCGAACCGAGTGAGCAAGCCACCCACGAGCCACGCCGGAACAATGGTTAGTATCCGCAGAGGGACGTGAAAGCGGCGGAGGTGGGCAGCTTCGTGAAGAATGACCATCGAAAGTTCGCCTNNGGGCAGTTCATTCAAGACGCGATCAGAAATCAATAGGGTTCTCAGAGAAGGCACAAAGCCTGCAACCATGGCATTGAATGATCGATTGCCGGTGTGCCAACAAACGATGCGTGTGGGTTTTAAACCGGCGGCAATCATGATGTCATCAACCCATTGCTCAGTTGACTCATCGAGCCGAGATGTTTTGAAAAGATGCCGGATCAGCCACGGTAATCCCAAGGGCACAAACAGCAGCATGNCGAGCGTTGTGATGATCGCTGCTGGAGCCTCGCCGAGCGGTAGGATAGTGATCAGGTCTATCATTCCCAAAAGCAGCAGGATTGGTAGTACAAGCCACGCGACAGTTCTGCGAAAACGTTGCCAAAGGTAATCCAGATGCAGGCCTGGATGGTTGTCGATCAGTCCTGTCAGTCCGCGGTAATACTGCTCTGCTGACCACGTTGCCATAGTGATCGTGAGCCCCGGGATCAGCAGAACCACCGCTTGCAGGCAGAGGGTATTCGTGAGGTAGGCAGCCTGTGCCGTTGCGGTTGCAAGCCCAAAGCCAGCAAGGCACAGGATCACGATGCCTAAGCCGAGCCAACGAAACGCGGTCATTTGTCGATCCAGTAAATCGGCTCCCAGGCGAGGGTCGATTTGTTCACGCAAAATTTGTTTCGCGCAGATTCTGGAAGCGATGTGACATAAGAAAAGCAGTGCCGTCAGCATGCACCCGCTGGCGAGCGTGGCTTGCTGCAGTGACGCCTCGACAGGTGGGAGCGAAACGCAGCTCAGTGATAGCACAACAAGCAGAAAAAAATACAGGTGCATGGGCTACTTCCACATCGCGGGACATGACGCATCCAAGTGCAAGTGGTCTTTTTGAAAAAGCAACACCACGCACGGGAACCGCCGACCAGNCAGCATGCATTTCGATATGCGTGGCGGNGGCACCCAATGCAGACTAATTGCTTGGATGCCAGTTTGNACCGNTTTTGGATAAATTGGCGGCAAAATATGAGAGCACCAATTCGGGAACGCCGGCAGACACGGGTATTCGCAACGTTGGGCTACCAGCGGAGCCCAAATTGCGCACCGCCCGTGTCTTGGTTATTGCCACCTTTCAGAGGACCCGTGTGCGATGCCTTTACAGCGACTTCACGAGGTGGCTCCTCCACCTCTTCCTTGTCCACCTGCTTGGTTGGATCGACAGGAGTTTGCTGAGCGGCCTTGATCGATAAGCTCACTTTCTGTGCATCTCGGTCGAAGCTCAAAACNTTCACTTCCACCTCTTCACCCTCACTAACGAATGCGCCAACTTTAGAGACGCGGTGGTGCGCGAGTTCGCTGATGTGAACCAGCCCTTCAACTCCTGCCGCGAGCCGTACAAAGCAGCCGAATGCGGCAATACGAGTGACGGATCCCTTGTGGACAGATCCCACCTCAAACTCTTGTTCCGCGGTCTCCCAAGGGTTTTCTAACAGATCGCGGTAAGATAGTGAAATCTTGCCGGTCTCTTTGTCTACGGAGTCAAGTCTGACTGTCACTTGCTGACCGATTTCAAGCACCTCGCTGGGATGCTTGACGCGATCCCAACTGAGTTTGCTGATGTGAATCAACCCATCTAGTCCACCGAGGTCAACAAAGGCTCCGAAGTCCTTGATCGTCCGGACGGTGCCCTGCAGTTCATCGCCAACTTCGATTTGTTCAAGTTGTTCCTTGCGTTTCTCTTCCCGCTCACGCTCAAGAATCGCACGTCGACTCAGTACCAGGTTGCCGCGTTTTTGACTCGATTCAGTGACCACACAGCGAAACTTCTGATCGACAAATTCGGTTGTGTCCTCGACGCGGTACTCGCTGATCTGGCTGATGGGAATGAAACCTTTAACACCACCAACCTTGCATTCCAAGCCACCGGAGTTGCTGCCCGTGACAGTCACTTCAACCACCGAACCCTCGTCGATATCTTCCCAGTCGGAAGCTTCGATCGCGCTCCCTGGCAGGCCGAGAGCGTACAAACCATCCTCACGGCTGATACCGCGAACCAGGACTTCGACCGAATCACCGATCGCGGGCTCCTGCTCGAATTGGTCAAATGCCACTACACCCTCATCGGGGCCGCCCAGGGCTACGAATACATTGTCATCGTGGATCTTGAGCACTTGACCCTGAACGCTCGCCCCCTCGCTGAGAGGCTCGGCNCGGTTGGCCATCCCGGCAGGGCCGCTAAGCATGGCTTCAACATCGGTTGCCGCAAGCTCTGCGTCCAGTTCGGCCTGAATATCATCGGGCAACGCATGTCGGGCGTTGGGAATGGCAATTTTGCTCGTGGCCGCCTGCTGGGGGCGTTTGGCCTTGGGTTTGTCCCCTGCCAATCGAGGTCGTGGAACCGACTTTTTGTTTCCCGGCTTTCCCTTGGCTGACTTTTCCGCTCCAGCCTGACCCGCAGCTTCAAGATCTTCGGTGCTGACAGACGGAGACGCCGGCTTGGCCACACCCAGTCCCCGCGCTGCCAAAGGACCCGCAACACGGGCGCGCCTGGACGGCGGATTCGCTGGCTTGGCATCAGAGGATGCTGGTGGGGGAACCGCTGCCGTAGCATCGACTGTCGGTGCGGAAGGACTCTCACCCGAAGCTTCGGCAGCCTGTGGCTCAGCAGCAGCCGACGCAACTGGAGCAGGAGGAGTTGATGCGTTTTCTGGTTCTTGGCCGTCAGTTGGGGCTTGGTCGCCGCTGCTCATCTGTATCGTCGAAAAGTGGAGTAGGATTATGATTGATCAATAGGCTGTCTGATTGCCAGTGCAACCCAAGCTGCCAGTGCAACCCAAGCTGCCAGTGCAACCCACGCTGCCGTGGCAACCTACGGGTATATTTCCCGTATGCTTGCGTCGAAGTTTGACGCTCAGCAGAGTGTAGTCTAGCAATCGAGGTTCCGGGTCGGTAGCCTTCGCGATCTGCTCGAATCTGCTTCCGTTACGATTGTTTGGCCAAGATTTGCAGTATTTTTGCTCGTGGAGATGCTTTGATGCCTCAGCTTGACTCGTTTGCCCATCCTGAACTCGCCTCCTTGCCGCCCGAGTTGACTGCATCCATCGCGGCTGCGGAAATGCCCGATCTGGATGAGGGTGTCGTGGCGGAGAGGCTTGCTGAACTGCTGCGAAACGCTGAAATCTCTGAATCTGGACTCCTTTTGGCAAACCGTGAATCGGTGGATCTGTCGCGTTCCCAAGCTGCACTCTGTCTGTCAGGTTTTTGGCTTTTGGCTGGTGACCTTGAACGAAGTCATTCATTCAGTCAGGAACTGCCTTGTCGGGATGGCAGTTTTTGGCATGGGATCATGCACCGGCGAGAGGGTGATTTTGGTAACGCAAAGTATTGGTTTCGGAAAGTCGGAGAGCATCCCGTTTTTCAGCAACTGGCAGAGTTGACCGGGGGAACTTATGCAGATCCGTTTGACTTCGTCGATGAATGCAGGCGGTCCGCTGAAAAGAAAAGTAGTGATGCATACCAATCCTGCATGATGGCCCAGTGGGCTGAATGGCAGACCTTGATGGTGCACTGTCTCGCTCGGTAGTTCATCGGTAGTAAAACTGCTCGGTAGGAAAACTGCTCGGTAGGAAAACTGCATGTACAGCCTTCTATTGCACACCGACGTCGTAACGCTGTGGCTGCGCTGCAGTAACTGCGAAGCGATGCGGCAGTCAGGCAGTTTGACGAATGTCTTGACTATGCGTTTTTGGGCGACTGTATTTCGGATCAACACAGCAACGCGTTCAAGACGTGATGTAGTGGTGAAGCATTCCCGTACAGATCAGAGCTCAAATTCCAAAAACGGAAAGCTTGGGCTTTGTATCGGTTACGGTGGGAGCGACATGACTGCGAGCCTGTTCAACGTACTGTTCGATCTTTGCCAGATTCGTTCGCTGTTCGTGGGCAGTCAGTCCAGTTTCTCCGGTTATGATCAGAACGGTGTCTTGGGGAGCCGCTTCGATGATGGCCCATTCAATCGCTCTTTGACGATTAGCAACCAATCGGAAGCTTGCACATTTTTTTACGCCATCGAGCACGTTGTGTGACGCTGCCAAAAAGCCGGACCGTGATTGGTCGGTTGCAGTGATGATCGCCTGGTCTGAAAAACGTTCCAGCTGAGTGCCGTAGCGCGATAGCGTATCGGCATCGGCATCGGCATCAAGCACCAGGACGCACCACAACTTTCCCTCATGCTTCATGTCACGGCATGGACGCATCGCCTCGACGGCTCGGGCAGGGGTGCCACCCGCGTCAATGACCACGGTCGACTTTCCGTATTCGGCCAGTCGCTGGCTGCGACCAGGAACAGTACGAAGCTGACTCAGGCTCTCTGCAATCCGTTCCAAGGGTTGTGCGAGCAATAAGCCGACCACGGCTGCTGCTGCATGGTTGGACGCCATGGCGTGGCCACAGAGGCAAGTTTCCATGACTGTCGTGGAGTCTTGGTGGGTCAGCAGTAAAGTGCTGACACCATCGGTTTGGTCGAAGATTTGTGCGGTGACATCAGCGTTTTTGTGAATGCCGTAGGTCAATGTCCGGACATTGTGATTCTGAAGTTCGCGGGTGACACTCGGTTCATCGGCGGATGCAATGACCACACCATCGTCGGCCAGACGATCGAGGCTGCACTGTAGCCCCGATGGACCAAAGTCGTCCGTGCCAGATGCTGTTCGGCAAATGACAAGGATATCAAATTGAATCGCGTCGTAATTTCCGTGACGTGCCTCCGTTTCGGACATTTCAATGACAGCAGCTTTGCACTCGCTGTCCTTGGCTTCGCTCAACCAACGCACGAGTTCCCGATTGTTGGGAATGTTGGTATTGGACGTGGTCTGAACAATACCGTCGCTCTCACCCAAGTCAGTTTGATAAGCCGTGCGTATTGACGCGGAACGTAAAAGAGCCGAAATCAGTAAAGAAGTGGTCGTCTTGCCGGCAGAGCCAAGTACCCCAACGGTGAGCATCTGACGATCGGGACGACCCGCTTGGTGGGTTTCGATTTCTGCGAGAGAAACCTCCATGTCACCAACAATGCATTGGGGAAGTGGGCATGGCAAAAGTTGTTCGGTGATGATGCCACATGCGCCGCGGGCCAAGGCATCCGCAATCACTCGGGAGGGGTTGTCTTGTCCAATTCGATAGGCGACCAGATCGCCCGCGGACGTGGTGGCTGATGATTCGGCGATCGAATCAAACTCGATGTCATCCGCAGCGAAGAAACGTGCTTCAGATAACAACCCACGCAACGAATACTTTGGTGGGGCGGCCGACCGAAAAGGCTCGCTCACCTCGGCTAAATCGCTGCCGGGGAATTTACCAGTCGCCAAATCAACGAGTGATTTAGCTTTGGTTGGAAAAACGCTGGTCGCATCCGAGATGTCGGAACGTTGGATTCCGTGGTGCATGATGGCCTCCCTGCACATCTTGTCGTTAGCTTTCGCAGCGGTTCCACCACTGCCAGTGAGCAATCCTTGCTTCACTGTGGGCAAATTGTTCCTATCTGAACCAAACGGTCAAGAGCGAATTGACTCGTGGCTGAGATGGATAGCCGACAATCTTGGAAAAAAATTTTTTGATGCTTGCGTGGACACTCTTGCCTAACGCTTCGGTATCTGAATGCCAGCATCTCGCATCAAGTATTGCAGGTCCGCCCAAGCAGCTTTTTTTGCTGCCGGATTGCGAAGCAAATACGCTGGGTGGTAGGTCACGAGTACTTTGCTTGCAAAGTAGCGATGCAGCGTTCCTCGCAGACGGCCAACTGATAGTTTCGTTCCCAGAAGCTCCTGCGCGCTAACCGCCCCCAAGCAGACGATGTATTCGGGCCTGAGCATTTCGAATTGTTGCTGGTAGTAGGAACGACAGTTCGAAAGTTCGTCACCCTCTGGATTTCGATTACCGGGCGGGCGGCACTTGACGGTGTTGAGGATGTAGACGTCGTCACGTTGCAGCGTGCAGGCTTGCAGCATCTTGGTAAGTAAGTTTCCGGCCTTCCCGACAAACGGTCGACCGCTCAGGTCTTCTTCTTCACCGGGCACCTCTCCAAAAAAAGCGAAACGCGGATTCGTATTACCCTCGCCAAATACCGTTTTGTGTCGGCAGCTTGCGAGTGCGGGGCACAGCGTGCATGACTCGACGGCCTGTGCCAGTTGTTGGAGTTTTTGCGTGCGTTGATCCGTTGGCTGCGGATCACCTGAGTATTCGTGTTCGGTCGTTTGAATCGCTGAAACCCCCTGCAATCTTGCTGCAGGACGAGTGGCTGAGGGGCGGTTGGTCGTTGGACGCTTTATCGCTGGCTGTGGGCTGCCATTGGTGTTGGCCGTGCTCGACACACCGCCGCTCAATTGTGCAGGCTTGTGACTGTGTGCAGGCTTGTGACTGGCTGGCGGCTCACTATCAGGGTTGGAGCCTGCTGAATCCGGGCTCACCTGCGCTCGGTTCGATTGGGAAACGCCTGAGTCTGACGAACGCAGCTGCGTCGTGGTACCAACGGGAAACCGAGCCGCAATCTGTTCGGTCGAGTGTTGGTTCGGTCGCGGCAACCACATTATCCCAGCACGCTGTAAATGAGCTGCCAGAGCTGCTATTTCTGCAGTCGTCTGTTGAGGGTCCAAGCTCTCAGCGGCCTGTGATTCAGCAGCCTGTGATTCAGCGGCCTGTGATTCAGCGGCCGCCTGCTCTGAAATACTGTTCGCTGAGCTTGAGTTGCTGGTGTCGCTGGAGGTGTTCATGGGCATTTTGCTGCGAAATGAACTGAATCTGGCTGGCCGAGCCGCTCGGCAGCGGCAAATGCCGGCAGATTTTGTGTCCGGCTCCATTGTATCGGGCAATCACCACATCGTGCGAGCGGGGCAGCATGCGAGTCAGGCATTGTGCGTCATGTTTGTGTTCTGGGAGGGGGGGACGCGTCTTGTTCGGTCTCGCAACCGCTGTCGCACCGAGGTTGCGGAAACGGGGTTAAGGGAAGAGGTAGTGCGGAAACAGGACTATCCCATTTGCCTTGCTGAGCTTACGCTTTCCGGTTGTGCTTACCGATCTGCTGACCTTCGAATATTGCGAGGCATCGAGCCGGTAACTCGCATGTGCACCGGGGAAATGCATCTTCGGTCGTCGTTTCTTCCCGTTGCTCGTGCTGGACTGTCCTTAACTCGGTCCGTTCTGCAGCACTGACAACGAGCAATTCTGTTTAAGTAGTTTTCCCATGCCAGTCCCGCAAGTCGCCATCGTCGGACGTCCCAACGTCGGAAAGAGCAGTCTTTTTAATTGGCTAGCCCGCCGACGGTTGGCCATCGTCGATGATTATTCCGGGGTCACCCGAGACCGCATGACCACCCTGATTGAAGCCAATGATCGCTATTTCGAATTGATCGACACCGGCGGGATGGGGGTTGAAGATGAGGACAATTTAACGGCCGATATACAGCAGCAAATCGAATTGGCGATCAATGCAGCAGACGTCATTCTACTGGTGGTCGACATTCAAACCGGATTGATGCCTCTCGACGAAATGGTGACTGAACGCCTTCGAGGTGTGGAAAAACCCGTGATTCTGGTCGCGAATAAAACCGACCAGGAGCATCAGGAGATTCAATCGGAGGAGTTTCACAAGTTGGGTCGTGGCCATGTCATTTGCACCAGCACCACACAGAATCGAAATCGTGATCGCTTGTTGGAGTTGATTGCTGATCGCTTGCCCGATCCGGTGGATGAAACCGTTACGACTCCGCAGATGAAGTTGACGATCGTCGGACGCAGAAACGTTGGTAAAAGCACCTTCGTCAATACGTTGGCCGAAACCGAACGGATGATTGTCAGTGAGGTGCCCGGTACCACCCGTGACAGTGTGGACGTTCATTTCGAAATCGATGGACAAACCTTCATTGCAATCGATACGCCCGGTTTACGTAAGCGTAAGAGTCAACGAACTGATCTCGAGTACTACGGGATGCACCGTGCACAACGAGGGGTCCGTCGTGCTGATGTCGTGCTGATGTTCTTCGATGCAACAGAAACGATCAGTAAGGTTGACAAGCAGTTGATGGGTTACGTGATGGAAAATCACAAGCCTTGCATCTTTGTGATCAATAAATGGGACATGTTGCATGGGTCTGTCGCTACGGAACGCTGGGTAAGGTATTTGCGTGCTCAGTTCTCGACCTTGTCTTATGCACCCATCGCGTTCATTACCGGTCAGACTGGAAAGAACGTCAAAACGCTTCTGAATCATGCAACCATGCTGTTCAAACAGTCACGCGAACGCGTTTCGACGGGGGTTTTGAATCGCCTGATCAAGGCTGCAATGGAAGCTCACGAGCCTCCGCTGTATCAGAACCGTCGCCCCAAAATCTACTACGCAACGCAGGTGTCGACGGAGCCGCCGACCGTTGTCTTGATGTGCGGAGAGCCCAAGGCATTTGGTAATGATTATCGACGCTACCTCTTGGGCGTTCTACGTGATCACCTAGCGTTTGGGGAAGTGCCGATCAAAATGTATCTTCACCGACGCAATCGAAATGACAAAGTTCCAGAAGATCTTGGCTGATCAGAGACACTGCTGCATTGCTTGCTGTTTGTTANTNAAGCCGTGGTGACTTTGGTCGCCACNAAATCTCGGTAGCATTCATTTGGACAGTCNCCGACGCTCGATCTTGCACGATCTGGCAAAGAATTTAACGCGTGTTTGTGTTAGTGAACGCCACACGCTGGTTAAATCACTGTTGATCNTCAGGCTGATGTTTCCACCACGTGTTCCATTGCTTTTCCATATTCGCCACCCTCTCAGGATGATCTGATGCGACGTTTCGAGACTCGGTTGGATCACTTTTNAAATCAAATAGTTCCCAGTCTTTGGATCCCTGCTTGACTAGCTTCCAGTCTGTGTCGCGGATTGCTCTTGATTTGCCGAACTGCCAGTACAGTGGCCACTGACGAGGTATCTGCTTTCCTCGCAAGACGGGTAGAANTGATTGTCCCGGCAGGTTTTTGTCAATTTCAACGCCGGCAAGGTCAAGCATGGTGGGCATGAAATCAATCAAGTGTCCGGGATGGTCTGTCATCGAATTTGGCCTGATCTTAGCTGGCCAGTGGGCAATCATGGGAGTACGGGTTCCACCTTCGTAGTCGGTTGTTTTGTACTGGCGATAAGGCGTGTTTGACGCGTTGGCCCAAGGTTGACCTTGAGTCAAATAGCTGGTGACTTCCCAAGGCATGCTTCCTTGTCTTGTGGAGCGGTCTGATGAGTCTTTGCATGCGCCGTTGTCTGACAAAAAGAAAATTACTGTGTTGTCAGCTTTGCCGGTCTCGTTCAGCTTTTTCAGAAGGCGTCCGATGTTTCGGTCCATTCGATCGATCATGGCTGCGTAAGTTGCCATACGCAGATCCCACCAATCAACCGTGTTTTTGTCNATTTTCGACCATGCTGGGATCGACGGGTCACGTCGGGAAAGAGTGGCGTTATCCGGCAGGATGTTCAGTTCCTGTTGTCTGGCAAATCGCTGCCGACGCATTTCGTCCCAGCCCAGACGCTTGTACTTGCCTCGGTACTTGGCAAGGTCGGTTTCACTGGCGTGCAACGGATAGTGTGGCGCGGTGTAAGCAACATAAAGCAAGAACGGTTTGGTCTCAGTCTTGTACTGTTCGAGGTATTGAATTGCCTGCTCGGTAAAAGCATCGGTGGTGTAAAAATCGGGGCTCTCCGGGGNGTAGGGTTTAAATTCCTTGCCATCGATCGCCCATCGCCGAACTTTCTTTCGTGCGGGAGTGGGCCCGTTCGTCCTTGCATTTCCGGGGTTCCAAAAGTTGCAGCAACCGTCGGTGAGGCCGTAATAACGGTCAAACCCTCGTTGGTACGGCGTTTGTCCGGCGTGCCATTTTCCTGTCATCAGGGTGCGGTAACCGGCTGTTCGCATCTTTTCGCCAAACGTCTCTGACGAGTAGTGAACGGTAGGCGATGCTCCAACGTGATGCCACCAATGCCCCGTCAGCAATGATGCGCGTGTATGTTCACACTTGGCGTTGTTGTAAAACGTGCGGAATCGCATGCCTGCTCCTGCGAGTCGATCCAGATTTGGCGTCTCAACTTCACCTCCGTAGCATCCGATGTCCGAAAATCCCATGTCGTCACACATGATCAATAAAATGTTCGGACGCTTGACCGACTCTTTGTTGGCATCCGCGATCGTGTTTGCGAATGCTTGGTTCGGGGGCAGCAGTGTTTCATCAGGTGGAGCCAATCCGAAGCCAACAACTAGGCATATCAAGCCGCGAAAACAAGCAAGGGTTTTGGAACGAAGAGATGTTTGCAACGAGGTAGCTCCTGTACAGGACAAAAGACTGAGGTTGTACGTCATCTGAAGCAAGGCTGAGGCAGAAATCTGAAACCTCTCGGATTCGTCTGCTCTTTTCGATACAGATGACTGTCGTCGGATACAGCAAACCAGTTTAGCAGCATTCGGCGGATCGCAGGATGAACTGCCCACCACTCACGTCCTTCGCTGCCGACTTGGCCCTGACAAGGGAATGCCGCTAACCATGGGGCCTGAGTACTTTCTCTGGCAGTGGTCCGAAAGCAGAACAATTTGGATTAAACCCCGAAGTTCTCGCACCCATCATTTGTCAGGAATCAAGTTGCTGACGTGTGTTCGCAATCCAAAGGAGGGTTGTGGTGAACCGCATCGCGACGCCCCGGCCGACCAAACGAATAGCATGCCAGTGTTTCTAATTGCGTGCGGGAAGCGATCCTGGATGTCAGGATAATTCGAGCCCGGATTCCGTGATTTTGTAGGGCACGATGGACTCATCACATGCGCTGCCGCGATGCTTGGCAACATGCAGGGCTCTGCCCATCTTATTTCCCTCGCGTGTTTTTCCCATCAAGATGATGGTATTCGCGTTTGAGAGCATGTCACCACTTTCGATTGGTCGGGTGATGAGATCGTCCAGCATGACCTCGTGACTCGTGTAGAGCAGGAGGCATCCGAGTTGACTGTGGTCGTACGCGTGGGCGTCTATCTTAGTCTGGTTTTCGCGGAAACCGACGCGGAACAGGTCGCGGGCGACCCAGTCGTGTTCCTTGTGGAGTATCTGGTGGTAAACGTATTCAAATAATTCCAGTTGAATTGAATCGGCAGCTTTCAATGATGGTTCGACGCCGTCAATGACACAGCGACGAACGCCGTGGGCAAAGTTGCCGTAAAAAAAAGCAATCGCACGATCGAGCTTTTTCGCCTGCTCGTACTTCCATTCACGCCATTGGTCAGAATCCATGTCGTTAGCAGTGACCCGTTTTCCACTGTGTTGGAAAATGTGAAGATAATCACGCCGAGTCTGNTCAGGATCCCAGATTTGATCCATTGTGGTCGTGGCATCTATCGACCGCTCCAAGAGTTGCCAATTGCACAACCGGTTGGCGTAGTCAGCATGATTTTGAGAATCGCCGCGAGAGGTAAGATCAAAAAGGATGCCCCTTTGTCCCTCCTGCGTATTGCCCTCATTGGCGTAGCAGAGACCGAGCTGGGTTTTTCCGATGCCTGTGGCCCCCATGACCACGGTCAACGTGCCCGGAAGTAGACCGCCTCCCAGTAACGCGTCCAGTGAGGTAATGCCGGTGCTTTGTCGCTGCATATCGAAAGCTTTCGATCGGGAAGGTCGGAAGTCGGGTGGCTGCTGGTGGAATTTCCAACTTGCAAGTTGCGTTGGGGCAGAAACGAGATGGGGCTGCCTCTCAATCGCAGGCTTTGGGAACTGCAGCCTGCAGGCATTGATAGTGAATGCGAAGCGGGCTATTCCAGGCTCATGCAGTGGCGGTTTGCCATGCTGATCCCGCTGACAATTGCCCCAACAATACCGACAAATCCCTGATCTGTACCGCACAGGAACAGGTTAGGCAGGTGAGTGGTTCCATCAAGCTGCTTGTCCGGCGCGCCGTAGACTGCACCATTGTCGTGCCATGTAAAACGTCGAATCGTTTTCGGGGTGAAAACGTCAGTGTCAATGACATAGCGCCGAAAGTCCGGCATGAATCGGACGGCTGAG
Source organism: Rhodopirellula sp. (assembly GCA_002689655.1). Classification (GTDB taxonomy): domain Bacteria; phylum Planctomycetota; class Planctomycetia; order Pirellulales; family Pirellulaceae; genus Rubripirellula. The sequence continues at coordinate 51,848 of NZHC01000068.1, read as the reverse complement.
TCTACGGCATCATCATACTGGGCAATTTTCGCTGCCTGATATTTTTCATCGGGAAGATTGCACCAGTGGTCGTGATTCGCGAGAGTCGTGATGCGAATGACCCCGTCAGGTAACTCGCCCTCGTCCGAGTCGTAGAGATAGTTATTGGGCGAACAGATGACTCCCGTGCGACTGTCGCAAAGTTGCTTCTCTGGCCGTTCCCAGCGAAAGTCATTGCTGTCGTTGTAAAACACAATCGTCCGGTCGAAATCAAAATCGGTGGGCTTACGATCCAAGATCGAGATCGATTCGATGAAGGAAAGTTTGCCAGCCTTCGCAACATCGACGCTGGAAACATCATCACAAAGCCTCGCTGTTTCGACATTTCCTGCGGATGATAGAATGCGTTTGCCCATCAGTTCGGTGCCATCATCAAGCACCACACCCTGAGCTTGTCCGTTCTCGACGTGGATGCGCGAGACCCCGCTTCGGAGTTTCAACTCACCACCCAAACCGCGAAATCGCCGGACAAGATTTTTCAGGATGACGCGAACTCCCTTAAAGGGCCGACCAAATCCCTCGAGGTAACAGGCTCGAAACATGATGCAGAATTGACCGAAGTCCATGTCGTTCTCGCGAGCGTTCCCGTACCACATCAGCGGACAAATCAGCATTTCAATTAGCAACGGTTCGCTGATGTGCTCGGCCATCACTTCGCGAGCGGATCGCATGAAGTTGGGAGCATCGCCATCCATGTCGCTGTAGTCCAGTAGCGAACCACACAAACTGCGAAAGCCATCTACTTGGTCCGGGAAGTGCTTCGCAATTTCAGATTCCAGTAGCTGGATGTCGTTGCTGAAGTCCATCGAAACATCAGGAAAGCGGATGGAAGATCCAACCTGTTCAGCGAGTTTAAAATCATCCCAGCGAAATCGGAGCTGTCGGATCAGCTTGGCCAAGGGGCCCTTCTTTGTACCTTTGCGGGCAAANTTGGTCATCGCGTGGAGACCGACGTCGTAGTCGCGGCCCCCCATCCGGTAAAACGAATTCAGCCCACCAATCGTGTAATGACGCTCGAGAATGCAGACTTTCTGGTCAAAGTGTGCCAAGCGAATTCCAGCCGCTAAGCCACTCATTCCCGCGCCGATGATGATCGTGTCGTACTCGTTACTCATCCGCGTGACAAACTCGCAAGGCTGTTGTGATTTTGGAAGGCTCTTTAGCGGCCCTGGGGAGCGTATATGAATCGAATCGTAGCATGCCATCAACTGAGACCATGCCAGCGAGCGAGACCATGCCATCAAGCTACACGCAGTTCAGGCGATTTCCCGCTAACACTCTGGAAAGTTGTACAGCGCCTTTCGCCAGAAATCGATGCTGAGAAGGCTCCCGCGACCCGTCAAGTGCGTATCTGAGCCGAAGCGAGTCTCAAATCCCTNCCGGAAAGCNTAATCGATACGTCCCTCAATCTGTACCGCCTGTTGCCTGTTCGCGATTGATCATGCTGGACTGTGAGGGCGCGTCGAGGGCTGCAATTATTACAAACCACGTTGGGGATACTAAGAATACGTAAACCGAGTGCACGCAACAACGACTTTTTTAATGGAAATCACTCGCGTTTGCTGGAAACGCGTTTGCCGCCGCTCCGTGCTGTGGTTTGACTCAGGTTCGCTTCCACCCCCGGTTCAGTTGATTGGATGCTGGAAGTCGAGGGTTGAATCGGTTAGCATCGCCTGTGCCTCTGTCTCGGAGAGCTGTTGGTCCACGGTGGCTTACCGGCTCCGTTTTGGTGAAAGCTGGCCATTTGATGGGGCATGGGGCGTCGGCATTCAGGGCTTCGCGTCCCTCAGCCGTATGTGAATTTAGCGGCTGCTTGGTCAAGGTTGTCAGGCGGGTGTGAGACGCTCGCACCCGAGTGAATTCGACCAGTTCAGGCAGGAATCGGTTTAGGTCCTGACGTGTTCTTTGGTGGGACGTTTGGAATAGAAGGCTGTCGTAGATCAGCGGCAGGGGGAGTGCACTCGCCATGGTAAATTGTCGATGAAGAAAGAGAAAATCAAATTCGTGTTGGTCGGTGGGTTCCTCGGAGCTGGCAAGACCACTTTGGTAGGTGAGCTGGCCAAGCGGTACTCCGCACAGGGCAAGCGAGTCGGCATCATTACCAATGATCAGACCGAGAACTTGGTCGATACGCAGAACCTGAGGTCTCAGGGGTTCGAAGTGGGTGAGGTCTCGGGAGCCTGCTTCTGTTGTAGCTTCGACGATTTGGTTGCAACCGCCGAAGAGTTTTCAGCAGACCAGATTCCTGATGTCGTGCTGGCAGAACCGGTGGGCAGTTGCACGGATCTGGTTGCGACCGTCATCCTGCCATTGCAACAGTTGTTGGGGGAAAGATTTGATCTCGCCCCGTTCGGAGTTTTGTTAAAACCTTCGCATGGAAAACGAATTTTAGCCGACGCTGCCGGGGAGCGAAAAAGTGGCTTTTCACCCCAAGCTGAATACATTTTCCGGAAGCAGTTGGAAGAGGCTGATTATCTCATGATCGGACGACTCGATCAGCTCGAGGACGGTGAAGTTGCTGAACTTCGCGAGCGTTTGCAGGCAATCGCCGAGGATGTGCCGGTTATCCCTGTGAGTCCGAAATCTGGTGAGGGAGTGGATCTGGTGATGGCTCGCATCGACCACCCTTCGACAACCAGTCGGCGTTTGCTCGACATCGATTACGACACCTATGCCGAGGGAGAAGCGGAATTGGGCTGGGTAAATCTAACGGCTACAGTCACTGCCGGCGATGAGCCCATTGATCTGGATTGGCTGACGCAAAGCGTGGTCGATCGATGCGCCAATGCAGTGATCGAAGCAGAAGAGGGTCAGATCGCGCACCTCAAAGTCTCTGCGTTGGGGGGAGATACACAGTCGGTTGCCAATGTTGTCAGTAACGACTCGGGCGTCGATGTCGGTTTGGCGGCGGGACGTGAGGTTACAGGAAATGTGCAGCTGATCGTGAATGCTCGAGTCGCGATGGACCCCGACAATCTGGAGTTCGCTTGCAGGGACGCCGTTGCCTTCGTTTGCAACCAACGCGGTTTGGAAGTCAAGTCCGTCACCGCTCATTCTCTGCGTCCAGGGCGTCCAACACCGACGCATCGTATGGTTCGGTAGGAACGCCGATACGCCTGCTGAAGCGATTGGAACGCTGCCTTGCCTGGGCTCATTGTGAAATGAACAACATCGTTTCACATTCGCTGGGCCGACTTTCGCCTGTCGTGCCCGCAGGCTGCGAGCGCAGTCTTTTCAATCGATCCGATACAAAGATTTGTCTGTTCGCAGGATGATCGAATCGTCGACGATCGCAGGTGATGCCATGATTTTCCCGTCCAACTCGTTTTCGGCNACGATCTTCGGCTCAAGCCCGGGCTGAATCACAGTCACTTTTCCCTCATGGGAACCAAAGTAAAGGTTGTTTCCAGCCAACACCGGAGATGCCGAGTAAGCACCACCAATCCGTTCCTTCCAGATTGGGTCCCCGGTCTTGGTATCGAAGCTGCTGGCAACTCCATTATCGGAAACCACATAAATCAAACCATCATGGATTAATGGGGAAGGCTTGGCAGGTATGCCCTGCTTGACGGTCCATGCGACATGGGTGTCAGTGACATCACCGCTGCCATCAACCTTGACAGCCCACAATTCCGGCTTACCAAACCCTGTTGAAAAATAAACGATGTCATCAGAAAATACTGGCCGNGGCACCACAGAGAATCCCTTTCCGTGATACACCTTCCAGATTTCTTTGCCAGTTTCTGGGGAGTAGGAAACCATCCANTGGGATGCCATGCAAATCAACTGCTCTCGACCTTTCTGGTCTGTGATGGCGATCGGTGTGCTGTAGGCTTTTTTCTGGTCACCTGTAGGAGCGTCCATCTCAGGGCGATCTACTTCCCAGATGCTTTCTCCCGTCGATTTGTTTAAGGCTGTGACGTACTGACGTTCGACTCCATCCTGGATGAGCACGAGCATGTTTTTCAACAGGTACGGAGAGCTGCCGGGGCCGACCGAGTGGACTAATGGAAGACGCCGCTGCCAGATAACCTTCCCAGTGGCAAGATCGACGCAGAAGGTTCCATACGTACCGAAGTGGCAATAGATGTGCTGATCATCAATGACGGGCGTCGGGGACGCGTAGCTGTTGAGGGAGTGAATTGCATCGGGTGATTCAATGGACGTGAGATCGATCGTTTTTTTTATNGATCCAGTCTTGAGGCTGACTGCCATTAATTTTAAATCAATCGATTTGGCGATGGACAATTGTTTGAATTTACGCTCTTCGATTCCATTCTTTTTCAACAGTTCCACTTTCTCTTCTTCCGTTGGCACTCTCTCAATTGCTGTGGTTAACCAAATTGTTCCGTCCGAGACCACTGGTGAGGACCAAGCAAGCCCAGGCAGGTCTGTCTTCCATGTCACGCCATCGGACTCGCTGAATTCAGTAGGAATCGTCTGGCCTTGTGCAATCCCGTCACCACCGGGACCTCTGAATTGGGGCCAGGAATCAGCTGCGAGAAGGCTGCAAGGAACTAACAGGCAATGAACAGCAACGAACGCAAAACGGGTGAGCATGGAAGGACCTGGAGAACGAAGGGAGTTTGATGTTGTAACGCAAATCCGGCGGCGTTTGCTGAGAACCGAAGTTATTCCACGGGACGTAGCTTACCATGGCAGCCGCACGACGTTCACCACCATCGAATGCCTGCCCATCTCTGGTCACGGCAGCTAGCAACGATCGCATTCAAGGCGATCTTGGGCGGCAATCGCTGGAAGGTTCCACGTTGGTTTGCAGAGCACTGCAGCGCTGGTTGGCGGCGGTGACTGCACAATCCAGTAACGGCTGGTTTTAATAACCGTTGCCAGCGGTACTGCTTTTGTATTGGACCGGATCGAGGCCCAGTTGCTTCCGCGCGGGGTCCAGGATCGCTGCTGTTGCGCTGGCGCCAACTCGTGACACGCCCATGTCACGCACTTTGAGCAGGGTCTCAAGGTCGCGGACTCCGCCCGCCGCTTTGACCTGTGTCGGAAGAGTTCGGTGGGCAAGCATCAATTCCAAATCGGCTAGGGTTGCACCGGATGTTCCGAAACCGGTTGATGTCTTGATCCAGTCTGCCCCAAGGTTGCAGCCAATCTCAGTCAAACGCTGTTTCTGCGAGTCTTCCAAGTAGCAGTTTTCAAAAATCACTTTGACTTTCCGCTGATGCTCATGAGCCAGCGTGGTGATTGCCTTGATTTCATCGGTGACGTATTGCCAACGGCCACCTAGAGCTGCGGAGATATTGATGACCATGTCGAGTTCAATCGCTCCATCAGCGATTGCTTGCTCCGATTCGGCAACCTTGGTGCTTGTGGTTTGACCACCATGTGGAAAACCAATTACCGTGCTGGGCAGGACGCCAGAGTCATTCAGTAGCTCGGTGCAGCGTGCCACGTAATAAGGCATGATGCAGACGCTTGCGACTTCGTAGGCAGCAGCCATCCGACAGCCATTCTCAAGTTCCTCGGCGGTCAGCGTCGGCATCAGCAACGCATGGTCGATCATCTTGGACGCGTCGTGGTAACTAAAGTTCATGATGAAAAGTCCTGTGCCTCGAATTGGGTTGAGCCTCGAAAAGTCCTGAGCCTCGAAAAGTCCTGAGCCTCGAAAAGTCCTGAGCCGCGAAAAGTCCTGAGCGATAGTTCGGGCGAGTCGGGCAATGGTCCGGTAGGAGCAATGGTGCTGGTGAATTGAAGACGCCGGCCGTTTTCTGCCTAACGTCGTCGGTCTCTGCTGGGGCTCGGCGGTACCCAGCCTGTTGCCACCCGGCAGGTGNTTTAGTGTCTGGCTGCCGAGTGCGTGATGGGGTCTCCGCCTAGGCGGGTGTGTCAGAGTACCGCACTTTGCCGCTTCCGCTCACAATCTTGCCAACGGGAACACAGTGGATGCCAAAGTCACTGACCTGGGCTGCAATGCTTGACGCATAAAATTCGCTCACCACCAATGCCATCCCAATGCCCATGTTGAACACTCGTCTCATTTCGCTGTCTGCAACGCTGCCTGTTGTTTGCAACCAGTCAAAGATGGCAGGCTTTTCCCATGAATCAGGTTCGATGACAGCATCGACACCCGGTGGGAGAATGCGGTCAAGGTTTTCTTCAAAGCCGCCGCCGGTAATGTGGGCCAGTCCGTGCAGCACCTGTTTGACTTGGTAGTGCGATTGCACGGCACGTAATGCTTTGGTGTAAATGCGGGTGGGTTCCAGGCAAGCATCGGCGAGTGAACAACCGCCTAGGGCTTCTGGGCAGTCTTCCCAATTCAACTTGGCATCGTTGATGACTTTTCTGACCAAGGAAAAGCCGTTGCTGTGCAGTCCGCTCGCAGCCATGCCCAGCACAACGTCGCCGTCGTTGATCATCTTGCCATTGATCAAACGCTTCTTCTCGACCACGCCGACTGCAAAACCGGCCAGGTCATAGTCTTCGTCTCCATACATGTCGGGCATGATTGCCGTTTCACCGCCGAGCAGTGCCATGTCACCGAGGACGCAACCGTCGCTGATTCCCTGAACAATCTGTTCAAGCCGCGAAGGGTCGTCTTTTCCCATCGCGACATAGTCGAGAAAGAACAGGGGTTCCGCACCCGTACAAAGCAAATCATTGACACACATGGCAACAAGATCGATTCCAACCGTGCTGTGTCGCCCTGTCACCTGAGCGATTTTTAGCTTGGTTCCGACCCCATCGGTGCCACTTACCAGAACTGGGTCCGAGTAATTCCTGGCAAACAGCTTGCCGGCAAAGTCAAGACTGAACAGTCCAGCAAAGCCGCCATCGCTGGGGATCACCCGGGGACTGAAGGTACGGTGCATCAGTCGCGGCAGGCGACTCATGGATTCGGCGTAGACGTCCAAGTCGACACCGGCGTCTTTGTAAGTTGCGGCCATCTTTGCCAAGGTGCAAGCGTGCGGATAAAAACGGGGCAATGCGAGACGAGCGACTCGCCGCCTTGTTGCGCCACAGCATGATCAAACAAGGCGACTTCGTACAGCAGAGCTCAAAACATCTCTTCGCTAGGAATTTTAGAGGGCCTGACGTCTGAAACCCAGCCCCTTGAATCTCCTCCGAGGATTCCGGCAAACTTCGGTGCTTTTGTGGTTCCGACGCGGGTGTTCGTCTCGAAAGCGATGAACGGGCTGTGTGAAAGCGTTAGGAGGATCGCAGAGCCGGGATAAATAAGGTGGTTGCTGGTGTAAATGTTGCGATTTGCCTCTGATTGAAGCTCAGGGCGTCGGACTCGCTGCCGNCAACACGGGGCTGGTAATAGTCCGGACAAGGGAGCCTGGACCATATCTCGCAGTCCGTTTCCCCTTGCCTTGGGACGTCTGCAAGCCAAGATCGTCCACCCAACTGGTCAGCGACGCCTGCGCCGATGGTCGCTAACTTTGGTGATTTGCGAAGTTCAGTTAGTGAGGGTGGCTGGAAGGTGACGGTCGATGTTCGTTCTGTTTCGCTCTCAGGGCGAGACGCCACAGATGGAAATTTGNTTTTTCTTGGTTGTTTTTTTGTTCGTGTTTCGCACAGGTNCAAGTTTTCGTTCGCAAGACCGGGCGNGGAGGGGGGAAGCTGACCACGCTGCGATCGCGTTAGGGAATCGGATCGCCCGTTAGGAAAAGCGACTGAACCGCTTTCTCCGTTCGGTCGATGACCCTAANGGGGGACGGTGTTTGAGTGTTGGGGGCATTAAACGTTTGCAGTGGGTTGTGCCATGNGGCGTGACGGTCGCTACAACCCGCAAGCTTTTACCTATCCCCATCGCGGCTATCTCCGTTACGGAATCGCCAATCATACCGGCAGGCTACCGCGTGGCGGGACTTTCACCACTGGTTCAATGATCCTCAGGCATCTGTGGGGCATCGTGCTACGGTTGAAGAACGGCATTCAAATGACGTTGGGCCTGGATTCAGCGCAGCGGGATTGGCGGAAGNAATNGCCAGCGATGAGTCGAAAATTAAATTGATGAACGACTGCAATGTCAAAGTCCAGTCGGCCTTATGAGAAGAGAATCGCCATATGTTAATGCGCCAACCATGCCAAAGTTTGCAGTTTGCGTATCAGCCTCCTTTCGGTGCTCGTGTTAACAACACCGGCGCACAGTTTTCCGTCTTCAGTCGATCGGCAACTGCGATGCGGTTGCTGCTTTACAACGAAGTGAGTGACACTGAACCGTCCGAGGTAATCACTTTTGACCGTGATGCTGATCGTTGGGGTGATGTTTGGAGCCTGAACGTGCCTTCCCTCACGCATGGCCAGCTTTATCATTTTCAAGCCAGCGGACCGTGGGACCCAGAGAATGGGCACAGGTTTGACCCTGCGGCACGGTTGATCGATCCGTACACGCAAGCCCTTGCTGGTGAATTTCAATCCGGAACCGATGGGATTGTTCGTCCACCCAAATGTGTCGTTATCGATGATGAGTTTGATTGGGAAGGCGATCGCCATGTGCGGCACGACATCAGTGAATCAGTGATTTATGAGATGCATGTCAAAGGTTTTACCAACAGTCAAACAGCCAAGGTCGATGCTGGCGGTAGTTACTTAGGAGTGATCGAAAAGATTCCTTATCTGACATCTCTTGGAATCACCGCTGTTGAGTTGATGCCGGTCAATGAATTTCCCATCAAAGATATGCATGGCAATGCAATGGAAAGAGGCAACTATTGGGGCTATGACCCCATGGCTTTCTTTTCGCCCCACCGTGGATACGCCTATGACCAGACTCCAGGTTCTCAAGTCCGCGAATTCAAGCAGATGGTGAAGGCTCTTCATGCTGCCGGAATCGAAGTCATTCTTGACGTCGTCTTCAACCACACTTGTGAAGGAAATGAGAAGGGGCCCACACTTTCGTTCAAAGGCTTGGAAAATCAGGTCTATTACATACTCAGCAACGACCAGCACTACTGTAATTACAGTGGTTGCGGGAATACGCTCAATGGAAATCACCCCGTTGTGCGCGAGATGATTTTTCACTGCTTGAGACATTGGGTCCACAATTACCATGTGGACGGCTTTCGTTTTGATTTGGCAAGTATATTGAGTCGGGATCGCAATGGAGATTTGATTCCCAATCCGCCGATGGTGGAACTGATTTCAGAGGATCCTTTGCTGGCGGACACGAAGGTTATCGCTGAGGCTTGGGATGCTGCGGGGGCGTATCAGGTGGGTTCATTCGGGAATCATCGCTGGGCTGAGTGGAATGGCCGTTTTCGCGATGACGTTCGTGGATTTTGGCGTGGCGATCAAGGAACGTTGGGCGATCTTGCAACGAGACTTGCCGGTAGCAGCGACCTGTACGAACACGATGGACGCCCTCCTTTCTGTAGTATCAATTTTGTCACCAGCCACGACGGATTTTCAATGAACGACCTTGTGTCGTACAAAGAAAAACACAACGAAGCGAACAACGAAAATAATTGTGATGGAGACAATCACAACATCAGTGACAACTACGGGGTTGAGGGGGAAACCGAAATCGGATCAGTGAATCTGATTCGAACGCGACAGATTAAAAACATGATGGCCACCCTGTTGCTTAGCCAAGGTGTGCCAATGCTGGTCAGTGGCGATGAAGTGCGTCGTACACAAGGCGGCAATAACAATGCCTATTGTCAGGACAATCAAACCAGCTGGTTTGATTGGGATCTTGTCGAGCGAAACAAAGATATGTTGCGATTCGTTCAAGGCTTGATTCGCTTTCGGCGAGAGCAGCCAGGCGTTCGACGCAAAACGTATCTTACCGGTAAGCCGGTGGGTGATCGCTTGATCCCTGATGTCTCATGGTTCTCACCCGACGGGAAGACTCTCGATTGGGGACAGCAAACGCTGGCGATGATGGCGTACATCGCCGCGCCTCATCCATCCGATGATCCGGAAAGCCTCGGACGCGACCTCGTCATGATGTTCAACAGCACCGGCCAAGATCGTGAATTTATGATGCCGGCGTTTGCAACTGGCACGCAGTGGAACCTCTTTGTTGATACTGCCGCCGAATCGCCAGCCGATATTTTTCCAGATTTGAATGGTCCCATGCTAGCGTTCCAGGACAAGGTGCATCTGCTTCACCACTCGTTCAAGGTGTTTGTGCGGCAAAACCGGTAACTGCCATTGAGTCTCAGCAAGTGTCAGTACCGGCTAGTGTAAGTGAGTCCCAGAGGTCACTGAGTCCCAGAGTTTCTGGTGGCGAGGTCGGCAGCACCTCGCTTCCACCACGATGATGTCCAATGTGTTGCACTGGGACTCCAATGTGTTGCACTGGGACCTGGAACAGCGTGTCAGAAGTTGTGATAGGGTGGAGGGGGCTGGCCCGAGCTCTGCACGCCGGTGGGAAGTCATATGAGCACAGTCGGAGGCCTTGAATTGCCCGTCAGAGGTCTTACTTGGCCCGTCAGCGTAGAGACTTCGGCGATATTAAGATCGGCCCACTCGACGGGCTTATATCCTGCCATTGACGCCTGAAACCCGATTCGGGACGATACAGGCTCAGAAATTGTCCGGCAGTTTGGAAAACCTCGACATGCCTCGGGTTTTTCGATGGAACGCACTTTTAAGACAGGTAAATGGCACAATATCCGCAACACCTCGGGCCGCTCGAAGCTGAGATGGCCAGTAGTCAGTCATACCAAGGTTACCAACGCCAGCGGCAACTCACGCTCGGCGATCTGCTGTTAGAGAACCGGATTGTGTTCTTGCAGGGCGAGATTCATTACGCAAACGCAAACGACGTGGTGATGAAATTGCTCTATCTGCAGAGCGAAAATCGGCGAAAAGATATCCATTTTTACTTGAACTCGCCGGGCGGTAGCGTCACCGCAACGTTGGCGATCTACGACACCATGCAGATGTTGTCCTGCCCCGTCGCAACGTATTGTGTTGGAGAAGCCTGCAGCGGGGCCGCCGTATTGCTCGTCGGCGGCAGCAAGGGCAAACGATTCTGTCTGCCCAATAGCCGCGTGATGATGCATCAACCGATGGGTGGTGTGGGAGGTCAAGTCAGCGACATTGAGATTCAAGCGGCCGAAATGTTCCGCTACCGCGATGTGCTCAACGATATTATCAGCAAGCACTCGGGCCAGTCGGTCGAGAAAATTGCGAATGACACCGACCGCGACTTTTTCTTAGGCGCTGAAGAAGCCAAGGAATACGGTCTGGTTGACGATATTCTCACCAAGCCACCTTCCGAGGGTGACGACGACGATGCCTGATTCCGCTGCTGCGGGATTCTTCCTTCTAAATCTACATCTGCACCCAAAACCCCAATCAATAGCACGTTATGCCTGTCATCCCCTACGTTGTCGAAAAGAGTGGTCGCGAAGAACGCGTTTACGATATCTACAGCCGCCTGCTGAAAGATCGCATCATCTTTCTTGGGCAGCAGGTCGACGACCAAATCTCCAACGCTTTGGTCGCTCAAATGCTGTTCCTGCAGTCGGATGATCCCAAAGCCGACATCCACCTGTACATCAACAGCCCGGGTGGAAGTATCACCGCTGGGATGGCCATCTACGATACGATGCAATTTGTCTCCTGTGACGTTGCTACGTACTGCATCGGGCAAGCAGCATCGATGGGTGCTGCTTTGTTAACGGCAGGTGCCAAGGGAAAACGATTCGCACTTCCCAATGCCCGCATCATGATCCATCAACCGCTCGCAGGAATGCAGGGAACCGCTCGCGAAGTGGAGATTCATGTTGAGGAACTGCGGCGCATCAAGCAACGCATGAATGAACTCATGATCGAACACACGGGGCATTCGCTCGAGAAGATCGAAGAGGACACTGATCGCGATCGATTCATGTCTGCGGACGAAGCATGCGAGTATGGATTGATCGACAAAGTGGTCAGCAAGTCGGGCGAGTCCAAATAGAACAGGCGGGCTGGCTTCACCGAAACACTATCTCGGAGTCATCCACTGGCTCCTGAAGTGGAAGCGGTCGGGAGCGTCGCTTGAGGGTTTTTTACCTATCAGTGCCTTGCAATCTGCAGTATTGCGAGTAGCTGAGTCGGTTTTGCGTTTAAATTCAGGGCGCTCAGGTAGACTTTTGGGTAATGCGCTAAGTTCACGTGGACTGCGATTGTCTTCCTTTAGCGAACTGATCGCATCGCAAGCCGCGTCACTAATCGGTTAGCTCCCAGTTGCCGACACCTCAACTTTCGATCGTGGCTTGTCGAGGTAAACTCAGGATCAGGGCAGATGTCTGTCCACGCCGGCATATGCTTTGCTGCTGGTTGGATTCGTTTTGCAGATAAGTAATGCTCGGGGTGATTCGCACTCGCGCTGTTTTCTGTTTGGGAGAGATCCACATTGCGATTTGCAGCAAATGGGTTGATCGTGGTGAATTGGCCGCTTCATTGGAATACGGAAGGCAGCAAGTGACTATCTCATTTGTCAGGCTTCGTTCTCACTGGCACGACGGATTTCATGGTTACTTGCTGTTCTGTACGAGAGCTTGATTGCAGCAGGTGTCACGAAATGTTTTGTGTTGCTCGGCTTTCGATATTCGTGCTCAAAAAGTTGTTTTAAAAAAAGAGAGCAAGCCTGCGAGCGGGCAGACTTGCTCCTTGAGTTGAAAGTAAGAGCTCTTTGAACGTGTCTAGAAGGGGAAGGCGTCCTCTCCACCAGGTCCCGCACCACCGGGGAATCCACCACCGGGTCCACCGGGGAATCCACCGGCAGGTCCGCCGCCACCACCCAGGCCAAGCATCGGAGCGAGCTGCATGACCTGCATCAGGGCTTGGTCGAACTCAGCTTGCGACTTTGCAGCGAGCATCGGGTCCAAAATGCCACCCACGACGGTGATCATCATGCCGGCCATCATGTTAGCCTGAGCTGCTTGCTCACCCTGTTGCGCGGCGGCCAGTGCGATTTTCATCTCGGCAAGCATGCTGTCTTTGTTATCTTGCCACTCATCGGCCATATCCTTAGGTATCCAACGACCCTGATAGCGCACCATTGCGATTCGGTCATTGGGTCCAGCTTCTTGCTCCATTTTCAGCATGCCGTTGTTATCGTCGGCTTGCGTGATGCTGATGCTCGACAACACTGCTTGCAGCATTCCGGGCGGCAGCATCGCAACGATGCCTTTGAGGTGTCCACCCAATTTGGGGCCGTGCGAGTCCATCATTTCACTCATGGTCTGAGTATCGATGGATGGTAGATCAAAGATCAGCATGCCTAACTCGTAAACGGTTCCAACTACAGGGTCGTAGCCTTGCTCAACCATGGGCATCATTCCCGGTGGTACCGACGTCGCTAACATCGGTGTCTTCAGGACATATTGTTTCTTTGTGACCAACACCTGTGCCATTTTTTGAAACAGACCTTCCACCTGTTTCATGGTTTGTTGTTGCGATTTCATCGATTCTGCCATGGTGGACCGAAATTCCTGGCCATCCACCATCTGACGCATGTCATCGGGCAGGGCTTGCCAGAAGACTTCAGGGTGGCCAGCCATCAATTGGTCGCGGCAGAAATCTACGGTCGCTTGCAGGGTCGCGCCCTCAGGGAAAGCCGGAAGGGGGGCAACAGCGGGAGCAACAGGAACCTTGAAGTTGGGATTTGAATTTGCAGGTGCAGCAGGGGCGGCAGAGGCAGCAGGCATGCTGGCTGCAGGAGTTGTTGGGGCAGCCACGCCGCTTTGGCTGGCGCGGTAAAGCTCTTTGGCTCGCGCGTGGCTCGCGGCACTCAAGCGTTTGATGGGGACTTCGATGGTGGTGCCATCAGCCTTGGTTAGCACCACGTTCTTTCCATTGACACCGGAAAAATCAGCTTCAATTTGAAATTTGCCCGTGTTGTCTGTCCACGTTTCGGCATTAGCTGAACTAGCTAGGGTGAAGACTGCCAAACAGATTGTGAGCATCGAGAGCATCAAACGGTTCATCGAATAATTCCAATAGGGAGTTTGCTTAGATCGCCAGCTTTTAGGCGTCATTGTCTTGGATTGTGGGGCGCGATTTTCAGAGAAACACAAAATATCATACAAGTGGTTGGCAGAGCTTAACCAGAAATAAGCCACCGATCACATCATCATTGCCGAGAAATCGGCAGCGAATCAAGACACAGCGTAAATAAGCCACGGGTGGAATGCCATTGCCTACGAGCGGTTCCTCGTAAAATCTGGCAGATCATCCCTCTGCTACTGTGAATCTGATGCATTGGTTTCGGAATTGACTGTTTTTTGGTCTGTCTGACACATCTCGGATTGGAGATTATGTGCCGGTACGGCCAACTGTGGGGGAGTCGCTTGCTCCAAGCGGTCGCGATATCGGTGGAAATAGAGGCGTGTTAGGCCCCACGGCGTTGGTGTTAGGTGATGGGCCGCTGCAAGGCGACATCGGAAAAAAAGCGACCAGGTTTGAGTGATCAGGTGTCCTTGTTCCGTCTGCAGTTTCAGAATGGTATTCTGGACATCGACAACATGACATGCGGCGCATAGGCAATCGAATGAGGTTTTGGAATGCGGTTTAATTCAGGAATGGGCATGCTTTTGCTGGCTTGTTGTGCGACTAATCAGGGAGTGCTTCGCGGTGAGGAGTCTGGATTGTGGTCCCGAGCGGATGGAAAGGTTGTCGAAGTCGTCGAAGATGAAGTGCCTGTGCTCACTTATCAGTTAGAGGCGAATTCGTTGGATGGCCGTTGGTCGCGTGCTGGCTATGTTCATCCCCTGTATGACTTGCGCGGGCAAGTCTTCACGGAGGATTTTCCAGAGGACCATCGACACCATCGCGGGGTGTTTTGGGCATGGCATCATTTTTCTGTCGGTGATTTGATTTTGGGTGATCCCTGGCTCTGCAAAGATTTTGTTCGGCAATGTGTGCAAACCACAAGCAACGCGGTGCAAAGCGGTGGCGGAGAGTGCATTGGGGTCGACGTGAGCACCCTATGGAAATCGCCGCTGTTGAAAGATCTCAATGGTGAACTGTTACCGGTGGTGAAAGAAGAAACGCACATTGTCATTCACAGACGAACGGAACATCAGCGTTTGATTGATTTCGATATTTCATTGACCGCCATGTTGCAGAATGTTCGTATCGGTGGCAGCGATGATGTAAAAGGTTATGGAGGGTTTTCGCCTCGAATCAAATTGAATGCCGACCAAGTATTTCGTTTTGGCGGTGGGGAAGTTGAGCCAACAAAAACGGCAGTTCAGGGGGGACCGTGGATCGACATCAGTGACAAGAAGCGAGGCCTGACGATCATGTCGCATCCAAAAAATCCAGTGGCGAATCGTGGTGCGGAAAAGGCTGAGCCCAGTGAAGTGGAAAATGGGGTCAGTGAATCGGCAGAGTTGGCATCGCCGTGGTGGATCCTGAGACGCAAACGAAGTATGCAAAATGTTGTCTATCCGGGGCGCAATCCCGCCCCGTTGTCAACCAAAACGCCCACGCGTTTGAGGTATCGACTGGTGATTCATGATGGCAAGGTATCCCCAGCGAGCCTGCAGGAGATTTACAAACGCTATGTGGGCGAAAAGTGATTCATGGTAGGGGATGTTTAGCAAGGTGGTCGCGGATCTTGATTCCGCAGCCCGGGTCGACCATCGGATGGGTCGCGAGGTGGCAAGCACTGGCGCCAGCGCTCAGATAGTGTGTCACTTCCATGGCTGTTTCAATTCCGCCCAAACCGATGACTTCGATTTTGGATTTCCTTTCTTTAATTGCCTGTGAAAATGCCCTGACTTGTCTTAGCGAAGCTTCGAGTATGGCGCGACCACAAATTCCTCGCGGTTGGGATTCAAACATCAGGTTGCTGTCGTTCACGCCGACGCGATTTGCAATGCTGTTGGTCATGGAGACAGCATCGGTATATTTGTCAACGGCGGATAGAAAAAGCGGAATCGCCTCGCGGTCAAGGAAGTGTCCCACTTTGATGATCAGAGGTGTATTCCCAATTTCTGATTTTACAGCCTCGCTGACGACCGCGGACTCCTTTGTGTCTAGGTAAAGTTGGCCGTCACAAGTGTTGACGTTGGGACAGGAAAAATTGGTTTCGATGCAATCGGCGCCGCTTTCGACTGCCCACTTCGCACACTGCGCGTAATCTGCGGCCAGTTCCTCGATTCCCCAGCCCTCTTGCATCGTGCCTACGACAGATACGGAAAGTACTTTCTCACGGGAAAGCTGTTGGCGGGTCCATTCAATGTCCGCACGCCAAATATTTGGGGATGCTGATGGCATGCCGAAAGCGACCGCCCAGGTTCCCTGCATCGACTTGCTTGGCAAAACGCGATTCTGTGTTCCATCAAGCTGCCCGCAGCTGACTGGCTGCAGGTTGGGCATCGGGTAGCACTCTCGGCGTTGGCTTCTTACGGTTTTATAAGTCAGCACGTCGAAACCGAGCCGCGCGTAGTAGCAGCACCATCGCCCGTTCAGAAGTGGACCCGCTGAAATGCCCAATGGAGACGAGACCTCATGACCACAAAACTTCCATCCGCCAGAAAGCTCTGGGACTGCGATCTCTGGCAGAGCAGGTGGATGGTCGTAGTTCCACTGATAGGATTCGTCGCAATTGTAAGCCGGGAATTGCTCTGGTTTCATTGAAACGGCTTTCCAGTTCTTCGTGACTTGATGTTCGTGTCAGGCCAGCGAAGATGTCTTGGAGGAAATTAATCAGAGCTTGGGTTTACGCAATGCGGATGTTAGCTTCACTTCGTTTCCGGTCCTTCGACGGTCATCGCCATGACGATGGGAGCTGTGGGGTCATCACCTTTGACCAGCTCAATCTCGCGGATGACCTGATCTGTGCGAGGTGAGACACGGATGTGTCGAAGTTGTTGCCCGCGTACTGAGAGGGCGAATTCGGAATCGGGTACATCGACTCGGCGAATGTAGTCTGCAAAATGAAGTCCGTTTAAAAGGGGATGGTCTTCGGTGCTACCGTCGGCTAAGTGCAGTCTGACAATCATGGACACCGATTTTTGCTGGTGTGCGGGGAAGCCCCAGCCACTCACCCCACTGAGAAGATGAATCGTCTTGGCCTGAGCGTTGCATGGCACACGAACCGACTTTGGCATTTTGGGAGGCATGGTGCCTTGGGGGCCATGAAGCAAGATCAGGTTCGCAACTCGTTTACCCTCCGGGTCGACAAGTTGAAAAGGGACTTCGCCCACCATCTTCGGTGACCAATCTTCGAAAACGAATCGATCTGCACCATTGTCACCGCTGTGGAAAAGACTCTTGGTGCTAATCGCAGTCGCTGCTTTTTCAATCGGAAGAGGCAGAAAACGGCCTTTATCCGTAAGGAACTCGAGAAGGTCTGTAAAACCTTGTGGGTCGATTTGTTTTTCAAATCCCTCTGGCATGACCGATTTGCTGGAGGCCAGCAGCCGTTCGATATCTTCACGAAGGACAATCTGTTTTTTTCCTTGGGCATCAAAGATTTCAACGGCTGTTTGGGTCTCCGATGCCAGCATGCCGTTCACGACGACCCCGTCGAGTGTCAGGATTGAGTAGCTGCGGTAGTTGCCCTCGACGCTGCGACTGGGATCCAGAATGTGAGTCAATAATTCTGCTTTGGGATGGACTGCCATTCCCGTCAGATCAGGACCTACTTTTTTGCCCTCACCGCGATGCATGTGGCAGTTCCCACAGTTCTTGACGTAAATCGCCTTTCCTCGCTCAACATTGCCAGATTTATCGGTCACGTTCATCAAAGAGGCGAGTACTTTTTCGCGATCCGGGCTCGGTAAGCCTCCACTGCCCGAAAGTACTTTTTCAGAAAGCTTGCGTATTGCAGGAGTTGGATGCGCGAGTAGTGCCTGCTGTTGGCTCAATGACAAATCTTCCCGTGAGAGGTCACGCGTCTCTAGAGCCTTCAGTAAACTTGTCGTCGTTTCGGGACGCGACAGAAGAACGAGAATCGCCTGCGCTCGTGATGCAGGTGTCATTTCTGTCATCGCATCGAGAATGACAGTGCCCACGCCACGAGCACGGCTTCCGCGGATGGCATCGATCATTCCTAGGGCAGCTGATTGCGGTGTTCTGGGGGTGATGGAAGCCAGCAGATCAGCAGCGACTTCGGGCTTGGTCGACATCAGTGTGATCAACTGCTGTGACGCCTCGACTCGTGCTTGGGGGGATGTGTTTTCGTTACCCGAAATTTTGAGCAGCGAGGCAGCGATTTTACCCGCATTTTTCGCGAGCTTTTCGCTGCCCCAGATCTGGGCCAAGCGAATCAATTGGCCTTTGGAACCCGCCGGTAAACCGTCGAATAGTTCCACTAACGCGTTGTCCGTTTCCTGGCTGAGTTCAATGGGGGTGGCTTTGGGCCAACCTTTCGTTAGACCGCTCAGCACTCGCTGCGAGACGTCAGGCGATGCGTCGGGTAACGTTTTCACTAGCAATTCGATTGCCTTGCTGTCTGCGGAGCGTGCAACGTGTTCAGAAGTGATCTCAGTGGCCCTCAGGAGAGCAGCCGACGTCGGTTCATTCTGCTTGCAAGCGAGTGCGAGGAATTGCCCACCGTTAGTGGCCGCAGCCGCAATCCCGGCGTCGGTCAACCATCGGTCTGAATCATTCAGGGCAAGCGAAATGGCGGTCTTCTTTGCGGATTGACTTGTCGCAGGCATCTCAGCGATAGCCAGCAAAGCAGATAAACGAACTTGCGAGTCAGGCGATGAGAATGCTGGTGATGACAATAAGGCATTCAAACTGATCTCATCGCGGGGCAAGACTTCAATGACCGTTCGGACTACCGCGTTCGAAGGATGTGTCAGTGCCTCGTGCAATGCGTTTCGGACATCTGCGCTCCGTAATTGTCCGAGGCCCTCAAGCACACGAATCGCGTGGATGGCCGCCACGTCCATGCCGATCAGATCAAGCTGCTGTCGTCTCAGGAGTTTCAATAATTCAGCAGTGATCTCAGTCTTTCCGGATTCGACCAAAAGTCTCTGAGCATGACGCCGCCAAAACATGTTGGAGGATGAGAGCGATTTCACAAGCTGGTTTGCCGATGCGTTCTCAAGCGTGTTGGGCTCGCTTGCATCCGCGACGTGCGAATCATAGGTGATTCGATAGACCCTGCCATGCTTCTTGTCGCGAAGATCGGTCATGTAGGCATTGCCAGGTCCATTGCGAAACCCAACGGGTGTCGGGTTGTGCTGAACGATATAATTGTACCAGTCGATGACCCAAACATTTCCATCGGGACCGATCTCCGCCATGATTGGTGCTGCCCATTCATCATCGCTGGCGAGCAGGTTGACGGGACTGGTTGATTTAAAACCTGCTCCCTGAGGGGTGAGTGCGAAGGTACCAACCAGATGGCCAGTGGGGCCAGCAACAAAGGCAGCACGATTCCAGTAAGCCTGGGGATAATTTCTCGCGGTGTAGATCGCGTGTCCAGCGGCCGCCGTGTAGCCGCCATGGTGGTCAACCTGCCGCACTTTGTCGGTGATAGGAGCGAATTCATGAGTATCTGCAATGCCACCCAGTACGGAAGATGTCCATCCGCGGACGCGTTCATAATGACGGTTGGCGATCGGCATGAATTCACTTGGGTTGCGATTGGCAGTCGACCCGAACAGCAGACCATCTTCGCTGAATCCAACACCCCAAGAGTTGTTATTGGTGTTTCGCAAAAATTCAAAGTCGGTAACCGTCACTTGCTCGTTTACGAGTTCAACTTTGAAGCGATAGAAGCCTGTGCGGAACGATTGGTGCTTTCCCGCGATGGTCCCGTTGAAGCCTGCGTAGCCAACCATGCCATAAAACCAATTGTCGGGCCCAGCATTCAAGTTGCTCGGCCCCGCATGCGTGTCGCCAGTGCTCCAGCCTGAAAAGAGGCTTGTGCGGAGGTCAGCAACGTCGTCGCCATCGGTGTCTTTCAAGTAGAGCGTGTCAGGGGCTTGGTGTACGATGAGCCCACCGTGGGAAAATGCCATGCTGGTTGGGATGCTCAACTGTTCTGCGAAAATCGTGAACTTATCCGCCTTGCCATCGTTGTCTGTATCTTCGCAAATCCGAATCCGATCCCGGCCTTTGCCCTCAGGTTGCTTCTCATTGGGGTAATCGTAAGTTTCGGCGATCCAAAGACGACCGCGTTCATCCCAGGACATCGCTATCGGCTTTCCACCGATGTCAGGTTCGGAAGCGAAGAGGGAGATCGAAAACCCATCAGGAACCGAATAGTGCTTGATGGACTCGGCAGGTGAGAGAGGCTTTTGCATTAAGTTGCGTGGCGGTTCTTGCACGCCCCACTTCTTGCTCACAACGTAGTTGGGGATTTTGGGCCCAACGTCCACGAACTCAAAAGGCTCCTTTTCTGACGCCCGGGCCAGCACCGGATAAGCCTCGAGCGGTTCACGCTCAGGTCCAGCGAAGTCGGCGACGATAGTTGGGTCCTGCTTGCATGCCCAGCGAATGCCACGCTCGATCAGATTGTGGAAGCCTGGGTTCGAAAACGTGCGTGAGTCATGGCCCCATGCCGTGTAGAAGACACGACCTTTGCCTTGGTCACGCACCCAGGTCCATGGCTCACGCTGGTCGCCCTCGCGGCGATACTCAAGGACGGTCCGGTTCTTCTCATTGTGCTTCGTATGCACATAGGTTTCGTCCCAACTTTCGAAACTGCGGTAGCCCTTCATTAAGGGATGGGAAACGCCTGCAGCCGTTGGCGACACACTAAAAGTACCGCTGCCGTGGCGTTGGAATTGTGCGCCCATCAAGGCAACAATTTCCTCATTGTTGCGGAAGCAGAAGGATGCGCAATGTAAAGGTATGAAACCACCACCGTCACGCACGAATTCCAGGAGAGCCTTGGCCTGATCTTCGGTGATGTGATCAATGTTCGCGTAAAGAATCAATCCATCGATGTTGGCTAGATTCTGTGCATTCAAAACGGCAGCTACATCTTCACTGTATTGAACATTGATTCCACGCTCTGCCAGAGCAGGCAATAATTCGGCAGCCCGACGAGCGGGTTGGTGATGACCCTGGTCGCCCAGAAATTGCAGCGTTAGCGGCGCTGTGCCTTCGGCTCGCGTTGTGGTCGCGGCGGCTAGCACAAGGGAGATGAGGGCGAAAGCTCGGACCGAAAGGAATGTTCTTAACATGGCGTGATCGATTGTGGTTCAGTGTTGCTGGCTACCAGCCCAGCAGAAATGGAAGTCCCCGTTCGGGGAAACCAACCCGTTTACAAACCGTGCTGGCCAGCCGTTTAGAAACGGCTTAACCGAGGGTGAAATCTGGTAAGGCGACTTTTTCACCACCCTTCTCGGCGGACTCGTGGGCACAGATCCCAACACACGTCCAGTTCGCGCTGGTGACGGCGTTGGGCCAAGGATCACGATCTTCAATCAACGCACTGGCGAATTCGTTCACCAGATGTGGATGGGAGCCGCCATGTCCACCGCCTTGGATGAATGACAGGTGGTCAGCATCATGGATTTCCTGAGGCAGCGTGAATTTTTGAATCTCTGGCGGAAGCAAGTGGGCAAAGTCAGGAACTGCAACTTTCTCCGGGATTTCGGGCTCAGGTTTTTTGGCGGTGTGGAGCACGTGGGGTTCATTTTCTACCAAGGTCCATTCGAAACTCTTTTTGGTCCCATACACGTCGAAGCTCTCGCGATACTGTCTTGCCACATCGTAAAGGAATCGCCAAATGTGAGCAGTGACGTCGCTGTCCTGGATCTTGATATGGCAAGATTCAACAGCAAATTTGTTACCTGATTTTTGGGCGATGTCTTCACGAACTGTGCCTGACCCGAAGCAACTGACGTACTCGGCCAAGCCATCAACCAATCCCAAGCAGGGGCTGACCACATGGGTTGCGTAGTGCATTGGAATCATCCGCTCCCAATAATCAGGCCACCCATCCATATCTTGAGGATGTGAGGCAGCGAGGTGCTGGATCTTGCCGAGTTCACCCTTTTGGTAAAGGTCTTTGATGTACAGGAATTCTCGGCTGTAGACGACCGTCTCTGCCATCATGTACTTGAGACCGGTTTCCTTGACCTTCTCGACGATCTGCCGACACTCATCGATGGTGGTCGCCATCGGCACCGTGCACATGACGTGTTTGCCGGCATCGAGAGCTTTGAGTGACATCCAGGCATGGTCCGCGATCGGACTGTTGATGTGTACATAGTCGACTTCAGGATCTGCTAGCACATCGTCGTAGCTTGTGTATCGCTTTTCAATTCCAAATTGGTCGCCGGTTTGTTTCAGTGACGCCTCGTTGCGTCGGCAGATTGCGATCACATTGGTATTCGGATGTGCCTGGTAAATTGGGATGAACTCGGCTCCAAAACCGAGACCAATCATTGCAACGTTTACTGGCTTGTTCATTTTTGACTCCAAGTGTGATCGATGACTGCGGGGGGCAGGTCAGGTATCTAAAGGTTGTCTGANTTTGCGATTTTCATGACGATCATTCTCTTCGACAAGGCGATGCATGAAGTGTGGTGATGTGTCTTTTTGAACGCGACTTTGATGCGCGGGTTGCACGCGGAATACCCCCAAACAAAAAGTATAGCGTTCTTTATTCAATCTAGATTTGACCGCATCATTCGAGATGGCTGATCTACAATCATTGTGTTTTGTGGGACTCGGCGGCCACCACGACGTAAAACAGTTTGTGTCGTGTTGGGGAAGGGTGGCGGATTGGCACACGCCAATCGCGGAATTCATGCACGGGGTTTCGTACCCAAGCGGAATCTGAGAACGAAAGGTTAGGGGCTGTGGGGCATTGAGCCCATGAGGTAATGCGCAGAATACTTGAGTTATTTTACCGGGTGTTCTGGCGGCTCGGCTCTGTTTTCAGCATAATAAATGAGTTTGCTATCTGGGGCAGCCCGTTCTTCGTGTTTGACAATTGAGTAATTTGGCGTGGTAAACAAGTTGCGATCGGTCGCTCTACTGATCGAAACATCGAATTCATATGCGAGGGGTATCCTTACGGGGATCGCTGCCTACGTGCGGCAGCACGAAGGCTGGTCGATCTATTTGCCTGAGCAGGACCGCGGCGGACAGCCCCCAAGATGGCTCTCGACTTGGGGTGGTGATGGGATCATTGCTCGNATTGAAAATGACGAGATTGCTACTGCGTTGAAACGGACGGGTTTGCCGGTGGTCGACGTAAGTGCAGCGCGGCATCTGAAAAATATTCCGTGGGTGGAAACGGATGATGAAGCGATAGCACGGCTTGCTGTGCAACATCTGTCTGAACGTGGTTTTCAGAATTTTGGGTTCTATGGGGATGCCGCGTTCAATTGGGCGATTTGGCGAAAAGAGAAGTTTGAACGATTCGTAAAGGAGGCTGGGGGGAATTGTTACTTGCATGATTCGATTTCGCGCCTCGATGAACGGTACTCATGGGATCGTGAAAAGGAGGTGTTGGCGAGGTGGCTCGCGGGGTTGCCAAAACCTATTGGCATCATGGCTTGCTATGACATTCAAGCTCAGAAACTATTGGATGTTTGCCGGGAACAGAATATTGCGGTACCCGAAGAAGTTGCGGTGCTAGGGGTTGATAATGATTTGCTGATTTGTGACTTGGCAAGCCCTAGGTTATCGAGCGTTATTTGTAATACCAAATGGACTGGCTTCGAGGCCGCCTCACTTCTGGACCAGATGATGGCAGGCGAAAAGGTTGGGTCTAAATCGATTCTGGTAAAACCGCTAGGCATTGAAACGCGTCAATCGACTGACATCCTTGCAATTGATGATGCTGATGTCGCGGCCGCGTTGCGTTTCATCCGAGAGAATGCAGCGGCTGGGATCAATGTGAGCGATGTGTTGCGTGCNGTTCCGCTATCCCGACGGGTCTTGGAGAGCCGGTTCCGAGCTGCGTTAGGACGCACCCCGCACGAGGAAATCACACGCTTGAAAATTGGGAAGGTCAAAGAGCTGCTTAGGGGAACTGATCTCTCGCTCTCCGAAATCGCATCCCGCACAGGATTCAGGCACGATGAATATCTTTCCGTTGCGTTTAAGAAGGCGGTTGGGATGCCACCGCGTGACTTTCGGCGAACGGNGGCTGCTCACCAAATCTCGTGACCTGNAGCCTGTTTGTCTGGCTTTGTGACTCGGCAGTGCGNGAAGCAANAACGGCGACTTGGCTGCTCAGCGAAGATCTCAGCGAAGATCTCAGCGAAGATCATTGTGAAGATCATTGCGAAGATCATTGCGAAGATCATTGCGAAGATCATTGTGAAGCGGGGGGGCTGGTTGGCTCTGACGCTGGTTTCCCTCGGCTGATGCATTCATTGTTTCGCAAGCATGAGCCGCTTGCTANCGGGTGCACGCGACTACTTTGTCGGTGGTGACAAAGGTGTCGCACTTCGCTTTTTGCGGCGGTTGCCATTTTTCTTTTTTTGTGTGTTGTTTCCCTTTCCGAGACTGGGCTTCTTGTGTGAGTTCGCCTTCATCTCGGTGGCGACGCCGGTATCGCCCTGTGAATCCATCCATGCAGCGAGCTTGCTCTTGAGCTCCGTGATGGTGCCTTGGTGTTGGGGGTGTCCGGCCAGATTGTNCATTTCCAGCGGATCATTGAGCACGTCGAAAAACTCCACCGCAGGTCGTTGCTGGTAATTCTTGACCACCCATTGTGCTTGCTCGTCGCCGGCATCTGCCGCTGCCACGATCGACTTGAATTCCCGGCTCTTCGTACAGGCGTTTGTGAAAGTTTGGTCCGGCTGCAGATTAAGGATCAGCTTGTGTGTCCGTGATCGAATGGACCTGATGGGATAGCTTGGGTTGCCGTTGATAATGCCCCTGGTGGTCATGACTCCAAAGACGTGTTCTTTGTGCTGCTTGGTTTTTCCCTTCAGGACATCTTGGAAACTCTTTCCGTCAAGGCTTTTGTCAAGCTTGCCACCCGCAATGTCAACAAAGGTTGGCGTGATATCAACATATTCCAACATTGCATCGGTCGTGGAGGCCGGGTTCACCTGGCCCGGCCAACGCACAATCATGGCTGACTGGAGCCCACTGTCGTAACAGGTCCATTTTGCGAACGGAAATGAGTTTCCCTGCTCGGACACAACTACCACAAGTGTGTCCTGAACGTGGTTATGTTTTTGCAACAGCTGGAGCAGTTGCCCTACCTGATTGTCATAATACGTGATCTCGGCCAAGTAGCGACTGAAAGCATCACGGACCTCGGGTGTATCTGCGAGATAGGCTGGCAAGTTTACTTCCGCGACCGGGTATTGCGACGCGTCCCCCTTGTTCCAAGGTGAATGCGGTTCGTTGCTGCAAGCAAAAATGCAGAAAGGGGTAGAACTGTCAGCACAGTCGCCCATCATCTTGTCAATGGCCGCCATATCCGGATTGTTTTTTTCACTGCTGTACTCAAACTTGAAAAGTTTTTGTGGGCCGATATGGGTCTTTCCAGACAATGCAACGCGGTATCCGAGCGGCTTCAGGTAATCAGTGATGTTACGCACGTTGTCAAAGGTCTGCGTATGGTTAGGGTAGGCTCCCGTTTTTACCGGATACTGCCCTGTATAGATGTTGTGACGTGTTGGTGAGCACATTGGGGCACACTGAAAACAGTGCGTCATGCGCATGCCTTCGGTAGCCAGACGGTCGATGTTGGGTGTCGATGCCTGGCCGCCATAGCATCCGAGGTCGCGAAATGTACAGTCGTCAGCAATCACAAAGAGCATGTTTGGGCGAGTGTCTGCCGCGTTTGCCTGCAGGGAGAGGCTGGCAAGGATCATGGTGCAGAGGAAGGCTTTTTTCATTTTGGAATCTTCTAACTCTGTGAATCTAATTCTGTGAATGGGTAGGAATCGCAGCAGCGGGATACCTGAGGGTAAAGATTGGCCGTTACCTTAACCGTGGTAAATGGACTAGGTGAGTCGGTGTATCCTAACACCAAACACCAGGTGTGTGACAACACTGTCGTAAACGTGAACCCCAACGGGGAAAAACCAGCAGGCGACTCATCGGCCTCCGCCGTTTTCTCTCAGCTTTGTGCACATAGATTCCGTTAAACAGGGGCGGTGGAACTCGAAGGGTGATCATCTCTCTGCATTCAATGGGAGGGATGCTGATGTTTGTAATTGTTGGTAAGCCGAGGCCGCTGCTCAGACCGTGAACCTGCCGCTGAAGGCTTCTCTTAAGAGCGCGTCTTCGATGGGGAAAGACTAAAGAGGGTCGACTGGTTCTTTTGGTCTTTGGAAGGGGAACGCAGTTTGCTGCTTTCTTGAGCCAGAATTGGTCGTGCTTTGCTCTGCTGGGTCTGAGTAAAACTTGCAGTAGGTAGTTGGTTGCATTTCTCGCTGCTCTCGCTTGGGTCCGTCACCGTTGGCAAATGGATGTCTGGTTTGTCGTGGTTTTCTGCTAAGCGAGGTCTTGGTACGCCGTGGTTGGATTGGTTCATTAGAAGTCTCGTGTGGGGGCGGGTTCACTCTCAAATCTTGCTGTCTGAACTGCAGGCGTCGGCGCTTTGACGTACCTTTCAACGGGTGTTGCAGGTACTGCCAGGCACACATGCTTCGGGGCCCCTGAGGCCAATAACCTGGCAGTAAGTATCCGAGGCAGTAAGCGTCAGAGAAAGGAATGAGCATGAATCGTGCCAACGGATGATCCCATTTCTAAAAGCGGCTTAGCGGAGGGTTTTTTGACTCGGATCGTTCACGTTGACGATGTGCTTTAGGTAGAAGCTACAAAATACTTTGTAAAGATTGAAATGTTCCCCGGCATTGCCCAACCTTCCTGAAGTTCTGCTGAGCTGGTTTTCTAGCAAGAGCTGGGTTTCTAGCAACCTGTTAAACAGAGGCGATTTGCTTTGTGGGATACCCTCACGTGGGCGCTATGATCATCATCGTGAGGTGGGTTCCAAGGAGGATGCAGCACGAGTGAAACGCCACGTGAGTTGCTNACTCGATACATGCGNGAGTTGCTCACTCGATACATGCGCGAGGGTAAGAGCCGAGGATCGTCAGGCGTTGTGCCAAATTCTGCAGTTCTTGGATTGCCGCTTGCACATCAGCTGTGTCTCGATGGCCTGTCAATTCAATAATGAACATGTACTCATTNTGAGTTTCTGGAGCTGGAAATGATTCGATCCATGTCAGGTTCAGGTTCTGTTGCTTAAAAATGGTCATGGCATTGGCAAGTGCTCCGGGTTCATGGCTCACTTGAAAGAGGATAGCGGTTTTGTCGTTGTCCGTGGGAGAAGGTCGCTCTCTACCGAGGACCGCAAACCGGGTCACATTGTTGGGGTTGTCTTCAATGCTATTGGCAATGATATCAAGTTCGTATTCACGACCCGCTTCCAAACTTGCAACTGCGGCAACACCTCGCTGCTGTGATGCAAGTTTTGCGGCAGCTGCGGTGCTGCTGATCTCGACAAGCTGTGCATTGGGTAGCTGTTTCGCTAACCATCCTCGGCACTGCGATAGGGCTTGCGGTTTGCTGTGTACCTGGGTGATCTGATCGCGAGGCGTTTTAGATAGCAGGTTGTGATGGATAGGCAGAAGGACTTCACCACAGATTTGCATGTCACCTCGGACGAACATGCCGAGAGTGTCGACCACGCGACCGTCGGTGCTGTTCTCGATCGGAACAATGCCACAAAGNGCGTCCTCGCGTGCAACTGCCTCGAAAACGGCNGGGATGGAAGCTACGGGGGTGAGGGTCGTAGCATCCCCAAAATATTTGATNGCTGCCAAGTGACTGTAGCTGTGCTGCGGACCAAGATAGATTGCTTGCAATTGATGGACTGATTGCAGGCATATGCTCGAAATGTGTTTCAGTAAAGCCGCGCTGCTTGCGTTGGGAATGGTTTGATCTTCTGTTGACTGTTCCGCTTGAGCGGTTCCGGTGAGTAGGCGATCGATGCGGGCAGCGGCTTTGGAGATGCGGCCGACTGGTGCACCCTGATGATCAGCGCACATCTGTTGGACTGCTTCGCGCCGCTGTTTGACGAGGTCTAGGATCTGCTGATCGATTGAATCTATGATTTCCGGGGCGTTGAGAACGCGGACGGAATTCTTCTGAGGTGTGGATTCATTGCTGGATTGAGAATTCATGAGCCTATGCGATCGCGTTCACGGAGCGGAGGNCGTGTCAGTGTTGGGCTTAANGGGATCCTGAAATACCAGTGGTTTCGACAGGCGTNACGGGGCACCGTCCGCTAAACCCGGGATGTTTCAGTGTCACATCGTTTTTCTCTGGGTAATCGCCGGTTGCGGCTGTCATTTTGACAACAAGGCAGAAGGGCTGGTTCGTGGTACTTTTGGGNGACTGCCAAAAATGTTTCTCGATAGTGAATGATGGCATTTTTATCGTCTTTAGACGGTTTTTTTTAGTTCGGTTGGTGAAAAATACACCTGAAATCTGTTTCAACGTGACGACTGGCACAGGCTTTGCCTATCTAAACACCTCGACCTTGGGTGTGACGAAATGGACATCCAATGCCACAGAATAAAGCTGACGCGAGTCAGAATCNGGGGTTTGTGTGTGATTCGGGCAAACCCTGTCATAGACAAAGAGACTGAATTAGTGAATTGAGACGAACGTAGCGCTACCGCGTTGCAGGCTTCAAAAAATTGAGACGAACGCAGCGTGACCGCGTTGCAGGATTGAAAAAGGAGAACGAAATGGCACAAGGCGAAAAAATCATCGGGATTGACCTCGGTACCACCAACAGTGTTGTGGCTGTGATGGAGGGTAGCGAACCCAAAGTGATCCCCAATCCAGAAGGTAACCGTTTGACCCCCAGTGTGGTTGCATTCACTGACAAGGAAGACTCGATTGTCGGGGAACCTGCTAGGCGGCAGGCAGTGACCAACCCGAAACGCACGGTCTACTCGGCAAAACGTTTCATGGGCCGTCGGCATCACGAAGTGGAGTCCGAGGAGAAAATGGTGCCTTATGGCGTCTCGGGTGCCGCTGATGAGTACGTGAAGATTGAGGTGGGCGACAAACAGCACACGCCGCAGGAAATTTCGGCCAAGGTGCTTCGAAAGCTCAAAGAATCTGCNGAGTCGTATCTAGGCCACAAGGTCAATAAAGCAGTGATCACG
This sequence comes from Rhodopirellula sp., assembly GCA_002689655.1. Lineage (GTDB taxonomy): Bacteria > Planctomycetota > Planctomycetia > Pirellulales > Pirellulaceae > Rubripirellula. Next base: position 22,812 of record NZHC01000068.1, on the reverse strand, counting down.
GTTCCTGCGTACTTCAATGACGCTCAGCGTCAAGCGACTAAAGATGCTGGCCAGATAGCCGGTATCGAGGTTGCTCGCATCATCAATGAGCCAACTGCCGCAGCACTCGCTTACGGTCTGGATAAAAGTAAAGATGAAAAGATCATTGTCTTCGACCTTGGTGGTGGAACGTTTGATGTTTCCGTGCTTGAGGTGGCCGATTCTGGGGATGAGGATCAGGAGAGTCGTGTCTTTCAAGTGATCAGCACGTCGGGTGATACACACCTCGGTGGTGATGACTTTGATGAGGCACTGATCAACTATGTCGCCGACGAGTTCAAGAAAGAGAATGCGATTGATCTGCGTGACGATCCAATGGCGCTGCAGCGTTTGCAGGAAGCGTGCGAGAAAGCCAAGAAAGATCTAAGCTCTCTCCCAGAGACCGACATCAATCTGCCGTTCATCACGGTTTCAGATAATGTGCCGAAGCACCTGACCATGAAAGTCACACGCAGCAAGTTCGAAGAACTGGTGGACGATCTTGTTGAGAGATGCCGTCAACCTGTTCTGCGTGCCCTTAAAGATGCTGGATTTGAGGCCAGTGACATTGATGAGATCGTTCTTGTTGGTGGTAGCACTCGCGTGCCAAAGGTGCGGGAACTTGTAAAGTCAATCTTCGGCAAAGACCCACATCAAGGTGTGAACCCGGATGAGGTCGTAGCGGTCGGTGCTGCGATTCAAGGTAGCGTTCTCGCTGGTGAGCGTACCGACGTCTTGTTATTGGACGTGACGCCCTTGACACTCGGTATCGAGACTGAGGGTGGTGTAATGACTGCTCTTGTCGAGCGTAATACGACTGTTCCAGCCGAAAAGAAGAACGTCTTCAGTACGGCGGCCGACAATCAGACTGCTGTGACCGTGCGTGTTTTCCAAGGAGAACGCAAGATGGCGAACAGCAATCGCTTGCTGGGCGAATTCAATTTGGAAGATATCCCACCGCAACCGCGAGGCGTTCCACAGATTGAGGTGAAATTCGACATCGACCAGAACGGTATCGTTTCCGTCTCAGCCAAAGAGCTGAAAACCGGGAAGGAAGCGTCCGTGACGATCAATGAAGCTGGAGCTCTCAGTGAAGATGACATTGAACAGATGCGGAAAGATGCGGAGTCCAATGCGGATGAAGATCGTAAGCAGTTCGAGTTAGTCGAGGCTCGGAATCGTGCTAGTCAACAGGTTTACCAGTTGGAAAAGCAGATGAAGGAGCATGAGGACAAGCTGACGGACGCAGACACCGAGCCGATGAACACAGCGATCGAGAAGGTGAAAACAGCGGCTGAGGGCGAGGATGCTGCTGCTATCAAGGCCGCGTCTGATGAACTTGATGCTGCATCGCAAGCATTCAGCAAGGTGCTGTATGAAAAAACCAGCGCCGCCCCGGAAGGAGCCGCGCCGGATGCTGCCGCTGCCGGAGCTGGTGGAGATGCAGATGATGACGCCATCGACGCGGATTACGAAGTCAAAGAGTGAACGTTGACCACTGCTGATTGAGTCAAAGGCGGGTGTCAAACACCCGCCTTTTTTTATGCCCGCTCATAACGGTTTTGCCGCAGGAATTGCATTTTTTAGAAGCAAAGAAAGGAAGACTGCCATGACTTTTCGATTTGATAAATTAACCAACAAAGCGCAAGCTCTCGTCGCCGATGCTCAGGGACGCGCTGCGTCGGGAGGAAATCCTGAAATCAACCCACTGCATCTGCTTGCGGCCATGCTGGATGAATCTGACGGGATTACGCGGCCACTGCTCGAGAAAATGAAAGTGGATGTAGCGCAGCTCCATGAGCTCGTCGCGAGTGAGGCAGGGAAATTGCCATCGGTGACCGGAGGCCGCCAGCCAGGCGTTTCGCACAGTCTGCAAAAGACGTTTGATGCTGCTGCTGATGCGGCAGAGGGTCTCAAGGACGAGTTTGTCAGTACTGAGCATTTATTGTTGGGGCTGGTGACCGCCGACAGCAAGGCAAACAGTCTACTTTCGTTGTCGGGAATTGGAAAAAAGGATGTGCTGGAAGCAATGCAGACCGTTCGTGGGTCTGCACGGGTCACCGACCAGAACGCCGAAGATACATATCAAGCGTTGGAAAAATTTGGTTTCGACCTGACAAGACTGGCAGCAGAAGGGAAGCTTGATCCGGTGATCGGTCGGGATAATGAAATTCGGCGTGTGGTGCAGGTGCTTTCACGTCGAACCAAAAACAACCCAGTCCTTATCGGGCAGCCGGGCGTGGGGAAGACGGCGATAGCCGAGGGACTTGCGCTCAGGATTTTTGAGGGTGACATTCCTCAAAGTTTAAGAGACAAACGCGTGATCTCACTCGATATGGGGGCTCTTGTTGCCGGCGCAAAATTCCGCGGAGACTTCGAAGAGCGGTTGAAAGCGGTTCTACGCGAAGTCAAAGATTCCGATGGGCAGGTGATCTTGTTCATCGACGAATTGCACCTTGTTGTGGGAGCGGGAAATGCAGAGGGTTCGGCTGATGCTGCGAACCTGCTGAAACCAGAACTTGCTCGAGGAGCGTTACGCTGCATTGGTGCTACCACGCTCGATGAGTACCGACAGAATATCGAGAAAGATGCAGCTTTGGAGCGTCGATTTCAACCCGTTTACGTCGGTGAGCCGACCGTGGATGACACCATTGCGATCCTTCGCGGGCTCAAGTCGCGATACGAGTCGCATCATGGCGTACGCATCACCGACAGCGCTTTGGTGGCCGCTGCCAATCTTTCTCACCGGTATATTTCTGATCGCTTCCTTCCAGATAAAGCGATCGATCTTGTTGATGAAGCTGGGAGCAGGTTGGCAATGGAAAAGGAGAGCGTCCCCGAGCCCATTGACCTGATTCAACGGCGACTTCGTCAACTTGAACTCGCCCATCGGCAATTAGTGGACGAGCAGGAAGAGTCTGCCGTTGCCAAGAGAGCTGAAGTTGAAGAAGAGATGGAGAGCTTGAATCGCGAGCTCGCCAGCCTTCGGGAGCAGTGGGAAGCAGAAAAACTTGGCTTGGAAGATGTTCAAGCGGTGCGTCAAGAAATTGAACAGCTCGAGCATCAGTTTGCAAAACTGGATGCCGATGCAAAGCAGAAACAAATCTGCGGTGAAAGTCCCGAAGAGCTGTATCGGGAAATGCTTGAAGTGCGAGACCAGCTTGGTGGGTTGCAAAAACGGATTGAAGAGTCAGAAGCTCGGGAGAAGCTAGCCCTCGAGCAGGAAGCTGAGGCGGGGAAGGCAGACCAGGGCGGTGATGAGCGTCGGTTGCTGCGCCATGATGTTACAGAGGACGAGATTGCCGAGGTGGTGAGCGCGTGGACTGGTGTTCCGTTGACTCGGATGCTGGAAACTGAACGAGCGAAGTTGCTTGTGATGGAGGAGCGACTTCATCAAAGAGTCATTGGACAGGAAGAAGCTGTTCAGGCCGTGTCAGATGCCGTGCGACGTAGTCGCAGCGGTTTGCAGGATCCCGGGCGTCCAATCGGGTCTTTCCTGTTTTTGGGTCCAACCGGAGTGGGAAAGACGGAGTTGTGTAAGGCATTGGCCGAAGTGATGTTTGATGATGAGTCAGCAATGGTGCGCATAGACATGAGCGAATTCATGGAACGCCACAGTGTGTCACGATTGATCGGTGCACCTCCGGGGTATGTTGGCTATGAGGAAGGTGGCAAATTGACTGAGGCGGTTCGCCGTCGGCCTTATTCGGTGCTGCTGTTGGATGAAATGGAGAAAGCTCATCCCGATGTCTTCAACATTCTGTTGCAGGTGCTGGATGATGGGCGGTTGACTGATGGACAGGGTCGCACTGTCGATTTTACGAATACCGTGATTGTGATGACCAGCAATGCGGGCAGTCAGGTTATTCAGAAGGTCACTGAGCAGGGAGGTGATGAAGAGGAAATGCGAGACGCAGTTCATGAAGCATTGAAAACGCGGTTCCTGCCAGAGTTCTTGAACCGAATTGATGATCTCGTGATTTTTCATCCGCTGTTGAAAGTGGAAATAAGACGTATTGTGGGCTTGCAATTGCAGGAATTGGCAAAACGTCTGACAGCTAAAGGGTTGGTTCTGGAAGTCTCAGAAGATGCGATGGATGAAGTCGCCTCCGTAGGCTATGACCCAAGCTTTGGGGCGCGGCCTCTGAAGAGAGTGATCCAGCGTGAAATACAGAATCCGTTGGCCAAGTCATTATTGACAGACGGCTATCCCGAGGGGGCAACGGTTCGTGTCGATTACGATGGGCATCAGTTTGTTTTCAGCGAGCTGGGTGCCACGAACCCGTTGGAAATCTAGTTGCCGTGCTGGCCCAAACGGCGTCGAGGCTTGGTGTGGCCGGGGAGGGTTGTTTTGTTTGGCTCAGTTGCCAGGATCGCCAAGGAACTGATTCATGAGGGACTCGTGCGGATGGACACTTCGTCATCCCGCACTCGAACTTGGTAGGTTTGAACCTTGTGCTGCGGGAGATTTCGTTCCCTGCAAAGCCCATCTTTGATTCCGAATCCCCAGTCATGAATCCGGCAGTGAATGACATCTCCCGCCAGGCGGCCCAGTGCAAGTGAGGCACCGGCATGGGGGCACGGATCATCGATTGCGTAAAACCCATCGGGAAGGTGATAAACCCCAATCCACTTCCCATTGATTTCGAAGCACTTGGATTCGCCAACGGCGATGTCGGGTGTTCGGCAAACGACTTCGAATTCTGCCATCGGGTTCACTGGTTTTGTGTTCAAAACACCGATGCGATTCCCGTCTCGGTTGTTTGGCTGGTCCACAGGGGACTTTGCACGTCCGAACTCAGCTGAAAATGCCGAGTGGTGGTGAGCCAGCGTTGTAGGAATAGAAACGTCCGATATTCGGCAGTACCAGTTCCAGGTCAGACGCATTGTCGACACCAAACCACATCGCCAGCTCTGCAGCTAATTCATCCACCGAGGTTGTCGGAATCAAGCGTCCTCGCCCCAGATCAAGATCACCGTTGGTAGGGTCAATGGGATTTGTGAGTGACAGTGGGAAATCTCCAAAGATCTTGCCACCGTCGACACCACCGCCCATCACAAGTTGCTGGCCACCCCAAGCGTGGTCAGATCCTTGTCCATTGCTTCCCAAGGTTCTGGCAAAGTCAGAAGCTGTGAAAGTCACTACATCATCTGAACATCCCAGTTCGGTCATGGCAGCGTCGAAAGATCCGAGCGCGCGACTGATCTGCGGCATCAACCCGTCTTGGGNATCGAGCAGATCTGCATGATTGTCAAAACCACCGAGAGAGATAAAGAAGACTTGTCGGTTTTGTTGAAGAGGACCACTGGCGCCAATGACCTGAGCAATTTTNTTGAACCGCTGGCTAAGGCTCTCAGGATCAAACTTGGTGTTGATCGTAACGTTGTCCACTTTGGCGTTGAAGTCGATGGCGGCGTCGATCGAGTTGCGATTGGTTTCAGCGAATGATTTGGCCAGAAGGTTCGAATAAGTTTGATTCAGAATGTTGTCCATGTTCTTCTTGAACATGCGATTCTGCTTGTTGTTTGTTTTGTAATAGGTGACCTCCGTCGCGCCGTTTTGACCAATGATGTACGGCGTCACGTTGTTTCCATTCTGGAACATATTCACGCCATTAATCGACACGTTCATGGAGACATTTGGATTTTGGTTGGTTCCTGCAAGCAGGTCAGCCATTCGCCCTCCCCAGCCAGTGATCTGAGACCGGGTGTGAGGAGCACCTGTCATCCAGTGACGCTGCAAGTCGGCGTGCGAGAATAGTCCTAAAGGCAGATTCGAACGGTTATCGTAATCGGTGCGGTTTGTCGGCTCGACCAGAGAACCAATGTTTGCAACGAACGATAGTTTGCCGTCGTTGTAGAGCTTGGCCAAGCCGCCGTTCACACCATTGTTGACGTCGGTTGACGTGTTGTCACGTGCATCATGCCCAAGTTGCGGATGTAGTCCAAAACTGCGTCCGGATAAATTGCTTGGATCATTGATCGCAAGCAGACCACTTTCCTCCAGAGCCAATCCGCCTGGGTTGTTCACGGTATCGTCNTAACCACCTCGGGCCGAGGCGTAATCGTCATACTCAGTAGGGTTATTNCTGCTGGAGTTGTTACGTGGCACCAGCATGTTGAATGAGTCATTACCTCCATACAGGAATAGACACACCATCGCCTTGTAGCCGCCTCCACCNCCACCAGCTGCAACCGCAGCCTTGGTTGCCTGTAAGTTCAGCAGCGTGGATACCAGTGAGGCCTGAGTCATCATGCCACAGCCTGCCGCAGCAGCTTTTAAAATTGAGCGTCGAGACGCGATTTCCGCTGAAGTTTTCATGACGTGAAACTTATTGATTTTAGGTGGAGGTTGAAACTGTTGAGACAAGGTCGGCNACCCTCCCGAGTTGCCGATGTTTTGCAGTGTGCAGACACTTTTGGGTGTCAGTGAATCCACGATTCCTCGGGGATGCCGCTCGAGTCAGTCCTGGTCCTGCTTGATGAACAGGCCTTACTTTGCGATCCTTCAGCTTTACTCTTCAATTGCACAGCTTTACTCTTCAATTGCACAGCTTTACTCTTCAATTGCACAGTCCGGCGACACCAGGACAGCTAGCAGCACTTCTTCAAGCCTTATCTCGTTCTCGTTTTCAGCAGTGCTTTCGGATGTGATTGCGTTGATAATGCTGGTTTTTGTTTCTTCATTCAGACTGCCGTGGCAAAGCAGTAGGTCGAATCGACGTAATATTTCTGGCANGTTAGCGTTGTCTTTGGCAAGCTCCAGTTCGGGCGTCAAATCAAACGATATGGTTAACTGAACGCCATCACGCATGGTGTAACGAGCGTATCGATTTCGCGTCCAGTAACTGAATCGATTCATCAGTCGATTACTTGTTACTGCTGTCATGACCTGAAACTCGGGAGCGAACAGGGCTTCCCTGGGAACTCGCTTGGATGGGCGATAGCCAATCANCTCACCGGGGGGCTGGTAATCAGGTACGTAAAAATTGAAAACGCTGGGGGCTCGGAATGGCATTTGTCCCAAGTCGTCACGAAGGGAGCCGACCAAAGACATGTANGGGACGCCGGTTTCAGCGTCTGATTTTGCATAGTTGCTACTCGGTCGCAAAGCGCGAATCAGTGAAGTGACTCGCTGGATCGGTTCGCGTAGACGACTATGTTCTGTGCCCCGTGTCACTACTTCGACTCGGAGCGGCTCGCGTTTTCTCAGAGCACGCTGACCACGCACGGCTTCCGGATCAAGCAGGATCGCTTTGATGACCGCTTTCAAGTCACCACGAACTCCCTGCCCGTTGTCACGGAATTTTCGTGTGACCCGACGAGTGTAGGCTCTTGAGGGGTTCGATTTGACTAAACGCTGAATGAGCAGGCGGCAAATGAAGGGGGGAACATTCTCGTGAGCGGCAATCACATCGAGTCCCTGATTCACTTCAGCTAAGGCGGCTTCGTTGGTCAGGGGGTCGGGGAGCGCGTTCAGCGTCGTCCCAAACAGGGTCTTGCCGCCGATGTTGTTTCCGTATCCCGGTTCACCGATGACATCGGAGTATCCTTTGTTGTTGTCATGTTCCTGATGATGCATCTGCATCGGAGCACCATAGTTGCGGCCGGCGTAGAAGCTCGTGCTTGTGTTGTGCTGCGACTTAAATCCAGTGAAAAGCCTCGCTAGTTCAGTAATGCCATCATTGTCATAAGTGGGAATCAATTCCCCTTGTTCGTTCACTTTCAAACGTCCATCTTGCTTAAGTTCATACAAGCCGATTGAAAATAACTGCATGATCTCGCGAGCGTAGTTCTCATCTGGCCATCGGCCTTTGCTCAAGTCCGCTTTGCGATTTCGATAAGCACTCAGGTAAACACCCATGCATTCATGAAAGGTCACGTCGCCCAAAAGGTCCCGGTAATTTCCATCCGCGTGATTGACCAGCATGTCGTAGTAATTGCTCATGCCAAGCCAATCGGGAAGCGACTGCTCACCATCACCAATGTTGCGTGATGTGTTGTTGTTGAAGCCCGTGCCGCTATCGCTAATCACGAAGATCTGTGAAAGAGCCCAGGCTACTTTCTGACGCAACTGATCTTCGCGCGTCAACGCGATGTGCCACCAAGCCTGATAACGGTAGTTAGCAATGCCAATGCCTGCCTCGGTCAGGGTTTTACCATCTGCGGCAACCATGTCGCGAGCAACCTGCTCATGGGACGAGGCCTGAAGAGTGAATTGTTCATCGATCCATTCTCCACAGGCACGTCGATATCCAACCTGCTGAATCCGAGTCGATAACGTGTCGATCATCTCCTGCGTGGGGCCGAAGGTCGCTTTTGATAGAAACTGTGAGGCTCTCAGATCGCTGCGGATTTTCCGGACATCACTTCGGTTTTCTGCTTCAAAGGTTCCGCCATAAGACGTACTCGATGAACTGAATAAGACCATGAGGGTGCCAAGCCATAGCACTGAACTCGTGCAGTAGCCCCAGGGGCTACCAATCAAAGAACGCAGGTAACGCATCGCTTACCGCCGATTTTTGCTGAGAAAAGTTGACACAACTTCCCGTTGTGCATGTTTGGGATTAGCTGGCACAGCCACTCCAGGCCCGACACCAGTCCCCTGAATATAATGGTGTTCATTCCCGCAATCAAACCTAGAAAAGGGGAAAATAATCATTCATACGCATTCTCTGGGCGTACTCGCTATTTTTCTGTCGGGGCGATCCCCAGCCAAAATCGTCCTGCCGTCGTATCACTGGCTGTCTAGCGAGATGCTGACTCTGACCCAAAACTGGTTTGTTTTTGATACGCAGCGGTTGAGTAGCGGGGAGCAGCCGAATTCCAACCTGCGGGTTTCGCCTCCCGCAGGGCTGGGGGGCTGCGGCCTGTGGGTTATCTGCGGTGACGTGCCCGCGTCAGCTTGGCGCCCGTCTGTGAATTGCCACTTCGAATTGGCGTCTTGCTCCGGTCTTGTGTTTCCGCTTGTTGTAGCTGCCACTCACTAGGCGAGAGTATTTGGCGAGATCGAAAGATCGATGCGATGATTGTATGATCCGTTTGTGTCACCCCAGGCCAGTAGTAGTTTCTAGTCTGGAAATCTGACTGGGAATGGGGGAAAGGGGCGAGCTCTGTTGGGTAAATCATTAATTGTCTGGTGTTATCGACCGGGATGCTTGCTGGTCTGCCGCCCCGGGGAGTTGCGCAAACCGGATCGCGAAGCGCGATTTGGAAGGCCAGTGTTTGGTAGGTCAAGAGAAACTGTCTGCAAAGGGGAGTCACGCGTTGCTTTACTTCGGGGGGTAAGGCTTCGAGCATCCACGGCAGGTCTTCCACCATGGTTTGAATCGGTGCCCACGTAAGTCGGAATGCAGTTCCGAGAGTGCCAGTGGCGTTGAGAGGACAGGATAGAGTCGCTGCGTAGAGTTGATGACTGGAATGGACTAGACGCTTCAGAAACATTTTCTGGGTGGGATCTAAGGTGGCTTGGTAGCAAAGGGCGCGAGACAGGTACTGGGTCGCATCACGATACTCTCGCGTCGCGTGAAACAGCGGTGTTGCATGAGCGGCGTTAAGACGTGGTTGAGGAAAGCAGATCGCAGTCGTCAGTAGCGAGAGCATTGCGGCGAGAAACTTTTGCATGAAACATCTCCGTACGTTCAGGGTGGATAGGCCTCGCCTACAGGAGGCACGCCCCATGCCAATTCGTGACGGCTATCTGGGCAAACTTCGCTTTGCCTTGTCGTCGGGGGCGGCTTTTGGGCATGCTGAGACGATTGCACCTCGCATCGGTTAGCTTTTCGTAATGGAAAACCTGAGGAGTTGAGCCGTATCGATTTGATGACATTCCATGGCTCGGTGTCATCACTTTCAATGCAGGATCGTGTGAAACAGGATGGCTTGAGGAAAAGATCGGAAATTTCTGCCAATTCGGTTCAATCCTCCTAACCGGAAAAGTCGATACCTGAGGTGGAAAGAGTTCGCTGTGTGGTTGGTGCGCCAGTCACGGCCACCGATTGGGGTGGTCATTCGCAGTGGCAGTTTCCGTCCTCCCAAACATTGCTATGAGTTCCATCACTGAAAGATACAGATGTCGAAGCCTGCCCTCAAAATTTTCCAAAGCCAAGACAGCACAGACCGTCGCGAACGCGAACTGGATCGTATTGCTGGCGCAGCAGAGCCCAAAACGGTTGCTGTTCCTTTGGGAAAGGTTGTTCCATTATTGATGGACGCTGTTGCGAATGACCGGGCTTGGCTGAATGATTTTGCGGATGATACCGTACGAATTGACGCCGACTTGTATGACGTTCTGTTGGCATATCAGCAATTTCAAAGTCGTGCTGCCTGAATGAAAGAAGCGTTGTCATCGGTGACCCTTGAGTTGCCATGCACTCGCCAATTGTCAAATTAAGGAAGAACCATGCGTTCCATTGCGGTGATCAATCAGAAAGGTGGCGTCGGGAAGACGACGAGTTCCGTCAATCTTGCAGCAGCACTTGCTGAGGCGGGGCGGCGGGTTTGTCTTCTCGATCTTGACCCGCAGGCGCACGCGTCGCTGCATCTCGGCATCACAGCCGTGGATGGTGACGCTAGCATGTATGAGGTCCTGTGTGGTAATGCCTCGCTCGAGCAGGCCCGCCGCGTGATTAACGAAAACCTGTCGGTCGTGCCTTCAAACCTTGACCTTGCCGCAGCAGAGTTGGAGTTGGCGGGAGAGGTTGGGCGGGAGATGATTCTTCGTGACCGCATGCAGGAAGAAGAAAATGCTGACTACGATTACCTGATTTTGGACTGCCCTCCAAGTCTCGGTGTGTTAACAGTGAACGCATTGGTGGCTGTCAGCGAGGTGTTTTTGCCATTGCAACCTCATTTTCTTGCTCTTCATGGTCTCAGTAAATTACTGCGCACCATTGAGGTCGTATCGCGTCGGTTGAATGGAAGCTTGCGACTGTCCGGAGTGATGCTTTGCATGTATGATTCCAACACGCGTCTTGCTGCAGAGGTGACCACCGATATTGAGGAATTTTTCCAAGCCAGCAAAGGTGGGCGAGAGTTCTTTCGGGAAGCCAAGTTCTTTGATACACGCATTCGAAGGAACATCCGATTGGCGGAAGCACCCAGTTTCGGAAAATCAATTTTTCAGTATGCACCACAAAGTAATGGAGCAGCTGATTATCAGGGACTCGCTGAGGAAGTGCTAGCACAGGAATTGTGTAACGCGGCTTACTCGCGGCAGGCGGCTGCCTGAGCAAATGCCTACTAGCCGGGCGTGATGCCGCTGTAGGGTAAGGGTGTCGGTCCAGCCTACCGACTGTTCAAGTGCCTGCTGTCGCGGGCTGGCGCTGGATCGATCTTCAGCGTTGCTCGCAGTGTTCAGATTTCTTTGTCGATCTTTGACGGCAGGTCTCCAAGTTCTACCGTCTCACGGCAAAGAGCTTGGGATGCTCATGGTTTGTCAACTCGATGAGAGCTGCATCCCTCGCTTACTGGCAGTTTTTGATTACTTGGGCTGCGGGCGTGATTCATGCAGGTCCCTAAAATCCATGGGTTGAGCCAATCGTTGATGGTTCTCGGCTTCGCCCTCCGGAAGGGTAAGTGCGTGGGTGAAATACGGGGCATTCGAGCTGGGACCGCGTTGACGCGGCGAAGCTGGCTGGGCGAACGGGCCGGAAGTGCTTCAATTTGCCGTGTTTTCCGAGATTTATGGTGGGGAATGCCTGTTTAGGCGTGCCGCAGATTTGATCACCCCTTTCTGTTCGGTTTCCGGATCTCTAGCGTGTTAGGGTAGGCGTTCGTAATCTTCGGCTTTTCGACACTCAGAGGGGAAATCTGGCAAAGGGCATGGCGACAACGGAAATCAAAGTCAAAGGTGCCCGGGAACACAACCTGCGCGACGTGAACGTGACCCTGCCAAGAGGCCAGTTGATCTGCTTTTCGGGGGTATCGGGCAGCGGCAAGTCTTCGCTTGCGTTTGATACTCTCTATGCAGAGGGACAGCGTCGCTATGTCGAAAGTCTGAGCCACTATGCTCGTCAATTCATGGGGCAAATGCCCAAGCCCGATGTTGACTTGGTGAGCGGACTCAGTCCTTCCATCTCAATCAGCCAGAAATCTACGGGGAACAATCCACGGAGCACTGTCGGCACGATCACCGAGATTTATGACTTTCTGCGTGTCTTGTTCGCACGAGTCGGGACAGGACATTGCCCTGAGTGCGGGACCGCGATTTCAGCACAGGCCAAGGATGCGATTGCATCGCGGATACTCGCTTTGCCGCAAGACGCAACGTTATGGTTGATGGCACCTGTCGTGCGCGGAAAGAAAGGGGAGTTCCGGGAACTGTTTGAGGATCTTCGAAAGCAGGGTTTTTTGCGGGCACGCCTCGATGGCGAAACAGTGCGGTTGTCCAACCCGCCAACGCTAGATCGACAGCACCGACACCATGTCGAGTTAGTTGTCGATCGGATTGATCCAGATTCGAGAGATCGCGGTCGCATTAATGAGGCGGTGGACTCCGCGTTACGGATGGGGGAAGCGACTCTGCTCGTTTCGCTTTCCGACCCGAATGATGACCAAGCTGGCGAGCCCAAAAAGGACATCCTGTTCTCATCTCAATATGCCTGTGGTGGCTGTGGACGTAGCTTCAAACCGCCTAGCCCGCAGTTATTCAGCTTCAATAGTCCGCAAGGGATGTGTGAGGGTTGCGATGGCTTGGGGCGACTCTATACCTTCGTGCCCGAGTTACTTGTGCCTGACGAGACACTATCCGTCCGAAAGGGCGCTATCAAACTGCTGGGCAAGTGGGGGGACCTCGGCCGCTATCGGCGACACATCTATCGCGGTGTCGCCGACGCGATGGATGAAGCATTGGAACTGGAATCTGGGACCATGCTGGAAGGTAAGTGGCAGGACCTGCCCGATCAGGCAAAGCAGATTTGGTTATGGGGCACGGATGACACGCTTGAATTTACCTGGCGTGGTGGTGGTGCGGCGCGAAAGTACTCGGGGGCCTTTGAGGGATTCATACCCGAGCTTTTAGGGAGATATCGCAGCACGCGTAACAAGATGCAGTTGCGGCAGTTTGAAAAGTACATGGACACCATGGATTGCCCCGACTGTCATGGAAAGAGACTGAATCCGCAGGCCTCGGCAGTCACGATTCAGACCGGTGCTAGCCAGTTTCTGGCGGATGATGACGCAAAAGCAGATCTCTCGCTGCCGGAACTTTGCGAGTTGCCTATCGAACGGTTGAACCTGTTTTTTGAAACCGTTCGCTTGGGTGATACTGACGCCGTCATTGCGGCTGAGGCATTGAAGGAAATCCGGCAAAGGATTGGGTTTCTGCTCGGAGTCGGCCTCGATTATTTGACGTTGTCGCGAACCGCGCCCACGCTCTCTGGCGGCGAGTCACAGAGGATCAGGCTTGCAGGGCAAATCGGCAGTGGACTAGTAGGTGTTCTCTATATTCTTGATGAGCCCTCGATTGGCCTGCACCCGCGAGATAATGATCGCTTGATCGAAACCTTGCTCCGCTTACGTGATAGTGGCAACACCTTGATCGTGGTCGAGCATGATGAAGACACGATGCGGGCAGCTGATCTGATTGTCGATTTTGGTCCAGGCCCCGGCATCAAAGGGGGGCGAATCGTTGCCGTTGGAGATGTCCAGAAAGTTAGTGAAACCGCCAAAAGTGTAACAGGACAATTCCTCTCAGGTCAGCGATCGATTGAGCCCGCAAGTCAACTACGCAAAGTTGATGAAAACGCTATGCTCACCATCCGCAAAGCGGCGTTCCACAATCTGAAAGGCGTTGATATTTCCATCCCATTGGGCACCGTCACCAGTGTCACGGGTGTCTCGGGAAGTGGGAAAAGCTCGTTCGTTGGCGGTATACTTGAACCGTTGTTGCGCAATCGTTTGAACGGTGCTGAAGCGGAAGTGGGTGAACATGAAGGGGTCGAGGGGCTCGAGCATCTGGATAAAACCATCGCGATTGATCAGTCGCCTATCGGTCGTACTCCAAGAAGCAATCCGGCCACTTATGTCAAAGTGTTTGATGAGATCCGCAATTTGTTTGCCCGGATGACAGAAGCGAAGACCCGAGGTTACACAGCAAGTCGATTCAGCTTCAACGTCGATGGCGGTAGATGTGCAGCGTGCGACGGTAACGGCGCGAATAAGCTTGAAATGGATTTTCTGGCTGACATTTGGGTCAAGTGTCCGGTCTGTCAAGGTCAGCGGTACAACCGCGAAACCCTCTCTGTTCAATTCAAGGGACAGTCGATTGCGGATGTCCTGCAGATGGACATTTCGCAGGCGTTGAAGCTGTTCTCCAATATTCCCAAAATCGCGGATAAGTTACAGACCCTCGTGGACGTGGGGCTTGAGTATTTGAAGCTCGGGCAACCATCGACAACGTTGTCTGGCGGTGAGGCGCAGAGGATCAAATTGTCCCGGGAGTTGAGTAAACGTGAAACTGGAAAAACGTTGTACGTGCTCGATGAACCGACGACGGGGCTTCACTTTGCGGATATTGAATTGCTGCTCAATGTGATTCAACGGTTGGCCGACCGTGGCAACACGATCGTCATCGTTGAACACAATGTCGATGTGATTAAAACCTCCGACTGGATCATCGATCTTGGACCTGAAGGCGGTGAGGGGGGAGGAGAGATCGTTTGTGCTGGCAGGCCAGAGGATGTTGCTCGTTCTCCAGCAAGCTACACGGGCGTCGCGTTAGCGAAATCGCTTGGAATTAAACGGCGGAAGAAAACCGTGAAGGCCAAGGCTATTCGGTCGTTGGTGGCAGAGTCCCCCTCGGCCCGCACGCATGTGGTTGTCGATGCAGCCAGCGAGCACAATCTCAAGGCGGTCAATGTCCAAGTGCCACGCGATGCCATGACCGTTTTTTGTGGTCCCAGCGGCAGCGGTAAGAGTTCACTGGCAATGGATACGATTTATGCTGAGGGACAACGCAGGTACGTTGAGTCGTTATCCTCCTATGCTCGGCAGTTTGTCGGGCAGGTCCAGAAGCCTCACGTCGAGAAAATCGAGGGATTGTCGCCCGCCGTTGCGCTTGAACAAAAAAATTTGGGACATTCACCACGCAGCACCGTTGGCACTGTGACCGAGGTCTACGACTACCTCCGTATCCTCCTGTCGCGTTTGGGCACAATGCACTGCCCTGATTGCCAAGTTGCTGTGGGGACGCAGACACCTGATGAAATTGTCGAAAAAGTGATGGCGATGCCCGAAGGGACGCGTGCGTTGGTACTCGCCCCCATCGAAGTTCAGTCAGGCGAGGCATCCCGGGATACGTGGCAATCTCTTCGAAGTACTGGCTATCAGCGTGTTCGGATTGATGGGCGGACGCTCGCCCTTGATGATGCGAAACCGTTGGATCCCCGTAAACGACAGACGGTCCAGGTTGTGGTTGATCGAATCGTGATCCAACCCGACGACCGGACGCGTATCACCGACAGCGTGGAGCAAGCATTGTCTCTCGGCATCGGTGTGCTGCAGATTGCTGTGGCCGATGAGGAACGCGAGGAACCCCTCTGGAAAACAGAAACGCACAGTCAGCACCTGGTCTGTGGTTGCTGTGGTAGATCGTTCGCTGAGTTGACTCCCCATCACTTCTCCTTCAATACCGCCATCGGCTGGTGTCCCCAGTGCGAAGGTTTGGGAACGCAGACTGGGACGAACCCCGCTGCCCTCGTGACGTCAACAGGGAAAACTTTGGCGGAAGGAGCAGCCGTGTTGTGGCCAGAGGTGCAGCAGAGTGTTTCCAGTTGGATGCTCAACGCGCTTTCTCGCCACACAGGAATACCCATTGATATTCCTTTCGATGCCCTCACTGTATCCCAAAGAAGGGTCCTGTTTCGAGGCACCGGGGCACAGTGGATCGAGGTTCGAGAATCTGACAAGAGTGCCGGGGGGAAATCGGCGAATGTGTTGTTTCGGTATCAGTTCAAAGGCTTTTATCCTGCTTTGGATGAGGCCTCCAGGCTCACGCCCGGTTTGCGAGGCAAGCTGGAACAGTTTACCGCCGAGATCGACTGTAGTGTTTGTGACGGTTCGCGTCTAACCGATGAAGCTGCTGCCGTTCGATTTCGAGGGCATACGATTGCGGATCTCGTGCACATGCCACTGGACCGTCTCTACGACGAGGTCAAGAGCTGGAAGTTCGATCGTCGTGAACGGAAAATTGCGGCAGAACTCGTGCGTGAAGTGCGGGCCCGTGTCGGTTTTCTGCTCGATGTCGGACTGAATTATCTGACGATGCACCGTGGGGCCTCCACCCTGTCGGGCGGTGAAGCCCAACGCATCCGGTTGGCTGCCCAACTAGGAAGCGGATTGTGCGGAGTGTTGTATGTGTTGGATGAACCGACCATCGGACTTCACCCGCGAGACAATCAGCGATTGATAGGTGCATTGCACCGACTACGTGATCTTGGAAATACGCTGCTGGTGGTGGAGCATGATCGTGAAGTGATCGACAGCAGCGATTACTTGTGTGATTTTGGACCGCGAGCGGGCCGGCATGGCGGACGGATTGTCGCAAAAGGTGATCCACGCGATGTTAAGCCTTACGAGGACTCAGTCACAGCCGGTTATATTGACGGGGCGAAGACGATCTCCATTCCCGAAACCCGACGCCCTGTGTTTAGCAACGCGGGCACACCGTTGGTTGATTTCATCAAAGTGATTGGGGCGACAGAAAATAATTTGCAATCGGTTGATCTGGATTTGCCCTTGGGCGTCTTCACTGCGATCACCGGGCCGAGCGGTAGTGGGAAGAGTTCCTTGATCGAGCAGATCTTGTACCCCGCTCTCGCACGACGTTTGCATCGAAGCCGGACGAAGCCGGGCAGACATGAAAAAATCGAAGGCTTACGTTTTGTCGATAAAGTCATCAGAGTTGATCAATCTCCCTTGGGCAATACACCCAGCAGTAACCCTGCAACTTACACCGGGGTATTTGATCTCATTCGACAGTTGTTTGCCTCAATTCCGTTGGCTGCGGAAAGACGGTATACCGCCCGAACTTTCAGCTTCAATGTCGCAGGCGGTCGCTGTGAAACCTGTGAGGGAAGTGGCCAACTGAAAATCGAGATGCATTTCTTGCCCGACGTTTGGGTTCCATGTGAGGAGTGTCAGTCTCGTCGATACAATGAGGATGTGCTGGAAGTCAAACTGCATGGCAAGTCGATTGCAGATGTGCTGGATATGCAGTGTGGTGAAGCGACTGAGCTTTTCGTAAATTATCCAAGGATTTTGCGTACATTGCAGACCATGTGTGATGTTGGGCTGGAGTATGTGACATTGGGGCAGTCGGCACCGACGCTTTCCGGAGGGGAGGCCCAACGCGTGAAATTAGCCGCTGAGCTGAGCAGGCCAATGACCGGCAGCACGCTTTACCTCCTCGATGAACCGACCACAGGACTGCACTTCGATGACATTGAAAAACTGCTCAATGTGATGCAGCGGCTTGTTGACATGGGCAATAGTGTCGTCGTGATTGAACACAATCTGGATGTAATAAAATGCGCGGACTGGATCGTCGACATGGGTCCGGGAGCAGGCGTCGATGGAGGGCATGTCGTCTTTACGGGGACGCCGGAGGACCTTGCCTCGCAGGCTGCCGGGAAGCGAAGAAAAGGTGCAAAGTCAGCCCCGGGGTCGGTGACTGCACCGTTCCTTGCTGAGGTGCTGATGGCAGGACAGGACGAGTGTGGTGATGTGACGGCACCTGCGTCACCGCGATATGCGAAAACACTTGCAGGTGCAAAAGGTCAAAGCACTGACGAAAACGTGCCCGCATCGACTTCCTCCAAGGCCCAAAAAAATGTTGAGGCAGGTGGTCACGGAGATCCCGGAAAGCGAGCTGCAAAACGCCGCCCTTCGATTGCAAGAGTGGATCCACCGGAAGACCAAAAGCTTTCTGGCAATAAACAAAAAAGTCCGCGGTCGCACTCGTCGTCAGCCAATCCCACCGAACAGAAACGGCAAGGGGTGATTGATCCGGAACCAATTGGAACTTCGGGGGATGCCGCGACCATTGTGCTTGAGCCGTGGAAAGCACTCGGGAAAAAATGGCATTCGCTTGAAAAAGGGTTTGCTGAAGGTGTAACGCCTGAATGGCCTCTTGAGTTGGCTGACCGGACGGTGAACCTTCTTGAGGCGATTGCGGGGGCAGGTTCCATCATCTACTCCGCAGCCGATGGGTTTGAGGTCAAGCCCCGAGGGGCTGACCAGGCTTGGGCTGAAGTGAAGACGAAAGAGGCTGGGAGTCTCAAGATTATCCTTGCCGGCCCTGAAGCCGCATTCGATGAATCTGGTTTTTCGAAACTTGAAATGCAGGGACCCGTTGGTCATTCGGAAGGGAAAAGTACGACCATCACGTTGAACTTGAAGTCACTCAAACACACCCGCAGTCGCAAGCTCCGGACATTCCTGAAATTTCACTTGGAACAGACGCTAGCCTAATCTTCATTTAGGCAGCGGCATAACGCGTGCGTTGGAAAGCGGGCTCTCGAGCGGACCTAACGCTCGGAACCGAGAGAGTGAGCGGGGGCGATGCGACGCATGTTTCAGAGGAAATGAACCAACGGGTTCGAACGGCCTACGGGTTGGGGGAGCATACCTTTGGCAGCGTCGGTTTTTGCTGTCCCGGTGAGATTGGGGCGGTTAGCCGTTGTTGCGGGGCATGTTACAATCAGTTCGTCTTATCACCAGGGGAAGTCAAGTTGGAAAGACACACTGATGCGTCGTCGAAGCCGGATGAACAAGGACTGCTGAGTGCTGTGCTGACGGATGCCGAAGTCAAAGATCGGCTTGAATGCATGCCTGCAGATCTTAAAACGGTCACGATCTGTTCGTTGGCGGGAACGGGACTCACACACCCCAGTTGGCCGCAGGCGTGGGAAGATGACTACGCTGCCACGGAAACCATCGAACTGGTCGGCGACGCTGCAGAGCCGTTAACCAGCCAGATTGATAAAGGGTTCGTCCCTGCACGCCTTTTGTCGAAGCTTACGGAAATGCGGGCCGAAGAAATTGATTACCGGATTGTCGGTAAGCTTGGCAGTGGGGGAACTGGCGTCGTCTATCAGGCACATCAGCGAGCGCTGGATCGCGAAGTAGCGATCAAGGTCCTGCGTGATGAACTGGCAGGTAACGAAGTATCGCGAGAACGTTTCCTTACCGAGGCACGCGTGATAGGTGGGCTGGATCATCCCAACGTTATCGCGCTGCACGAAGTTTGTGTCGATTCCAATGGGTTTCTGTTTTATTCCATGAAGCGGATAGACGGGACCAGTTGGGACCAGCAGATCAGCCTAAAATCGGTTGACGAAAACGTCAAGATTCTGCTGCGCGTGGCGGATGCCATTCGTTATGCGCACTCTCGTGGGTTGGTTCACAGGGACATCAAGCCCGAAAATATCATGCTCGGGCAATTCGGAGAGGTGCTCGTGGCTGACTGGGGATTGGCGTTGCGAATCGGAGGCGATGATTTGCAGCATGGAATCAAGCAGACGATTGGCGGTACTCCCGCCTACATGCCGCCTGAACTTGCAAATGGCTCACATACGGCAGCAACCTATCAGACAGATGTTTATTTATTGGGTGCAATCCTGTTTGAAATTTTGACGGGGTATCCACCGCATGATGGGAAGACTTTGCTTGCCTGTTTGCAGGCGGCAGCACGTAATGTGATTCGCGAAACAGTGGTTGCTGGGGAACTAATGGGCATCGCTCGAATCGCAATGGCAGATCGGGCCGAGGATCGATACGATTCGGTTGATGCATTCATCGCCGCGCTGAACGATCAGCAAAAGCATGATCAGAGTGTCAGGCTTGTAAAACGTGCTCAAACACGGTTGTTGAATGCAAAAGAGGATCATCAATACGAGGATTTCCGCGTTGCGGATGCGTTGCTCATGGAGGCGCTTGACATTTGGCCCGATAATCCGGTCGCGAAGGAAACAAGGTCGGAACTGCAGCAACGCTTCGCGGCGGCTGCAACTGGGAGGGGCGATTACGATCTCGCACTCTCGATTTATGCTTCAGCGAATCAGCTGGGATCAGAGAAGGCAGCTGAAGTTGAAGCCTTGAAAGCGGCTCGAACAATGAATGACCAACGCAACAGTCGCTACTCGGTGCTGTTCTCTCACTCGCCCGAGGCCGGGATGTTGATTCGAATGGACGGTGGGTGTGTTGTGGAGGCTAACGGGGCATTTAGGACCTTGTTTGGGTACAGCAATGAAGAGCTTCAGGATCGATCGATTTTTGACCTGAACATCTGGGAGCGTGAAGAAGATCGCGAACGTTTGACTGCCGCACTTCAAAAAGATGGCAGGCTCAATAACCTGGAGTCGAGGTTATTGCACCGTGATGGGCATGCAATCGATGTTTTGATCAGCGGTTGTGTCGTTGATATGCAAGGTGAGGCGATGGTCGTTTCAACCATTCGTGATATTTCTATTCGTAAAAAAGCAGAGAATGAGTTGATGATGAGTCGACAACGGCTCAGTGATCTTCAGCGTTTGGCTGGGTTGGCTACCTGGTCTTTTGATACCAGGACAGAGGAATTGAGTTGGAGTGAAGAAGCCTTTCGAATGAGTGACCGCGACCCAGCATTGGGCCCCCCTTCTTCCGAAGAGTTTTATGCGTTGATTCACGAGGAAGATCGTGAAATGTTGCGGGATACGATCGACGCGGCGCTCGCTTCAGGGCTCGCTTATGAGCTGACTGTCCGGCAACTACTTGGTGATGGAGAGTGTCGCAATGTACTGCTCAAAGGACAACCGATATTCGATGTCGAAGGGTATACGATCGAGCTCTATGGCGTCATGATTCCACAAAGCGACGTGACCGGTTGAGGTGGATGAGAAGAAGCTGTGAGGGAATCGAGAACGGAAGCTCAGCTCTTGTTGGCAGCAAAGTGTCTGGCATTTAGGCATGCTAAACTATCACTTCCGGTGTGCGAGGAGAGCAGCGATCATGCTGCACAGTGTGGCTCGCTCATCCAAAAGTCCTTACTCACCTGTTCGTTTCGTTATCTCTCTGCTGGGATTGTGCGCATGTTTTCAAGAGGTTTGCTTTGTGTTTTGACAATCGGTTTCGGGATCACGACGTTATCGAGCGTGCAGGGCAAAACAGCCCAGACGGCACGGAAACCAAACATTGTTTGGATTGTCGGGGAAAACTTTGATCTCGATTTCGGCTGCTATGGAGCTGAAAACGTGAAAACTCCCCATGTAGACAGCTTGGCCGAGCAGGGGGTCCGTTACACCAACGTGTATTCGACATCGCCAGTTTGTGCTCCGAGTCGGTCTGCTTTCATGACAGGAATGTATGCGACAACCACCGACATGCATCATATGCGATCACATCGCGATGATGATTTTCGATTGCCTGACGGGGTCCGACCGTTAACCTTGCGTCTACAAGATGCCGGTTATCAGACCGCGAATGTGACGCATATCGGAAAACGTGTGGTTGGGACAGGGAAACTTGATTTGAACTTTGTCAACGAAGGACCGCTTTATCAAACGAAGTTGTGGTCTGATATTGATACCTCAATGCCGTTTTTCGCCCAATTCAATATGCCCGAGGCCGAGTACGATATTTATGATCGTAAGTCAGCAGAAAAAGAGCGTGTTGTGTGGGTGGGGGAAGAATGGCATCCCAAAGTGGCGACAGAACAGAACGTGAATCCACCACCGTACTATCCAGACCATCCCATTGTGCGTCAGGAGTGGGCGAGGTATTTGAATTCTGCCAGCGGGATGGATGTACGCATCGGTTGGATCTTGGAACAGCTAAAAGCGGATGGCGTTGCCGAGGATACGGTTGTGATTTTCTTTGGTGACAACGGAAGGTTGGAAGCCAGGGGCATTCATTGGTGTTTTGACAGTGGCTTGCATGTTCCCATGGTGATCCACTGGCCCGGAAATTTTCCGCCGCCTACAGGGTACCGTGAGGGGCTGGTTGATGATCGTGTGATCAGTCTGATTGATTTAACAGCCACTACCTTGGTGATCGCTGGCCTCGATGTTCCACGCACGATGCAGGGGCAACCTTTTTTGGGATCCGAACAAGGCACGCAGCGTCGCTTTGCCTTCAGTGCTCGAGACCGTATCGATGAGACGGAAATACGACAACGATCAGTACGAGGGAAACGATATCACTACGTGAAAAATTTCACCCCGGGTGCTGGGTTCACGTCCCTGAATCGGTACAAAGAAAAGTGTTTTCTTGTGAAACCGTTGATGCGGGAGTTGGATGCCGCCGGGAAGTTGACTGGGGCTGCTGCAGACCTCATGAAACCGTTTGCGAATGAGCAATTGTTTGACACTCAGCTCGATTCGTACGAGACCGTTAACTTGGTCAACTCACAGGTTCCAGAACACCAGACTGTTTTACGAGAGATGCGTTCTGCCTTGGATACATGGGCAGCCGAGACGAGAGATAGAGGTGTAATTCCGGAGTCTCGTGAAGTGGTTGCACCCTTCGAAAAAGAAATGCACGATTGGTTCGGGACTCCTGACTGGGTGGCCAGAGATCGGGAAACGAACCATTAGCAGTTTCGCTAGTGCGTGATCGAATTCTGTGCTGGGGATCTTGGCGGCAGCAGGCCAATTGTCACCGACTGTCACTAATTGTCACCGACCTGAACGTTCAACAGGCCAGGAACGCGACTGAATGAAAATAGAGACGGGGCTGCCGCTGGGAGGGGGGGATTGTGTGGGCGTCGGGGCATCACGGCTTCGGGGCATCACGGCTTCGGGGCATCACGGCTTCGGG
>NZHC01000067.1 GCA_002689655.1 Rhodopirellula sp. | reverse complement strand
AACCCAAGGCACGTGGACAATACGCCCGCGAACTGGGAAAGCGATATTTGGCTGGTGAGACCGGAATTCTGCAAAGATTTGTCAGGTTACTTGGGAGTGATGAACCGCGTCTACGCGACAGCGGTTGTCGAGGGCTCGCGGCGTGCGGTACCGATGCGACGCTGCAATACATGTCAAAGGTGGCGCGACTGCTGGATGACCCCCGAGAATTTGTGCGGATGCAGGCGATGGTAACCATGACCCAGGCGTCGGATAGCCCTGAAACACAGTTGGCGGTCCTCAATGCGACCCTAGCAGAACGGGATGATGAAACTGCCTCACCCAATGACTTCTCATCGTGGGCTCAAAATCCACTGTTTGGTAAACCGGACAGCAGGTTGGCCGAATCGCCTTTCGAAGCCGACTTTGATGAGGATCTGGTTCAAGCAGTACTGGAGAAGCTTCTTGATCTTGATCCGATTGGTAACCGTGGCTTTCTTCGGACGCGCAGTGGTGTCTGGTCGCAAGACACGGTCGTCCGTTTGGCGGGTCCCTTGACCTTTGTTGCAGAAGAAGAGCAGACGAGTGATCAAATGTTTTCCGGTCGTAACCGGGTGGGGCAGGAGATTCTGAATAAGTTTGGTTATCACGAAGCGATCCAGGCTGGCGCTAATTACCTGCGTAAGCAAGCCGAGATTACCCGGTACCTGCGTCCCCGTGTCACCTTCAAACGCGCCTTGGTTAATGTCGATATGATCAAAGCGAATCCCGGTGCCTGCAGGGAATTGCTCGAACCACTGAAGCTTTGGTTGGCCGACGACCCATTGGCAGCAGTGGTTGAGAAGAAAGGCGAGACAACGGTGGTTACACGAGCTCAGGATCTGATCGTCCTGATTGAGTCTGCCAAGCAAGTGAATTCGTTGCCAAGTCTGGCAACTGATGTGGAACGGTTCTTCCAGGACACGTTGAAAAAGACAGAGGGAACCAAAGCCAGAATCAAGCTGTGCCGTGAGGAGTTGGCAGACCCTTTGCGAAAGAACTACTTCCGTAAAATTGCAGCCATGAACTATCTGATCGAAGTTCTTGAGTCAGATGCGATTGATGACTTGGGCCCTTATCTCGGGCATGATTATTGGCGTTTGGGACAACACGCGCATGCACTGGCGGTCAAGCTCCGTGGCGTCGATGTGAATGAGTCGTTGTTGTCGCAATTTCAGCAGTCCGAGGGTTCAAATGCTGCCGCGATTTTGACGGTATTGGCTGAGCGCGGCGATGCTCGAGTATTGCCTGTGGCAAGGAGGGTGCTAATGGCTGATCGTGTCACGTCAGGCCATTCTGAAGTTGTCCGGGCAGCAGCAGTACAGGCTCTCATTGAACTGGGGGGCGCGAATGAGATGAAAACTCTGTTCACCTTCATGCGTGACGCCCGCGGGATGCAGGAATTGGAAGCATGCGAGCAAGCAATCCTCCACTTGAACGACGATGCCGAAAATGTACAACAAGTGCGCACCCTCGTTTTGTCGGCGGTCGAGAATTGGGAAACACCTGTTCGTCACTCTCTGTATTGGGTACTCGGTCGCCTTGGGGGCGAAGAATGTCTGTCTGCTTTGGTAAAAGCGACGACTGCGGCTGATGAGGTCGAGTTCCGTGAGCTTGTCTATGCTCTTTCGTGGTCGCCAGATGAGCGGGCCACTGAAATGTTGTTGGGAATTGTCAAGGAGAACCTCGGAACACCAAGAGCTCGGATTGCTGCCAGAGAGGGTGTCCGTCGTATGGTGATCGGCGCGGATGATGTTGGCAATCTTTCCAACAAACAACGACTCGATTACGCAGATCCACTGTTGAATATGGTTTTGGACAAGTCGACGGTGACGTATCTTGGCTGCATCCACTCGGGGCGTTGTGCTTACATCCTGCAGCGCACCATGCGGCGCGGTGAACCCGAGACCGCAGCCAAGGCGATCATCGCAGCTACCACCGATCTCTCCAAAGCTTCAGAGGCTGACCGTAAGTTGGGCGCTGCTGCTTTGATTGACACGATCGAGTTCATCGAAGTCACCCAACTTCGTGGCGGAGTCACGCAGGTGCTTCAGAAGACCAAGGAGGCCAGAGCAGCCTATCCCAGGTGGAAGGCTTTGTCTGCCCAAGCCGGTAAAAATCTGCTCAAACTTGACAAGCCAGGCAAAGCACCACTTCCAGAATTCAATGATTTGGATCTGGATTTCTGAATTGGTGTTTCGCCGAGAACCAACTGCGTCAAAAATTGATCAAAAGGCCAGACACAGACTCGTGGTAGGTACTTGTCAGCCCTCGCTACCGGGACTTTGAATGTGGTTTGCCCCGGTCATCGTTGACGCCCGTCATCGTTGACGCCGGTCATCGTTGACGCCCGGTCATCGTTGACGCCGGTCAACTGCTCGTGATCGCTCGGACTTCGCTTTGTACTCAGGGGCTGTCTTGTTGGGTATCCACTGGGCCAGCTCATCACGAATCATCTTGTATTTGGGATGATGGGCAACGTTGTCGAACTCGTTGGGATCATTTCGGTGGTCGTAAAGTTCCTCGGCTCCATCGTCATAAACAATGAGCCGCCAGTCGCGGTTGCGGATCGAGTGGTTTCCTGCATACGAAGAAGTGATTGCTGGCTGTACTCGGGCCTTTTCAGGGTCATGGAGCTGCGGAACAAGAGAGATGCCCTCGAGTTTTGGGTTCACAGGCAGCTTGCAAAGTTCTATCAGGGTGGGATAGATGTCGATCAGGCTGGCGGGTTCAGGGCACGTGTTGCCGGGTTGGATGCCTGGCCCCGAAAATACCAGTGGAACTCTTGTTGATTCTTCCCACAGCGTCCGTTTGGCCCAATGTTGTTTTTCACCAAGGTGAAATCCATGGTCACTCCACAGGACTATCAGCGTATTATCAGCATGGGGACTGGCTTCCAGCGCGTCCAATAAGATGCCAACGCAGTGGTCCACAAAACTGATTGATGCCAGATAGGCGTGTGTCAGACTGCGTTGCTTAGCGTGTTCGATGACTTCGGCATGGGTAGGGGCTGCAGCATAGTTGTTGATACCCAGAAAATTTTCTGGAAGATCCTCAATGTCTGACTTTGGATTATTGGGAAGCTGCAGTAACTTTTCGTCATAAAGGTCAAACCACTTGGGTGGCGCGTACAGTGGGACGTGAGGCCGGAAGAAGCCAATTGACATGAAGAAGGGCTGGTCAAAATCTTCCTGCAGGGCTTTGGCTGCCGTCTTGGCAAGCTGATAATCACCCATTTTGTTGTCGGTTTCTGGATACTTGCCCCAATCCCACGCCCGACTCCAATGCTTGGGACGATTTAGCCGTGTTGGAGGTGCGGGATTTCTCATTCGACCCAATGATCGGTCAATGTCGCTCGATAGTCTTCCACCAAATCCGTGATGCAATACTTTGCCACCCGAAAAAGTGTAGTAGCCGTGATTTTTGAAGTAACGCTGCATCGTTGGAATGTTGGTCAGCGCAGGCAGTTGCTCATACTTCGGACCAAGTTCATAGCTGCCATGGGTGGTTGCACTGATTCCTGACATGACACTGACTCGCGATGGTGAGCAGACTGGCACGTCGCAATGCGCGTTGGTGAAATTACAACCCCGCTGCGCTAACGCATCCATGTGTGGAGTGACTGCCTGCGGATGCCCGTCGAGGAAGCCTACCCAGTCGTTAAGGTCATCAATCGCAATGAAAAGTACATTTGTGCCGTCTGCTGGATTGGCCTCGCTGGCATCCGTGGCAGGCTGAAGCCAGAATGTGAGTGTGGCGATTGCGAATAAGAGGCTGAAGTGTGAATTATGGACGCGAGTCATACCGCTTTGAAGTTTGCAAACTGATGATCCAATTGATTGACGCCTGCCTTGTCGGGCTAACTTGATATCCATCATTTTTTTTCGCATTTTTTCTGGTAATACGCTCGCAATGTGCAGGCAGTGTAGGAATTCTTCGTCTGTATGATTCGTCGTTCGTTTTCTATCATAACCCGTACTTCGAGTGAGGGAATTGCTGGTAGCCTGCTGTCGTGGATCGTGATCCGGGTCATACTCGCAAGGCAAGGAAAATTTGGTCAGCGTCGTCTTTCATTCTTCCTGGTCCTGTGATGGCGGATGCGTTGCCCTTGGGTTGGCGAGGAACACAGCACAGTGATGGATTAGGGGAAGATTATCAGGCAACAGGACTTATCAGGGATAGTGCTTCTCGATCTTGCCGGCCCGAAGGTATAGTGGGAGCTTTGGGAGATGAAAGCCAGGGTTGAATGTCGTATACCTGTGCAGGAGGAGTGATGGAAAACGAAGATCAATTGAAAGAGAAACCGGAAAGCAAAGAAGCATTTGCTTACCAATCCAAAGCCGGTGAGGATGAGGATCTGGGATCAACGTGTGACCTGAGTGAATCGGTGAATGAAGCAAAGTTTGATGTGACGGCGGACTTGGCTTTCACGAACGAAGCTGATCCGGAACGCGATGTAAAATCGGGTACTGCCGAGAAACCGGAAATTACTGAGGGAAAGCAGATCGGCCGTTATCGGATTCGGTCGTTGCTGGGCCAAGGTGGTATGGGTTCTGTATTTCTCGCCTACGATGACGTTTTGGCTCGTGAAGTCGCGTTGAAAATTCCAAAGTTTGATAGTGGCGCGAGTCCTGAAACGCTGAAACGATTTCACCGCGAGGCCCGCACAGCCGCCAATGTTGCACACCCAAATTTGTGCCCGGTGTTTGACATCGGAGAAATTGATGGTTGGCAATTCATCGCAATGGCGTATATCAAGGGCTGTCCTTTGTCAGATTACACATCGGGTGAAAAATCTGTCAGCCAACACGGGATCGCCGAAATCATTAAAAAGGTCGCGTTGGGGCTGCAGGAAGCTCATCTCAGCGGGATCATGCACCGCGATTTAAAGCCAGCCAATATCATGTTGGATCATCGTAACGAGCCGATCGTGATGGATTTTGGCCTGGCGTGCACCCAAGAGCGTGATGATGATCGGCTAACCAAAGATGGCATGGTGATTGGTTCACCTGCATACATGTCACCAGAGCAAATCAGAGGTGTGCAGAAAGATATCACCCACGCAACCGATATTTATTCACTTGGTGTGGTGATGTACGAAATGTTATCAGGGCGACTGCCCTACGAGAACGCCGAGTCGACGATTGCTTTGATAGGTCAGATTCTTACGGTTGATCCGCCACCGGTGGAAGCACACAATTCAGAGATTGACGCAGGGCTTTCTGATATTTGTGCCAAGGCTATGGTCAAGAAGGTAGAACATCGTTTTCAGACGATGGAGGACTTTGCAGATGCGCTGCGAACCTATTTGCAGGGCACCGTTGGTCGTGACTCGTCGATTGTCAATTCACCAGAACACGCGGGAATCAAAGAGCAGGTGAAGCTTGCGAAGCGTTTTTGCCAGACGGGCCGACAGGCAATCGCGATTCCAATCTTGGAAGAGATTTTGCTGACCGATTCGACTGATGAATACTGTGTCGAGGCACGTGCATGGGCCAGTCAACAATTGGTCGATTTAAAGCATGCGTCTGCTGATTCTCCAACACAAAAGCCAAAGCAACCCATCGATATGGCTGAACAGATGACAGATGCTTTTTCGGGACTCGATTCGGTCATTCCGAAAGTGCCAGCGATACCCAAAGCACCCTCGACAAGTGCCTCTGCATTCGAAACATCCATCATGCAAAATTTGTATGCATCAGAAAAGCGAGCAAGTGAGCGTCAAGAAGAGCAGCCCGAGCAGAAAGCGACGGATTCGAGCGAAGAAGCAAGTGATGAGCAAAGTACGCAAGCGAAGGCTCCTAGATCCATGGCTGACGTCTTGAATGAGATGAGAGAGTCAGCGGCGTTTCGAATTGATCGGGATGTGCTCAATTCGAAACGTCAGAAGGATCAGGACGATGCAGGCCAACAGTCGTGAGGTACATGATTGATCGACGGATGAGTGGAGGCATTGTTGATCCCTTACCTGTGGTGGCAACCCGCTTATGGAAAGGTCGCGTTCTCATGGACGCGACGGTTGGTCGCCTCATGCTTGGACTCACTAATGTCAGTTCAACTGTCTGTATCAACAGTTGAGAACCACTGGATATCGACCTCTTTGGTGGCCAGGTTGTGAATCTGACGCACGATGTTCATTCTGCCATCGCTTACCGCATCGGTATGCGTGGTGTGAAAAGTATCACCCACACGCCGAAATGACCCGCGCACTGGAGAAGTAATCAATGAGTGATCGGCTGCGAAAATGCAGGCGTTTCCCTCCACGGAACCAAGCTCACGTTTTGGGTCAGTCGCTGTCAGTCGAATGGAGCTAAATAATCGTCCAAAGCCATCCACTTTCCCCTCAAAGTGGATTCTTATTTCGGATGCATCGACCTCCACAAGTGAAATTGTTCCGGATCCGGTGCCCTTCGTTTGAAGTGAACTCATCTGCTTTTTTTAACCCATGATTGAAATGAAAGAAACTTGTTGTCAGTTGAAGATTGCATGCGTGAACTTTATTTTGCAGTAAGTCGGTGTGGCTGGCAGGAGCGTGAAACATAAGTCAAAAATGTCATGTCACTTCAGATTTCACAAGGAAGCGATGTTGAGAATTGCAGAACAACTGCTGGTGTATTCGCTGATAGAGACGTGAGTGTAACGAACGTGAATAAGGAGGGGCATTTGAATCGTGAAACGGGTGTTTGTTTCTCATGTGAAGAAGGTGATGGTCGCGATGCAATTACGGACGTCGCGAATTCGGCAGGCGGGGTGCCTGGGTCGGAGTCACGGCGTTTTGTATTGGTCGATAAGTTCTAGG
Organism: Rhodopirellula sp.; assembly: GCA_002689655.1. Classification (GTDB taxonomy): domain Bacteria; phylum Planctomycetota; class Planctomycetia; order Pirellulales; family Pirellulaceae; genus Rubripirellula. Next base: position 23,927 of record NZHC01000067.1, on the reverse strand, counting down.
CACGACATCGGTATGTACAGATATTTTACCTTGCTCAAGCTTTCTGCTTGTGGTTCTGTAATCTCTTCTACGCCTCTGAGTTCAAGCCAAAGTACCTTGCTAAGGTCTTCGGCCTGTTCATCTGTGAGTGAGGTCAAGCCGCTTAAGTTGAGAGTCTTGACCTTGCTCAGGATTTTGACTTGTTTATCGGTTATTGTGGGTAGTCCACTCAAGACAAGAATTTCAACCTTGCTGAAGCTTTTTGCCTGTTCATCATTGATCGAAGTTAAACCGTTCAAGTAAAGTCCGCTGACGTTGCTGAGACTTTCTGCCTGCTCATCTGTGAGTGAGGTTAAACCGTCCAACCGAATTGATTCTACCTTGCTAAGGATTTCTGCTTGGCTATTCGTAATGGAGGTTAGGTCGCTAATGTGATAGAGCTCTTTGCTGTAACGCTGACTCAAGTACTCAGCATCTTCGTCGGTGAAGGTCCCACTGGATTTCAACTGTTTCTTGATTCGTTTTAGTGTTTCCACTTCAACACGTTTTTGCGTTTCGAGTTTTATCTGCTTTTGTTTTTCCTGCTCTGTTTGCCCACACCCAGCGAGGATTGCCAGTATCAGAATCAATAGTCGTTTCATCGTATTGCAGTTTGCTGTGTTTGAGTTCTGGGTGCGATATCAGTAAGGAAAAAAAACTAACAGTTCGGTCGTGTTAAATCAAAGTTAATTGACAGCAGTTCGGTGCTTGAACCCGTAAGCTACGTCAGGTTGAAGCCAATGCTGGCCCCGCATGCTAGTTCTTGATCGGATCACGGACGCGGACTGCACGTAGTTTGATTGTCATGAATGTAGGTAAAGCGGCACCACGCGTGAAGTCTGGATCAAGAATATGTGGGCGGTTGTCATGTGCGCTACTCACTTTAGCCGCACTGTGTGCGTTGTATTTAATTTCAGTTCATTAGTGATCTGTTTATAGTTGCCGGGCCAAATTACTTCAGCAGTGACAGTGCCGGCGTTCAAGTCGCCAAATCCGAAATGCAACGTCAAATCGTTTTGATTTCCTTCGCCCGTTCCGCTTTCAATGTGGCGGGTGATAATCCGATTACCTATCGTAATTCGGACGGTGGCACCAATCCCCGATCGGTTGGCTTTTTTTCCGTCACCCGCCAAAGCTAGCTTCAGCCATTTTCCAGTCAGTTGATTGTCGTTGCGGAAAATTTTCCCGGCGGTGCATAGATCTAGATCACCATCATTATCGATGTCTGCCCAAGCTGCTTGATAGGTAGGCGGCTGCTTGCTTACTTGTTGTGTCTCAGTGACGTCTTGGAATGTCCAATCGCCTTTCCCCTGGTACAACACCGGATAGTTGTGAATGTTGCCGCTGCCGACACCATAAACTGTCGTAAAGAAGAGGTCCTGAATGCCGTCGTTGTTGAAGTCACCAAAGGTGGGAGAGGCGTAGGATTCCTGCCATGCTAAACCGGCTGATTTTGATCTGTCTTCGAAGACAAAGTCTTTCTCCGGGCCGCCGTTCTGCAAAAACTGTGGGTGGTCCTGCCCAGGCCGCGGGTGGCTGAAGTTACCCACGAACAGGTCAATCAGGCCGTCATTATTCAGGTCGCTAAAACAGGAACCAATGGTATGGCCGCAGACGGGGTATTTGATACCACCGGTGTATTCGATGACCGAGTCTGGAATCCCGTGTGACTTTGATTGCTCCGCGACGTTTTTGAATCCATTCTTGTGATTGTTCTTCCAGAGGGAATTGGGTTGCAGGCGGTAATTGGATACATACACGTCCACGAATCCATCTCCGTTGTAGTCTGCAGCGGTAACCCCTCTGGCTGAATAGTTTTCAGGGGAACGCCAGAGTTCTTCGAAGATTCCTTGCCCCTTGTTGATGTAAACCACGTCAGGATGAACAGTCTGCTGCCATATTTCATATCCTCCGACATACAAATCGAGCAAACTGTCGTTGTTGATATCGATCCAGACTGCACCCCGTGAATTCTTTGTTGGCAACTCAGGGAACTCGATTTTGTCAAAATTTCCGTCTCTCCTGTTCTTGTAAAGTGCCCCTGAGCCCGTGAACGTAAATAGGTCAAGGTTGCCATCGTTGTCATAGTCACCCCACGTTCCTTCACCACCTTCGATGCCAGAGTCTGTGACCTCAACGAATCTTTGTCCGTTCTCGTTTCGCCATAGCTTTCCTGAATACAGGTCAACATACCCGTCGTTGTTGTAGTCACCGAAAGCTGCCTTGCTGCCACCACTGAAACCAAGTTCACCCGATGCATCGGTAAACTGTCCGTATGAGTCTGTGGTGACTGCGAGAGCGAAAACGAAATAGACCGTGGCTCTTATGCAAAGCATTGATATTCACCCAAGTTGGCGATGTTTACTGGGGAGGAGAAATTGGGTCCGACGAACAGTCTGCAGAGGTTACAAGCAGCAATACGGATAGCATCACCATCAATGAAAACATGGTCAACGCAATTGATCGTTGGCTGAACTTGATGTGCTGGGAACCTGTGGCTCGTACTTACCATCTGGCAGCTTGGTAGGAAATGAGTATTTGGGATCCGATAGCAGCGCATACAAGTCCGGGTCGCCACTCTTCACTTTCGCCGGAGTATTCCATCTCCACTCTTCAGAGATTTCTTCAAGACGATTTGGGAAGTCCTGTGCACCAAGTAGAGATGTGATTCCCCAATAAATGTATTCAGTAATCTGGCATCGATAGTCGCAGGTTTGATCGTAATACGTATACCATGCCTTTCTGGGATACGCCGCTGGCACCTTGTTGAAGTGTCCTCCCCTGGCTTTATCCATCGCGTTGGCAATTTTAGTTCCACGCTTCTCCCCAAAGATACGCGGATAAGCATGGGCATAACCAGCCGACGTGATCAGGTGCAATACTTCCTCGTACGTCGCGTCAAAGACGCCATCAGCAGCACCGCCGGGGTGTGTTTCTTCACCAAAGAGTCCTACCAACACCATCCGATCCCAAACCCCCTCAGGGATGTGCTGGTGGATGTCAACTCGCATCGCAGTTTGTTCTGTAGCGAACATCACCACCGCACCATGGTGCTCCTTCAATGCCTTCAGTACAGGTTTGTTGTCGGGAGTTCCGTCCGCATCATTGTCAAGATATTGTGCCAGTACGTTGGCAGCATGGAGCAGTTTTTTGTCTTGTGTATCGTGCGTCGCGAAAACGGACACTCCAAACACGTCTACTTTTCTGCTGAACACGTGGGCGAAGCCTTTAGGTTCATTTCCAGTGGGCGTGATCACAAGAGAGTTTTGTCCCATCGTGAAGCCGGGTGCACAGAGCATCCACAGAAATAGCGTTAACACTATCCACGAAATTCTTTGTGTGGCAGGAAAGTGCAATACGGCCGCGTGAATAACGGTAAGCAACTTGGCTTGTTTCGTGTCCACTAGATGATTTTCCTTCGTCCCAACTCAGTAGGACTTACCAAGATCGGAAGTTACAGTATTCGTCCTTCTGATTCCCTCGTCATGAGAGATGGAACGTGCTTGCGATCGCGGTTCAGTGTGACAGATTAACGTGTTGAGTGATGGAAATCCAATTGGCCACGGGCACAGGACCGATGGGTTGGGTTAATCGAAGCACCCAGTGAGTGAAAGCTAATCAATGATTGATTACAATAGTTTGCGACGAGTGTTGGATCAGGTCCAGAATGCAGTCATGAAGGAACGTGGGGTTACTTCAGTGCGATGGTTTGATGCCTGATTGATGGCTCGTTGGTAGCGTCTCGCCTTCCGGTTTGCGTTCTTTTGAAGACAGATGTAAGGAACGATGTTCAATAGCCCATTGCAATCTTTAGGCCGTGCAGTTCGCCACCACGTTAGGGATGGACGTTCGCGATTCCGCGAATTGCCGGCTATTTCCTTTGCGTTTGTCGTGCTGTTGATGGTTCATGTTGAAACGGGGGCCGTTTTTTCAGCGGAACCGTTTGAGGTTTTTTTAAAGAAGCACTGTATCGCTTGTCATGGCTCTGAGGAGGAGAAGGGTGATATCAGGTTCGACCTGCTGTCTCGTGACTTCAAGGCGGGTTTGGACAGTCACCATTGGGCAGAGGCGCTCGATAAGCTCAACAGTGGGGAGATGCCGCCGGAAGATGAGCTGCAGCCCACTCAGGACGAGATCGCGGCGTTCGTCACCAGCCTCGACTCGTTGCTGAAGGAAGGGCGAGCGGCGCGGTTGGCGGCGCGGCCGGCGGTGTCGCATTATCGTTTAAGCAGGAAGGAGTATCAGAACACAATCTATGATTTGTTAGGCATTCGATATGATCCGGCCAAACCGGGGGAGCTGAACGAGGACACGTTGTGGCATGGGTATGAACGTATCGGGGCGCAGCTTGCGCTCTCACCTTCCCATGTGGATCGCTATTACCGCGCAGCCGACATTGTGCTCGACCGCGCCTTTCCTGCTGAGTCCAGCGAGGCCCGTAAGATTCACAAGACTGCGGCAGAGTTGCGTTACGGCGGCGGTAAGAGTCAGCAGGAGGCACTGGATCGGTTCGGCATCAAGCGACCGCTGCGGTATCTCCTCTTTCCCGGTCGAGTTCAGACCGCATTGTCCTCCAACTGGTTGGGACGGACGGGCCCGGAGCACAGCGGGCTCTACAAACTCCGTCTGCAGGCCAGTGGTATCCGTCCACCTGGAGGCCAACCGGCACACTTGAGTATCGGCAAGCAGACCAGTGAGGAGACGGTTGACGGACTCATTGAATTTGATATCACGGCATCGGAAGACAGTCCGCAGATTTATGAGTTTGAGGTGTTTCTCGAGATGCCAGCCCAGTTGCATTTCGCCGTGGTGGCCACTGATGTGGTGGACAGACGTGGCGGTGCCGCCTTCCGCAATGCGCTCGCCAGTCGGGGCGGTTACATTTTCACACACAGCAGTGAGACCCTGCTGCTCAATCCCAATGCTCCGCAGATGTTCGATGGCGAAGGCAACGGCATCTTCTCAACGGTGATCCTCGATTGGATCGAATGGGAAGGGCCGCTGGTCACGGAGGCGGAGAAGTCCCAACGTGACGGTGTGCTGCCAGCAGAAGACGCGACTCCCGAACTGGTCGCGGAGCATCTCGGGCGTTTCGCCGAACGTGCATGGAGGCGACCGGTGAAGAAGGAAGAGTTGAAGGACTATCTGGAAACTTACCGCGTCGAGCGCGAGTCAGGTGAGAAGGCGGATGCTGCTTATCGAATTGCGTTGCAAAGCATACTGACCTCCAGAAACTTCATCTATCTTGTCGAGGGTGATCCCGCGGCTCGTGAACGACTAACCAATTGGGAGCTTGCCTCGCGGCTCTCGTATTTCCTCTGGAGTTCGATGCCAGACGACGCTCTTTTCACCGCAGCGACCAGCGGCGACCTGAACGACGAAGGTTTGAAGCAAGCAGTGGACCGGATGCTGGCCGATGACCGGATCAACCGCTTTATCGACGACTTTTCGCGACAGTGGCTCCAGCTTCACCGCGTTGGAATGTTCCCTCCGGATAAAAAACTCTACGCCGTCTACGATGACTGGCTTGAGACGAGCATGCGGCAGGAACCGGTTGAGTACTTTCGCGAGATGCTCACAAAGAACTTGCCGATCGATAGCTTCCTTGCTTCCAACTGGACGATGGCCAACGCTCGGCTGTGTGATTTCTACGGATTGTCGGAACCGAAGACAGGTGGTTTTGAACGCGTCTCGCTTAAGCCTGAGGACCATCGTGGCGGGCTGCTCACGATGGGCGCGGTGCTCGGGCTGACTTCCGATGGAACACGCCATCGCCCGGTTCATCGCGGCGTCTGGCTCAGCGAAGCGATCTTCAACAGGACGCCGCCGGCACCTCCGGCCAATGTGGATCCGATCGAGCCCATTCCGCCCAAGGGAACCAAGATCACCATCCGCCAGAGAATTGAAGCACACGCGACGAACGCGAGTTGTGCGGCCTGTCATCGCAACATTGATCCGCTGGGGCTGGCGTTTGACCAGTACGATGCCATCGGTCAGTGGCGCACTCGTGAGCGAGTTGCCACAGGTGTGGGCGAGGATCCACTGGTGGATGCCTCGGGAGTCATGCCCAACGGCCGTCCGTTCACCGGTTCGGTTGAGTTCAAGCAACGACTGCTTGAGGACCGTGACAAAGTCGCGCGAGCCTTCATCGAACACCTTTGCACCTACGCCCTCCGGCGTGTGCTCACTGTGGATGACCGTGACGATCTGAAGTCGATTCAAGAAGAAGCCAAGAAGAACCAGTACAGGGTGAAGGACATCGTGCGTGCCGTGGCCCTTTCCGACCTGATCCGAAAGCGGTGAGTGACAGCAAGTTGCTTTCGCCACTGCAGAAAACATAAACGAAGGAAAGTCAGAATGAGCAATATTCGGACCCAATCGTGGTTGATCGACCGCCGTCATGCCCTTCGTGCGATGGGCACCTGCATCTCGCTTCCATTTCTGGAGTGCATGATTCCGCTCAATGCCGCAGAGCAGCAAACGCAAGCTCCTCGGCGGAGTGCCTTTGTCTACCTCGCCAATGGTGTACATTCTCTGAACTATCAGATCACCACACCGGGGAAAGACTATGAGTTTTCGCGTTCACTCAAGCCTCTTGAGAAGTTTCGCGAGGTAGTCACTCCTGTGAGCGGTTTGCATCATCCAGGAAGCCTCGGACACCATCACAACTGCATCAACATCTGGCTGACCGGCGGAAAGATTGGTGCCTCGGAACGCAATACCATCTCGGTGGATCAGAAGATGGCCGCAGTGACGGCGCAGCATACGCGTTATCCTTCGATGGAGATTGCCCTGACACAGGGGTCATTGGCCTGGACGCCGGACGGCGTCCAGCTTCCCGCGATGCGTCGTTGCAGTCAGATCTTTGCGTCTCTGTTCGAGGAACCGAAAGGCGGTATCGCCGCCCAGCGGAGGGCCCTTCGGCGGAAAGCGAGCGTCCTTGATGACAACCTTGCGGAAGTGCGCCGGCTTGAGCAGAAGATTGGAGCGGCCGACAAAGGACGTCTCGACCAATACCTCACCTCGGTTCGCGAAGCAGAGATTCGCACGCGACGGGCCGATAGGTGGCTCGATACACCGCTGCCTGAAATCTCCGATGCCGATCGCAAACGCACCAATCGGGACATTGCAAAGACTCAAGCGGGCGACTATTTCCGCACGGTTTATGACCTCATGGTGCTCGCGTTCCAGACGGACGTCACGCGAGTGGCCACGTTCAGCCTGGGTGGCGAGGGAGACGCCTTTGCCATTCCGGAAATTGGTATCACCGAGTCGCGCCACCAACTGAGTCATCACGGCGGTGATGAAGGCTACATGGAAAAGCTCACTAATTACGATACGTTCGCTATCGAGCAATTTGGCTACTTCCTCTCGCGACTCGAAGAGACGAAGGACGTCAATGGAAAGCCGCTGCTGGGATCAACGATGGCGCTGTTTGGTAGTGGCATGTCGTATGGCCACAGTCATGGCAACGCCAATCTTCCGCTGGTGTTCGCCGGCGGTTCGGACCTCGGTCTGAAGCACGGTCGCCATCTCGACTTCAATCAGGGGCACTTTGACGGTTATCAACTCGACAAACCCGGTGAGCACTACGGACTTTGCAGCCGCCCCGCAAACCCGGACGCCCACATGAGCAATTTGCTACTCCTGATGGCGCAACGGATGGGGGTCGAAACCGATTCATTCGGTGATAGCAACAAGGTGATTGAGGTATGAGAGGACTGATAAGGCGAACTCGAAGCGTCAGCGAGGAAGTTGATTCTGTTGTGGTTGGTGGGGCTCGTCCCTTACTATCCTGTTGGGTTTTCAGATTACCGCTAACATTGGCGGCGTTCTGTTTCAGACTTTCTCTGTTCCTGTTCGGCACTTCTGTCAGCTTCGCCGACGAGCCCTTCCGACCCGAATCAGGACACTTCCCCTCGCTTGAAAAATCGCACTCGTACCGGGGCGAACTGGTGTTCGTGGATCATGCCAACCGGCGCGGCAGCGTCCGTGTTGCAGGGACAGGCAAGTTCTACCGAAACGACCCACAGCCCTTCGCCATGCTTCCTTACGGTGTCATCCGTTATCACGGTGCTCCAGCGGATCTTCGTGACATTCCTCTCGGGACTGTGATGCACGTCCGAGCCTTCCTCCCGCCTGATCCGAAGCTTTCCGCTGTGCCGGTATTGCCGGTCGACAACAAGGCAAAAGATGTCGGGCATTATCGTGGAACAGGTACTGCACCCGCCGAGAATCATGTGCTCCTGCTCGAAGACGAACCTAGTCACTGCCTTCACGCAGGAAAGATCTGGAAGTTGAAAGAAGTGGAGCTCAACAACAACGCGGGGACCATCATTGCCAGCTGTGAGTGGAAGGATGGCGGTGACGGCAATGTCACGCAAGAAAAGTTGACCTTCGATGCCGCGACTCGTATCTGGCGAGGCCGAGAACGCATTCGAGTCGCAGATCTGATTGCGGAAGAAGCGTGGCCCGCCAGCGGCAAGAAACAACTCGATGGGCAGGCCGTCCTGCTTGGGATCACCTGGAAGCCTGCACCGGGGGACGGGCTCAGTGGCGCTTTTACACAATTTCACATCTCGGACATCTGGCTGAACGACGGAGCTATCCAGCAGGCGGCTCACTTTCAGACTGAGACGCACAAATCCTTCATCCGCAGTCGCTGGATGCCCGCCTGGGTCGATGCCGTTGAGTATGGCAAGTTCGGTCGCGCGACTGTTACCGCAACGCTCTTCGGTGGCATGGATTCCTCACTCTACAACGATTTCCGTGAGGGCGTGGGGGCACAAATCAATGGAGCTGAGAATACATTGAAGCACGCAGCTGGTCACTATGGCCCTAGTCACATGGCTTCCACTGGCAAAATTCTTGATGTCACCCAGGCAACAGGAGAACTTCACCTCGGCAGCAGTGGTATCCAAATCCGGTTTGAGACTGACCTGATCATCGAAGGGATTCGCCCGGGCAGAGTCGTCCGTATTCGACCAGAAAGCTGGCCCAAGACGCAGATACCGAGGGAGGAGTACCTGTTCAACAACAGCCCCGAGGATCGCTTTCCGACCCCCGACATCTTCCCGAAATACTGATTCTCGGAATTCGAATGATGACACAACTCAAATCGACCTGCTGGGTCGCTACGCTCTACCTTGGCATGTCCTTGCTCGCAATCGCTTCCAGCGCCCAGGACGAAGTCTTCCGCCCCGTGGCCGGGGAGTTTCCTCCGCTCGAAAAGGCGCATTCCTATCGGGGCGAACTCGTGTTCGTGGATCACGCCAATCGTCGCGGCAGCATTCGCGTGGCGGGAGCGGGCAAGTATTTCCGAAACGCTCCGCACCCCTTCGCCATGCTTCCCTACGGGATCGTGCGTTATCATGGGGCGCCAGCAGACTTACGGGATATCCCCCTTGGCACTGTGCTGCATCTACGCGCTTTTCTCCCGCCGGACCCAAAGGTTTCTGTTGTGCCGGTGTTGCCGGTGGACAATAAAAAGAAAAACTCGGGTTACAGTGGCGTGGGAATCTTTCCCGCCGAGAATCATGTGCTTCTCCTTGAAGACGAACCCAGTCATTGCCAGCGCGAGGGCAAAGTTTGGAAGCTGAAGGAAGTGGACCTCAAGAACAATCAGGGGATGATCATCGCCAGCTGCGATCTGAGGGAAGGCGGAGACGATGAGGCCGGTGAGGAGAAGATAACCTTCGACGCCGCCACTCGTATCTGGCGTGGCCGCGAGAGGCTCAGTGTTGCGGATCTCATTGACGAAGGCATCTGGCCTGCCAGTGGAAAGAAATCTCTCGATGGTCAGGCCGTCCTGCTCGGGATCACCTGGAAGCCAACGCCAGACGGCGTTTTCACTCGCTTTCATATCTCGGATATCTGGCTCGATGACACCGCGATGCAGCGGGCGGTCCAAAATCAGACTGAAACGCACAAGGCCTTGATCCGTAGTCGATGGATGCCCGCGTGGATCGACTCCGTCGAATATGGCAAGTTCGGCAGCGCAACGGTTACGGCAACTCTGTTCGGTGGCATGGATGAATCGCTCTATGCCGATTTCAAGAAGAATGTTTCCGCCATGATGAATGGAGTCGAAAATACCCTGAAGCACGCTGGCGGCAACTATGGTCCTGAACACATGGCCTCGCGCGGCAAAATTCTCGAGGTGGCACAGACAGATGGAAGGGTGCCCCTTGGTAGCAGTGGTATCCAGATTCGCTTTAACACGGACCTCATCACCGAAGGCATCCGCCCTGGTAGGATCGTTCGCATCCGCCCTGGCGGCAGCTGGCCCCATGTCAGGCTCCCCCGGGAAGAATTTATCGGTGACGGCAGTAACCCCGAGGACCGCTTTCCAACCTCCGCCATCTTTCCGAAGTACTGATTCATGTTTCAGGCAAGTTGTTCTTTACTCCCAACTACATGCCATCGGGCATCCCCTTTTGCCTATTTGCTGTTGGTCGCTATTTGTTTGTTGGTTCATGTGACAGCAGTTGGAGAACAGCCAGGAACAGGGAGCAAAGAATCCGAAGTCTATCGACCCACGAACGGAAAATTTCCTGCGGTGGAAAAGGCGCATTCCTATCGGGGTGAACTGGTGTTTGTGGATCATGCCAATCGTCGCGGCAGTATCCGTATTCAAGGAAATGGTAAATTTCGATTTACCAGTCCGCATCCGTTTGTAATGCTTCCCTACGGTATCGTTCGCTATCATGGCGGAGCGGCGGATCTCCGAGATATCCCGCTGGGAACGATGCTGCATGTTAAGGCCTTTCTGCCACCCAACCCGGAAGTTTCTGCCGTACCCGTATTGCCGATCGACAACCGTACTAGAAAAGCAGGCAACGCAGGTACTGGCACCGCACCTGCCGAGAACCACGTCCTCCTGCTTGAAGACGAACCTAGTTACTGCCAACGCAAGGGTGAAGTGTGGAAATTGAAGGAAGTTGATGTCACAAACTTGCAGGGGCTAGTCGTTGCCAGTCGCGCGGGCAAAGCACGAGACGCTGACACGGGCAGTGAAGAAACGATGACCTTTGATGCCGCAACCCGCATCTGGCGAGGTCGCGAGTATTTGGGGATCGAAGATCTCATTGCCGAAGGGGCTTGGCCCGCAAGTAGAACAAAGCTCCTTCATGGCCAAATGGTCTTGCTTGGAATCACCTGGAAGCCGACACCCGGTGGTGTGTTCACGCGATTTCACATTTCGGATGTCTGGTTTGATGACGAGGCGATCAAGCGTGCCACCCGCAATCAGAATGAAACACACAAGGCGTTTATTCGTAGTCGCTGGATGCCTGCCTGGGTCGATCAAGTCGAGTATGGCAAATTCGGTCGTGCGATCGTGACCGCGACTCTGTTCGGCGGCATGGATGATTCTCTCTATGCCGATTTCAAGAAAGGTACACAAGCTCTACTGGCCGCGTCTGAGAATACGTTGAAACACTGGGCTGGCGGAACAGCAGGCACTGCGCAAATGGCCTCAAAAGGTCCCATTCTGGATGTGATGAGAACGGAAAGCGAGAATCCTCTGGGAAGCAGTGGGATCCAGATCCACTTTGAAACGGACCTCATTACTGAAGGCATTCGCCCGGGAAGAGTCGTCCGTATCCGTCCTGCGTCCTGGCCAGATCTGCACGTCCCACGTGAGGAGTACCTGAAAGACTCAAGCGACACCCATGAAAACCGCTTTCCGACTCCGGACATGTTCCCTCTATATGGCCGCTAAGAGACAAATGCTAACTCCGAGAGATCTTTTTTCTATTCTTGATTATCGATAACGTGCTTAACGTTCATCAGAATTATCTTCAATGCAGCTGGCATGAAGGCTTTTGTATTTCTTTGGTTGGGAATTAGTAGTCAACGGTGGTACTTCTGCAGCACAATCCAGATCTGCGCACGGGTTCGGATCCTGTGGTTCAGGGGTCAACTCAGGAGCGATCTGCGTCGCTACGTCGTTTTCGGTAGCGACGCTCAGCTTGTTCATACTTTTCAGCTTTTTTGGACCTTGGCTGCACGATTGTAGATACCACTGGCGATGAAGAGGACTTCAAAAGCTGGGAACACTACTTTGGCGATGGCAAACGAGCCATGTGACGGAGCCGTTGAGGTGATGCTGATGGCTATCACTGTCTATAAGCAACCAAACAAAGTAATCATAATCCCTGCTGCGGTTGATGAGCCTTTTGTTGGCACATGACTATTACCGTGCCTGTCGCGAACAAGGAGACTTTCACGTTCTATTCGCCAATCATTATCGATTGCGGTAAGTTCGCTATTGGCCGCGAGATTCTCGATCTGCTCGCTTAGTTCTTCGGTCTTTTCGACGAGATCTGTGAGCAGCTCAGTGTAGGTGGTTGATTCAGTGCGGCGAATCTGAGGTTGACTTGAGCAATGACCGCATGTATCGAAATTTGCAGACGGCGGCACTTCCAGAGGAGCCCCGCACGAATTGCACACCAAGCGTTCTAGCTGCATGGTTATTCCATTCTTGCTGTTGTATGAGTACTAATTGTGTGTGGCGATTTCCAAGACGCTTATTGCAAGTAAGTTCCTGCCAGATTTTACCGCGACAAAATCTGAAATTTAGGGGCTAGCCAGGATTTGGAGTTGCAAATGCGATTTGTGCAGTACTGGAAATAGGGCGGCGGGACTCCGATTTCATCACGAAGGTAAACAGACGGTTAGTTTCAAACGTGTGCCCTTGAGCATGGGATCCCCTCGCGGAAAGTCGAATCAATCAGCGAGTCACAGTTGGCTGCCGAGGCGTAAAGACCACTGCCTGGTTCGGTAACTCTGGGGCTGTTTTCAGAGAGAGATCTTGTAAAGCAATAGTTGCCGAATGGCACGTACATTGAAAGGTGCTGATCAGGCAACTCTGAAATGGCGGTGCGATTCTATTTGGGATTATCTTGCGTTCTGTTTTTGATTCGAATGCGATCTTGCCCCACCCATTCGTTCCACGATTCATCATAATCGACATAGCGAATCCACCACCGGCCCTTTTCTGCCATTACCACTTTTGCGTCGTACCAATCGCCTTGCCACTCGACCTGACAGTCCGGTTGAACTCGGACGACTGACGGTGTCGGTGTCGGTGTACGGTTAGAGGGTGTGAGATCGGATTCGCTGAATTGGCTCACTATTTTATCTGAGTAGCTGTAGAATTGGATTTGGTACTGTTGGTCAGGCTTCTCAATCATGCCAATTACTCGACCAAAACGGCGATTGGCTTTTACATAGCTGCCAATGGGGAACTTTGCCCTTGGCATAGCCTGAATTTTTCCAACGACCGGTCCGATGCTCCAGTCCATATCGAAGCCGCCGTTATAAAAACCGCTTTTTTGACCCTCAAGGTGAGTCATGGCGTTCCGCACTTCGCTTTGCAATTCGGCCAGAGAAATGTTTCCATCCTGATTGGTATCGACGATTGGCTCGCCAGCTAGTCCATCAAGAATGCTCTGTGTAAAAGTCCAGTTACCCGTGGATGTATTTTCTAGACCGGCCGACGTCAGACTGAAACAGGGAATGTCTTTCCTGTTCAAAGCTTCAGCGATCAGTTTCATGCCACCGGAATAGCAACAGTCGGCCCAGAGAATGACCTGCTTCCCTCTGAATTGGGCGGCGGTGATTGCTGCTAGTTCCCTCATGCTCCACGCGGTATTGCGATTTGATGGGCCTAGACGAACATCGTAGTTGGCGAAACAGAAATCGTCCCCAGCTTTCCAGCCATGCCCCGCGTAATAGATGATCAAGGTTGAATCTTCGTCGGATTTGTCGAGAACTCCGTTCATCGAGGCCCGAATATTCGCTAGCGTTGCCTCGCTATCGAGCAACACCGTAATGTTTTCCGGTGGGGTGCCCCGCTCAATCAGTTGTTGGCGCAATGCTTCGTCTTTTCGATTCTCTTGTGAAAATTGCGTTAAATCAGATTCCCACTCCAAGACGCCAACGATGAGTGCGTACGTCTTGGCCGGATTCCATTGGTCGGCTGAGATTCGATTGTCGAAAATCGGTCCCAGGAAAACAAACAGCACTACGCAATAACGAGTTATTTTTCGGCTGGGAAAACTTTGACGAGTCGACTTCATTATCTTCTCGATGGTGAATTTATTCGTGGACGGCCGGTAGTCATGAATGTACCAAAATGATCTGTAAATGGTCGATGAATCTTGGCTTGAAAATACATCCATCAAGCGTGCTCTAATTGAGCTTGTTAATGAATCCACGCACGTTAGTGTTGTCTTGCGAAGCAATGTTGATTGGCGAGCTTGGGTATTGACAGATTTTCTCTGGTGCGGGTTGTGATTTGCTGATCTCATGAGGGCATAGAAAAGATTATTTTTAACATCAGTATTCAGTGTGTTGGGCATCAGTATGCAGTGTCATTCCAGCTTGTGTTCTAGGTGAAAGCTTCACGGACCATTGGGCATCCGGGGGAAGCTATGATCCGCGTTACCTCCCTTTCATGTATTCACCTCTGGCAACATCTGACATCGCATCAACACAACGCTAAGGTTCAGGTGATTTACCGTAACGGATGGTTGAAAGAGGTCACTTTCATCGTTTAGGAATTTGTTCTCAAATTGATCACTCGAAGATTTTCCTCGATGATTTGGAATGTCCGTTTACACTAGACTCTGTTTGCAGAAATCCTCTGCCCTTCCTTTTTTTTAGATGTCGACGAAGGCTGCTATGCCATTGCAATCCCTCAAAATCGTTACGTTATTTGTCGTTGTTTTCTGCGTTTCAAGGACTGCTTTGGCAGGTGTCCAGTTGGCGGAACAGCCGAACCTGTCGCCGGACGGTAAGACACTCCTGTTCGTACGAGATGGGGATGTTTGGCAGATGCCTACTCGAGGTGGTGACGCTAACCGAATCACAACGCATGCGGCACAAGACAGCCAGCCCATCTATTCTCCCACCGGTAAACAGATTGCGTTTGTAAGCAATCGCACAGGCAGTGATCAGATCTACGTGATGCCGGCTACGGGGGGTGAGCCCAAACAACTGACATTTCATTCCGAAGGCTACTCGCTGCAGGACTGGTACCCAGATGGAAAGAGCTTGCTAGTACTCGCCTCCCGGGATCATCATTGGAAGTCGTCAGCACGGTTCTTCCGCATTAGCTCCAAGAAACGTAGTCCCGAGGAAATTCTGTTTAATGGCTATGGTGCCGAAGGTAAGATCAGCCCCGATGGAAAAACATTGTTGTTTGTGCGAGAAGGGGAACGCTGGTGGCGCAAGGGGTATTTGGGCGCACGGTCAGCACAGATTTGGACCTTCGGGCTGGAATCGGGCAAGTTCCGTAAAGTCGTAGATACGGCGGCAGATGATCGGTCACCGGTATGGAACAGTGATAGCAAATCGTTTTTCTACTGCAGTTCACATGACGCTAAAAATGGAGCGCGGAACTTGTGGCAATGTGACCTGAGCACGGGAAAAACTTCCCAGTTGACTGACTTTGCGGATGATCTGGTCGCCACGCCAACGATTACCGCGGATGGCGAGCTTGTTGTCTTTTCGAAATTGTTCGATCTCTACCTATGGCAATCCGATGGCGTTAAAGATGCCGCCAAGATCAACATCAAGATCAGAACAGCCGATGAGCGAGCAGACACGTATCGCCGTATTCTGACCTCAGCATCAGAGGCAGCCTTCACCGAAGATGGCCTGGAAATAGCCTTTATCGCAGGTGGGGATTTATGGGTAATGGAAACTGAATTGAAAGAACCTGTTCGCATTACCGAGACCGCAGAATTTGAATCAGATCCAATTTTTTCCGAAGATGATAACGCTATCTTTTTTGTCGGTTGGAATGACGGTCAACCGGATATCTGGAAAGTCGAACGGGAGGACCCATCGCTCTATTGGTGGCAGTCCGAAGACTTCAAGTTGACGCAAGTCACCGATGATGCCGATAAAGAATCTGACCTTCAGTTGAGTCCCAATGGCCAAGATCTTTTGTTTATTCACGGCCGTGGAGATTTGCGCGTCTATCACTTGGAAACGGAGATGGCCGAGACGCTGGTAGATTCATTCACGGCGCCGGCATTTGATTTGTCGCCTGATGGAAAATGGATTGTGTATGCCCGAACAGATGACAACTTTAACAGTGACATCTGGATCGCACCGGTAGATCAGAAAATCGAGGCGATCAACATTTCACGACATCCGGATGATGAGTATGGTCCGAAGTGGTCGCCGGATGGCAGCAAAATTGCATTTTACGGCCGCCGCTCCGATGATGAAATCGATGTTTACTACGTTTATCTGACTCGAAAAGAGAACGATATCGATTCTCGGGATCGACGCGTCAAGAAGACAATGGAAGTACTTAAAAAATCCCGTGGCACGTCATCATCATCGGCAAAGCCAACTGAATCTGTAAAGAAGTCGGCTGCGAAACCTGCTCAGGATGCCAAGTTGGATTCCGAGGCAGATAAAGAGAAGAAACCCAAGGCAGATGCAAAGAAGAATTCCAACACGGAAGAAAAGAATAAGTCGGAATCAGCTAAAGAAAACAAACCAGAGCTGCCGGAAGTGCAAATTGATTTTGACCAAATCCACCGTCGTCTGGAACGTCTTAGCAACGGTAACAGTTCTGAACGCGTTCTAGGTTGGTCGCCTGATGGTTCGAAACTCATTTTCAACGGCAAGGTGAAAAATGAGTCGGGCACTTGGTATGTGTCTTTTCCCGATGAACTTACTCCCAAAAAGATCACCAGCAACTCAGGTAGTATCAAGGGATGGCTAAAGTCACCGGATCGGATGCTTTGGCTCGTTAATGGTGTTCCTGCAGTTCAGCCACTTTCTGGCAGTGGTAAGAGTTATTCGTTTTCGGCATATCAGGAACTGAGTCGATCGGAGCGTTTTCGTGCCGGTTTCGATGCAGCTTGGCGGGTGATGCGTGATGCGTGGTATGACGAGAACTACGGAAATCATGACTGGGATGAGATTCGGAACAAGTACAAGGATGCAGCTTTTGGTGCTCGGGATATGAGTGAATTCGGGCGAGTGGTGACTTTGATGCTTGGAGAATTGAACGGTTCACATCTCGGTTTTTATCCGACCAGTGATCTCGGATCGCGGTCCAGCAGTTCTGGCCAGTGGACGATCAGTACGGCTCATCTGGGCGTCCGATTTGATGATAAGTACGACGGTCCCGGACTGAAAATCAAGGATGTAATCCAAGGCGGTCCTGCTGCAGATACTGGAAGTTTGCTCACAGAGGGTGAGATCATTCTCACGATCGACGGGATGAAGGTGGAAGGCGGAATGGACTTGACCAGCGCGCTTAATGGACGTTCAAGTCGTGACATTGAGTTAACGGTCAAAACAACTGGCAAGAAGGGTAGCGAGCGGATTGTTGTGATCAGGCCAACCAGCTATAGCCGAATCCGCAGTCTTCTTTATGACAAATGGCAGGATGATAATCGTCTGCGGGTGGCTCGGAAGGATAAAGAAATTGGTTACCTCCATATACAAGGGATGAACTGGTCCAGTTTCCTTGAATTTGAGAGAGAGCTGTTCGACGTGGGTTATGGAAAAGAGGGTTTGATCATTGACGTTCGTGATAATGGTGGTGGTTCGACGACCGACCATCTGCTGACCGCTCTTACACAGCCAGAGCACGCAATTACGGTTCCACGTGGAGGCGGTCCGGGTTATCCGCAAAGTCGTCGCGTTTACGCGACATGGAGCAAGCCGATTGTCGTGTTGTGCAATCAGAACAGTTACAGCAATGCAGAAATTTTTAGCCACGCCATCAAGAATTTAGGCCGCGGTCGCCTTGTCGGTGTTCCCACGGCAGGGGGGGTGATTAGCACTGGATCAGCCAGCGTGATGGATGTGGGTCGTATCCGTGTTCCCTTCCGTGGATGGTATGTGAAGAGTACCGGTGAAGACATGGAGCTGAATGGTGCCAGACCAAACTTTACTGTGTGGCCTAAGCCAACGGAGATTCCAAATGGGAAAGATCGGCAACTAATGAAAGCCGTGAGTGTGCTGCAGGAAGATATTGCAGCATGGAAAAAACAAGAACAACCAAAACTGATAAAGGCCACTGAACGCTGATTGAGTGAGATCAGGTTGGGATCTTTATGCTGCTTGAATTTTATCCGATGCGTCGCAGAGACCACGCATCGAGGTAACGTCCACAAGATCGAATCTAGAGACTTGAGCCGTAGCAGAGAACATCCCGTTGATCATGGCTACGGTGATGTGCGATCAACTCCTGAGGTTAGCCGACCGCCTGTTGCAGTTCGTTTTGGCTTTTGATTTAGGTAGAAACAACTGCATTTGATTGTGCCGAAATGATATCGCATTTGTTCCGCAGAGATTCCGGTCAACGGTGATCATCGAAACATATTAGGTGCGGTTCATGATAAAGCTGTTTCGCCAAACACCTTCTTTCTGAAATTCGGTAGCCACGTATCCGTCCAAGGTTGCAAGCCATTCGCGGAACGCCCGCTGTTCGCCTCGGTGGGGATGACCACGGAACGCAAACCAATCGTCAAAAATGATCACTGTGCCGTCTTGCAAAAGCGGCGTAATGAAGTTCAAAGCGGGGACCGCGGACGCGTAAAGATCTCCGTCAACCCAGACGATACTGGCGGATTTTAGTTCATGTTTCTGCCGCGTTGATTCCGTACAGGTTTGATCAAACCAACCGGGTACCGTGATCATTTTGGAGGAATCAACGCCTTCCTCTTGGACTTTCAAACAGAAGCTTTCTTCGTCGAATGAGTACTGTCCCTTGGCAAAGTCTTTGGTGTCTTGGTCAACACCAGAGAGTTCAGGAAGTCCCTCAAATGAATCAAATGCAAAGAATCGCATCGAGTCTATGATTTGCTGGCGTTCTTTCGCTTGGTCCGATGATGAGTTGCCAGAACCCGAATCGGCCACTCTGGATTGAAATGCCTGATGCAGTGATCGGTAGGCGTTGACAAAGGAATGACCCTGAAAAACACCGAATTCAATGTAGTCGCCGCGGATCATTTCACAGGCGACGAAACGAGCGACCTTCTCGATCAGCATCATTTCACTGGGACCCTGATTACGCTTTTTTCGATTCCGTTTTGTTAAGCTGGAAACTAGACTCATCAGATCTCCGCTGCTTGAGTGACAAGGGCGTTGACTTATGATGAAGTCAAGCCGAAGTCCATACTTATCGGAGGCCGGCTTCTAGGGTCAAGAGCAACGCAGCAAGAAACAAATCGAATAGTTGGCGTCAAACAATTTGCGACTTACAACCGTGTTACGCGTGTTCGAGTAGTGCTTATTTCGAAACGTCGCGCAATGCTCAGGCTATGCGTCCAACGCGATTGCTGACCACTGTCTTTTCGCAGCCGCATCAAGACAAAACCTGCCACGCCTGTCCCAGCCCATTTCGAAAGAACCAGTTACCTCAGAAAAGGACAGAACACTTGCTGCAGCACAAAAAACTCCTGCAGGCCGAATTCGCTCCGCGAGACGTTTTGGTTGAGTACATCTAGAGAGTGTCCAACAAACATCTCGAATTAATTAATTAGTAATATTGTTGAGGATCGGTGGTCAAATCGTTACCGACGAGAGGATTTATGTGCGAGTATTTGACTTACGAGGCTTTGGTTTTTTACACTGAGTGAAGATGTTTTGACCCAGAAACGAGGCAGTGTTTGGTTCATCATTGAATTCCGCGTTCATTTCAGATCAACGGCAACATGAATGTCGTAGGTGCGTAAAAAAAGCTGTCCATTCCGAACGGGAATGAACAGCTTGTAGGATCTTGAATCCGCGGTTTGGTGATCGCGAGCGCTGGGGATGTCCGTTCGGCACCTCCCGTCGGATCAAATCCGCCTTAGAAGGTCATAATCGCATCCATTGCGAATGACGCATGATCGTCTTCAGGAGCACCATCTTCGTTGATCCAGTCCCAGCGGACTTCAGGGCGGATGATCAGATTAGCCGAGCGACGATGATTCCAACCGAGTGTTAATTCGTGGTAATCAAGTTTGTCGCCATCAAACTCTTGACCAAGCCATTCGTATCGAATCCCGACTGAATTGCAGTCGTTCATCGTCTTGATGAAGTAGTTACTGATTCCGGCGGTTGGCCCAAAAAATGAGTTGTCATTATAGTCGGCTAGGGTAGCTTCCATCGCATACTGGAGATCGCAGCGAATGTCGTATGCGGCCACGATCGAGTGAATGGCACCAGTGATTCGGCCTGGACCGGCGAAGGCGTTCACGAGACGACCACCTACAACGTTGTACTGCACGTCAAGACGGTCAGTCAGATCGAGCCCTACACTAGCGACCAAAGTATCACCGTTGGAGTCAAATCCGGTATTCAAGCCTTCGATGAATCCAGCTGAAAGCGAAACGTTGTCGAACCCTGTGTAGGTCGCTACTGCACCCGTCCCGGTGAAGGGTTGGATGTTGTTGAATGCGTAGGAGTGGCTGTAGAAGAAGTTGTTCGGAGCCATCGCGGACTCATATCCGAAATTGAGCAACATACGGCCAATTTTCACAGAAACGTCACCATAACCAACTTCCATGTAAAGTTGGGGAAGTGCACTGCCGTAGAAACTGCCGTTGTCCCACCCGTTGTCGAATTCCTCATCAAAATTACCAGTGGCCTGAAGGTCTTGTCCGTCGGTTCCATAAATGAAATCGACGCGACCACCGATGTCAAAGCCGCATGAGGCATCAATTGCCTTCTCGGCAAACAGCCAGCCTTGCTGAAGCTGCACATGATCGGGATAGTTGTTGAATCCCTCTGACCCATTATTAGGGTGTGCTGCGGTTGGAGGACTGCCAAAGCTTTGCTGATCCGACTGGTAACCTAATTGACCCCAGCCACCCATGGCGATTCGATCGTATCTGCCGAATAGTTGCCAAGGTTCGCCCAAGCAGCAATCGCCGATGCTCAGCATATCGCCGATGCGATTCCGAACGCGTCCATCACCAATATCCAATCCGCATCCGGCCGAATCGCATGCTCCATCACAAGCGTCTTCGTCGCATGCTGGCTCGCAGCCACATACGGGCTCGCCGCAGTCACAATCTGACTCGCAAGCAACGAGTTGTATGTCATTTGATTGATCAGCAAATGCAGTGCTTGCAAATGTTCCGCAAGCTAAAGATGCGATCAAAGCTAATTTGCTCAGCTTCATCGTTGAGAAACTCCCAAGTTTTAATTTCACTTTCTGAGTGACTCAGCGAATTTCGCTAAGCCCGCCTATGCACCTCCTAGGTACAGATCGTTACATCGGTGTTCTTGAAGTCTTCAGAGAAGCTTATGTTAAATTTTGACGAAGAAGCCTGCGGAGCTTTGGAAGAAAGGCGTTAGCTTTGACGGTTAGGTGGTTTGGCAGGATAAATGGTGCTTCGACGCTTATGAAAGGGGCTTCGCGTTGGTTGGAATCTAGGATCACTTACTACCAACAACACAAAGATGATCTTGATCGAGTCCAATGAACGGGTCCTAGGCTCTTTCAACAGTTCTTTCCATGTTGAATAGATATAGATCTGAAAAATGAGGGTAAGTCTGCGAAGGCAGGCATAGAAAACTTTGATGCGTAGTTTTAGTCCAATCACGGAGTGTTGAAAGATCGTTCAGTTCGTAGTTACAGAGATGATCAATGACTTGTTGGACGATATCAAGAAATTGGTGAAAGGATTTGAACTGCTGGAAATGCTTGAGAAAGCATTGAAAGAGCGTGATCCAGTAAACCTTGAAGAAGATGCCAAGTATTCCTGAAGTGTAGCGTGCGATCCTCCAAACCAAGAGGATTAGTTTGGTTTCATTTTGCTGTTGGGCAAATAGCCGTCAAATGGCAACCTTTGCCGGCATGTGGCCGGGTTCGATGTTCATCTTTGGCATGATAGCCATGCTTATAATGCTTGTGATCGCGGGACGATTGCTTTACGCCATGTAATCAATTGTGAAACATGTACCCTAGGGTACGGTTTGCGTATGGATGGCCATCGTTCATCCTGTAACGAGAAATTCAACTTACAAGAATGCATAGCAATGGAAAGAATAGTGTTCCCAATCGTGATTGGTGGAGGCGTCATCGTGCTGGTGGGATTTCTCATTTGGCTGTTTTTGCATCTCGAGAAAAAGCGAACCAAAGCCTTGCAGGCAATTGCCGCAGAAATCGATCTCCACTTTTCTGCGACCCAAGATGATGATCTGTTTGCAAGTATGCAAAAATTTCCTTTGTTCAATAAGGGTCGTGGTCGCAAAACACGCAATGTGATGTCAACAGAGACGGACATCGCACGGCTCACGATCTTTGATTATCAGTACACAACCGGGGGCGGCGAACATTCTCAAACACACCGCCAAACGGTTGTGGCTTTAGAGTCAGAGGCCTTGAGGCTGCCCAACTTTTCTCTGCGACCCGAAAGTGTTTTTCATAAGATTGGTGCTGCCATAGGCATGCAAGACATCGATTTCGAAGAACACGCCGAATTCTCTGACAATTTTGTACTCGCCGGGGATGACGAACAACTGGTGCGACAGTTTTTTGACAACGGACTATTAAATGAGTTCGCGAAACGCAAAGGAGTTAGCGTCGAGAGTGCCCCGGGGAGTTTTATCTATTTTCGTAGTCGCAGGTGTAAGCCTGAGCAAATTCGGGAACACATGAGTCAGGCCTACGCAATCTACTCAGCTTTTGTTAGCCGATTGACGCGGCCAACATCAAATTCGAATTGAGGGAACTATGTGAAGAGCAGGCTGGTGATCACCTTTTGGATGCTGGTTGTTAATCAGTGTCCGATTCAAACTGACTACCCCCCAGTCTTTGCACCAGGTTGAGTGAGAGGATTGGGGTTGGTGATGCGGCTGTGTTCTGGAGGCTGAGGCGTAGCCGAAGCCGGAAGAACATAGCTTGCCGCGCTTGCCGCAAATGCAGCAGGGGTTTGACAATCCAATGAACTGTGGATGCGGTGATGGTTGTAGTCTAGTCGCCATCGATCTATCACCCAGCAAGCTTCCTCGAAGCTCAGGAATAGTTCACGGTTGCGTAGCTCATCGTGAAGCGTGCCATTGAACGATTCGACATAGCCGTTCTCCCAAGGGCTGCCCTTGGCGATGAATAGTGTTTCGACATCGGCTTTTTTCAGCCAACGGCAGATTACCTTGGATACGAATTCTGGGCCGTTGTCACTGCGAATATGTTCGGGGGTGCCGCGCTGCTGTCTGTCACGACATGCTACACGTTTCCGCGCGAGTTCTCGCGTGGCACGGGCGCCGAGACGCCCAATTCCATCCGGTCAGTTGATCTGTGTGTTACTGGAATCATGATCGGGGCATGGAAAACACTACCCAAACGCAGAATCGATACGATCACCGCCTGAAAGAGCTCGTTCGATCTACACAGGACATCACCTGTGCCGTTCGATACGGCATCCCTACATCAACAGCAGGCGGTTGGTTGAAGACGCCGGCCACCAAGGTCGTTGCCGTCGATGTCGTTCATCTCGACGTCATCCGACTGCGACAGGAGGTCCTGCAACTTCGGGCTCGGTTTCGGAAATTACTTGCTCTGCTGCGGGTTGTGCTTGTCGTGCTGAAGCTTTCTGGCTACTCACTGAATCACGCCAGACTTCCTGACAAAAAGCAGAAGCGAGTGTTGTTGCGTGCGATAGAGCGGTCTCGTCCAACGTTGCCATTGCGTTCGGTGTTGCGAGTCATACGCTTCTCACAGTCCCGGTACTATGCATGGACTCGCAAGGAGCAATGTGAGTTGGACGACAGCCCGTCTTGTCCTCAAAACATGCCACACCAACTCACGCCAGATGAGCTGGCGACGATTGAGGATTTCGTAACCGGTGAGGAATACCGCCACGTTCCAACCGGAACTTTGGCCATCCTCGCTCAGCGGTTGGGCAAGGTGTTCGCCTCCGCAAGCACGTGGCGTC
>NZHC01000066.1 GCA_002689655.1 Rhodopirellula sp. | reverse complement strand
AATCCGTCCAGCACGTCGCGGAACTTGGATTCCTTCTTGATTTGGAAGAATCCACGATCACAGGCAGGATAACGCTCAGCACGCCACTGGCTCATTGGCTGCAGACTACCTTCTTTGGCACCCATGTCCTGAATACGGTGGCAGGAATCACCAACGCTGGCAGCGTAATTGGTACGCCCAAGAGCGGGGGCACCGGTGCCTGGATCGCTGGGGCAGCGAAGCGTGGGGATCTCAGTTGCCCAAGGCACGTATTCTTGTGAGGGGAAGCCACCGCGGTCAGTGCGGGGGTTCGTACCCATTGCTGACCACATTCCCGATGGGGTTGGGATCGTGAATCCTGGGGTCACCGTGTCGATACTGGGGTTGCTGATCTTTTCCCACAGTGCCTGCTGTTCCATGAACGGCGTCAAACCAACAAAAGCGCTAAGCTCCTCATGGTTAGTCGTTGCCGAACCTTCCCACCAGCTACCAGCTCCAACACGCAGGCCGGTACCACCATGCTGAGTAGGAATCTGTTTGTAAGCCGAATGATAATTGTGAATCGCCAAACCGATTTGCTTGAAATTGTTACTGCAACTCATGCGGCGAGCAGCCTCACGTGCCGCCTGCACAGCGGGCAGCAACAAACCAACAAGCACGCCGATAATGGCGATGACGACTAGCAACTCCACTAGGGTGAAACCCCGTGATGACGAATAACGTCGAGTCATATTCTGTCTCCGGAAAAGAACTGAAAAGGAGTGTCCCCTCGCTAACCAAGAGAGGGGTGTGGGGGTGGAATATTTAGTTTTAACCTTGATTAAGGGTCAGAAGAACAACTTTACCCTCAATTCCGTAAAGAAATTTGAATCTTTGTGTATCAGCAATACCCAGACCCCCTCTTGCGAACTACAACCTGAGGAAAGATGGGCATCTTTGCGTAAAACCCTTTACTGTTACTGCCGCAAACCGTCCATTTGGGGACAGCAGATTGGAGTACGCAAAGCCGCAAACATAGCTTTGGCACTACCCCAGGTCATTCTTCTGGATCCCGCAGACAACGCAGATTTCTCCGACGGGTACAAATGAATAGCGATTGCAGGATAGAGGAAGATGTTTGAACTGAGTCACCAACCATCCGTCTGTGTTGCTATCGAGTTTTATCTCTGAGCTTGATGCGATACTGAAGGGATGACAACGTCGTCGTTGGAATCACAAGTCTGAGCAAGCCGAAAAGAATATTAGTGAAGATCTCATCCGCAGCCAACGACTTGAGCACCAGGCAAAGGCATGAACGGCTTAGCAGAACCGTGAGAAGTCCCCGAGTCGATTCTGGTCCGCCATGCCTCACGACCGATGATCAGCAGACCGAATTTTCATTCTGGAGAAATGGTTTGCACCAGCGAGTGCGAAACTGGTATTTGTTTCTTTTGATCTCAATCGCCTGCCTAGGGTGCAATACAGAATCGAAGGTCGCAGATACCGAACAAGAAAAGACAGCGACACCAGTCGAGCGACTGCTTATTGCGATGCAGAACGAAGATTGGGAACTTGCTAATCAATTCTCGCAGGAAGCGTTAATCATATCTCCCGAAGATCCTGACTTGCTCACGTATGCGGCGAAGACCGCAGCCTACTGTAATCGCAAGGGTGAAGCGGCGCAACTGCTAGTTGAGGCTGCGACACATGCTGATTATCAGCCAACAGCGAGAGTGACGTTTGCTGTTCAAGCACTGATTGATGTGGGAGAGCTTTACCCAGCGATCAGCTTGCTGGAAGCATCACTGAAGCAGAATCCAGAAGCACACGATCAACGTCGTTCTTTGGTTGGATTCTTGTGTGAGGCACAGAGAATGGATCTTCTTCCTGAACATTTAGTGGAACTATTCCGGGCAAGGAAATTTGATGTACGGTTGTTGCTTGCGGTCACTGAAACATCATCACGTCGCCTGTCGCCGAAAACATCTGAACGGCTGATGGAACGAAACCCTGATGACCATCGGGTCCGCTTGGCCGAAGCGTTCGTGATGATGTATCGTCATGACTCAAAGGCTGGCGCTGAAATTCTAGAAGATATTCTGAAACATCATCCAAAATTTGCTCCTGCTCATGCGATGTATGGTCAGGCCTTGATAGCTGAGAACCGATTGAAGGACATTCCCAACTGGCTGGATTCGGCAACACCTCAGAGCACCAGGTATGCTGACTATTGGTTGACACTCGGTGACCTTGCGACACGGAGGCAAGAACCCAAGGAAGCAGTGCGCGCATACTGGGAAGCGACCCGGCGCGATCCCGGCAGCAACCCTGCGTGGGATCGCCTTGGACAAGTCATGCTTCAACTTCAAGCAAGTGGGGATTCACCGATTTCTTCGGAACAGGTCGATGCTGTCCTGAGACGCTCCACTCATATGCTGGATTTGCGAGAACGTTTCAATCATTTTGCGGCGGATGGTCAAACCAACCAAGCGAAAGCACTTGACGTTGCCATGGCACTGCTGACTTTGGGACGTGTATGGGAGGCAGAGGCTTGGTCTGCAGCTGCAACCACGTTACCGGATGGTCCCTCAACTGAAATTTCTGCAATGAGAAAACGCATCCTTGCAAAACTTGCCGCGGACCAGTCTTGGATCTCTGCTGATGCTCCAGCTTCCTCTATCGATTTGTCCAACCTACCGATACCAGAGGTATCACGAGCGGTTTCGACTGCATCACCCGGAAATGTGATTGTCCCGAAACTTGCGGGAACTGAACACCTCCGGTTGGAGGAGCAGAGCATTACATGGGGACTACGTGACATCGCATCCAACAATAACCCCACAGATGCGAGGCTCGCTGCCATCATTCGTTCGACTGGGGTAGGGGGTGGCGTGATTGATTACGATCTGGATGGTTTGCCGGACATTATGGTGATGGGAGCCGGCGGAACGATGCAGCAGAGAGATTCGCAAATGAATCAACTGCTTCGCAATACAGGTACTTCCTTTCAAGAAATCGGTGAAATGGCAGGTGTTGCCGACCCCGGTTTTGGCCAAGGCCTCGCCATTGGCGACTTTAATGAAGATGGCTTTTCTGATCTATTTTTTGCGAACCTGGGGCAAAATCGACTCTTGCGAAACAATGGCGACGGCAGCTTTACAGATTGCACTGACTTACTAGAGGACAAGGATTCAAACTCGTGGTCCACCAGCGCTGCCTTTGTCGACGTGAACCAAAACGGAATCGCAGACCTCATCGTCACCAACTATTGCCAAACCGTGTCAGGTTTGGACATGGGCTGCCCAAATGAAGAAGGCATGATCGGGCCATGTCATCCACTGACATTCCCTGCAGATGCCGATCGCTTTTATGAAGGTGTCGGAAATGGCAGTTTCCGCAACACAACGTCACAATGGATCTCGGAGCCGTCAACTGGGCGTGGACTTGGAATTCTTGCAGGAAATTTGGACGGGTCGCAGTTTGGGGCTTTTATTGCCAACGACATGTCACGTAATGCTTTTTATACGCCAATCCAGAACACAGATGGAATCACACTAGAAGAAAACGCCTCGGTTCGGGGCGTTGCTGTTGACGGTCGCACCCAAGCACAGGCGTCGATGGGAATCGCTAGCAGTGACTTTGATCTTGATGGTGATCTGGACTTGTATGTCACGGGGTTTGGCAGAGAGTACAACATCTATTACGAACAAGTTGCCCCCGGGATATGGAGAGATGAAACGAACAAATTGGATTTGGCTCAACCAACCCTCAGCGTTGTCGGATTTGGTACGGAAGCAATCGATCTTGACAATGATGGAATCGAGGAAATCGCCGTCACCAATGGGCACATTGGTGACTTCTCCGATCCTGAGAGCTTGCCCTATGAACAACCACTCCAAATTTTTCGGCGAGGTCAGGATGGTTGTTTCAAACTACTGAGTGACGACCACTGGGGAAATTACTTTAATGACCATCACGTCGGCCGTGGCTTGTGGACCATGGATGCCAATGTTGATGGAAAAGTGGATCTTGTAGTAACGCATACGAAGGAGCAACTACGTCTGCTTATTAACCGATCCGAAAGGACTGGTAAATCAATTGGTTTTCAACTCAAAGGCACTGTCTGCAGTCGCGATGCCATCGGAGCGACAATTCGGTTCACATGCAACGGCCAGCAACGGGCTCTGTGGCTACTTGCGGGCGATGGTTACATGTGCAGCAACGAAAAGATTCTGCGTGCCGGACTTGGCGATGCAACACGCATTGAAAACGTCAGCATCGCGTGGCCGGATGGACAAAACGAACTCGTGGGAACACTTGAGACGGGAACTGATTACCTACTCGTTCAAGGACAGTCCGCGTTCAATCTCGGACAATAAAAAAGCCGACAACCACGATTTCACGAGGTATCGGCTTTTGGCATTTCAGAGATCCTCCCCACACACCGGTTGTGAGGACATGAATGCTGATATCTCAGCGGATTTCTAATTGCTGCCTTGATTTGAGTAGCCCGCACCAGACTGCATATCCTGCTCCATCTTTTGCTTATCGGCATCTGAAACACCAGAGATGTCGCCTTCGTTTTGGATAACCTGCGTTTCACCTGATCCGCCGCACCCAGTCAAACCGGTCAGTGCGATGCAAGCGAGTGCGACGAGAGCGAGTGACATTTTTTTCATTATTCAATCTCAAATTGGAGGAGGGTGCGTGTACCTACGGAGGAGTACCAAGAACTATAATGGCTCAACACGATGAATCATGCAAGTATGTAGTGACGATTGCTAGATGGCTGACAAGCTCACCTTTCTTGACAATCTCCACTCCCCACGCAATCTCTTATTCTGCAGACGACCTCTTCGCAGCACAGTCGCCGTTGCGAGTGAGCGAGACATCCATTCGTCTTGCTCAAAGGCTTGCAGAATTATTCCCCGCACAATATTGGCCTTTGGAACCCGTGTCCTCAAACTGAAGCAAAAACAATGCAATTGCCCCAACATGGTTTATCGTCAGGCAGGTGCACGACTCACTATTACTCGGGTTGTTGATTTAAATCCTTGGGCACCGAGACCAGTCAGCCAAGTAACAGTTCCTAGGATGGCTTCACTTTTTAAATTCATTTCTACAACTAAGGTGACTCCTACCGTTTCGGGCCATGGTGTTTGAACAATGAAAATGGCTCAAGTTGATCCTCAACGACCAGCCAACGGTGATCAGCCTCAAGATCACGAAAGACCTGCCGTGTCCCATTGGGCCAATCAATGGTCAACCGATCAACTTGGCTAACACTTCCCAGCCCGAAGGCAAGCATCGCTTCGTTACGACAAAGATAGCCATCGCCTGCAATGAGAAATTCCGTCGAGACATCATCACCGTAATCAATCTGGACTCTGGCACCAATTGCATCGCGTTCTGTGGTGCTGCCAACCAATTCCAACTGCAAGCAATGACCAGCATCTTCTGTTTCATTCTTCAGTAATGCAGAAGCTTCCCGCAGATGTGTCACGACGAGATCAGTCTTCCCATCATGATCGAAATCGAGTTTCGCCATCGCTCGCCCTAAATGTGCCTGCGTCCAATAACCGGTATCATCGGCCACAGGTACCAACTCAAATCGCGGCCCCAGATTACAAAACAACTGAGCCATTTGCCGAAATGGCCCGCTCATCGTTTGATAATTGTCGATATGCCCATTTGCAACAGCGATATCAACCCGCCCATTGTTGTCATAGTCGAGAGCCTGTGAACCAAATCCCAACACCGACCGAGTTGGCACGCCAAGCCGATATTGACTGGCACGATCCTGAAAGAAATCACCCCGGTTCAGATACAGACAGACGCTTTCATTTTGGAAGTTAGCAATGTGAAGATCCAGCATTGCATTTTTATCAAAGTCACCGCATGCAATTCCCATACTGGCGGTTCCCGCACCACCAGATGAAAGCGCGATCCCGTTGACGACAGCGATATCTGACCACTTGCCATCGAGTGGATCACGGATCCAAAGCTGATTCGCTGACTTGTCGTTTCCGACAAAGATATCGTTGCCTGGCCGTCCATCGAGGTCGGCAATCACAATCCCCAGCCCTTTATGCAATCCAGCTCCTGAGCCACTGATTTTTCGAAAAGCAACATTTCCCTTCCCATCATTCAGGCCAATACGATCTGAGCAAGCTTCGAAATCTGCAGGCCCTACTGCCTCGACAACAACGCCTGCAAGGTCCTTCTCCGGCAAGCGGCCAATCGTTGAATCCTGAATGTAATTCACTTCAAAAATATCTGGCAAGTTATCTGCGTTCAAATCCGCCATTGCGACTGAGGCTGGCATTCTTTCCAACGAATCACTACCCTCCAAAGGCGACTGGGTGAAGGTTCCATCACCATTATTAATCCACAAATAGTTGGTACCAATATTCGCTGTGATCAAGTCGGAAAACCCGTCCTGATTCCAGTCACCAGCGGTGCACCCCATCGTGTATCGCCGATCTGCGACAGAGGCAGATTTCGTCACATCTGCAAATTTTGAATCGAGATTGCGAAACAGGACATTGCCGTCGCTGGAGACAAATTCGGGTGGAGCCGAAGCACCTTGAGCAAAATAGAGGTCAGCAAAACCATCACGATCAAAGTCCAGCACAGCGACACCACCGCCTGCTTGATGGTACATCGCGAACCCAGCCTCGATCTTCTCGGGCGCAAGCATAAAAGCATGTTGCAACCCCACCTCGTCTGCAATATTTCGGAATGCAGCAGGACTAGCAATCGTCTCGGCTAAGTTACCGTCAATACTGCTCGCCTCTTCACTCTCGTCCAGCTGAATGTCTGGCAGAGGATAGGTGTCTAGAGACAGGCCACAAATGCGCACACTCTGATCAGGAAAGCCACTCTTGTCAGCGACCATTTTCTGTCGCTCCGAGTTCCAGTGTTTCAAGGCTTCTGAAGGTGCATTTCGATAGTACGCCTCGAGTGACTTCCACACAACGGCTTCGAGTCGTCGATCAATCGCATTCAGTCTGGAGGCCAAGTCCTCAATCCCTTTTATGTTCGGGCCTCTTGCATCCGAAATTTTGTTGCTATCCAACAGAATTTCATGCATTGCTTTCCAACGCTCTTCCCATTTCGCGTAGTCATCCGACTTTCCCTGCATTTTCAGAGTTTGAAGCAATCGATTCATTGTGATAAAGTCAGTAGGATCACGATCCAGCGATTCGAGGAATGCCCGCGTCGCGGCAGCAAACTTCCTCTCGCTCGCAAGATAAGTACCAATCGCAGACCAGTACTCGGCATATTCACGCACAGCGTCGTCGGTCTTACCAAACCACCACTTGAATGCAACGTCATCCTGCGCCTCAGCAGCAGCCCGCCCATACAAAGCAACAATGGATGGCGGGACGCTTCCGTTAGCCACTGACTCACGAAGAACCGACGCTGCCTCAGCGTACCGACGCTCAGTAAAGAGTCTTCTTGCTGAACCTGATTCACCAATGGGCGTGTAATCGATTTCACCTGCCGCAACCTGTGTGGGTTCACTCAACATTGCATCACTAAGCACAATCAGTGACTGCAGTTCATCTTGGCGAACATCTCCTGCTTTACAAAGTTCACGGACATGAACAGCTGCCTCATGCCGCCGCCCCTTCCGATTCAGCAGATAGGCAAGTTGTCGCCTCGCAAGCGTCAAGTCTGGATCCCAGGCAAGGATACGCTCGTAACGATCAATCGCTTTATCAAATTGTTTTAACTGGACACACCAATCAGCGGCTTGACCCAATGCTGGAATCCCTGCCTCTGGATGATCCTCAGGTATACCGGCAAGACAGTCGATAGCTTCCGGCAGTTCTCCACATCCCGCATGCATGAGCCCCATCTGAAATAGAACAGCAACATCGCTGGGATCAATCAACAACAGTTGCTGTAACAACGGCAGTGCAGATTCAAAATCACCGGAAGCAGCAAGACGCGAGACTTGTTCCAGCGTTCCTTCGCGATCCAAAGAGGATGTGTTGTTCGTATTCCCCGGACTTTCCCTTGGATCACCTGTTCCCACATCTGCTGATCCCGCCAACGCATTCACCTCCGCTGGTTCGAAAGTACCAATCTCTTGTGCACGTTGCGTACATCCCAAGTGGAAAAAAAATGGTGACACAAAGAACGCAAAGGCGCGCATCCAACGGGTCGTCGAACAGCTTCGGTGATTAACTTTTTTCATAAATGATCGATCGCACAAGAACCATCTGACTCAGTCTCAGAACTGACAGTCCAAACCCAGTGGAAGCCTAAAATATCTAACGCTGATAGATTTCAGCATCACCTTCAACGACCAGATACCTCTGGTCCGGCTCAGGTGATTTGAAACTTTGCAGCTCACCAGAGGGCCAGTGAATCTGCACGGATTCGATTTCACTACGTCGCCCCAAGCCAAAATCCAATACTGCTTCATCACTGCAGAAATACCCATCCCCTGCGGTTACCCATTGGGTCTGATCTCCACCAGTGGTCTTCACAACCACTCGAGCACCGATCCCATCGCGTTCACTAATCACGCCAGACAATTCGAACTGCACCCAATGACCTTCGGTCTCTGTCTCAGAACGCAACAAGGCCAGTGGTTTGTCAAGATGATTCACCAGCACATCCAAATCTCCATCACGATCAAAGTCAAACACCGCCATCACGCGCCCAAGATATGTGTCAGTCCAATATCCGGAATCATCCTGAACTTCCGACAATTCGAAACGGTTTCCGTGTGCCATCAGACATTGAGGCGCCATTTCATAATCTTCACCATAGAACGTCATATCGAAAATATGCCCATTCGTTACCAACAGATCCAACCAACCATTCCGATCCAGATCGATTGCCTTTGTTCCAAACCCGACAAACGGCAAACTAACCGAATCTAAACCGTACCTGATGGCAAGATCAGTAAACCCACTTCCTGTCTGCTGAAGGTACAAGTTTGCGGACTCCTCCGAGAAGTTGGTAATGAATAGATCAAGTTGCCCATCGTGGTTGTAATCACCCGGCGCGATTCCCATACAACCATTCGCAGCCCCGCTAAACCCGTTCGCTACTCCTCGAATGTCAGCCACATTACTGAACTCATCGTCCCCCACCTGCACTAGAAAATGATTAGCGCGAACATCATTTCCGATGAAAATTTCATTCTCGCCGTTACCATTAAAATCTGTCACAACAAGCCCAAGACTAGTGCCGGGCTTTGCCACTTCTCTCGAGATTGTCCGCGACTGAAACCGTCCATCGCCAAGATTCTCGTACCAACGATCGCACTCTGCATAATGCTTGAGCGGCGAAGGTTGCAACTCTCTTCCATCTGCATCTTTTTTTGGCAACTCGAAGGCCCCATTCATCTCGATGTAGATCGCTTCAAACAGATCGGGCAAACCGTCTCCATTGATATCTGCAACCGCAAGGGAAGTAGTAAACTGATCTTCAACTTCACCGAGGTCCCCAGTGGCATCTCGAAAAGAGCCATCACCATTATTGATCAACAATCGATTGTGCCCGAGGCTTCCAATGAACAAATCAACAAAGCCATCCTGATTCACATCACCGGCGGAAACACCGGACGTGTAATTGAAGTCAGAAGCATTCGCCGACGCCGTTACCTCATCGAATGTACCAGCGAGATTTCTAATGAGCATGTTGGAACGCGTGCATGCATTCGTGGGCGGCTCTCCAGAACCCTGCCCAAGATAAACATCTGGCCATCCGTCCAGATCGTAGTCCAGAATGCCAATCCCACCTCCAATGGACTCATGAATTGGAATGGATTTCAAGTCAATTTCAGTGTCTTTGTACCAGGAGAATTCCAGCCCCGTCTGCTTGGCAACATCGCTCAACTTCGGCACCGCGAGTGGCGTAGCATCTACGTCGACCACGGAAGCATCTGTCTTTGAATGAGTCACCAAGGACTGTAGGGCCTCGACGATTGAAAACGCCTTGGGATCATTCCCTGACAAGGCAGATTGAGCAGCCATGTCAATCACCTCGGCATTGCCAAGAAAACTGTTCCGTTGCTGTGCGATTACAGCCTGTTGCTGAGATGCATCAGGGGGCAGCAACATCTGATTCCACTGAAGTGTTTCGAACGGCCTTCCCAAGTCGAGCATGTAACGCGGCATTCTCTTTCGCGCTGCCAGATCCGTGTCCGATTTGTAAATTTCCTCAGCAGTGAATTCAGTATCAGATACCCGGATCCCCCGTGCACGGAATTGTGCAGCGTCCTCTGCACGACCCAAGGCATCAAAGACCTTCGCCAGTCGCTGAAAAGCGACTCGATCGCTGGGGTTACGATAAACCGCCTGAAGCAGTGCATGAGCGGAGGCAGGATATTGCCTCTTATCGAAAAAGTAAGTTCCAAGAGCGACCCAATAATCACCGAAAGCTTTCATTTTTTCGCTTTGACTTGCGTGCCAATTTGGCAACTCATCAAACGCCTGTGTCTCAGCCAGCAGACGACCATAAAGGGCTTTCGCTGCTGGGTTTCGAAAACCAGCTTCCTGCTCATCATCAAGCTCTTTTAGTGCTTTGCGATATTCCTGATTCGTAAAATGCCATCGAGCCATACCCAGGCCTGGGTCAAAAAAAAGCGATGGTTTTTCACCGTCTTTCAAGAGTGTGGGGAAAGACTCGGCGCGCCGCACCAACGACAGCATCTCGCTTTGAGTTGCTACACCTGCCTGACAAAGCATTTCCGCCTGCCGCGACGCTTCCTCGCGACGGCCAACACGGTTCAATAGCTGCCAGCACACATGATGCCAATTCTCGACACCCCGATACTTTTGCATCGCTCTCAACAACAGATCCGCTGCATCCGAGGGACGTCCCAATTTAGTCAAGGCTCTCCATCGCAGATTTACGGCTCGCTGCCCCCACTGGGAATCAATCGGAATTGAATTGGCCAACTCTATAGCTACTTCAACATTTCCCCTCGCGGCTTCAATCTCACTTGCCACCAAGGTGGTGTCACTATCCTCGGGATCCTGCAACAAAGCCTTTCCCGAAAATTCTGCAGCTGCTTCATATTCATGGTTGCCTAACAGTCGCTTCGCCTCAGCGAGATAATCAACCTCACGCGTCCCGCTGTTGTCTTTTGCATTCGCTGCTTCAGAGGTCACAGCTTCGTCTTGCTGTCCACAGCCCACCGCGATGATCAGACAAAACCCGACAATTAAAACCACCAACGAATCCTCGCATCGCATCGATGGCAGCATCAACTTTCCTTTTAAGAACCTATCCAGTACAGCAGTGCACATGATCATCCTTCTGTCGCAATCCTGCAGTGGCACGGGCGAGATTTAACTGGACTCATGGAAAAGACCTCATGAAGGATTGTAGCAGTTTCCCTGACAGCGCTTTTCAAGGCTCTTGCGTTACGGACCACTACACACCCAATCGGGCAGGGCCCGCAGTACTTTAACCCAAGTGACCACGGCAACTCACCCGTTTTCAGAGTATCGAATTGGCCAGTGGAACAATACGAAAATTGCATATGAACAATTTTAAGGCTCGCATGTCCATGGCCTGCCGTCCCACAAGACATGCCAAAAATGTGTGATTACCAGCAGGAATAAACTCGATTCTGGTTCTCAATCAACAAATATCGCTGGTTAACCGCCACACCTTTCAACACCTGACGCTCTCCCGAAGGCCAATCCACCACAATCTGTCGGATCTCAGCCTCAGTTCCCAGTCCAAAGTCGATGACCGGTTCATCGCTGCATAGATACCCGTCCCCCGAAGTCACCCACTGCGCAAAAGATCCTTGGTTTGTGACCACTTCAATACGTGCCCCAACAGCATTCCGTTCAGATTTTGTTGCAACAAGCCGAAGCTGAATCCACGGGTGCTTTGCTTGCGTTTGATTCTCCAACAAAGCAAACGGCTGATCCAAGTGCCCAACAGCCAGGTCAACGGCACCATCCCGGTTGAAATCCAACTTAGCCATCGTCCTACCCAACGCAGGCGTGTGCCAATAATCACCATCAGAATTGACTTCACAGGCTTCGAACGTTCTCCCCACATTCATCATGATTTGTGGCAACATCCGAAATGGGTGCCCAGCGATTGTTAGATCAAAAATGTGACCATTGACCACAGCCAGATCCAACCAGCCGTTTCGGTCAAAGTCAACCGCTTTGGTACCGAATCCAACATTCCGCAGGCTCAATTCAGCTACGCCGTACCGCACAGCCTGATCGCTGAAACCTTTTCCTTCAGAGCGGAGGTACAAGTTGGCTGCCTCATCGATGTAGTTCGTCACGTGCAGATCAATTTTCAAGTCACGATTAAAGTCACCTGTCGCGATCCCCATACAACCATTTGCCGTACCCTGAAAACCATTGGCAAGTCCACTGGCATCAGCAGAATTTTCGATTTTCCCGCCCCCAAAGTTTGACAAAAAATGGTTGGGACGCACATCATTACCGACAAAGATTTCATTCAGTCCATCACCATCAAAATCGGTAACCACAATACCAAGGCCAGTTCCAGGCTCAGCAACGTCACGTCTAATTGAATGTGGTGTGAAGCTTCCATCTCCACTACTTTCCAGCCAACGATCTGCATCGGGATAGTGAAGTAATGGCGATGGTAATAATTCCCGTCCCCCGGGCCCTTTTTCTGGGAGATCAAATCCACCGTCCATCTCTACGTAATTGACTTCATAAATATCGGGCAGCGTATCACCATCAAGGTCACCGATTGCCATTGAAGAAGTAAATCGATCTTCTCGCAGACCAAGTTGGTTGGTCGCATCCGCAAAAGTGCCATCGCCGTTGTTGATCAACAACCGGTTTCGCCCCAATGCACCCAATAATAGATCAGGAAATCCATCCTGATTCACATCGCCAACAGCGATTCCGGATGAGTAGTTGTAATCTGACACTTCCGCCCATGAAGTTAAATCTATGAACGAACCCTCCTTGTTCACGAATAGCTTGTTTGAGCGTGTGCATTGCCCGGAAGGCGGTTCACCAGAACCCTGAGCGAGATACAGATCCGGCCAGCCATCAAGATCATAATCCAAGATTCCAATGCCACCGCCAAGCGACTCATGGATTGGTATTGATTCTGGATTCACCTCAAAATCCTGATACCACTGAAACCTCAGCCCGACCTTTTCCGAAACATCACTGAGCCACGGTGAAGCTTCAATCCTGATCGACTCATTATCGAGCTTGAACTGCTTCTGGTTTCTACCCATCAATGTTTCAATATTTCTCAAGTCTCCGAGCTCCCCAAGCTGCAAACCCAACATGCCAGACACAGATGCCATTTTCACAGTTTCCGGTCTCTGAAGTAGTGTTTGTCTTTGCTGATCGACAAGCAACTTCTGTTGTGGTGAAGTCGTTGCCAGGAGTGTCCAGCCTATCGCTTCGAATGGCCGCCCCAATTCGAGAAACAAACCCTGCAGTTTCCTGACACTAGCCGCTACTTCAGACGGGTCTCCCAGCTTTTTAAGACTCTGCTCGCAGTTTGCCAACTGGGTTCCACGATACCGAAATTGATTGCTGTCCTCAGCTCGTTCCAAAGCTGCCAGCCCCCGTGACATTCGCTGAACTGACATACGATCCGTAGGATCCAATGCAATTGCTCGCAGAAGGGCAACAATGGATCCGCTGTACTCTCTCTGATCAAACAGGTAGGTACCTAGTGCTGCCCAATAATCATTGAATCTATGAGCATTTGCATCACACCTCGAAAACCATTCTGGTACCTGATCGAATTGCTGCAACTCAGTTAACAGCCGACCCTCCAAAGCCAACGATGCTGGGTGCGACGCATGCTTACCAAATTCAACGTGCCGAAGCTGATCAATTGCTTTTCGATATTTCTGCGAACTGAAGTACCAGCGTGCTTTTCCCAGCCCCAAAGAAAAGTCTTTTTCCGAGACGCTCGCAACGCCAGGCATAGGATAAGCAAACGTACGTGCAACCAGCGACTCAAGTTGCTGACGATTCGCTTTCCCGGCACGACACAACCATTCGGCTTGAACAGATGCTTCCTGCCTTCGCCCGCATCGATTAAGGAGAGTCCAAGCCTGAACCCGCCAACGGCCCTGCTGGGGATAGAAAGTCAACGCCCTCAACAATGCGTCTGCTGCTTCCCAAGGAGCGTTTAATGCCAAGCACTGTTGAACAAGTAATTCTGATACCTGCGGTCCTTGTTGTGCTCCCAGGTCGACGGGACTCAGCAAATCGATCGCAACCTGGGGATTTCCTCGTGCTGCCTCGGCTTCCGCAGCAACGATCGTCGCACTCAAATTTTGTGGCGACTCCACTAAGGCTCGATAGGCGAGCTCGGTAGCCGCATCCCAATTGCCACGATTCATCTGCTGTTGAGCAGCGGCAACGTAATTAACCTCCACCGACTCGGGAATGCTCAAAGCTTTCGTGCTTGAATCACCATCGTCGCAGCCCGCCGAAATCCCGAGCAATAAAGAAGGAAGCACCAAGAACACCAGCAGCCGTTTGCAGCCACCGTCTTCGCCAGTCAAGAACCCTTGCCAACGTGTCACGATCAAGACAGTCTCAAATTATGTCACTGATAACTTAAAAGAATCAGCGGCTCATAAAAGCCGCTGATTCATGCAATACTACTCGAAAATCAAAACCCGTGCTTCCCTGACTTGGAGAGCGAGGCTGATAGATCAACTGTTGGGCACTTCTTGCCCTTTGGCCGCCTCAGCCTCTTCTGAGGCCTGCAGTTCATCCGCGGGAGCCGCAAAGCCTCCTGCTTGCATCACAAGTTCTTTGATCTCTGCGGCAACATCAGGATTTTCGATTAGGAAGTTACGAGCTTTCTCTTTTCCCTGCCCCAAATAAGTTTCACCATACTTGAACCACGATCCGCTGCGGTTGACCACCTTGTGGGTGGTTCCCAAATCCAGCAAATCACCTTCATAACTGATGCCGTTACTATGCATCATGTCGAATTCGGCAATTCGGAAAGGTGGTGCAACCTTGTTTTTCACAATTTTCGCCTTCACTCGCTGACCAACCTGCTCCTCACCATCTTTCAATGCACCGATGCGGCGCACATCGATTCGACAGGAACAGTAAAACTTCAGAGCGCGTCCACCGGGAGTCGTTTCAGGACTTCCAAACATGACTCCTACTTTTTCTCGGATCTGGTTGATGAAGACAACCGCGCACTTACTTTTAGCAATTGCTCCGGTCAATTTTCTCATGGACTGACTCATCAGCCTTGCCTGCAACCCGACGTGGCTATCACCGATCTCACCCTCAAGTTCTTTCTTGGGAACCAGAGCAGCAACCGAGTCAATGATAATGACATCTACCGCATTACTCTTTACCAGCATCTCGCAGATCTGCATGGCCTCTTCTCCGCTACTTGGCTGACTTACCAATAAAGTATCCAGTTCGACCCCCAGTTTTTTCGCCCAACTGGGATCGAACGCATGCTCCGCGTCGATAATCGCAGCAATGCCGCCCTTTTTTTGCGCTTCGGCGCCAATATGCAATGCCAGCGTTGTCTTTCCGCTGGACTCCGGACCGAAGACTTCAATCATTCTTCCCCGAGGAATCCCTTGCCCACCCAAAGCCATGTCGAGACTGAGACTACCTGTCTGGATACCATCAATTTGCAGATGCTGCGATGCACCCAAAGGCATGATCGCACCGTCACCGAAGGTTTTGTCGATCTGCTCCAAGGTGGTCTTCAAACCCGGTTCGCGCTCCAGAACAGCTTTCAAACCTGGATCAATTTTGCTCTTTGACGATGCCTTTGCCTTCTTTGCCATTCTTTCATCCCTTCCGTATGCCAATGTGTGAAGACCACTACTTTGTGGTAGACGACCCCCTTTCCCGAAGGGCATCTCAGTAGTGAACATTTCTATAGTACCCTGTGTTCCAAGCGACCACAAGAGAAGTAATCCAGTGCGACTCGCCTGACATTTGTAGTATCCGCGCTAGCCAAGACAAGTCTGGTCAAAGGATCACTTTTTTTATTTTCACCCGTAAAATACGGGGCGGTAGCTAAGAAGCAGCCCCCTCTTTGATCAGCTGAATCAAATCATCCGTGTTCATTTTTGCTGCCCGATCGGTACCATCAAGCACACCAGCTACAAGTTCACGCTTATCAGCGTGTAGAGCTAGAATCTGCTCCTCAATCGTCCCCTCGGCTACGAGTCGATAGACAGTCACTGGCCTTTCCTGCCCAATTCGATGAGCACGGTCTGTCGCTTGGTCTTCCACAGCTGGATTCCACCACGGATCCAAATGGATCACGTAATCAGCTCCTGTTAGGTTCAAACCTGTTCCCCCTGCCTTGAGCGAGATCAAGAACAACTCTCCTTCTCCCGCCTGGAATGCGTCAACTCTTCGCTGACGTTCTTTTGCCGGCGTCGAGCCGTCCAGATACTGATAAGTGACTCCCAACTCATCCAGCCTTTCACGGATCACTGACAGATGCTTCACAAATTGACTGAAGACCAGAGCTCGATGGTCACCCTCACGGAGTTCTTCAACCAACGACATCAGCAAATCTAATTTGGCTGAACTCTTCGCCCAGCCCGCATCGACCAAACGCGGATGACAGGCGAGCTGCCTCAAACGAGTCAACCACGCCAACGTTCGTATGCGCTTCTGCCCGGCCTGTTGCGCGTCCTCTCCAGCACCACTTAACTCGGCAAGTGCTGCCAAACGCGTATCTTCGTAACGTTTTCGCTCGGCAGGGCTAAATTCGGCTTTCAATGTAATTTCGGTTCGAGGTGGCAGTTCTTTCAGAACGGTATCCTTGGTTCTGCGCAAAATGAATGGCCGAACCAAACGAGCCAGTGATTGACGTCGCTCGTCATCTTTATGTCGTTCGATTGGATCAGCAAATCGAGTTCGAAACCTTTCCCAAGATCCAAGCAAACCGGGGCTGAGCGTGCGAAACAAACTCCACAGTTCACCAAGATGATTTTCAAGAGGTGTTCCGGACAGTCCAATTCGCCAATCGGCTTCAAGCTGCCTCACTGCCTGGGAAGTTTTGGTCTGCGAATTTTTAATAAATTGAGCTTCATCGAGAACAAGCGTGTGCCAAGCGCGTGAAGCAAATCGTTTCGCATCACGCTGCAACAGTTGGTAACTAACGATTACAAGATCATTTTCGCCTGCTGCCTCGATCAAAGCCGCCCGATCTGAATCTCGGTACAACAATGCTCTTAAACCTGGAGTAAATTTTTCAGTTTCCCTAACCCAGTTATCTCCCACACTCGTGGGCGCGACGACTAAGGCTGGACCACCGCTACCACGCTCAAGCAGGACGCCAAGTGCCTGCACTGTTTTCCCAAGGCCCATATCATCGGCAAGCACCCCACCAACACCCCAGACACTGAGACGCGCGAGCCATTGAAAACCGTCCAACTGGTAATCCCTTAGCGTTGCATCCAAATCTTTTGGCTTTTCTGGACTCCAATCAGCAAGTGACTCCAATCTTTGCAGAGAATCATGCCAACGCGCAGTAGCTTCGAGTGGCACGTCGGTCCCGATCAATTCCTGCACTGCGGGGACCGCAGCGTCCGCAACTTTCAAATTGCCACGTTCAGAAACGACCGTATCTCCCAATTGCTGCAACCGTCGCCGGAAGGCTTCGCTGATCCGGGCAAACTCACGATCACCCACTTGAACCAGCGATCGATTGTCCCTGACTGCCTGTAACAACTGCTCCAACGGGACTTCCCGACCGTCCAGCGAAATGGACCCCGTGAGCCCAAACCAATCACGACCATCATCGATTTGTACTTTAAGTGCCGAGGGGGTGATTTCACCACGGACTCGCAGCGATTCACCTTCAGGCCAGATGATGCGTGGCGTGGCATCGCCCCCGCCGTAAAGCCTGGCCAGAAGGTCCAATGCCAGGTCATCCGTTTCCGCTACCCAGTGGTAGAGGCCATCACTGGAAAGATCCTGTAAACCAAAGTTGTCGACGACTTGCTGAATTCGCTGCCTTTCAACATCTAAGTCACGCTGCAGACGCACTGGCCCAGACTCGAGCAAGCACGAAACGACATCCGGTTTTTGACCAGGAACAAGTAATTCTCGAAAGCGATCTTCATGCATCATCAGAGCGACATGTAAGCCTGCACCGAGCCTTGGACGCAATTCAAAGACCAGTTCCGCTTCGATTGGAAGGATTGGTCCAGCCAGCTCATCGGGCAAATCCACACGGATCATGGAATCCACGGTGCTGCTTCCCACAGAAAATTTCGCGGCCGTTTCATTGTCCAGCAGAACTTCCTTGAAGTCGCTGCGCAGTAGGTGCTGGATCAGTTTTACCGCCCGAGGGTCACGCAATGTGCAGGCGATTAACCGGTGATGTTTCTGATCAGCAATCACCACCATTGGCTCCACGGGACTCGCATGTCCGAGGACGGTCTTACATTCCGCCAAATTCACAGTGATTCCATTGACGTGAATCTTAGGGCGAAAAAGCGTCTGTCGTTCAATTTCTTCCTGTTGATCTGTTTGTTTCGTTTGCTTGACTGCTTCTTCAAACTCGACGGGTTCCAACGTAAGCACAAGCTCGGCAGAGTGAACCTGCAGTGAAGTCGCTTTTGCATCATCCCACGCAACCACCGCATGGCCTGCCAGTGCGTTGATTGCCTGAAATTCACCAAAATGCTCGTCATCAAATGAGTAACTGGGGTTAGCTACAAGAGCAGCAATTTTTCCATCGAGTGGATTGGCTGAGAAATC
Organism: Rhodopirellula sp.; assembly: GCA_002689655.1. Taxonomy (GTDB): domain Bacteria; phylum Planctomycetota; class Planctomycetia; order Pirellulales; family Pirellulaceae; genus Rubripirellula. The sequence continues at coordinate 182,373 of NZHC01000066.1, read as the reverse complement.
GCGTCGCAGCAAATCAAAACTTCGAACTTCTTTTCCCTTCGTCCAACCCTTGCCATTTTTGCGAGGTCGCTGTTCATAGGGCGTGATCGAAATCGGGCAATAGTATCTCGAACTGGAAAGACCAATACGCCACTGCAACCTTGTGTCCTCAGTTTCACGTGGCTGATTCGCATCTCCTGCCAACCCCAAAACCTCATTCACCAGCTGGCGCCCGGCAGCCACTGCGTCCACTTCAAGTTCCCCCAAGAACTCAAACACCTCATTGATCGAGCGTCGTCCCAACTGCTCTTGCAACCACCACGAAATCGCAAGCGTATGTGGACACCTCTGATCAGTTTTAAATTCCGCACAGACACACTTTGGCGTTGCGTTGAGAGCAACGCTCAGGGGCGAGTAGTCAAAGTCTTCGTCTTCGCCCTGCGGTTCAGGCATCACTTCAATTGACGCGGGAATCGGCTGCTGACGATTACCTTTCACCTTGAACGCAAACTGCATTCGTCCGTCGTCATTATTGAAAGTTGGGGAATCAACAACCATCATCGCCGCTCTTTTATCGAGCGACTCATCATGAGAATCGACCAGTTTTTCTGCAGCCTCTGCAACCAGAAGACCGAGGGCACCAATCGCTTCATCGGACATCAAATCCATACTGTGCTATCCACTGCATATTAGAATCTCGGAGGGCCGGCAGCGCCCTCTAATCACCCTCAACACCCGATTTTTGGACTCGGGTACTCATGGCAAAAACGCAACGGAATTGCCTCGAGGGGTAATCACAGAGTTTACCATGAGTCTGTTTTTTCGCGAAGATGTGGGGAAGCCTTCTTCGCGTAAAAACGCGGTCAGCCATGGCCCTCTTCTCGTGCTTTAACCGACGATTCAGGACAGTTCTTCACGCCAACAGAATCCAAAGAAACAATGGTCTCAGCCGAATTTCGCCAGCGGATGCTCCCTTTGCACCAGCGGAAACTTAACCGTTCGCCCCAGACGATGGGATTCGAAAACCCCACAAATCATTTCGACGGTCGCTCCTGCGTCCTCGAGCCCACAAATAGGATCACGATCGCCACGAATCGAATCCAACAAATCCTCCACTGGGATAATATGTTGGTAGAGCCTTTTGTGCAGGCCGTGCATGGGCTCAATTTTCCCGACACCTGCGGTAGAAATCGGAAGTCCTTCTTTGCTTGAGGCGGCAGACCCGAAGGGATTGCCGGGAAAAATCCTTGCAAGTGGCGAATCGTCGCACCAAATCTGGATCCTCCCCTGACTTCCAATCAGACTCAAACCGAAACCCTGATTCTGTGTTCCATCGTTTGCGACGGAATCAAAATACCCGGTAACCCCCCTCGCAAATCTGTACGTGGCGTGCAACTCATCGCCCGCCAACCAACCAAGCCCCTCACCGCCAACCACTCGATCCTCTTTCACAACCCGGCGTCCCTTACGGTACAAAGTCGCAGAACAGGTTTCCGGTGCTCCACCAAAGTAGGACATCAAATTCAATACATGTGAACCCAAAACCCAAAGATCTTCGGCGCCCCCACGACCATCACCCTTACCTCGCCCCCGAATTTCCAAGAGACGCCCGATTTGTCCATCACGAAGCAATCCGTCAATCGTCTGCAAAACAGGGTGATACCGGTTCCGATGAGCAACCGCCAATTTAGTACCCCGCTCGCGACACGCTTTGACAACTTCATCCAGTTGTTTCAGGGTTTGGACAAAAGGCTTCTCAACATAAATTCCCTTGGCCCCCGCATTCACGGCGGCAAGAATCATATCACGATGTTGGTCAACGTGCCGGGGACAAATCGCAACAATGTCGGGCTGCACTTCACGGAGCATGAGTCGATAATCTGAATATCCCTGCACCGAATCCAAACGAAGTTTGACCAATTCCCGAGCGAGCCCGTTTGCATCTGCATCGGCGACGCATGCAACGTTTGTTTTAGATAGATGACGCCAAACGGTATCCAAACCGTGCCCATAATCACCACGTCCCGTGTGTCCGATCACAGCGACAGAACATGAGTCATCTCCGTTTTCCAATGGCTCGCCCGCACAGTTTGCAGCAGCTCCAAGAAGAGACAAAGTTGTAACCGAGAATTGTCGCCGATCCATGAATCACACTCATTTCAGACGGGAATAGAAGGTGTCAAAGTCAAATACATATCTTAGCTCATGTGTGGCTGCATGGCCCAGCTAACTCGGCCATCAAGATGCGAAGCCTGCTACAAATACTCGACACGTCCCAAAAACCTGCTCCAATAGTTTTCGAAGCAACCGATTTACCGAGAACACTTTGGAGAGCTGACACCAAAATGCGATCTACATCCAAACGCCCCCACTCACTTGTCATATTCCACGGATTAGCAATGTTGTTTTTTGCAAATCAAGGCACCATGTGCTCAGGGCAAACCCGAACAGAGTCAGAAACAACTCGCCGAAATCGAATCCGGATTGAAAACAAGATCCAAGACGAAGCTGTTCAACGCGGATCAGCTATGCTTGGTGTGGCAACAACCACCTCCAATCTTGCCACACGGATCTCACGACTTGAAAGAACGCTGCTATCTCCAAGGCCATACGCTGGCATCAACGTCAAGGAGGCGCGAGCGGCCTTAAATCTTGCGATGGCAGAACGCAATGAACTCCTCCAGCGACCAACCAAGCCAAGCCAAGTTGAAATCGCGGCGGCAGAACTGTCGTTAGCCCGCGCGGAAAGCCAATTCACAATCACGCAAGCAACCCAAAAAGAAAAGTTGCTTTTATGCGAACTCGACGTGATTGAAGCAGAACTTGCATTGCTGCAAATGAGCAAAAAAGTTGAACTGCAACAACGCCTGATCGCCAGAGGCCTCAATACATCAGAGACTTTCATTCAACAAAAGATGGCAGTCAGTGCTGCAGAAAAAAAACTTGAACTTATGCGTGTACGTCACGAAGCCCAGCAAATGCTGCAAGGAATCTCCAAGGCTCAACCGGCAGCTAATTCCAAGTAACTCTCTGGCTCCTCCACGGCACCCTGAATTCCTGACACGCCTGAAAGCTCATCTACCGCATATCAGATCTGCTTGCACAACAGTTACCAGAGACACTATCCTTCTTTGCAGTTTGTTGTACTCCATGAACCAACACGTTTGACGGGAAAACCACCACGCTCGCTCGGTTCCGTACAGCAAGCTTTTTCATACAAATCAATTCGAAGCGAATCCGGAGACTGATGACATGCCAAAGTTAAGCGTTCAAGGAGTGGGTGAATATGAGATCACCGCTGGCAAACGACTTGTGAAAGCATTAGTAGATGACGCAGGCACGGACCAACTTCATGCCTGTGGTGGCCAATCAAAGTGCACATCCTGTCGCATCAAGTTCATTGATGGAGAACCAGAAAAGATCACGCAGGCAGAGAAAGACACCTTAAGTATTCGTGAAATCTCCGACCCTGGAGTCAGACTTAGCTGCCAAATCACATGTGATCACGACATGACCGTCGAAATCATCAGTGGCATGGCTGGTAGCGGGCGCGCGGATCAGGGCTCTGACGTTGCTGACCAGATGGTCCCCGATCCGATCTGGACGACAAAATAACAAACGACGTGACTATCTGCTGCAGACGGCGATAAAATCAGGCTGAGAACCAAGTCAATAAGGCTTCGTCAATCCAGCACTTTCGACGACGATCCAAGAACCCCATGTGACCACCCGTATTAGTGATGAACAAACGCGTCGCCTGTGGCCACAGTTCGGGATTGTCAGTAAAACAACCGACGGGAACGATAGGATCATCTGCTGCTGCCAAGACAAGTGTTGGCACAGGGTTGAACCTTGCTACATGGCAGGCAGAGGACTGTTCATAGTAGTCTTCTGCGCCATCAAAGTCACTCAGCGGTGCAGTGATGCGGTCATCCAATTCCCACAAGGTCCTCGGCCGTCTCTCCGACATGGCGTTTTGGAATTCAAGACGTTGATGAACACCTGGCGGCACGCTTCCCAGAAGTGCGCGAATGAAATAGTAGTTATAGGGTCGCAATGACCAACGTTGCATGTTGACGCTACAACGCCTCAAATCTAATGGTGGTGCCACCACAGAAATACGCTCCAAACGCTCAAACCACAATGGCCTGATCGCAACACCACATCCGATTCGCCCCACCGCCCGCAGTAGTTGTCCCGCCCCTAGCGAAACACCAATCGCCAGCATCGGTCCCTCCTGAGACTTGGCAGCAATGACGTCGAGTGCCGAAACGACATCGTCGCTACGACCGGCATGAGCCAGATTGCGTGCGAGTGGGCGTGCCGCTCCACATCCACGCATGTCCATTCGGAAAACGCGTGAACCTAATTTCAAAAAACGTTCCGCCAAACGAAGCATGTAGGGGGCCGAATGACATCCCGAGAGACCATGCACCAGTAAAATTGACCGACCACCAGGCACCCAATCACTTGGACAATCCTCGTGTAAAACGATCGAATCGCCGTCTGATACCGAAACGACGTGCTGAATGGGGCTGAGCAGATCTGATGACACTTCGCGGGTTGCCGCAATGGTCTGTAGGTGGCCACCCCTGAAAAAGGGATGAGGATCAAAGGGCGGTGGCTCAAACTCAGACATATTTCCGTGTACGATTGGCAACATGAAAAACATTCGATCATTTATCGCTATTCGGCTCGCACCCGATGTCGACCGAAATTCAGCCCGGATGCTGCAGCGACTTCGTCAAGCAAACGATGGCATCAAGTGGGTTCCCACTGACAATCTGCATTTGACTCTGAAGTTCCTTGGTGACGTGGACAACACCGAGGTCCCCGCCGTCTGCAAAGTGATCCAAAGGGTCTGCTCCGATCACTCGCCTTTTCACCTCGATTTTGCTGGCACAGGTGGATTCCCGAGCCTTGAGCGGCCTCGCATTCTATACGCAGGGATCAACGATGCATCGGGGTCACTCACCAGAATCGTATCTCGACTAGAAACATCTCTTGCTGAGCTTGGGTTCAAACAAGAACCCAGGGATTACATTCCCCACCTAACACTTGGACGCACACGTAGCACATCGCGACTGGCCAACAGTGATGTGATGGAACGTCTTGCCGCGGAAGAGGAAACTCACCTAGGTGGTATGCTGGTAAATTCACTGCAGCTAGTCGCCAGTTTCCTCGACAAGTCAGGGCCGACTTATCAAATCATGGACACGATCCCGCTGGATTCCTGAATTGCCTATTTTGCAATTTCGAACGGGATATCAGAGTTACCATACTTCTTGCCATTACGATCTTCCATCGTGAGTCGCAGCTTGTAAGTTCCAGCAGGTAATTCTTGTGGAATTAGCATCTGGTAAGCGATAAAGTAATCACGCAAGTAGTTCGTAGAGACCTGCTGATCTCCCGGTAATAGCTGACTAAGTACTTTACGATTCTCGGAATCGTAAATGTCGTAGCTTCCCTGCAAATGTGTCTCAAAACCTTCGTCCACACGTTTGGCCGTAAAGTTATCGATTTCACAATACAGAATGACCTGTTGTCCAGCATCGAAACGATTGCCTTCGAATCGTTTAAATTGCCCATAAGACTGAATGTCAGTGCAGAACGCCAAAGACCTTACCTCGAGTGCATCTGTCGCTGCTGCGGCGAACTTGGCTGCTTCACGAATCTGGGGTACGGCAGAAGTAAATCGCCGGCTTGGTGAGGTTGGATGCCCTTCGGGATCGATGATTGTCCAAAGTCCCAAAAGTTGGTGCCGAAGAAACTCCTGTTCAGCTTCCGACAAACCACTGATTTTTTCGACTGCTGCGTCGGGATCGCCCGAAAGCACTAGCAAGTGTCGCAAACGGATCAAGCGGGCTGTCCGTTCTGCAGGCTCCTCGCTAACGGGAGCTTTGTTAAGTTGTTGAGCCAAAGCATCGTAAAGCACATCTTCGGATAATTCCGACAAAAGCTCAGGCGAGAAAGCCTGCACAATCCTGCTGTGAGCTGCCTGATTTTGGGTGGCGCTAGCCGTTCGCACTATCGTGCGATCCAAGTCTTCCTCGCCGCCTGCATTAGCAATATTTCCGTGACTCTGAAGAAGCTTTTGTGCGACGGCGTCTTTTTCCTGTTCGGTCAACGCAACTGGGTTCACATCCCTCAAAGACGCTGAAACACCTGCTGTTTTTTCAGCTGGATTCTGCTCGAACCCAACGCCAATGCGAGCGGGAGTAATCTCTGGAACCGAATCTCGCGATGGTGGCAACATCGGCAATCGATCCATCGCCCCCGATGCCAAATCAATTGGATTGGGCTGTGTAGTTTGGTCCGTAGCAATGATTTCGCTCTTCAACTGCTGCCGAAGCCGCTCACGTTCCGCCGCGGGCAAGTTATTTATTTTTGCGATGACCTCTGCAGCCTCTGACAGTTGTGCGTCTTTCGCAGATGGAACGGAAACATTTTGGGTTTCGGTGGATTTTGTATCAGCTGCCACATCCGCAGGTTGCGGCGTTGTTGTCTCAATAGCGTTATCCAAATCTTCTTCCACCATGGTGGAAGCGGCGGATGCTTCTGTTTTCTTTGCGTCAGATGGACTCTTTAAAGAGGCTGAACGCGTCTCTAAATTCCTTGCACCTCTCAATTCGACTTCGCCGGCCTGATCAATTTTGCTGCCATCACGGGCGGAAGTCGCTAGCCGTTGCTCAGGAGAATCAAGCTCCGCTACCTCGACATCATTACTCGTCCGTACCTGAAGATTGCGTCCAAATTTCTGTGCACCTCGGCACCCTAACGCGATTGTGGTAATGAGGATCATCATCCAAGTCAAAAATCTATGAGTTGCGGCGTACATCCCTGCCTCGCTTGCAATTGACATGCATCAGTGCTCTCCGGAGTCACGCTTTCCCGGAAGAACATCTCTGTTGTTGGCGCGACGGTACGAAATCTCTCATGGGTACCACAACGCCAAACCGGAGAATGCACAGAAACAGTCAGACAAGCTTCATAGCATCTGGGAAAATCGAAATTCACAGCAAGAAAACATCGTGATTCTGTGATTTTTTTTCTTTCCTCTTCTCGCAATAACAACCGACCGATTTGCAAGCATAGAATTCCTCATGGCAAAGATCTGAAAAAATCCTACCTTGGCCGAAAGGACATTGGATTCCCTCTCGGATGCTGTGACAGACGGCAGTTGGGATTGTTATGATGATCGCCACGGATCGGGGACCGCTGCCCATCAGAAGGCCGCCCATCAGCAGATGGAACGGCACGTCATTCCACTATAAAACTGGATAGCATTTCTGAGCGAAGCGAGTAGGACGTGGCTTGAATGGCTGAAAGGTTCACAAGCCCTTTGATGGTTGACTTGAAACAGCTACTGCCTTGCAAACTTTTCTCGAACTCGATTTCGGACTAACAGCAAAACGATGAGCCACCTTGCTTGGGAAATCCGCATAACGCTGCTCATAATTTTTGCTATGCTTGCAGTTTCAAACTGCATGCTGTTTATCAAGATGCGTTACTACCCTGGCTACGACGACAGCTTGATCCGCCATCGCATCCGAACATGGTGGTCATTGGCAGGGCTCTTTTCGCTCGCACTGTGCGTCTCTCCGAATGGTGGCGTCATATTCTTTGGATTGATCAGTTTCTTCGCGTTGAAAGAGTTTCTTTCAATGTCGCCCACAAGACGCGCCGACCGCCGAGTTCTTTTTTATGCTTATTTATCAGTGATTCCACAATATTATTTTGCGACGAATGACCACTACCAAATGTTCCTCGTGTTCATTCCGGTCATCATGTTCGCGTGGTTACCGACACGAATGTGGATGATTGGTGAAGGTGATGGTTTTCAGAAAGCGGCAGGAACATTGCTTTGGGCGCTCATGATCACGGTTTACAGCCTGTCACACACTGCCTACCTGCTAACCACCCCCTTGAAACAAGATGGGGCCATAGGAGCCGTTGGTGCAATGAATACGGCTGTACAGGCCCCGGGGCCGGGCTTACTCATTTTCCTGATCATCATGGCTGAAACAAATGACATCTTCCAATACGCATCGGGCAGACCCTTTGGCAAAAAGCAGGTATCTCCCAACATCGCCCCAAGAAAGACGTATGCAGGTTTGATCGGCGGTATCACTTTAACAACCTGCCTTGCAGGTTTTGTTGGCCCTTTGCTCACTCCGATGGACCTTACTCACTCAGTATTCGCTGGATGCATGATCGCTGCCATGGGTTTCGCAGGCGAACTTTGCATTTCTGCACTAAAACGAGACTTGAAAATCAAAAACTTTGGCGCAACGCTTCCTGGTCACGGCGGTGTGCTCGACCGCGTGGGCAATCTGATCTTTACAGCGCCACTATTTTTCCATTTCATTCATTACTTTTACCACCAATGAACCAAATTCTACGAATAGCATTTTTTGCTTTGATCGTGCGTCCATTGATGATGATTGTCTTGGGAACCAACGTACGGCGGAGCGAACTGCTACCAATTTCCGGGCCAGCAATCATCGTTGCCAACCATAATAGTCATCTCGATGTATTCGCTCTCATGAATGTGCTTGGCCTGAAACGTCTGCCAAGCGTGCGTCCCGTTGCAGCTGCTGATTATTTCATGACGCGCAGAGTGCGACGCTGGTTTGCAACACGCATCGTCGGAATCATCCCGATTGACCGAAGTAAGATCCGACGCGAAAAAGGAAAACATCCACTGGATCCTATCTCCGAGGTGCTTAAAAACGATGGCATTGTTCTATTATTTCCTGAGGGTACCCGCGGTGAACCGGAAAAAATGGATGAATTCCAGAGTGGTGTTGCTCATATCGCACGAAGACATCCTGAAATACCAATCACACCTGTATTCATGCATGGGCTTGGCAAGGCGTTGCCTAAAGGAGAAGCATTGCTGGTACCATTTTTTTGCGACATGTTTGTTGGCAAACCACTCGACAGCCAACTCAATAAACGCGAACTAATGAATCAACTAAGCGTGTCGATGGATGAACTTGCTGCAGAGTTACCCATTGAAGCTTGGAACTGAAAACAACAGCATCACAGCATTGGGATTCTGCGTAATATGCTGACATTGGTAACGTGTCGTGTTCTCATGAATCCGCGTCATCTACCACGCAAACCTCGTTTTCAAACGGATTTGCCCGGTACCCATCCCTTCCGTGCAGGAATGGCCATTCTGAAGTAATGAGATAAGTCGGAGCAAACAGGATGCCCCAACACTCATCCTGTGGAACTTCAACTCCTTCATGGTTCTCGTTATCCCCAACTTTCCTGGTCCCGAGCCGACACGACGTACCGGAAGACAATCGCACTTGCGGGCACGGGAAATCGCTGCAAGACATCGGCACTTGCCGGACTGTGAATTTCACACACGCCATCTACGAACTGGACGTGTCCAGAAAGAAGCAAGCCCCAAACAACGCCGAAAGTGCACAGCAAGGCACCCAGGGATCGGCCCCGAATCAAATTAATCGGCTCACACAATCCACCCTTGATCAGCCCCTCAAAACCGAGAACAGCCCAGAAGCGATCACACATCAATGTGAACGTCGTTCCAGGCTGCTCATGAATTAAACAGATATCGACTTAAGCCGACATACATCTCGGTGATTATGCGTCAACAAAATCCTCGGACTCTTCAGAGATCGATTCAGCATCGCTTTCGTCCTGTTCAGACACGTCTTCCTCAAACCCAAGTGTATCTGCCTGCTCTTCTGTCAGTTGATAGTATCCCAATGAACGAATAACTTCGAGCACTTCGCTGCACGTAGGAAACATACGTCCCGCGTCACGCTTGTAGTCATCCATGGCACGCATGAATTCAATTTCCGGATTGCTATAATCACGTTCACAGGTTGTGGGATCAATGTGGCGTCGACGTTGTGTTTTCCGTCGCGACTCAACGACAACACCAGTATCCAAGGTGTCGGTATTTGCCACGTCGCTAGCGGTATTGTTAGCTCGTCGATCGGCAGTGCGTCGGTCGAGAGTAAGAACGTTTTTTTCGAGAGTCTGATCAATGCTGGATGCAGTCATGTCAATGTCCTTGGATGGTGGGAAAGTACCTGACTTTTCCGTGTCCCCGTGAAAGAAGGCACACAGTGGAAGGGTGGCAAAAAAACGTAGCACACCGATTGCGTAAAGCCGGGCAATTAACGCGGGTTTGACGACCAGAAAAGCCTGAACAGTCAGATAAGAAAGCCATCTGTAACGACTGTAACGGTTGATACCACATTGAGGCCCATTCTTATCAACGAAAGCTTCCATTGCTGCGGCAAGTCGTAGATTACTCAACGAGATTCGATCTCAATCGAACCTTCGCCAGACTCTTGCGCGTCCTCTGGCAACCATCTTCGGGCGAGTCCTGCGACCACAATGGGTACGGCAACCGAGAAAGTCAGTGCTAATGGCAGCCATTGATGGCGTTCCGCGTAGTCACCAAAGGCCGCATAGGCAATCGCAATCCCAAGATTGCTTCCGATAATCGCCGGCATGAATCTTCGCCATGCCAATTGGTGGATTCCTGCCATCAAAACACTGGCCTCCGCGAAAACTGGCATAGCTCTCGTCAGTACAAGAACCAGCGGCCCATATCGATCACTCACTTTTCTAATCCGCTCAAGATCTCGACCCTGCGAAAAGTACAGCGCAAACTTTCGACCGTATCGCCGTGCTAGCGCGAAGCCCAGCATGGCACCTGAGTTCATCCCCAGCCACGTAGCAAGTGTCCCCCAAAACCAGCCCAACTGCCAACCGCTGAGCGTACTGATCACACTGGAAGGAATCGGAAGCAGGATATCCGTTGCCAACAGACCCACAATCAAGGCAAAGGTGGCACCAGTTCCAGGAGGATTTTCGGCCAAGCCCCTGAGCCAATCGTTCAGTTGACCTCCTAAGAACAGGAAGGGCACGATTGGCACAAGCAGTACGACACACATCAATGGCAGAGTTCGAAATAACTCACGCACCGTTCGCCCCAATACCGTCAATGCTCGAATCGACTTATGGAATCAAGTCCATGGCACGTCATGATACTCCAACGCCCACTCACGCATATATCTAACATTTTGAGGATCTACTCGATAAACAATCAGGTCCGGATTATCGATGGAGCCGAGATAATTGCGAAGCAAAGGATTTTCATCCCAGATCTGCTGCAACAGATTCCGATCCTGCTCTACACAGGCTAATCCCGTGATTCGGACTTGATGGTGGTTTTTATCGAGATAGCACAACTCAACTTTCGGATTCTCCGCGATTTCCTGTGTTTTGTGGTAGGTACGCAAATTGGCAACATAAACCGTGAAGCCCTCGGTTCTAACAGGAGAGATAGGGCGAACCCTTGCCTGGTCACCATCCATCGAGGCCAGATAGGGAAATCGATCATTTTGCAATACGGCCAACGCCAAGTCTCTCAACTTAGCCGGATCAGTCGGCACAGGTGTTGGTTTTCTCATCGCTGAAGGATACCTGTTCGTTGTCAGTTCGCAGCAAGGCATCCAATGTTGCACCGAAATGCCGCTGTCTCGCGTATTCCCGTGGTCAACAATTCACACGGATGTTTCAAAACGCGCAGTGCGTTCCATTTCGAGGAATTGCTGGGTGATATCAGCAAGCGAACGATACAAAGGCAAACGGGCTCTCTGTGAAGTCCCCAACAGCAGCGGAGAGGGCCAATTTAAATGTCGTTCAAAAAAGGCATTCGCGACTTCCCAAGCGACATCGCCTTCCTCGTCTCGTCCTTCCTGAGAGCCGCTCACCAGCACCAAATGGGACATCAAATCCAATTGGATACCAAGATGATCCCAGAGCGCGGGTGCTGGCATCACATACCCAGTCAGCTCTGCGAACTTCGCAACCGAACTTGCTGACTGACCGTCTAATTGGGTTTTCTGCCAAACCGACTGCATGGGAAGCAATGCGTTCTTCGGCCCAATGAATAAGGCGCAGTATTCGGTGTCCAGTTGCTCAAGTGATTCACCAGGAGGCGACAGGTTCAGTTTCGATAGTGCCGAAACCAGCGGTTCCTCTGCCATACCCTTTAGCAAGGGAGCATCAACCTCCTGAAACCACAACCGCGCGAGCAGTGAATATACCGTTGCTAAAGATTCAACATTTTGGGTTTCTAATTCAATCAATTTTCCTGATCCGAACAACGGTGTCATGAAATGCCTGTTGACCGGTCACGGGATCAGGTGAAATGGGCATCAACCTGTTCTGGTTCCATCCGTTACCACGATTTCGTTGCCACTTGGTGTGGTCCCCACCCGAGTCATCCTGCCACCACATATTCCTCTGCCAGTCAGCATCCTGATAGGTCTCAGGATCGCATCCAGCCAGCTGCGAATTTTCAAGTGGTTCTTTTCGAGCCTGTGCAACAGAGGTGTATTGGGTGTGTCCACAACTGTTACTCATCGCAATGACACGAGGATGAATGCCCTCCATTAACACAACAGGCACACGCATACTTGAAACCACCCGTCGGCCGCTAGACTCGGGCAAGTCTGTGCGATTGAGATGTGGGGACACCTTCTCAAGTTCGCGTGAATAAAAGGATGTTATCTCGATCCAGTCACCATCCTTCAAATCAAAACGTCCAGCTGTCTCTGGATTCAACCACGCAGGGTTGGAGTGAACAATTTCTGCCAACCACTTCAAGTTCATGGTTCTACCATGATTGTGAACATTCCACTTGAAGCTGGTCATGACCAACTCATCAGCTGGTAAGTCCTGCAATTCCCGAGGCTGGATCCAAATTGGCATGTCCTCAATTTTGATGTTATGCGGCAAGTGGCTATCAGGACGATTTTTCGTTTTCACCATGCCACTGGCGGCGATCAAATCAGAACAATCCTCGTTGCGTCCAATTTTGCTAACAAAGGCACTGCGGATTTCAAATTTTCGGCTTGGGGTTTTGAATCCCCTCAGGGGAGACCCATCGACGAGAATCCCGATCCCGATGCCGTCCTTACTAATCAGCCCCTCACCATCAGTGACCGCCCCCTGCATTTCTGCGTCTGACAGAATTTGGTTGTAAGGTTCATAAAAAGGTTCACGCTCCTGTTCCCAAACCCCCTCATCCATCAACCGCTCGAGACCTTGCTTGCCGGTTTTTGGATTTTCGGGAACCGCAGAGGCCCACTTTTCCATGTACTCCTTAACATCCTTTTCTGGATACCACTGTTCCATTCCATCTCCGATTCGTCGCGCTAAGTCGGGAAAAAAATCCCGAACATCTCTGGACTCACCGAGTGGTTCCACCATGGGCGTTCTTAAACCCACGTAAGGCCGCAAGTTGTATGATGCACGCGCATCCAAATCCCACCGTTCCATGAAAGTCGTCCATGGCAACACGATATCGGCAAAGTGTGCCGTTTCGTTGTAGAACGAGTTGATGCAGACGTGAAATTGGATCTTTTTCTCATCAGACAAAATCTGCTGAGTCATGCTTTCCTCGGGCCAAGTCATTGGTGAATCGAGGTTGTACGTCATATACGCCTGTAACTTTGCCCGATCCTGCAGTAGGTAAAGATAGACGATTTCACCTACACGCATCCGCCTCCAAACATTGGCAAGTGGATACTCAGGAGGATCCTCGAGCACGCTTTGTGTTTTTGCTCCAGGTGGCATCGGTGGTGTCTTGACGACAGGATCCAAACCTCCCCAAGGAGACCAACACCAACCGCCCTTTTTGCCAACGCTTCCCACCAATGCGTTGAGCATTCCGATGGCACGATCATTGTAAAAGCCATTGAGATGTGCAGAACTTCCACGGTTACAAATGGTTGTCGCAGCGGGTGCCGCAGCAGCAAACTCTGTAGCAATTCTCACAATGTCGTCAGCCGCAACACCACTAACCCGCTCAGCCCAGTCAGGGGTATAAGACTTCAAATGTTGCCGCAATTCGTCAACACTGACGTTCGTCCAGCGTTTAATGAATGTTTCATCATGTAGATCCCGCGAAATGATCACGTTGCACATCGCCAACGCAATCGCCCCATCCGTTCCGGGAAATGGTGAATGCCATTCGTCACTACCGCCGGCAGTATTCGACATCCGCACATCAAACGTTACCAGTTTGGCTCCATTTTCAAAACGTCCGCGTTGCACGCGACTCGCAAACGGTACATGTCCCTGATGTGCCTCAAAAACGTTTGATCCAAAATTGAGAATATATTTGGAATGTTCGACATCATTGAGATCCCAATCACTTTCCCACAAACCGGTTAGGTTTGCTGCCCGCCGATTCCCCGAGCAGAGCGAGCGATGTGAAAGTTGAGTCTTTGTTCCAAAGGCATCCAAAAAACGTTTTAGAGCATCCTTGCTGCGTTGTCGTCCCTGGTGGAAAGCGAATTCCTCTGGATGCCCAGAGTCTCTTACCGCCTTGAGCTTCTCGGCAATTTCATCGAGTGCTTCATCCCAACTGATTCGTTTCCACTTTCCTTCACCACGTTCCCCCACACGCTTCAGTGGATAAAGCAGACGCTCTGGATGATAGAGGTGATTCAGGGAAGCCTGCCCGCGTGCGCAAAGATAACCACGACTGTTGGGGTCGTTGGGATTCCCTTCCACCTTCAACAGACGGCCATCCTTGACATAGCCAATCATGCCACAAACCGTACTACACAGTTGGCACATCCCGGGCACCTTCACCGCACCTTCATACTTTGCACGATCTGGCCAATTTCGCTTCGCCAACGGTCCGGGCAAATTGCATACGCCAGGCATCTCTCCAAAAGCCCCAAATTCATAAGGCTCGGCCTTGAGTTTTCGCCACTTTTCGATATCAATTCCTCGCCGAGGCGAGTCCTGAACTGGACGCACTCCAGCCCCACTTTGATCATCAGGAGCAGCAGGCGTCTGCCCAGCTTCAGCTTGGTCGTTACGATTAACAAGAACTCCGCTTGTAATCGTCGCCAATCCAAGATTCAAAAAATGTCGACGCTGACTCAGGCGGGATTGAGGATTGTGATCTTGACTCATAGCTCCTCCTCCTTCCAGTTGTAGATATCGTATGACTCAGGACTATAAGACTCACCCTCCCGCGGCAATTTCTTTTCGATTTCGGCTGCTGCGGGGCCAGCGAACCACATCCGGGGCTTTGTCTCTTTTTCTACTCTGATCTGAACCAGTTCAACATCCTCATCCTCCGCTCGCTTCATTGCCTGACTAACCCCTGACTGCGGATCGTTCAGGTCACCAAAATTCAACGCTTCGGCAGGGCAAGTCGGTACACAAGCCGGCTCCATTCCGGATTCTACACGGTGATAACAGTTGTGGCACTTGACCGCTTGGCTGGCAACAGGATCCATATAGATTGCTCCGTACGGACATGCATCGACGCAGGAACCGTGACCACAACAGATGTCATAGTCCACAGCCACGGTACCTCCAGCCTCTTTATGAAGAGCCCCGCATGGGCAAACCTTGATGCAAGGGGCATCCTCGCAGTGCTGACAAGACATGGGTAAAAACAGCCTTGCTACCTCAGGATATTTACCTTTATCGAGATAGGTGGTTTGACGAATGTAGTTCCCCAACGGTACATCATTTTCAGATTTACAACTGACTTCACAGGCGTGACATCCAAAGCATCGCCGCGTATCGACGAACCAACCATAACGCTTGCCGTCGTCAGGGGCAGTCATCCGGCCCTGCCATGACTTTGGGTCTTGTACGTCAGCTTCGTTTTTTTCATCGATTGCACTCGCTTCACTTGAAGCTGTTGCTGCAACAATCGGTAACGCTGAGGCGGCTTGCTTAAGAAAGTCTCGTCGTGGTTTTGGATCCATAAATCTGTCTCGTCCACTCTGTTCACGTTTGGAGCATTCTGTCATATAAGGTCGTTAGGCGCGTTGTCGATCGCGTGACGCAACGCAGTAACAAATTCGGCAACGTGTGTCACTGCTGCATCAGTATTTTCAGCATCATGAATTCTTCGGACCACAGCCGAACCCACAATCAAGCCATCGGCAACGGGGGCCAACCTGGCAGCAGTCTCGGGGCCACTGATTCCAAATCCGATGCAGATAGGCAACTCGGTTTGCCCCCGAAGCCACTTCACATTATCAACCAAATCATCGGGAAGTGCTGTCCTCTCTCCCGTAATTCCGGTGACAGACACGTAATAAAGAAAGCCAGAAGAAGACTCGGCGATCCTGGCCTGGCGTTCTCGAGGTGTTGTTGGCGTTACCAGCTGCACCAAGCTGAAGTCCTGATCAGTACAGATTCGTGACAATTCATCTGCCTCTTCGACTAACAAGTCCGGCACAATTGCACCGGCGTAGCCCGCTGCCTTTGCTTGTTCCACGTATTTTTTCAAGCCAACGCGATAAATGATCGCGTAACTGACCATCGACACCAAGGGCATGGTCACTTTTCCCGTCAAACTTTGGGCCATATCCATGATCTGCTGAAGTCGAAAACCACGGTCAAGCGAACGTTGATACGAAGCCTGGATCACAGGTCCATCTGCGATCGGATCGCTGTACGGAACCCCAACCTCACACAAATTTGCGCCAGCTGCCTCGGCGGCCTGAATGATCTGTGCCGTGGTGGCCATGTCCGGATCGCCAGCAGTGAAAAATGGCATCAACGCTTTACGGCCATCAGATCGCAAATCGGCAAAAAGCTGGTCAACTGCTGACATCGATGAATCGTTTCCAAATCGTGGGGAAGGGCAGTGCAGGGGACACTCAATATTGTAGCCAACATGGACAGAAAGTAACCCGTAGTCATACCAATGAAACCATTGGATCTCTTCGCATCTGGAAATTCATTTCGGAATTTTTGCGTAAACCAGCCACAGATCAGGGAACGACACCCTGTGATCACTGGGAGCTCACGTCACGAACGCTCTGGCACAAATCCGCACATGCTCTGGCAACAGCAAGACTGATTTCAACATCGCAAACACAGTGTTAGCCGCGGCCTAGATTCTTGTTCATGTTTTGCTTGTATTGCTCAACCCCGGGTTGACCATACGGGTTGACCCCTAACAGCCTGCCCTCGACGACTGTCGCAATCATCAACATTTGAAATAGCTGACCCAAAACATGCGTATCAATACCCGGCAGTAAGATATTGGTAGTGGGGCGACCATCTTGGTGCAACGCGTCATTTGTACCCTTGATAGCGGCCGCCATGATTTCCGGCAACGTGCGATCAGCGAGGTCATTCAGCAAATCTTGGTTTCTTGAACTGTGCCCCACTGGCAAAGGATCAGTTCGATATTTTTCGACAATAATGTTGTTGAATACCTTGTCGTTGCGTCCCTGCTGATGTTGCTGATGGCGACTATGCAAATCTCTGGTATTCACAGTGGTTAACGGAGTAACCCCCAGGCCGTTTTTCCCGTTGGACTCGGCGAGCAACTGGTCATGCCACAATCCCACTGCTTCGAGAGCTTTGCTCCACACACTCATCACACGAATCGACTTATTGCGGTGTTTGGCAAGCAAATGATTAACAGCGACATACTGCAACACAACATTCTCTTCATAGTCAGCATTCTTAAAGTGCTCATTCATGGCAACCGCACCCTCGAGCAATTTCATGCAATCCAATCCCAACATGGCCGCTGGCATCAGCCCGACCGGGGAAAGGATACTAAATCGGCCACCGACTCCTTCCGGCACGCTGAAGACCTGCTGACAACCTATCTCAGATGCCAAGTCCTGTAATTTCCCAGAAGACCCGGTAACTGGAATTACAAGTCGACCCAATTTTTGTGGCGACTGCTCACCCAAAGATGCCTCCAGAGAGGCAAGCAATTGTCGAAAAGCAACAGCAGTCTCCATCGTTCCACCACTCTTGCTGATAACAACAATTGCAAAACGCTTCTCTGCCTCAGTTGTCCCATAACCTCCTGCTTTAAGTCGATGCAACAAGGCAGTGCTCGCATCATTGTCGACATTGTTTCCCTCGAAATACATTCGTGGCTTACTACCCCGGTCACCGCGTGTCAATTCGTTGTGATAGGGATCGCAGCAGGCTTCCATCATTGCTCGGGCGCCCATGTAGGAACCACCAATGCCCAGCACAGCAACGGCATCAATCTCGTTATGGATACCGTTGGCAACCTGGAAAATCCTTCCTAACTCTGACTCACGACGGTCCACTTCATAAGCAGCTAACTGTTCTTCGGGCAGCCAAAAGAATCGGGCATCCAACGGCTGTTTGTCCTCAGGTATCTGCCCGGACTGGTACTGGTTTGGATCCGTTTTGACGATCTCAGTTCTCAATTCTGCCAAGATGCCTGACAAACCGGAGACCTGCTCTTGCGTAACGCCAAAATCTGAATTGATACTGCCGGAGGGATCAAAGCGTAAAAGAGGCATGATCAGATAATTCCTGGGGGGGCTGGTCGTGTTTCAAAAGGTAGCGTAACGGATCGACCAACGGTCTCGAAGCGGGCTAAAAGACGTTGAATGCACGAGTTCCTTGGGCGTTCCGAGGAGCGTCTCTGTCGGCTAAATTAGGTTGAGGAAAGAATCGCGAAACTGACTGGCACTCAGGCCACAACATTGCGAATCATTCCAAAACCGCCCTTAAACTCTGTTTTTTTGCAACCAACAAAAGAGAACGGTCCATTGACGCAAGTCCGCCGAAAACCTGTTGTTCTGATCGTCCGTGACGGCTGGGGTGAAAATCCTAATCACGAGTGGAATCATGCCAATGCCGTCCATTTAGCTGATACTCCCGTGTCCGATGCATTGATGCGGGATTACCCCAACACACTGATTCACACATCAGGCGAGGACGTAGGTCTACCCGCCGGCGTCATGGGCAACAGCGAAGTGGGACACCAGAACATTGGCGCTGGCAGAATCGTTGATCAGGAAGTGATGCGGATCACGCGGGCAATACGCGACGAATCGTTTTTCAGCAAACCTGTCATTAAGAAATCGATTGAGCATGTCAAAGCCAGTGGAGGAACGCTACATCTGCTCGGCTTAATGTCTGATGGACGGGTGCACAGTGATTTGGAGCATGCATTTGCTGTCATCGACTTGGTGAAAAATTCAGGTCTTAACAGTGAAAAATTCGCCGTTCACGCGATCACCGATGGGCGTGACACATCACCAACTGGAGGTAAAGACTTCGTTCAGCAACTCGAAGAAAAAATGGCAGAAGCTGGTGTTGGGCATGTCGCCAGCGTGGTGGGCCGTTTCTATGCCATGGATCGTGATCTGCGCTGGGAACGAGTTGAAACAGCCTACCGCATGATGACCGCGGGATCCGAAAGAACTGCGGCGACATCGGGTGAGGCGATTCAGTCGTATTACGACAATCCGACCGACTCGAACCGCCAAGGTGATGAATTCATCTCAGCCACTTCCATCATTGGCCCTCATGGTCCGACCCTTGTCAAAGATGGCGATGCCATCATCTTCCTCAATTACCGGGGCGATAGAACCCGGGAGATCACAAAGGCATTCGTCTATCCTGATGACCAGTGGAAAGACATCGAGGGTGGAGGATTTAATCGCGGCAAGCAGATCCAAGATCTCTACTTTGCCACGATGACTGGCTATGAATCTGGACTGCCTGTGCAGGTAATCTTTGAAAAACCAGCCAAAATGCCAAACATACTCGGTGAGTACATCAGCAGCCTGAATCTGCATCAGTTCCGTTGCGCTGAAACAGAAAAATATCCCCATGTCACATTCTTTTTCAATGACTATCGGGACGATCCCTTTTCTGAAGAAGATCGGGGGATGGCCGCCTCACCTCGTGACGTGTCGACGTACGACCAAAAACCAGAAATGTCAGCAGAAGAGGTCACGTCAAAAGTTCTTGCTGAGATCGATTCCGAACAGGCAGCCTTGATCATCGTTAACTTCGCCAACGGTGACATGGTTGGACACACAGGAGTCGTTGAAGCGGCCGTCAAAGCTGTCGAAAAAGTCGACTCCTGCGTTGGACAAATTGTCGAAGCCACACTTGCCAAGGGTGGTTCACTCATCGTGACAGCTGACCATGGCAACTGTGAACAAATGATCGATCCGAAAAGCGGTGGACCCCATACGGCACACACCACCTTTGACGTACCTTTGATCATCGTCGAACCGGAACTGGAGGGTAAGGAACTGCGTCCCGGCGGCCGGCTCGCTGACATCGCGCCTACCACACTGGAACTGATGGGCCTGCCGATTCCCGATGAAATGACCGGCGAACCGCTACTAAGGTTGTAGACCCGCACCCGTCGAATGGACAATGTCTTGGCGTGTGGTAAATCCACACCCACAACGAGTTGCAAAATGATGAACCTGATCTTTGGATCAGGGTCATCACTTTCGCCCCGGCATCAAACAAAGATCACTGGACTCCTGTAATCACTGGACTCCTGACTCAGGCCTGACCAACAAGCGAGGATTCCTCCTACCTCAGCATTACCCTTCACCCTCTTGTGAGGGACGTTGCAGGCTGATCAGCATGTGTCGCATCCATTCTGGATTGATAAAGATCATATTAGCAGCAATCATCATGACGCCAAAAGTAATCATGCCGAGGGCCAAGGCAATTCCAGCATGCACTGCGACGGCAATGGCGATGATGAATGGACGTGTCAACCGCGGCCAGACTAGCGCGCAGTAGAAGATTTCCCAAAACAGCGTGACATGAGTCATCGCACTAAATAAGCGTGGGTAATCGGATAGCCATGTCATATCCAATGATTGGTACTCATAGTTGCTGACGGAGTACCAGATTGCAGTTCCGTCCCACCATGTTTGCCCGCGAGCTTTACTGATCCCCCCAAACAGGTAGATCATGCATAAATGCAACTGCAGCAGACGAGTGGCAATGTTCGCAAGCAGCGTTGCTTTTGCTTCTGGAAATAGCCAATTCCAAAAGCGGCCTCGTTCAGGCGAAGTGAACCGATCTCTCAACCATGCATCGATACTGTAGCAACTGCCGGACGGAGCAAGTATCAGGTACATCGCCATGTACGTCAGGATTTGATCAAACCCGAAAAGTGTCCCTGTCAGTCGGTGCACATACATGAGCTGGAGGAACCACGCCAAGGGAGATGTGATCCGGGTCAAAATCCCCAAAGCAAAACATGCGGTCACTGCAATCGTGAAAACATGATGTATCCAAAGTAAAGTTGGGCTGCTGATGAACCAAAGGTAAGTCCTGCCATAGTCCGATAGCCCAAATGTGCCATCGTGCAATTGTCTGGCGGTTTCATTATTTACCCACGCTGAATCTCCCAAAAAAGCTGATAAGTCCGTCGCTAGAACCAAATGGGAGTACAGCAGCATGACCCCCGTAATGATTCGGAGAATAGAAAGAAGATGGGGCTGGCGCGGTGTGAACCAAAATTGGTCCCATGCATGAATATACCCGAGCAGCCAATTTCTGACCGATTTGCCACATTGGTTCATTTGTTGGGATCCTGCTCAATTGGCTGATCCAACAGCACACGGTACAGACGCTCATCCGTCAGCTCAATCGGCTGTTGCTGGTAATCGATCAGATCGGGAACCAGATGTTCAATTCGTCGAATAGCGACTTCATCACCAGAGTGCTCATGCTTCAGGTGTTCCACGATTGATTGGTGGACATGCTTATAACGCATTCTCAAGAGTGACCAATACTGCGCTTCCTGACGATTTGCTTTGCGCAGCTCTTCCGATGGCCCAGGTGGCTGATAGATCTCATGCATGAACTCACTCAACATGAAATGGCGGTGATACAATAAACGCGGCCACTGCTCATTAAGATCAGGATACATCTTTTCAACAAAAGTCCCCTCAGGACTCTTGATCGCCGCCTGAATCAGGTGACTGGGTCCGGGATCCGGTCCAAAGAATGCGTAACCACGATCGACGTACAAAGCCTGGCTGTAAGGCTCGAAGAATTCCAATGCTGTCGAGACCGAAGGCGATTGCCCGATGCCACCGCGTGTCTGCACTGACAAAGGTGGCAAGACCAAGGCCAGTAGATGACCAATGATAAGAACACTGATCAGCAAACGAACTCGTTTGGTCAAAAAGACGGGTTCAGAGTCCATGTGTGTAAGCATTAACGTGAGTGCTAGTTGACGACAAGACGCACCCCTAAGTTAGTCCACTGATTTAGAGTCTGCAGCAAAGAATATCGCAACAATTCGGCTTACTCGTCCTGTGCCGACTGTAGGGCCAAATATCGCAAGGGGACTAATATTCAAAAAAAGCCGCGACCAGAATCTTTCTGGACGCGACTTATTGAAAAGCATCTTGGAAGAAAAAATTGACTAGCGAGTCGCGACTTTAGTCAATCCAAAGTCAAAGGTCAGCTCATTTGTGCTGCCTGCGACCAAATCAATGAGCCGCTCTTCGCTCACTGGTTTGCCGTTGATCTCGGCACTAACACGCACAGTATAGCCTGACCATACTTCACCGTCTTTCAACTGCGAGGTTCGGTAGGTTCGAACGCTTCCATCTCCCCGCGTGGTGTTACCAGCAAGCGTGACACTCGCGTCAGCAGGAACGTTGAGCTGCACTATCGTCTCAACCGAAGCTTGCTCAGCAGGCTTGTCATCCGCCGCAAAAACTAACGACTGGCTAGTTCCAGATCGCAACTTGACAGACTTACTTTCGGTTCGCTCTGCACCATCGATTTGATAAGTAACTTCAACCTCATAGTTATAGACGAGGCCGGGCTTCAATCCACTGGATTTGAATGAACGTACGAGGCCAACCGCTTTTGTCTGAAAACCGTTCACAACAACAAGAGCGTCCTTAGGCACCGAAACGGTCAGCAATGCTGAGTCCGCTCCGACAGATGCCGAATCATCTTCTGCTGGGTTCTTCTCAGCAGGGGGCTGAGCAGCTGGTGCAGCAGGAGTAGCCGCTTCACTGGGAGCCGCATCGGCTGGAGCGGTCATGTTCGATTCGTAAGTCGTTGACCCCATGTCGGTTGAATAGATGACACAAGGACTGGAGTATCGGTAGGAGGAGTATCCACCACTGCTACCGCCGGACGAACCGCTTGATCGCACGACGTAACCACCAGATGAGCCGCCGCTGCTACCGTGATGGTGCAGAGACGCTTTGGCTGCGTGGATTTTCGCGAACAGACGACGAACAGGGCCAACGTGCCCGGTGCTGCCTCCCGAGGAACCACCACTGCTACCCGCAGAGTACATCGCGTAACCGCCTGAAGAACCGCCAGACGAGCCGCCGGAGGAGCCGCCGGCATAGGAATAGGCGTGTTTTGCACGCCATCGAGCTGCAAAGCCTCCACTGCTTCCGCCTGATGAGGCGTAGCCGCCAGACGAAGCATAACCGCCTGATGAACCGCTTCCCCCTGAGGATCCTCCCGAAGAGCCTCCCCAAGATCCACCAGCCTCAACTGTCCCCGCGAACGCGACAATGGCGCCTGCGCAAACGAAATACTTAAAACAGCTCATGATTTCAATCCTCCTAGTTCGTTCAGCAGTGATTTAAGCCGCGACTCTCGGTGCCCAGCTCACCGACTAGGATAACGAGACAATCTGGGCAAGCAAGCATCCCTGGACAAGTTTTAACGACTGGGGTAGATCTGGTGGGCGTTCGTAACACCAGCTCCCAACTCGGAATCACTGCTTAGAGCGTCTTGGACAGCCGTATACCATCGAAATCTGCGGTTCCGGTGGCTCCAAATAACCCGATACGCAAAATTGCCTCACGACTGGATTCTGGTACATCAAATACCGTTTTCTGAGCCTTCCAATCGTGGCTCCCACCGAATGGCCCCAGCCAGAAAACGGCCAATTCGGATCTTGCACCGTCATAAAGGCTGATCGAGATCATTGGTGCGGCGTTAGCATCCGATCCCAGCACGACTCCAACGGTCCTACAGAAGCCACTCAAAGCCAGTTGCTGAACATACCTGCCATCCACCGAAATGCCCTGGAGAAGGTGAGAACTGAGCCCGGGGGTCTGATTAGTGAATCGCACAAATGCCTTACCGACAGCTGCTGGACGTCTCGAGCTACCATCCACCAACCTGACCTGCCTCGCGTAGTACCAGCCTGGTACCTGATCTGCGATGGGAGTGGTGGTTGGTAATGAACTGAACGAACTGGCTGAAGCATCAGACTGACGTGCCCTGACTTCAAAATCTCCATTCACAACGACCGGATGCTTGGCATCAGGCAATACCTGCCGCCCCTCCTCGGCCTCACCTGTCATGGGAACGAATAGTGTCGGCCTGAGCTCTTCTCGCACCAACTTACCGTTAGTTTTGACCATTCTAAAAAGCGTCTGCTGATAGCGTTCACCCACGGGAATAATGAGCGTCCCGCCTTCACACAACTGTTCAACCAAAGGTTGAGGTACCGCCTCAGGACTGCAGGTCACAATGATTTTGTCAAAAGGCGCCGCCTCTGGCCATCCTTCGAAGCCATCCGCAACGCGTGTCGAAACGTTGTCATATTTCAATCGATGTAGAGTCTCCGAAGCCTGACGACTGAGACATGGCATGATTTCGATCGAATAGACATGTTCTACCAATGGGCTCAGAACCGCTGCTTGGTATCCACTGCCGGTACCAACTTCGAGAACCCGATCCATTTCGTCAGGCCTGAGCGTTTCCGTCATCAGGGCTACGGTGAATGGACTACTGATCGTTTGCGAGTCACCGATGGGAACGGCCATGTCGAGATACGCGTTTGCAATCAATTCCGCAGGCATGAACTCATGACGCAGGGTATTGCGTATAGCGTGGAGGACTCGGGGGTCAATCACTCCTGCCTTGGCAATGCACGTTTCCACCATCTTATGGCGTGATTCCCAATAAGGATCAGTGCCATCAGCACCATCTGCAAAAATCAGCCAAGACAATGAAATACCCCACTCACTAGAAAACTTCTTGCTCGGACAGAACCTCCGATGAGAAGCAATGGGAACGCATCGTCGTCAGTGCCACTGCACAGCCTCCCGATCATTTTTCATCCCCACTTTCATGGAGTAATGACAATTGCCGCACCGGCGAGGGAGGCCAGGGAATGCTGCAATCAGTTTCAGGCATTTCGGTTTTTAAACGCTCAGCTAATCTTCTCGCAAAGGCAACGGCAAACCTGTCATCGGGTGCATGCGTGAAAACGTAAGGATTCAAACCCTGCTGAATCCATCCTGCAATGATTGGGACCCACTGGTTTAAAAACCGATCAGTAAGCTCAACTCGATTGCGTCCCACAAGTCGCAACATTGGCTGTTTACCAGTGACGGTCTGGCGGACGGGTGTTCGCGGCTTACGAGCCTGGGAAACTTTCTCAATTTCATCATCGGGCGGAGCCTGAAACAGAGGACGACTGTCGAACAGCACCTTGTCAATTTCCAAGCGTTGCAACAAATCATTCACTCGTTTTTCATTTTCACCCGAATCAAACCAGTTGTGGTGCCTCAATTCCACCGCCCATGCAAAGTCCCGTGGCAAATTCTCAAGAAACCGGGTGAGTACCGACAATCGATCCGGACCAAATCTTGGCCCCAATTGCAAGAACGTAGGCCCTAGACGCAATGCGTCCCGCAAAGGTGCAATGCGTTGAAGAAATTCCCGAGTTGCCACCTGGGCATGCTCCAACTCCAACTCATGCGATATTGTCCTCGGCACCTTTAAAGCAAAGCGAAAGTTATCAGGCGTCTGCTCGACCCAACGCTGAATAGCATCGGGACCAGGCAAAGCATAAAAGGTGCTGTTTCCCTCAACCGTATTGAATGTTCGGGAATACCAGCGCAACCATTCTTTTCGAGGCGTTCTCGCTGGATAAACCTCTCCGGTCCATTGACCACACGCCCAAACCGGGCACCCGAGAAAGATGGGCAGTGCTGAATTCGCTGTGCTTGTCATCATCGCACCTAGGACCCGCGAGCACGCAACAATACGGGCATTCCAAAAACATCTCGAAACAGACCTGCATTTTCTCGCATGGCAATCTGTTCCAACGAAACATCGTCAACACCGGAAACATTGACCACCAATTGCTGACCATCATTCACACACTCGATGTCTTGGATCCGGCCACTTCGGGTGTCATCCAAGGCGATTGCAAGACGCAGCAGCGCGGCCAACTTGGAAACGGTTACGCGGTCTTCCTGCGATAACGATCCATAATCGACATGCGAAGGTTGTGGGAATGCGCGACGATGGTAACGGGCAACGAGCCCAACTTGCAACAATTCACCCTCGGACAAACCAAACAATTCGCTATGCCGAATGAGATACAACGCGTGCTTGTGATTACTTTTCACATTAACAATCAAGCCGATCTCATGCAACAAAGCAGCCACGAACAGGAGGACCTCATGGCGACTATCCAAAAGATGTTCATGTTGAAACTGCTGAAATAATTTGCGTGCCAATTCAGCCACATTCCGTGCGTGCGATTCGTCAAAATCAAATTTGCGTCCAAGTGAAATTGCCGAACGAACAATCTGATTACGGAATTCAGCAGTCCAACCACCACCCAATGCCATGTCCTGCAGCAAGCCATCTCGGAGATTCGTATCACAAACGAAAATGTGGTCGAGCGATAAATGCTTGGCAAGCATCGTGTAAACCAGTAACGCTGCCCCCAGTGTCTCTGCTTCCGTATAACTTGCACCATAGCGACGCACGATCGCATCTTCATCAAGCTTTAGAATTTTCGAAGTAAATTCATCTAGCTGGCGGGTTGGCATTTCAGCAAGGGATTGACCATCCCAATTCTTCAAAACGTGCTTGCATGCGAAACGAATATCACCACCAATCGCCACAACATGAACAGGGCTGCCATCCTGTTTTTCATCTGTCAAACGATTCCAAGCCCGCCTAATGTGGCTTTCCAGCATGGCGCGGCGACGGGAGGCACTGGAACGCACTCCCGTGAGCGTTCTGAGCAGACGCAGTGACCCCAGTCGGAACGACTGACTCTCAAGAACGTTCCCACCCCGCACCAGTAATACCTCGGTATTTCCCCCCCCCACTTCAACTACGAGTGACTTGCTATCTGACAGAGTAGGATGAGCCTGCAACTGTGGCATGACTCCCATGTAGGTGATCCGATTGACCTCAGCCTCATCGATGGGTTCGACGTTTAAACCTGTCGCAACATAAATGCGATCTGCAAACGCCAAGCGGTTTGATGCTTCTCGCACTGCGGTAGTTGCCACAACCCGCACATCCGCCGGTTTGATTCCATACTCCTGCAGAACTCGTTGATAGCGATGCAGAACAGCTGCTGACCGCTCGATGCTCTTGCGTGATAAGCGGCGATTTTCGAAAGCTTCACGTCCCAAATCCATCGGCTGTGCCAATGTGTCGAGAGTACGCACCTTTCCATCTGGATGTATTTCAGCAATTGCCATGCGAATACTGGTTGCACCGATGTCGATCACAGCAGCAGCCCGCGGCACACCACGTTCGATGGCGAATTCCGAATTCGATGACGAGGTTGACATCTGCTCTCTTGAAGGTTCGCAATAGGTTAAATCCACGGTAATATCATACCGCTACTGAGTCAGACGACTACAGCCCGATTTGATGCTTTTCACGCCATTCGACTCGTGAAGTTACCACCAAACGCAGCTAATTTGGCAGCGTCACTGATCACTCGCCCCCTCTGCCGCGTTCACCTCAACGGCTTCCCCGTCTCGTTGCCATCCCACGGCCAAAATTGTCCCCGTCAGCATGCACCCAAACGTGTAAGCCGCCGTAGGGATGGTTGCCAAACTATCCTCGCCGTAAAGAGTGACTGCCAAGGCAGTCCCAAGACCCGCGTTTTGCATCCCCACCTCCAAGGTCAATGCTCTGCGGCAAGCCTCCGGGAGTTTCGCGACACCTCCGACAAACCACCCAGCAAAGTAGCCAATCACATTGATCACCAACAACGCCAACACAAGCACCCAACCTACATGCATCAGATTTTCGCGATCACCTGCGACCACAATGACAATGATCCAGAGCAAAGTGAAGGAAGCTATTCTCGCTCCCCAAACCTCAGCCCAGTTTTGAAAACGATTCCAGGTCCTACATGCGTGAAAACCCAGCACCGTGGGTAGCACCACCAGCACTGAAAGACGAAGGGAAGATTCTAGCAGTGATTTATCAGTGGCCGCACTGGCCACAATCCACAATACCAAAGGAACAGTCAGCGGCGACAACAAAGTAGCGACACTGGTCAAGCTGACTGAGTACGCAACGCTACCTCGGGCCGTACTCGTCAAAACATTGGACGCCATAGCGCCAGGTACACACCCAACCAAGATAATCCCGTTTGCGATATCTCGGTCAAGAGGAATCAGTTGAGTAACCCCCCAAGCAGTGGCAGGCATCACAAGAACCTGCGTCAGCACCCCCAAAACGACCCACCATGGATGCTGATACAAAGGCCGAAGTTCATCTCGACGCACCAGAGTACCAAGGCAGAACATCGCACAGGCAACCAACGCCCAAATCAGCGGCCCCTTGATCGACACTGACGGTGTAAAAGGATCAAACTGCAGTTGCTGCACCGGCCAGGCATAGGCAAGCAAAGAAGACAACACCAACCAAAACAGTAGTGAATTAAAAACGCGACTCAAAGATCTAGCCCCAACCTGCTCAAAACGCCAAAATCCTGCAAAACTCGAACTGCCTCCTGGCCTCCAAGGCAGCAGTTCGCCTGCCAATCTCTGGAGAGTGCAGCACTTATATTTTCTGGCTTGTCATCGAGAAAAAGTAGACTCTTTGCGGGAACCGCCGCTCTTTCTTCTGCAACTTCATAAATAACCGAATCTGGTTTCATCGCGCCCTCCTCAAAACTGAGCACGGTCACATCGAACCGAAATTGATTCATTAAGTAGGATTGACGACGAATCCAATTCCAGTGTGCCTGACAAGTATTGGACAGAAGTCCAACACCAAATCCGTTTTTACTCACGCGATTCAGAACTTCGGCCATCGCATCAATTGGTGTGAACATATCACTGACAGCGTCGAGCAAATCGGCGGTCGGCATACGCTCTGCATTGATCCCGCACAATTGACGAATCTGTTCTGCAAATTCTTCGCCGTTCAAATGTCCATGCTCAAATCGGTCTTGGACACCACTGTCGTAAATGGCCTTCCAAGCCCTCTGTTTTTCGACACCGAATCTCTCAACAAGATTATTGCATGCAACATTCGGATCAAAACTGACCAAGACATTCCCCAAATCAAAGTAGACGAATTCGATTTGATGCTTCATGTTGCAGTGGATTAATTCAGACGTAGGCCGGATGACTCAGCAAACAAAACCGCATCCCGAGTGGACATAAAAGAATAAGACCCAAAACCACCAGATCACAATGTTCGGATACGAACATTACGGTACCACGCTTCGGTTGGTTTGCCGCTATGGATTTGCAAACCGATCTTACCATGCTGCGGAATGGCATTATCCATTTCGGTGTAATCAACGGTGCGTTCACCGTTCACGAAAATTTGCACCCGGGGACCTTTGCAAATCACACGCATGGAATTCCACAGATCGGGCTTCACCAATTTCTTCCCCAAATCAGCTTTGGGCTCTGCCAACATTTTATTTCGTCTGGACTCATCATACAGAGCCCCCCAAACCGGTCGATTCCAAGCGTTTCCAATATCGGCCTGATAGCCCGAGACTTCGCTAGTTCCGGCAACACGCTGAGAACGAAATTGGACACCAGCATTTTTTCCCTCGCCAACCAATTTCGCCTCAAATCGAAGTTCAAAATCGGAATACTCGCGTACCGTGCAGAGAAATTCGTTGTGTGGAATTTTCTCTGTCAAGCTTCCAGCCACGATCGCCTTGTCTTCAACACGAAACCAATACGCGTTTCCTTCCCATCCCAGCAGTGAATTACCATCAAAAAGTGGTAATGAATACACCGAAAAATCGTCTTTGGCATCCTCTGCCATGGTATTCAGCGTTGTGATTTGCATAAGCACCAGCAAACCAAATGCGGCAAATAGCGTACGTTTCAAGGTCAATCTCCCTGTCAAAAGTCCAGTCCCTTTTTCATTTGTTTGCTGATGATCATAATCAGTGGCGTTCTGCCCGTCGCAATGAAGCCAAAAAAGAAATCTCATGAATCAGCCACTCAACAAATACAGCAGTAAAATCACCCAACCCAAGAGCCAGGGAGCATCTCAAGCGATGCTGTATGCAACGGGCATGCAACCAGAAGACATGAATAAGGCTCAAGTCGGCATTGCCAGTGTCTGGTATGAGGGTAACAGTTGCAACATGCACCTCCTCGATCTCGCGGCTGAAGTGAAAACGGGGGTCACAGCAGCAGGTCTGGTCGGCATGCGTTTCAACACAATCGGTGTCAGTGATGGAATCTCCATGGGCACTGATGGCATGAGCTACAGCTTACAGAGTCGTGATCTTATTGCTGACTCGATCGAAACAATCATGGGCGCCCAATGGTATGACGGCCTGATCGCGCTGCCAGGCTGCGACAAAAACATGCCAGGTTGCGTAATGGCGATGGGTCGACTCAACCGTCCAGCCATCATGGTTTACGGGGGGACAATCAAACCAGGAAGCTACAAGGATGAAAAGCTTGACATAGTCAGCGCCTTTCAGTGCTACGGTCAATTCATTGCAGGCCAAATTAGCGAAGAGGAGCGTTCAGAAATTGTCCGCCGCAGCTGCCCTGGCGCGGGAGCTTGTGGAGGCATGTACACTGCGAACACGATGGCAACCGCCATCGAGGCCCTCGGTATGTCCCTGCCGTACTCAGCCAGCATACCTGCAGAGGATGCCGCCAAAAAAGAAGAATGCCAAAAAGCCGGCGATGCCATCCTCAAGCTTCTTGAAGCAGACATCAAGCCGCGTGACATCATGACACGTACCGCCTTTGAAAATGCCATGGTCACCGTCATGGCATTGGGTGGCAGCACGAATGCAGTCCTACACCTGATTGCCATGGCTCGAAGCGTTGATGTGAATCTTACAATCGAAGACTTTCAATCGGTCAGCGATCGCATTCCTTATCTTGCCGATTTGAAACCCAGTGGCAAGTTTGTGCAGGAGGACCTCCACTCTATCGGCGGTACACCCGCTGTCATGAAATATCTGCTTGAAAAAGGTCTGATGAACGGAAACTGCATGACCGTTACGGGGAAAACGCTTGCAGAAAACGTCAAGAACTTGCCTGGCCTGAAAGAAGGACAGACGATCATCAGCCCGGTCGAGAAACCGTTGAAGGAATCAGGCCACATTCGAATTCTGCGAGGATCGCTTGCAACGGAAGGTGCGGTTGCGAAAATCACAGGGAAGGAGGGTCTGAAATTCAGTGGACCAGCGCGATGCTTTGATAGTGAAGAAGAGATGCTGCATGCCTTGGAACAAAAACAGATCCAAAAAGGTGATGTAGTTGTGATTCGCTATGAAGGCCCCAAGGGTGGTCCGGGCATGCCCGAAATGTTGACGCCAACCAGCGCCATCATGGGAGCAGGAATGGGGGCGGACGTTGCCATGCTTACAGACGGACGTTTCAGCGGAGGCAGTCATGGTTTCATCGTAGGGCACATTACGCCCGAAGCACAACTTGGAGGGCCTCTGGCGCTTCTAGTCGATGGTGATCTCGTCACCATCGATGCAGAAACCAATCGGCTCGATGTCGATGTCAGCAAGGAAGTCCTGGCTGATCGCGGCAAAGCGTGGAATGCACCACCCCTGAAAGCGAACCGAGGCACGCTCTACAAGTACATCAAGAATGTCAAAACAGCCAGCGAGGGCTGCGTCACCGACGAATAACCTTCACGACCATCTCTGCCGCGGGTTAATTCCCGCCTTCGATACGAACCGTGACAGAAAGCCAACATCAGTTGATTTCAGGCCCAATCGACGTGGCAATGACGAAAAAGCCGGTTGTAGGAGGCGATTAGCTGGCACTGTGCCTTGACTCAATGACTCAAGTCATTTGAGCCAAGGCTCGTGCCAATTTATAGTGTTGTATACCGACAGAGTTTTAAACAGACTCAGACCCACCAACCCTTTTTTTCCTGCCCCAACCCAAGGTTAATCCATGAGCGCGAGCCAAAGATGGAGGGGGCGATACGGGCGTGTATCCATCATCATACCTGTTGTTCTATGTGGCATCATCCTGCTGCTTCTTGCTCTCAATAGAAAGGACGGCACTTGGCCTCCGCAAGCAGAACAGACCCTTCTGCTTCATTCCGTTGAACGCAGTAAATTTGAAGCTTTTGTGACGGAACCAGGTGATATTGTCAGCAGCAGCAATGTAGAGGTCCGATGCGAAGTCGAGTCGAGAGGATCTGCAGGTGTCACGATTGTGAGTTTGTGTGAAGAAGGAACCGAAGTAGAAAGAGGGGATTTGCTTGTACAGTTCGATGACTCGGTTTTGCAAAACGAGTTGATTGCCCAGCAAATCGTGGTTGCGAAGGACAAGTCGGCTCTCATTCAGGCCGAAAGCAATCTATCGAATGCCGAACGCACTTTACGGGAGTATATCGAAGGCCTTTTTCAGCAAGAAGTCGAAACACTAGAAAGTGCAGTATTCGTCACGGAGGAAGAACTCCGCAGAAAAGAACTTGAACTTGCCTCCAATCGCCGGATGGCAGCCAAGGGCATACTCAATCAGTTGCAGGTGAGTGCAGGTGAATTCGCACTTGAAAAATCAAGAAAGGATGTTACCGCGAGCAAACGAGCCTTGGAAGTTTTCAAGAAATTCACCCGAGAACGCAAGGTGGGAGAATTCAATGCGGAGATTGAAAAACAGAAAGCAAATGTGGAGGCCGCCGAGTTCACACAGAAGCTAAGCAACCAAAAACTACTCGAAATTTCTGAACAAATTGACCATTGCACGATTCGTGCCCCTGCTGCCGGTCAGGTCGTGTACGCGAACGAACGGCAGCGTGGTGAACCTGTCGTAATCGAAGAAGGTAGCCAGATTCGCTTCAATCAAATGGTCGCCCGCCTACCTGACATCGAAAAAATGCAGGTCGATGTAAAAATCAATGAGTCCCACATCAATCGTGTCAGCCCCGGCATGCGAGCTGAAATCACTCTGGACGCGGATCCGGAACAACTACTTTTCGGTAAAGTCAACCGCGTGGCGCCCTATCCGTTTCCGATGCGATGGCATGGCGCTCCGCTCGAATATGGAGTGGAAGTCGCCATTAAGGATCCCCCCCAAACGATCCGACCCGGTTTACGGGCGAAAGTAAAAATCTTTTTCGAGGCCGAGGATTCGGTTCTGCAAATTCCACTGGCGGCAGTGATTGCCCATGAAAAATCGCACTATTGCCTTGTGCGTGATGGCGACGCCTGGGAGCCAACGCCGATCACCATTGGTCCGAATAACAACAATCAAGTGGTGGTCATTGAAGGTATCACTGAGGGAGACCAGGTGGCTCTGACCCCGTTTCGATTCATCCAACGGGCCGATTTGCCAACGGCTGCCAAGGCTTCTGCTGTCGACAACCAAGAATCAAATCGAAGCAGCAACCAGCTTGCCGAACCGCTGCAAAAGCAAAACCAGGCTACCAAAGAATTCACTGCTACTAAAATCGGAACAGCGCAAGCTGATGCGGGAACATGAACCTGCTGCGTCCCCGGATCTGGCGCCTTGGTATCAAGAGCCTGCTGCTGCATCCCATGCGGTCATTACTGACAGTGCTTGGGATTTTCATTGGCGTAGCCAGTGTTGTCTGGTTACTCGCGATTGGAGAGGGAATCAGTCAGGAAGCCCAACGGCAGATTTCGGAACTGGGCGCCACAAATATCATTCTACGTTCTGTGCTTCCTCCGGATGACTCGGTAAACGAATCAAACTTTTATGTTGAGTATGGTATCCGCCGATCGGATGTTGCTGCACTAACCGGCATCACAACGATCAAGAACGCTGTACGAATCCGCGAAACGCGGCGTGAAGCCCACTATGGTGCCGTAACACTTGCCAGTCATCTGGTAGCTTGCACACCCGAATACGCCGAAATCATGCATCTAAAGCTTGCCCGCGGCAGGTTCATTGCTGACGTGGATGTCCAACAACGTGCCAATGTATGCGTACTTGCTGCTGAAGCTGCTGACCTGTTTTTCTCAACAGAGGATCCCATGGGCAAGGTGATTCGCATCCGTGAACTACCCTACGTTGTCATTGGGGTGATGCAGCCTCGAAATCCAACTGCTGGTATCGGTGGATCCATTTCGGCGCAGGACTTTGCCAAGGATGTCTACATACCGCTGACCACCTTCTGGCAACGGATTGGTGATCGTGTCCTCTTCGTACAGTCAGGCCAGAGAACCGGAGAAGAGGTTGAGTTAAGCCAAATCACATTTCAGCTGGAATCTTCTGATCAAGTCCTCGCGACGGCCGACGCTATTCGAAGGACGATGCAAAAACTGCATACCGAGAAAGACTACGCTGTTGTTGTTCCGTTGGAACTTCTTGAGCAAGCAAAAACCACACGTCTGATGTTCATGGTATTCATGGGGATGATTGCCGCAGTCACTCTCATCGTTGGTGGTATCGGCATCATGAACATCATGCTGGCAACTGTCACCGAGCGAACCAGAGAAATTGGTATTCGCAGAGCTCTCGGAGCCAAACGCAAGGACATCACGCGACAGTTTCTTGCGGAAACCATTGTGCTGTCTGCGATCGGTGGAGTCGCCGGAATCGCTGGCGGCCTGACATGCCCACTGATGATGGGGTGGCTACGACAAATTCTGCAGCTTTGGGTCCCCGATGCAATGAATAATCTCCCAGACGCAATCAGGAATGTGAACCCAATAGTCGTGTCCTGGTCCATTCCATTGGCCTTTGCCATTTCCGTTGCAGTGGGAATTTTCTTTGGCCTTTATCCTGCAACCCGCGCCGCCCGGATGGATCCAATTGAGGCTCTCCGGCGAGAGTGAATCACACAGCAGCAAGCATTGGCCCAGATCGATTCACCAAGATGAGCAGATGACCTATTTCAACGATTCCAAAAACGCCAGCAAGTCAGCCACTTCCTGTGCGGTAAGCTCCGCAGTCAAGCCAGTTGGCATCAACGACTCTTCTTGCACACGCCGTGATTCGATTTCATCTTTACTAATTCGGTGATTCCTGCCATCTGCAGAACGTATCACCATTTCGGTCTCAGTATCTCGCACTAACAGGCCACTCACCAACTGTCCGGCCGTACTGAGTACCTGATGACTACGGTACTTGGGATCAATCAACCTGGAAGGATCTAGAACACTATCGAGCAACTCCCGCCGCGACCGTTGTTTCCCAATTCCATCCATGTCCGGCCCGACACTGCGACCGCTTCCTTGTACCCGGTGACACAGGGAACACTGCATCGACTGGCCATCGAGGAATCGCTCGCGACCACGCTCAGCATCTCCCACCATCTCCAGCAACACTGCGCGATCGACATTATTGCCCAAACGTTTTCTTCGATTTTGAATCGGCAGAAATCTTTCAAACAACGCTGCTGTGGACGGTGTCCCGGACGCTTGAGCTTTTTCCCCTGCTGCTTGCAACTGCAGTTGCGTCATTTTGTCGTCAAAGAGCAACTCCACAAAGTGCTTTAGAGCCAGTGATGTATTGCTTGATCCAGCATTTTCACTGACTTCAGATTCACTACCATATGACTTCAATGAAGCAATCCACTGATACACCAGTTGCAAGCCCGCGCGATCATTATCCCAATGCCCCAGCTTGGGCATGTGCCCGCTTCCACTGGTTGCCATACGGTAGAAAAGAGTTGATTTCAATGGTCGTCCGGCAGCCACAACCTTGGCGTTGGCAATGCCAAAACTCCCTTGGCTTGGCTCAGCGCCCACGACATTCATCTGGCCTCGGTCAGTCGAATACGACAAGTCAGCCGGTACAGTTCCACCACCACCGCGTCGATGACAGTGAGCACAGTTGGCCGCCAGATAGGATCTGGCACGGGAATCAAGAGACTGAGACAAATCATGTGGACTCACCATGCTTGCGACCTTCCATTGCCTTGGCGCCGCGCGATTCATCACGCCCGTTTCCACGAAATCACGAACTTGTCCGTCGCTCAGGTTCTCCAGAGAAAACCCGACAGCTCCGCCATTTTGCCTACCGTGACACGACCGACATTGAGCTCGATTTTGTACTTTCCAAACTGTGGTCGCTGACTGCCCATCCTGCAGTTCGTACCGCACCTGCTTTTCGACTCCAGCAGCTTCGACCAAATCTGCATCAGTTTGATCATCATTCCATAGATAACTATACGGCTGCCAATTAATACCATCAAAGTGCAACACTTGCGTTTCAACCCGCACACGGCCGAGTGAAATAGTCTTGGCAAAAACAGTACCCGCAGGATATTTCCAACCGCGTTGCAAGCGGGCAATCTGAATCGTTTCCTGACCCGGCACTGCGAGTAAAAAATCGCTGCTCCCACCACCCTGCCATGCGTGCGCCGAGATCTGATACGGAACAACCCCTGCTTCAGGCACCAGTTCCTGCGTATCCGCAAAAAGTCCTGTGGAGCTCAATTGCCGTGGAAAATCGCTCACCGCCTTTGCAGCTTGGTTTCTAACCAATTGATAGATTCCACCGTCGTAACCCACCAACAGAGTTTCATGGTCTGGGGTCTCAGCGAATGTGATGATTGGCAAGCCTGTTTCCGCAAGAACTGGATTCCACGTCACTTGATCTCCCTCATGACGCATCCCCCATAACAAACCGGTGACATAATCCCCGTACAGATAAACATCCTTCAACTCGGGAAGCTCCTGACCCCGATAGACATGCCCCCCCGTCACGGATTGCCCCAATGCATGTGAATAAGCGACAAGAGGTAATTCAATGGGCGTTGGCCCCGGTTGCACATCGCGGCGAATCGGCTGGGGCCCTTCAAAAATGCTCCAGCCATAGTTGCCCCCACGTTTGACATCAAAAATCAGCTCCCACAATTCCCACCCGACATCACCACAAAGAATCTGATCCGTTCCCGGCACAATGGTAAAACGCCACGGGTTTCGGAAGCCATAAGCGAAGATCTCCCCGCGTGCATCTGGCACATCTACAAACGGATTGTCTGCTGGAATCGAGTACATGAGTTCCTTGGATGGCTGATCCACATCGATCCTGCAAATCGAAGATCGCAGATCCGAGAGGTTCTGTCCCACATTGTATTCATCCGGTGGAAAAGGTCTCGCACCATCGCCCGTTGAAAAGTAAAGCAACCCTTTTGAATCGAAGCGTATAGCACAGCCATTGTGGCCACCTGACGGCCATGTCATCAGCACTTTTTCACTGGCCGTATCGATTCGCAATGGCTCCTCCTGACTGACGATAAAGCGTGATAACCTGGTGCCATCGGGACGAGCCACAGGATCCCCCGCATAAGCGACAAAGAGCTGCCGATTGGTTGCAAATTCTGGATGCAATGCGAACCCATAAGCACGTCGAAACTTGTCAATCAAAGGATTCAAATCAACAACCAGCTCAGCACTTTCGCATGACTCATCATTGTCAAACGTAAACAGCTTTCCCGTCACTTCCAAAATCATCATTTTGTTAGTCCCAGGCACCGCCATCAGCTCAACTGGTTGATTGAATTGCAAGCTGGGATAAACACGTTCAACAGAGAATGGCTTAGGTGGATCAGGCGATCCAATCAGACGAGAGGTTGTCCACTGCTCACGCTCTGCTCCGAACAATGGCAACGCTACGAAACAAGCCAAAATCAGAAGCAACTGAAAACGCATGAAGGAGCGACCCTGCTGGGGAGCGAAGTTGATAAAGCACACCGCGTATGAAATACACTGTGGTTAAAACACACGGGCGAATGCACCCATTTTAGCCGGTAACAATCAGCGTGGGTTTTGAAAAAATTCCCTTAACTTCATCACCAACTGCCGATGAATTTTCAAAGATGCGTTGAAGTTCATTGCATGAATGCACATTCGCACCGATTGCAGCGTCCGTTTAAATCAAGCCAAAAGATCTTTTACAACTTTGCCATGTACATCGGTCAAACGATAGTCTCGTCCCTGAAATCGGTACGTGAGCTTCTCATGGTCAAAACCAAGTTGGTGGAGGATGGTGGCCTGCAAATCATGGACGTGAACAGGGTTTTCTGCAACGCTGAATCCCAACTCATCTGAGCTTCCATAATCGAATCCTCCCTTCACGCCGCCCCCCGCCATCCACATCGAAAAAACGTCAGGATAGTGATCGCGCCCAAGCACAGCACTCTTTGCCGTGCGTCCTTCTCGAAATGGGGTTCGACCAAATTCTCCCCCCCAAACAACAAGCGTGTCCTTCAGCATGTCACGTTGCTTCAGGTCTTTGATCAAGGCAGCAATCGGCTTGTCCATCGTGGCACATTTATTGGTCAGACCCTCGGTCAGACCCTCCTGTTTTCCGGTTCCATGAAAATCCCAACCCCAGTCAAATAACTGGACAAATCGAACCCCAGACTCGACCAATCGCCTCGCCAGCAGGCAATTGTTGGCGAGGCTGGCACCACCAACTTTCGCCCCATATTGATCAAGTGTCTTCTGGGACTCTTGTGAAATATCCATCACCTCTGGAACTGCAGTTTGCATGCGAAATGCTAATTCATACTGTGAAATTCGGGTCAACGTTTCGGGGTGCCCCAGTTCTTTGGCCTGAACTTCGTTGAGGTCTTTGAGCGCATCAAGACTCAGACGCCGCATACTGCGATCCATGCCTTGCGGATTTGAGGCGTACAGAACGGGATCCCCTTTGGATCTGCACTGGACCCCTTGATAAACCGAGGGCAGAAAGCCACTGCCGAACGAATTTTTCCCACCATTGGGTTGCACACCGCTTGAAATCAGCACCACAAAGCCGGGCAAGTTCTCATTCTCACTTCCCAGACCATAGGTGACCCAGGAACCGATGGAGGGCCTTCCCGACCTCGGCGAACCGGTATAGACGAGCAACTCGGCGGGCGCGTGATTGAATTGATCTGTGTGCATCGAGTGCACCACACACATTTCATCTGCGATCTCGTGAAAATTCGGAATGGCATCCGACATCCACATCCCTGATTCGCCCACTTGCGACCATTTTCTTGGCGAACCCATCAGCTTGGGGACTCCAGAGGTGAATGCAAATTTACGGCCCGCGAGAAACTGATCAGGGCAGTCCTCCGCATTTCGTTTCACCAACTCCGGCTTGCGATCGAACAAATCGAGATTTGGTGGCGATCCAGTCATGTGAAGATAAATCACACGTTTCGCTTTTGCGGGAAAATGCGACTGCTGCGGCGCCAACGGGTTCGCAGCAGTTCTTTCAGCACCATTACCTTCCCCAGCCAGCAGACTGTTTAAGGCAATCCCCCCCAGACCTGCTGCGGACTGTTGAAAAAAGTGTCGACGAGTCTGTTGCTGGAGATGCTCGAGGAATCGTGTCATGGCTGTTTAGAACTAGGATTGTGGAGATTGAGGAAAGAGACCAAAGGCAGCGTTAACGTTTCATAAACATCTCATCGAGATTTAGAATCACGTTGCCCACAACTGTCCAAGTCGCGAACTCCATCACATTTCCGCCTTCCGGTAATGGTCCAAGAGGCACTGTTGCCATCTGCTCTGCCTGCTCTGGTTGCACTTCGAATTTTTCAGCCACAACGCGGGACAATTCGGTAATTCGTTTCACTTCCGCTTCGGAAGGTTCACGAAGCAGGCAATGTCTAAAGGCGTACTGTATTCGTTCGGCGGGATCCGCCCCCCGTGCGATCATTAATCTAGCCAGCGACTGAGCAGCTTCGACATAAACAGGATCGTTCAAAGTCACTAAAGCTTGCAGTGGTGTATTGGTGCGAATACGTCGCACGGTACACACTTCACGATTTGGCGCGTCAAATTGAGCCATTGAAGGATACGGACTTGAACGACGCCAGGAAGTATAGATCCCGCGCCGATAACGATTCTCTCCACTGCTCGCTTGCCAGTCGGTCGCTGACCCGAAAGCTGCTTTGAGCCCCAAAGACGGTTGCGGAGGTTTGACCGGTGGTCCATACATGCGGTCGCTCAACAGATCACTGACAAACAACGCCTGGTCCCGCACCATTTCCGCAGAAACTCGAAATCTTGGCCCTCTCGCATAAAACCGATTCCCCGGATCAGCAAGACGCAATTCCTCGCTGGAAAAGGAACTCTGACGGTACGTTGCTGATGTCACCAAAACGGTCAGGAGATGCTTCAAATCCCATCCTCCTTCCTGTAGCTCAACCGCCAGCCAATCAAGTAACTTTGGGTGAGATGGCAAATCACCCTGTGATCCAAACTCCTCACTCGTCTGAACGATTCCCACGCCAAAAATCTCTTCCCAATGGCGATTCGCAATTACACGTGCGGTAAGGGGATTCTCATCATCGACCAACCACTTGGCTAACGCCAAGCGGTCCGGCTTGCCTCCCTCGGGCAGTCCATGAAAAACCTCAGGCGTTCCTTCTTCGACAACTGCCCCCGTGTTTTGGTAATTGCCACGAATCTGCACACGTGTTTCGCGTCTCGCTGAATCTGCCAACTGCCCCATCACTGGTACTGTGGTCGCAGGTTTGATGGCTCCCAGACTTGCTTTGGCTTTGCTCAATGCATCTCTTTGAGTCTTCAGTAGCGGTGTGATACCGCGGTGGTAACCAAACAACCTCTTCAACTCGTCATCACTAAGTTTCTGCTTATCCTGCCACCGCCTGACTAGATTCAGGATTTCCAATGGAACCGCGGCGA
Source organism: Rhodopirellula sp. (assembly GCA_002689655.1). Taxonomy (GTDB): domain Bacteria; phylum Planctomycetota; class Planctomycetia; order Pirellulales; family Pirellulaceae; genus Rubripirellula. The sequence goes on along the minus strand of NZHC01000066.1, from coordinate 141,725 downwards.
TTTCCGAGAGTCCCTTCTCTGAAGTCATCGAGACACGAAACTGGTCCAACAGATGCTTCGGGTGCGCGGATGCCTGCTCGATTGTCACGATCAGATCAACATCTTTCAGCGATACTGCCCGACTCGGCAGGATCGTGAGCGTGTGGGGACGTCCCTGTTGTGGTGAAATCGCCCACCCATTCTTATTTTCCTGCAGAGCTGCTGCTGCAGGAAAACCGCTCTGTTCATGATCGGCAAACGCAACAGCCAAAGGAATTATTGATGGACCACCTGTGTTGAATTCCGAACTTGGTGAAGGGACATCCGTGGGAACCTCTTCCCAGACAACATCTCGGTTACCATTCAAGAGAGAAACCCGATATCCCTTCAATCGTTGTTGAATTGCAGGAGTCCCATCCGTGCGATTCCAAATCGCAACACCCTCGATCGGTTTCACCTCTCCCAAATCAAGTTCAATCCACGGATTCTGTTCGATTTTTGTATGGCTCACTGAACGGTTATTAAAAATCCCGTCAGTCTTCCCATCATTTGCATATTCATTCTTCCCACCAAAGTCCTCAGAACTCGCTGTGACGGTGCCTGCCAACGCCACGTTCTTTCCCTCGACAAACGCCTGTATCTCGGCGAGGTGAATCATTTTCCCTGAGCCCGGCAGGTCAACTCGAATGTACTGTGCATCGATCGCCACTTTGGATTTTTTCTGTAACATCGTCTTCACATTAGAGACAACAAAGTTGTCCGTCTGCGCTGCCGGCAACTCCAAACGCAGACCAACTAGATCGACATTCTCCACTGGAAAAGTCAACTGGTATTGATCCGTATCCGGCTTCTCTCCGTCAGCCACAATCCATCCATCTTTCACGCCCAACTTACGGCCATTTGCTGACAGAGCAGAGGGCTCGAGGGTTGTCCACGAAGCCTCCGTTTTCAGGCCCGACAACCATTCACCTGCTGCCTCTTGAAGTTCAGTCGTATCAGTGTCGATGGTACGTTGCAACGAGGCTATTTCTTCTGCCAAAGACTGTTTTTCCGCATTTTGCTCATCCGTCCAAACGCTGATGGTCGGACTCTCATTTCGACGATCTGCGTCCTGAGTGCTGTTAAAAAACGAAAACAGCTTGAAGTACTCTTCCTGTGTGATGGGATCATACTTGTGGGTATGACATTGCGCGCACGCGATGGTCGTTCCCATCCACACAGCCATTGTCGTATTCACGCGATCAACGACTGCCACGTTGCGAAACTCTTCATCATTGGTTCCACCTTCATTGTTCGTCAAAGTGTTGCGATGGAAGGCTGTTGCAATCAACTGTTCCTGTGTTGGGTTTGGCAGCAGATCGCCTGCAATTTGCTCGATGGTGAATTGATCAAATGGCTTATTATCATTCAGTGACTTAATCACGTAGTCACGAAAAGCCCAGATAGTTCGCGGCGGATCGTCAGCGTAACCCGCGGAATCAGCGTAGCGAGCAAGGTCAAGCCAGACTCTTGCCCAGCGTTCACCAAAAGCTGGCTTCTGTAATAAACGGTGAACATATTGTTCATAAGCGTGATCGGATTCATCTTGCACAAATGCCTTTGCTTCTTCCCACGTCGGTGGCAGTCCAATCAAATCCATCGAGACACGTCTTGCCAGTGTCCATCGGTCAGCTTCAGGTGAAGGCCTGAGTCCACGCGATTCCAGTTCAGCAAGAACAAAGTAGTCGACTGAGTTACGCGGCCACTGTTTCAACTGCACGGTGGGCGTGGGAGAGCGAGCGGGCTTTGTGTACGCCCAGTGCTTGTCGTAGCTTCCACCCTCAGCAATCCAGCGACGAACGAGTTCAACCTCATGGGGTTCCAAGCGCCTGCCTTTTCCTTCAGGCGGCATCTTCAATTCTTCATCGTCAGTGCTAAGCCGATGAAGCAGTTCGCTGGCGTCAGGATTCCCAGGAGTAATCGCAGCGTATCCCCCCAAATCCAATCTCGAACCTACTTCAGTATCGAGTCGCAATCCAGCTGCCCGTTCGTCTTCATCGGGTCCATGACATGTCAAACAGTTGTTCGAAATCAATGGTCGAATCTGGGTGTTGAAATCCACCTCTATGGCCACGACTCTGTCCACTCCTATGATCGTCAGTAACACAATCAAGAAAGGAACCAATCGTGTGCTGGTGTAACCACACTGAAAAAACAGTTTCATGAATCTGCGTTGCATCAAAACAGGGTAGTGAAAGAGATTGGTGTTGAGTGACTAACGAATGGGTTGTGCATTCGAACCAATGGTACGTTCGAAATCTGGAGAATTTCAACTCCACCAGTCCGAATGAAGCAGTGGTGCATCGCCAACACAGCAAGCTTACGGTGGTGGGAACCGAATTCCCAATCCCTAGTTTAACAGAGATTTAAGCATGAACCGTTTTTTGCCTTGATACTCATTGAACTCCGATGCTGACCGGTCGATTCTTCCCGTTTTTGGGGTCAATGCCCAGCATGATGGTCTCATTCGTTCATGGCGTCTTGTAGAAAAGAGCCCTCATTTTCGACGAATGCCGTATCTAGGCAGACAATTCACCTCCCTATTCTTATGATGTACTGAATACCGAGGGTCGGAAGCGAGCAAAAGTAGTCGTCTCTTCCCGATCAGGAATCGAGTTTTTCCCACCGTGAATAAGCTACCGACAGCTCACGCTCCAACTGCTTCAACTGGGCTGCTTCTGCTGCGATCGCGTCAGCCGGTTTTTGATAATAATCCGTCGCGGCCATGGCTTCATGAAGTGCCGCAATCGCAAGTTCCATCTCCTCGATTTTTCCTGGCAACTGCTCTAGTTCGCGTTTCTGTTTGTAGGAAAGTTTTTTAATTTCTGCGGGCGTTGTCTTCACTTTCTCACTTTTAGTTTTATCGATTTCCGACTTCGTTGCCTCTTGTTTATCCGCAACTTTTCTGGCAACGGCAGCTCTCCATTCGTCATAGCCTCCAGCATATTCATGGACCCCACCTTCCTCGAAGACGATCGTGCTCGTCACCACGTTGTTGAGAAATGTACGGTCGTGGCTAACCATCAGCAAAGTTCCTTTGAAATCAGTCAACTGCTCCTCAAGCAGTTCCAGCGTTTCACTATCCAAATCATTGGTAGGCTCGTCGAGAACAATGACATTTGCGGGCTTCGTCATTAGTCGTGCCAACAAAGCTCTATTTCGCTCTCCACCTGAAAGAAATCTCACCTCTGTCCGCGCCCTTTCGGGCGTAAAAAGAAAGTCCTGAAGATAACCCATGATATGTTTTGTCTTATCACCAATCTGTATTTTGTCGCTTCCGTCACCAACGTTCTCGACAACAGTCTTTTCCGGATCAAGCGTATCACGCAACTGATCGAAATAGGCAATCTGCAGATTGGTACCCATCCGCACACGTCCTTGGTGGGGTTCGAGTTGTCCTAGCAACAACTTCAGCAACGTTGTCTTACCCGCGCCATTGGGCCCAATGATCCCCACTTTGTCACCACGCATTAACATTGTGGTGAAATTTTCCAGGATCTTATGTTCTCCATACCCAAATGAGATTTCCTTCACATCAGTCACAAGCGCTCCAGTTCGTTCTGCTTCCTGCAATCTCATCTTCGCCTTTCCCTCACCCTGCCTGCGACTGGATCTTTCCACTCGCATCGCCTTCAAGGCCCGCACGCGTCCTTCATTCCGTGTACGCCGCGCTTTGATCCCTTGTCGAATCCAAACTTCTTCTTCAGCTAACCGCTTGTCGAAGAGCGCATTTTGCTTTTCCTCTGCTGCAATGGCTGCCTCTTTTCTTTTTAGAAACGTGGAGTAGTCACAGGACCAATCAAAAAGTCGCCCCCGATCAATCTCCCAAATGCGTGTGGCCAAATTCTGCAGGAACGATCGATCGTGCGTCACGAAGATCAGTGTGTTCCTCCAACGCGAAAGAAACTTCTCCAACCAGAGAATGGATGAGATGTCGAGATGATTGGTGGGTTCATCCAGCAGCAAAATATCTGGCTCAGAAGCAATCGCCCTCGCCAACAGGACACGACGCTTCATGCCACTGGAAAGCGTCTGAAATTCAATTTCCGGATCCAACTGCATGCGGGACAGGGTAGAGTCAACGGCGTGCTGAATTTGCCACTGCAACTCTGGATCATCCATATTGGCCTGACCTGCTGTCACAATTTCGTGCACCGAGCCCTCAAGATCCCGTGGCACATCCTGAGTCAGACGGGCAATTTTCGCTCCGGGACTAACATGAATGCCGCCGGAATCTGGCTGCATTTTGCCATCCAGCAATCTCATCAGAGTCGTCTTTCCAGCTCCATTACGGCCCAGCAGGCCAATACGTTGACCTGCTTCAATCGTCGCTGAGACACCATCCAGAAGTGAAGGACCGCGAAACCCAATGGAAAGATCATCAATGGAAACGAGTGGCATGCTGCTGAACGTCAGGCGGAGAGAGGACAGAAAACCGCCTCAGCAGAACCCAAGAAGGCCATTTGGTCCAGACGGCCAACTACGGGACCACTTGCAAAATCTTCCACTGGAATCAATTCATGCCCCTTGGCAGTAATCAATGAGGTCATTGTATCACTATCAATCGTCAGCATCAGGAAGCGTATCCCTCGATCTGCCAGCACGCACTGAACCTCAGCACTCATAGGCAACCCCACTAGAATGGAACGAATACATTTCGCGTTTGTTGGGTGCAATTGCTGGGGCATAGACCCGGTGAAGATTCGCCGTCCTCGTGACATCCATGCATTGAAACAGCATTGGGGGCATCAGCTCACGCAAATCCCTTGACCACCCCGCATTGTTGACACCAACAATGCCGCCGCTTGAGGGACTATTGAGTGGGCCCATACGTTTCCGGGCGACATAACAGGCAGGCCGCCTCGCATCCTTTGCTACTCTGCAAACAAATCTTGTCTGGGATACCCTATCAAACGAATCTCAAACGGCTCGACGCTCCCAGCCCCTCCTAAGATCAAGTCAAAAGGACCGTGAACTGATCGGCTCCACCACTCCGAACCGATCAGATACTGCACCTAGGTGGGGCATAGTCTTTGGATGCAGCCCACCGTACATCGGTAACGTACATCTACACAGTTTCACGCAATCACAAGAAAGGGCAGCGAGAGAAGAACAGAGCTGATCCTCCTGCACTGTCGTTGAAAAACACGGATCTCACAGCCTGAACTCGCATGAGCAACCATGCATTCCAGCCGGTCGCGATCAGTCGTTACGGATTCAGCTCGAAGAATCAATCGTTTGGGCAAGTAGAGTGGTGACCTTGTACCTTTAACGAGCAAGCACTGCATTTAACGAGCAAACGCTGCATTCCCCAACTAAGCAAGCACAGCGAAATGGTTCACTCGTGCACCAAACCCGCTCTACTCTTCGCCCGAATCGGATTTTTGCGATGACTCACGAAAGAGTTCAGCGATGACCTCTTCAAGTGGAACATCTTCAACAGCTACATCTTCAATCGGATTGTCACGCAGCACTTCAGAAAGCACTCGAGGTACGTCACGCCGATCAACACGCAGACGAACCTTGGGCCACGTTTCATCAAGGACCTCACCCAATTGTGAAAGGTCGGGCTGATGCCCATCCGCAAATTGCAATGTCATGACTTTGTGCCCGGAGAAATTGTCAATTACCCCCGACAAGGAACCGTCGTACTCAATCCGCCCACCAGCGATGATCACAACACGTTTGCAGAGTGCAGCGATATCCTTCATATAGTGGCTGGTTAACAAAATGGTGATCCTGCGTTTTTCCTGATAGTACTTAAGGAACTGTTGAATATTATGCTGCGCGATAACATCCAGCCCAATCGTTGGCTCATCAAGAAAAAGGACTTCTGGTCGATGAAGCAGAGCTGCAATCAGCTCCATTTTCATGCGTTCTCCAAGCGAAAGCTCGCGGACAGGTCGACTCAAAAGTCCTGCGACGTCCAGCAGATCTGTCAGTTCAGCTAGCGTGCCATCAAACTCTTCGGCTGGTACGCCGTAAATCTGCTGATGAAGCCGGTATGACTCCTGAGCAGGCAAATCCCACCACAACTGGTTTTTCTGTCCCATCACCAAGGCGAACCGACGGCGATACTCGTTTTTTCTTTGCCAAGGCGTGAATCCCATCACGCTTGCTGACCCACTCGTCGGATTGATTACCCCGCTGAGCAATTTAAGGGTGGTCGTTTTCCCAGCTCCATTTGGGCCGAGAAATGCGACAAATTCCCCTTGCTCGACGTTCAAGTCGATGCCCTGAACCGCTTTTACTTCCCTGTATTCACGACGAAACAGGCCCCGAACGCTATCTGCCAACCCCTCGCGTTTGTTGTAGACGCGATAAGACTTGGCCAACTGTCGTACTTCGATCATTGGCATGGGCTATGTGGCTCGCAGACGTGTGAAAGTCCGTTATTGTAGGTACAAGGCAGCAGGTTCAAAGCCGGGACTAAAATTACGCAAGGCAGATGTGAGTGCCCCTCGGAGGGGCTCTCTGACCTCTGAAGACAGGAATGACTGCCCCTAGCTCACGAGAACCCAGAAACAGATAACAACACAGGTCGACTCACGAAGAAGCGGTCGCTTGCAGACGAAACTGCCGCGTGCAGGAAAATGACTTGGGCCAAAATGAAGCGACGGTAAAGAGTGGGATGTGAGAACAAATCGGTACTCACCACTCGGATCAGATTCAGATTTTATTGAACGGAAAAATCCCATGACAGCACCGATTCCACCGATTCGGGTGGGGCTTGGATACGACACCCACCGACTTGGCAACGGAGGTCCACTCCGCATCGGAGGCATCAACATCGATTGCCAGATGCATTGCATCGGTCACAGTGATGCTGATGTCCTACTGCACGCGGTTACTGATGCCATTCTGGGTTCGATCGCGGAGCAAGATATTGGACGACTGTTCCCAGACAATGCAGAGGAGAACCACGATCGCAATAGTGCCGACTTTTTGCATGAGGCGATCAGAAGGCTGAGGCACCATGGGATGGAAATTGCCAACATGGATTGTGTGATTCTCGCGGAACGGCCAAAAATGGCCGTGCACATTGACGCCATGAAAGCAGCGATTTCCGAAATAACGCATACTCCAACCGACCGCATTGGGATCAAAGCCAAAACAGGGGAGGGCACTGGTCCCATTGGTCATGGCGAAGCCATTGCTGCAAGAGTGGTGGTTCTGGTCTACAAAACGTGATCCAAACCTGAGTTGCGGCTGTGTCTTGGGGTAATTCATTGAGATTTACTGGCAGGCAAGCAATTGCTTGCATTGTTCGCTCATGTACGCGATCGATCGACCACGATCCATGAATCTGGCGGGAGGCAGATCAAAAACGCTCGTTGTTCTGAGGTGTCGAAAATCGCCCTCTGCATGAAAACGTTCAACCCCTATAATCCCCATCTTCACGGGCAGAGCGGCAACTGATCTGACGTCGATGCGACGCATTGCTTGCATCTCCCTCGGCAGATTCACACCTCTCCCTCAAGAATTCCAAACTGCGACCCACTTCTCTATCAGACGACAAAGATGAGCACCGCGACTGCAAGCCACAACGACTCTGACGCGTCGACCCACAAGCCCATGATTCGCGTTTACAACACGCTTAGCAAGATCAAGGAACCTTTCGAACCGCTGCACCCTCCCAAGGTTGGCATCTACCTTTGTGGCCCAACTGTTTATGCGGAGTCACATATCGGACACATGGTTGGTCCCGTAATCTTCGACACGATCAAGCGTTACCTGCGTTACAGCGGATATGACGTTACGTGGGTGGTGAATATCACGGACGTTGATGACAAGCTGATCGCCAAGAGCCGGGAACGCGATCTTCCCATGAGCCAAATTGCCTGCGAGATGACAGCAGATTATTTATCTAATCTGCGTGAACTGGGCGTCAACCAGATCGATTATCTGCCACGAGCAACTGATCACATGCCTCAAATCATCTCATTCATCAAGGCTCTGGAAGACAAGGATTATGCCTACGCGGTGGATGGCGATGTTTTCTTCGATGTCGCCAAAGACGGCAACTACGGCCAGCTCTCCAACCGAAGCATGGAATCACAACAAGGTGAAGGAGGCGAAGCTGCCGCCAAGAAACGCTCACCTGGCGATTTTGCTCTTTGGAAAAGCGCGAAAGATGATTCGATCGCATGGGACAGCCCTTGGGGGCCCGGACGTCCAGGGTGGCACATTGAATGCTCTGCTATGAGCCATGAAATACTGGGGAACACCTTTGATATTCATGGAGGGGGACTGGATTTGATGTTCCCTCACCATGAGAACGAACTTGCACAAAGTGGCTGCTGCCACGATGCCCCGATGGTTAAGTACTGGATGCACAATGGCTTGATGCGAGCTGGCGAGAAAGGCAAGGTAGGCGGCAAGAGCGACCGTGAAGAATCAACGGAAGAGGCGTCAGCTGGAAAGATCAGTCGCAGCAAGGGGGACGGTGGACTATCAACGGTAATTCGTAGACACACTGGTGAAAGAATCCGATTCTTTCTTTTGAGAACTCATTACCGTTCTACCATTGTCTACAACGAAGAAGGCTTGCAGGAAGCCGGTACATCCCTGGAAGCTTTCTACCGCTTCTTTGATCGTTTCAACGAGATAACTTCGCTTCAGGAAAGCTGCCAGTACCCGGGTCAGTATTTCTATGACCTGCCGTTGGTTACCTGTCGAACTGAGGGCGAATTTGAACCCGGAGAAGATGCCCTACTGCAGGAAATGCATGCAGCGCGTGAGAAGTTCCTGTCCTCAATGGATGATGACTTCAACACAGGTGCAGCCATCAGCGTATTGTTCGATTCACTTCGTGCCTTGAACCGGCACATTGATCAACACGGATTAGGGCCAGCTTCCGAACTCGACACGCCTGCAGTTCTATCTTTGATCAAAGCAGCCTCTGTGATTCGCGAATTGACCAGTGTATTGGGCCTTTTCCTGAAGCCAGCAGTCGGGGGAAGTGGTGGAGACGAAGCAGACACGGACTTACTCGATGGCGTCGTGAACCTTTTGATCGATCTTCGCAAAGAAGCTCGAGAGCGGAAGGACTACGCAACAGGCGATGCGATCCGTGATCGCTTGACGGGCTTGGGGGTTGCTCTGCTAGACAAGAAAGAAGGCACAAGTTGGGAACGCAGCTCGTGACCTCTGGTTCTGCCAAACGCCGACTTTTAGGAGTAGATCCTGGACTGAACACCACTGGCTACGGTGTGATTGAAGTCGGAGTGAAAAGTGGTTCGATGCCACTGCCGGGAAAAATCAAATTGATCGAAGCTGGCATCATCCGCAGCAAACCCAAGGACAGCATCGAAGCCCGACTGCGCGAAATCCACAGTGGCCTGCGCGAGGTCATTGAAACGCATGCACCTGATGTACTGGCGTTGGAGCAACTGTTTTCGCACTACGAACGTCCGCGGACCGCAATTCTGATGGGACATGCACGAGGCGTGATTTGCCTTGCGGCGGCACAATCCAACATCAATGTGCTTCACTTTGAACCCACGCGTGTGAAAAAAGTCATGACTGGTAATGGCCACGCTCCCAAACACCAGATTCAATTAGCTGTCAAAATCCAGTTAGGTCTGGCCACCCTGCCTGAACCGGCAGACGTGGCCGATGCGCTCGCGATTGCATTATGCGGTTTCCACCTCGGTGACGGCACATCCATGTCCGCTCTGACCAAATCTTCTTGATCTTTTCGACTTCCCATTCACAACTTGATTTTACCACATCTTCCCGTTTGGATCCCGCTTTCATGCAACGCTCGGCTTAACCGGGTATTTGGAATCCTCAATCTTTTTGTCCCGCACTGGAAGAATCTGTCAGGCACTCTCCTTGCCATCGATTCAAACATCCCTCATCCCCGGAGCACACAGTCTTGATCGTTACCATCGCCGGAACACTGGTTCGCGTCAGTGAAACTGCTGTCACCATCGAAGCCGCCCCCTTCGAATATGAGGTACTGGTAGCCGACTACACTCGCCGCATGCTGCAAAACAGTATCGGTCAGAAGACGCGTCTTCATACTCTGGATTACATTGAGGGAAATGCACAAGGTGGTCGCTTGACTCCACGGCTGATTGGTTTCATGACCGAACCTGAACGCCAGTTCTTTGATTTGTTTTGTAGTGTCGACGGTGTCGGGGTCAAGAAGGCACTTCGTGCAATGGTGCGTCCGGTTAAAGAACTTGCTGTCCTCATCGAAGAACAGGACGCAAAAGGGCTGTCGGCACTGCCCGGTGTCGGGCCAGCAACAAGCGAGCGTGTGATCGCAAAGTTGCGTCGTAAAATGCCACGCTTCGCACTGATGGTCGAAAGACAGGCAGTCACCAGTGGAAACGCGGGCAAAGGAACTGCCGCATCATCCGTGATCAGTGAAACGTTCGACGCATTAATCACCTTGGGACACAGTGAAGCAGATGCCCGTAAACTGATCGACGAAACAATGGCCGTTGGTAAAAAGTTCAAGGATACCGAATCCCTTCTTACCGCCATCTACCAGCGTTCAACTTAACCCACTTCTCCATAGATAGCGGGACTTCTGTCAACTTGTGCGGCATGACATTTGCCACAAATTTGCGGAAATTCAACCCGATTCAATCTCAATAAGCTTTTGCAAAAACAGCGACCTTCTCTGCAGGTTTTCCAGTAAAGAAGCAGGTCCCGGGCTCGTCATTTCCATCTCTGGGAATACAACGGATAGTCACCTTCAGTTCTTTTAACAAAGGCTGAAGCTCATCCTCGGATGAGAAGTGGCAATGGGCAAATCCCCCATGAATATCTTGTTCATTGGACGGCGTGAAGAAGTCACGAAAGTCCGATTCATTGGTGATCACACATGAATTGTCATCCCGCAATTTGGCCGCTGCATCAAATAGCCCTTTCTGCATTCCTGCAAGCAAGGAACTGATTCCAGCGATCAATTCGCCACGCCCCATCGGAGCACTTTTGGGCTGATCCCTTCGCCCGAGAAAAACAGCGTCTTTTTCCATGTCCTTGGGCCCAATTTCCAAACGAATCGGCACTCCTCGTTTCACATGGTGCCACTTCTTTTCACCACCACGAATATCTCGATCATCAATTTCGACTCGAATCGGGCTACCCGCATAATGCTGAGCGGCCAGTTCTTCCTTAACCTTTTCAACATACTTCAAAACATCCGCACGCTGCGAATCATCTCGATAAATTGGAAGAATGACAACTTGTGCAGGCGCCAGCCGTGGTGGAACAACAAGACCATCGTCATCGCTATGGCTCATGATCAGAGCCCCGACGAGTCGCGTTGAGACACCCCAACTGGTGGTCCATGCGAACTCCCGCTCTCCATTCTCAGCCTGGAACTCGATATTCTGTGCTTTCGAGAAATTCTGTCCAAGAAAGTGGCTTGTCCCAGCTTGCAGTGCTTTTCGGTCCTGCATCATTGCCTCGATCGAGAGGGTTTCAACTGCTCCAGGAAATGTCTCATCAGCAGTCTTGCTTCCGATGATCACGGGCATCGCCATCCAATTCTCGGCAAAGTCTGCATAAACATCGATCATTTGTTCCGTTTCGGCGATTGCCTCCTGGCTGGTGGCGTGCACCGTGTGACCTTCCTGCCACAAAAACTCTGCTGTTCTCAAGAACATCCTCGTGCGCATTTCCCACCTCACAACATTCGCCCATTGATTGATCAGAATCGGCAAATCACGATGACTTTGGACCCATTTGGCATAGGTCGCTCCAATGATCGTCTCGCTTGTTGGACGCACAATCAATGGTTCCTCAAGCTTACCGGCAGGTCGCAATCCACCATCGGGATCTGGCTCAAGACGGTGATGCGTTACTACAGCACATTCTTTGGCAAAACCCTCTACATGCTCCGCTTCCTTTTCAAGAAAGCTCATCGGAATGAAGAGAGGGAAGTAAGCATTCTGGTGGCCCGTGGCCTTGAACATGTCATCCAAAGCTCGCTGCATATTTTCCCACAACCGGTAGCCCCATGGCTTGATCACCATACAGCCTCGGACGGGACTATTTTCGGCCAAATCAGAGGCACGGATGACCTGCTGATACCATTCCGGGTAATCTTCAGCCCGGGAGGGGCTAATCGCATTCTTGGGAGCTTTTGCCATCGGAAAGTTCTACCGTTGGTTGGAGATAAGCTTGGAAAGCATGGAACACAGCCAGACTCTAAACTTGATTCATTGCCAATATGAAATGGCGAGGACCAATCACGGGCTGTGATCTAATCAAACCAAATTGTGCGGATTTAAGCTACACAATCTAGGGCACCTGCAATCAGGCGGTGAAAAAAGGAGACTCACCACGCCACAGTCGTCTGTGCGACAAGCACCTGAGCTGCAACATGATCGGCTCGCAACCCACCATTTTTGGATGATTTCCTATCGTCGCAGATTCAACAATTCATCAAGCAACTGCTGACTGGTCGTGATCACCCTGCTATTCCCTCGATACTGGGTACTGGCCATCACCAGTTCAACGAGGTCTTTTCCGATATCGGTGTTACTCAACTCCAAAGCACCACCAATCACACCACCGATACCGTTTTCTCCAGGAGCACCCTGCACTGGCAGGCCAGTATTGACGCCTTTGGCGAACACATTGAGTCCACGAGATTCAAGACCCACAGGATTGGCAAATCGAGCGAGCTGCAATTGGCCAAGATCACGTGTGACCCCATTTCCAAATACACCTCTCAACGTCCCATCTTCACCGACCACAAAGCTCGTCAGGACTCCCGGAGGACTGCCATCCTGACGCGTAGCGGCAAGGCTGGCTTCCTGAGTTGCCAAACCCGAGACTTGACTGAAGTCGAGATCAAATTGGAGTGGATTAACGCTGGGTACACCAACGCGATCAATCGCGATGCTATCGTTGGTCGCCGAAACGAAATTGCCGTTTCCATCAAAACGCAACAAACCAGTTCCTACTGCAATGTCAGTCCCAGAGTTTGGTTGATTTTCAGGACTGTCGGCATACCACCGGTAAATGGTCTGCTCGTTGGTTCGTGCTTCTAGTGTTGCTGTTACTCGTACATTCAACGGAACACCAAGGGAGTCATAAACAATGAAATCACTCACCGCACTCTGACCTTGTGCTTCCTGTAGAGTTCCGAAGGCAAGGTTTGGTGTTATCACGTCACCAACAGCAGTCTCCACTCTGAAAGCAGAGAGATCAATTTCCAGAGCATTCAGTTCGCCGGTGTTGCTAACAAAACGGATGGCTCCATCTTGGATGTAACCACCAGGCACCATCTCACCGGATTCACCGGGAATATTATTCTCCGAGGCGAGAATTGGATTTTGCGAATCAACGAGCAAACTCTGAAGTCCCGAAGCTGACTCAAGAAAGTCAACAAAGTCCTGCACCGTCGTCGTCTCGCCTATTTCAAGCTGCTTGCTGCCTAAAGCACGACCACCTTTTCGCCCACTGTAGCTCAGTGTTCCGATTTCAAAAGCACTTTGGTAGGTCAACCCATCCCGCTTCAGGACATCTGTCAAAAGTGTGTTGCTGGTAATCATTGGACCATCAAGATCCACCAGTTGATTCCCCGCCACTGTCAGATCTGCGATTTCTTCATCTGACTTTGAATCGGTGTAATCAGACCCGGGAGCAACGGTGTCGACAAGGTAATAATTATTTTGGTCTCCAGCCAGGTTCCGGTAGATCCGGATTTCATCGTAGGCAGGAAAGCCACTCTCAGGTCCAGGCACTGGTGGTATTGGTAAATTGGTTAACGAGATTCGACCATTGACTGCGTTTTGTGGCCCGATCAATTCACTCGGACGACTCTCAACCTCACCACTGCGAAAATACGTCACCATGTACGAGTAGTTTCCTGTCAGCGTCGTATCATCCAAAGGTGTGGCCGATAACGCGTTTGAACCATCATCGTTAAACGTGCCACCAGCTGCCGCCGATCCCAACAGGAAAAAGTCACTACCATCAGGTGCGGTTCGATAGACATTGACGGTCGGGTAACTCCCTGTACCTTCTAATGGCAGACTACTCAATTCGATGCGACCACCGGCTCCGACCGTTGAACTGGTCGCAACACTGGGCGTCGCTTCTGCGCCCGCTGCATCAACCAATGCAAATTTGTACTGGTAAGTACCAGCCGCCAAGGTGCCGACCCCACCGTTATTCACCACAACAGCACCTGCATCTGACAGGGGAGCCGCACTGATACCCACACTTGTGGTATTCGGACGTGGGACCTTGAAATCACCCAAACGACTCGATTGGATCACCTGCGAAATCGTCGCAAGATCTCCCTCAGGTGTCAGTGTTCCTTCAAAAGTTACATTCTCCGTTGCCTTGGCAACACTCTCACTTCCCAGAGGTACCGAAAGTGGAACCAATTCTGTTTTTTGCAATCGAAACTGCTCGTCAACGCCGTATCCCAATAACCGCTGACCAGTAACACTGACCAACTCGGCATCACTGTTCAGTTTAAAAATACCGTTTCGAGTGTAAAGGCGTTCGCCCTCACCGCCTTCAACAATGAAGAACCCATCCCCCTGAATCGCCAAGTCTGACGAACTGCTGCTGATTTCTATCGTACCCTGGTTGTGATTGGCAGCAATCTCGGCCACCTGCACACCTAATCCAATCTGCCTCGGGTTGACCCCACCACTGTTTGCTGAAGGCCCTGCACCCAACGAAAGTGTCTGCAGGAACTGAGTTCCAAAAATCACATCTGACGATTTGAATCCAACAGTTTGCGAGTTGGCAAGATTATTGCCAATCACGTCAATCTGCGTTTCCGCAGCGTTCAGACCAGTAAGTGCCGTAGTAAGAGCAGATGTAAGACCCATCGACGTAGAGCTCCGATTGCAGGACCGGATAAACTCTCTCGATGACTCATCGCGAGCGATGAGATCAATTGCCAGCTTAAAACTGATTCAATGCTGGCAATCGATAATCGGTAGAAATTACCCAGTCTGTATTTCCCTGATGTTTTTTATATCCATCGTCTTTCCACCCACATGAACTTTGACTGTTCGTGTAGCGTTTTCGTCACTTGTCTCCACAGTGATGCGATCAACAATGCCATCAACTGCACTCGCATCCTCCGCTAACCCCTCTACAGACTTACCAATCAGACTACTGGCGGTCACTAATTCTTGGCTTGAGGAGAGTGAAGAGAGTGTTTGCGTCAACTCATCGGTCGCCCCAATTTCTCGAATCTGACCGATCTGCTGGACCATTTCGCTGTTGTCCATTGGATCTAGAGGATCCTGGTTTTGCAA
This sequence comes from Rhodopirellula sp., assembly GCA_002689655.1. Taxonomy (GTDB): domain Bacteria; phylum Planctomycetota; class Planctomycetia; order Pirellulales; family Pirellulaceae; genus Rubripirellula. Next base: position 126,453 of record NZHC01000066.1, on the reverse strand, counting down.
TTCGCTGATTAACAACTTCAAGAAATCATCGATATCGAGTTCGTTATAACTAGCGCCCGACTGACCGGTTGTTGCAGCAGATTGTTGCGCAGCCGCGTTTGAAGTAGCTGGCTGTCCGATTTGCGACATGATTATCTCCCAAGATCCCAGCATTGCATCGCGATGCCTCAAGACACCGCTGACGCTTCTCTTGTACGACGGGATAACGACTGAACGCGAGAGCAATCAGCTTCCATCGATGGCCTTACATCAGAGTTTCACGTCGATGCCAGCTGACAGAGAGGTCGTTGGCGCCGCGGGTGAAACATCCTGTGAAACATCAACGGTGTTCTTTGTCTGAAACTGCTTGGCTCGTCTGCGTTGTTGACGCTGACCAGACTCCTGCCAACCCTCGTCACGAAAAGTTGGATCCTCAAAATTTGAGTCGCCATCGTGATCCAGATTGTCTGTCTCAATGTCAAGTTGCTCCACCTGCATCCCAAAAGACTCCAACCTTGCTCGCAAGTCGGGTAGATGTTCTCGAAGTGCCGCACTCGCTGCCTCAGTCTCAGCAATCACTCGAGCAGCAACTTTACGTTGCTGGATTCGCATCTCCACGCGTACTGATCCCATTTCAGCTGGAGCCAACCGCAAACGTATCACGCCTCCCTCTGGACCAAGATGTTGAAATGCCTTGCTCACCCGTTGAATCAGTTTAACTCGCGTCAATGTATCACTTGTGTCCACCGTTTTCCCTCGTGCCTCGATCACCGGTCGACCCGAGGTCTTGGCCGTTGCATCAACCAATGGGTTCTGTGCTAACCCACGGACTCCATTTCCCTCCGTTGCACCAAAGCGCGAGGTGTTTGAGCCGCCGTTGGAAGAAATGGAACTGACAGCCGCCGCGGCGTGTGCCGAGCGGTTCAGTGCTGTGGCAGCAGTGCTGCGCTGAACAGACCCCACCCGGGTCGCGTTTTCCGCAACAGTACCGACTTCATGATTTCCGGGCCTCATCATTGGGTCCACCAGGGAGACAGCTTCCCGCCTAGCATTCGGAGAAGCTGGTGCCTGCGATTGTTCTGCATGATGACGAGCGCGTCGATTACGCCGCTGCTCGCCCCCGAATTTTTCCATTGGCTTTTCCAACTTCTCTTCGATTTCTGCAGGGACAGCCTCCGGGTCGGAACTGCCCGCTGCCACTTTTTCACCATCCCGCATGCCTGGCAACGGATTCACATCAGCCGACTTCGAAAGGGATGCCAGCTTTACTTTGGGCCGCCGAACAACAAAATCTTCGCCAGCCTCACCGGAGAATACCTGCTCTTCTATGATCACCGGAGTCTCGGCATCCGCGTCCAACGCGTCTGTAGCCAGAGGAGTCGCCGAGTAGTTCTCGGTATCGCTGTCCGCCAACGTTGCCACGTCCTCTACCTGCTGAGGCCCAACATCGTTTACAGATGCGATTGCCACAACGGATATTGCTGAAACTCCCGCATCTTCAGTCGACAGATCATCCAGCTTCACAGCGACACAATGCTGGTGACAATCATCTCTCTGCGATTGCGTTTCCGATTCGAGCGACGAATCGGACGAGGGATTCGCCAAATCATCAGAAGCTTCCGTCTGCTTAGCAGATGGGGCAGCCCGCCTCGTCTCTGACATACGAGCAAAAATCTCTGCAAATGCATCCAGCAAACCTTCATCAGATGCCTGATCACCCCCACCACGAGCAAGCGAACGGAGTTTCCCGCCAGCTACCTCGGTAATGATTGCATCCCGCGCATGACGAACCGACTCCAAATCACTCATCTCTGGCTCCCCCCAGTCACGTCCGATCACGTAAACATCGGAACAAGAAGCGGCATGGTCACTCCATGCTAGCTTATAAACCGAGGCCTACAGTTTCTCGTCCGTCTCTTTGATCAATGATGAAACAGGCATGCCCTCGCTGATCCGACGCAAAACATCCGCGAGGATGTCCACATCGTTCGGCGTAGTGAACTCTGCCAGTATGTCTCTTCGTGCATCTGTCGACATGGCTTGAAGGATTGTGACAACGTCATCTATTCTTTTATCGTCATACATTATCAACAACTGCTCCTTGGCCTGCTCAGGATCAAGTGATTGCAAGGTTCGTTGCACGTCCTGAAGTCCGTTATCTTGCGATTCGTCAGTGAGTTCTTTGAGCTCTTTTCGAAATGCTAGCAAGCGGTCACTGAAGCGATCCTGATCTGTCCGCAAGTCCGCCAGCATGACACTGAGTTCATCTCGGAACTGCTGCTGGCTACGGAGGCGAATGTCCATATCCAGACTATTCATTTGTCGTTGTGCCAGGACTTCGGCATAACTTGGTTGCTCGTAGTTCTCGCTTTGACGATAGATCTCCTGCAAACGCATTCCGGAGACATCAATTCCATTCACCAAGGCAATCAATTGGATCGCAGAGTTTCGGTTGAGTGTTCCCCTAATCAGGAAATAACTCAACAGGATCACCTGAGTCAGAATGGTAGCTACACAAAAGGCAGCGAGTCCTCGAAACACCTTTGATATCATAATCGATTACCGTTGTCGCTGAAGGATGTAACGGCGAGTGGAAACCTCATCAGCCTCTGCGTGTTCTCGTTTAGATTCCAATGCTCGGAATTCGGCTTCATCGTGTTCTTTTAATTTCTCAAAACGCTTCAGTTCAGCTTCCGCCTCAACCAGTTTCGTTCGCCTTCTATTCATCTCGGCAGTCAATTCTGCCACGGTTGACTCGAGGGATCCAATATCTGCCTGAAGTTGTAAATCGTAGCGTCCGTATGACAGGAGAGCATCGACGGAAACATCACCTTGTCGATTCACATCCTCCGTGTCTCGCAGGATAGTGCGTTCACGTTTGATTTCGTCTATTTGTGTGTTCACTTTGGCGATCGCCTCATTGGCCTGCCCCAAAGCTGCACCCGCCTCATCACGTTGTTGACGTCGCAGATCAAGCAGAGATTTGAATCGAAAATCGGCTGGCAAGATAAATCCTCGCGGTCATGAATTGGCGAAAGTCAGCAAAAAATCAGCTTGTCACGATCCCCGAACTCTCTCCAACTGCACTGACTGCAGGAGGGGGTTGCGCCGAGACATTGGCATTTACTTGGGTAGGTACTGGCTGAGCACTGGCAAGTTGCATCAGCATTCGGGTGGAATCCTCCAATTTTGTGATTTGCGTCGCTTCCTGCTGCAAAAACAGATTAAGCGGCTCTCGCATTGCAATCGCGGCATCGACTCGAGGGTCACTGCCTTGGCGATAGGCACCAATGGAGATCAAGTCTGCGTGACGGTGGTACTCACTCAGATGTTGACGGGTAATCGCAGCTGCCTGTAAGGCCTCACGAGAAACGAGATTTGGCTGCAGACGACTCAGGCTGTGGAGAATATCAATAGGAGGCCAGTGAGCTCTTGCTGCCAAATCTCGGCTGAGAACAAAGTGACCATCGAGTAAACCTCGAAGCGCATCGGCTATCGGCTCATTGTGATCATCTCCCTCAACCAAAACCGTATAGAAAGCAGTGATGGAACCTCGCTGGGTTCGACCAGCACGCTCAACCAATCTTGGCAACATATTGAATACACTTGGTGGGTAGCCTCTCGTTGTGGGTGGTTCGCCTGCAGCGAGCCCCAGTTCACGTTGGGCCATTGCAAATCGCGTCACCGAATCAAGCAACAAAAGTACGTTTTCACCTTGATCCCGAAACGCTTCAGCGATCGCAGTGGCTGTCCAAGCGGCAGACACGCGTTGAGCGGCCGGTCGGTCACTGGTCGCCACCACAACCACACTTCTTGCGAAGCCAGCATCACCGAGAGCCTGATTAAGGAATTCCTGCACTTCTCTGCCACGTTCGCCCACCATCCCAATCACGATTCGATCTGCATTGGATCCTCGTGCGAGCATTCCAAGGAGTGTACTTTTCCCGACCCCTGAACCGGCGAATATCCCTAATCGCTGGCCCTGTCCGCAAGTCAGCATGGTGTCAATTGCCCGAATTCCTGTTTGCAATGGCGTATCAATTGAGGGGCGTTCCAGAGATTCCGGCGGCTCCCTCTCTGCATCGACTGTCATTAAATCTTTTGGCAAAGGCTTGCCATCGACAGGCTGCCCAAACGCATCTATCACGCGTCCACACAGCGAGGGGCCAACTCGTAACTTCAAAGTAGTGTCGACGAGGCGAACCGAGTCGCCTGCAGCGAGAGCATTGAGCCGTTCCAAGGGAGCAAGAATTGGCCTGACACCACGAAATCCAATTACTCGTGAACGTGTAATCGCTCCGTCCTGTGATTTCAATTCGCAGATGGAACCAATGGGCGCTGTCATCCCTTCAATTTCAACGGACTCACCTGCAACCGCCGAAACGCGTCCGCGCACCTCGAAGGCGACCGCTTGCTGGATCAATGTTCGATTCACATTGGGATCAGGCAAGACTGGTGGTTCAAAATCAACAGGATTTGTCACGGCAACAACTCCTTCAGTCGCTCAAGTTGAGCAGTCAGCCCTGCTTGAATTTCACCCCCATCCTGACGAACAACCACATCATTTCTGCCGAGATTTTCATCGGTTTCGACGTGGGTATTCTCGGGCAGGCTCGGAGCCAGAACCATGGCTTCAAAAGCTGGACCAGCTTGCGCGAGAGTCTCAGGATGGACAACGAGCGTCAAACTCACTGATGACCGCGTACTGTGCAACGCTTCTTTTGCCCAAGCCACCATCAACTCGGATTCGGCCTCCAGTCTTCGCTGAACAATTTTCTCAGCCGCTGCCAAAGCGGTCTGGGTGAGCACGTCACCATAACTTTCCATCCATTGCGAATGGGCATCACGGATCTGATTGACTGCCTGTTCCATAACGAAAGTGCTGGACTTAGCTTGCTGTTCAGCTCTTGTCTGCAATTTTTTTTCTGCATCGATCGCTGCCTGGTCCAAGCCCTGCTGATAACCCCGTTCCTCAGCAGCCTTACGAATTCCTTCAACCTCTTGCTCAGCTTTCGTCAGCATCTCCTTGACCTGCAAACGGCACTGTTCCAGACGCGTACGTCCTTCATCAGCAAGATCACTGAGATTGAACCCCGCGATCACAGACGCATTTTGAGCTGCAACTTGTTGCTGGTATCGATCGCCCGACTTTAAAACGGTGGCCATGAATCACACCTCAATCAGGCAACATTAGGAATCGGTACATCGACCACGTCGAGCGATGCATAAGCAATGGATTCTTTGGCTTGATCAATCTCTCGCAGTTGCAACGACCCGAGCGAATTCATAGCTTCACGCACCTTGCGGGACTCAGCCTTGGGCAGCAGTGCAAGGACTGCCGACGTAACCCGATTGGGTAGACCACAAAGAGCCAGCATCGCAGACCTCGCCTCAACTCTGCCGAGTGTTTCGCACAAATGCTGCGGTGAAAGCTGCATCAGATGCTCGTGAATCGAGTCAGTTGATGGGAACCGCACTGATTCAATCACCGGCTCTGCGGGTTCCGAGGGCGTCTCTGTTGCAGCCTGCTGTGGCACCACGGATGCCGTTTTACTTTGAGACGTCTCCGCACCACGCGATCTCGACGGACGATCGTATTGCGGAGGCAAAGTGCCCTCGGCAATACGTAGTTTCGAACTCAAATTTTCTTCCGCAGTGACCGAAGATGGAAACCCAGTTGATTGTCTATTGGACGCGGCATTCGTTTCGTCTGCAGGTGAAGTAGCTTGATAAGCAACGGCTCTCTGATAGTCGGCTCGCATTTCTTGATCGCGAGGCATGGCAGCAAGGATTGCATCTAAAGCTCGGCGCCCCAACGTATCGCTCGAACCAGCACCCAGCTTGCCAAGCGAATTTTGAAAATGATCGGCAAGTTCTGCAAGTGACGCAGTAGGAATAGTCTCGATCTTCCCAATGCGACCGAGCATATCCTCTAAACCGCTACCATGCAGAGCAAGAATACGTGCTGCGTGCTCTGGCTGAATAGACGCCAAGACCGTCGCCACAATTTGCGGACGCTCTGTTTTCAGCAAGTTCGCAAGCACCTGCTCATCGACCTGTTCGAGAAAAGCCAATGGATGTTGGGGTTCATTCGACTCAGCCCGCACTTCCCCTGCAGTGTTTGCCTGAGAGTATTCCGAATTTGCTCGTACTACTCTGGAAGCAACGTTTCCATGCGAATGTGCTTGAGCTGTTGTTGTGGAAGTTGCATCACGACCACTGGATGCCTGAAATTGGTCTGGTGAAACTTCAGGTTTCTGCACAGAGACCTTAAATGCATGTAGTGCACGTTTTTGCTCAAGTGGATCGACATCTGACAAGGACATCATTGTTCGTCGCACAGCCACTTTTGTTTCAGCGTCAATCTCACCCAGCAGGTTAGCGGCAACGGGCGCTGGCAAACTACTCAGCACGATCGCGACACGACGTAGCATCGCCTCACGCTCTAATCCTGAGTCCCATCCGTTTGCCATTTGGGGGCCGCTCCCTCGTGCCATGCAAATATCTGAACCAATTCCGAGTGCCCAGCAATCCATCGCTGTTGGCCTTGGAAGTCCCCTTGTAGTCAAACTTGTGTCTGCATTGGAAGAGGAAATCAGTTCATTTCACATCGCGGCATGCTCTCAGGGATTCTGTAGAATTGAATTCAGTCTCGAATCATCCAGATTCAGCCCTGAGGTCAATGCAAATAAAACCTTCAATGCAAACAAAACCTTGTATCACGACATGGTGAATCAGGCGGCGTCTCCGACCCACCCACGAATCACATTTGCGGCAACCTCGGGGTTATCCTCGACCAGATGCAATAATTCGTCTTTAAGAGATCCACCAGTAATCGTCATACGCTCCGCCTCTTGCTGAACATCCTGCTCAACGGGATTGGGCCCCGGCATTTCGAGGCCGAATCCCTCTTGGAACTCGGTCGGAGCCGTATTCCCTGGGGATTTAGCGGCTGAACGGGCCACGAGAAGTGCGACCAGTCCGAGCACAATGAGAGCCAGCGTCTGCCACGATTCAGCTAACCAACTCAAAGCTTGACTTGTAGCCAGCTGCTCTGCTTGTTTTTCAACGGGCAACTTTGGAGCGTCTCGCACAGTGACCAGGGTGACAGGGTCAGCCCCAGCTGCAACTTGAGGCAGCAGAGGACTGACAATTTCCGAAATCTTTTTCTCCGTCTTGACTCGCAATCCTTCCAATGTCGCATCATCCAGAACTATATCTTCGGGATTTTGCGTTGGATCCCGAAGCAATTCATTCTGGATGTTCAGCGTTTTGTAGTAGCTGGTTGGCAGCATGATCGAAACTCGAACCGTCTTGACCTGCAAATCTGCCAGCTTTGAACTTTCAAACTGCTGACCCGCCACACCACTGGTATCCCTTTCATCCTGTGTTGTGTTCAGAACCTGAACATCATTCCCTATGCTTTGTGCCCGATTACCAATGGCATTGGGATCTGCGCCGGGAACGCCACTCGCAAAGGGTTGATTCCGTGTCGTTTCAATCTTCTTGGAACTATTTCTTAGATTCGTCGGTTCAGGATCAAATTTCAGCGAAGCCAACTCCGAATCCATTGTTGGATCAATCTCGGCAAATACTGCGATTTGTGCTGGATATTCGACGAGCAGCTTCCGTAATTTGTACTCAATATGCGTTTCAGCCTCACGCTGCTTCGTAAGAAGAGGGTCTTCTTCTTCAGCACCCACACTAGCTGTCGTGCTGTTGGTATCAATCACTACGACATCATCCGTGGCCATTCCAGCATAAGAACCTCGGATCAATTCCTGAATCGCAATGATACGTTGCCTTGGCAAAGCACGCGTTCCCTCCGGCTGGACCATCACACTTGCAGATTGCGACACCACCCGTGACAAACCAACGCGCTCTCCACGGTCATATTCCACGCTGCCCCATCGAACATCAGGGAAAGCGGAAATTTTGCTTCCAAGATCCTTTTCCTTGGCATGCATTTCACGCGAATGTCGAAGATCAGATGAATCAAACGGGCTGCTATTTTTGATCGCCTGATCAACCTCTGTCCGCAGAGCAATCGGCAAACTGGAAGCATCCCCCAGTGCGGCTAAATAATTTGACTTGGCATCCTTGGGCACCTTGATGCGCCGTCCCTCACGTTCCCAGTTATTCAAACCTGCTGCACTCAAGGCGACTTCAATGGAATCCATTTCCTGCTCGCCCATCGAACGACCACCAAACAGAAACTCAGTCGAACTCGTATCCGAGCCTCGAACAAGAAACGCTAATCCGATCGCAATCACAGCGACCAACATCATCGCAATGACCCGTGATTGCATCGGCATCGACAAAAAAACCTGCCGTGCCTGATCAGTTGATTGTCTCAGGAGATTCATGAATACTCAGATACTGCCACAATGAAGGTGAATTGAATGATCAGGTTTTAACATGCTAGAGAAAGTGAAAAATCGTCAATCTGTTCATCTCAGATCTGTATTTGCTGAACTTCTCGATAGGCCTCGACCAGCTTGTTTCGTACCTGCAACAGCATGCGAAACGCAAGATCTGCTTTCTGCACTGCGGTCAGGACTTCGGCCTCGTTAACATCACCGCCAGTCAACAATGAATGAACCATATCATTGGCATCGATCTGCATGGAATTGACATCTTTGACTTCGTTAGTGAGCACCTTGGCGAATTCATCAATTCCAGATTGAACATCAACGTTCGCAGACTTTGAATTGACGCCACTCATCGGTGATTCGGGACGAAGTGGCGGTTGGATTCCGTTGATAGCTCGCATGATTCAAGTCGATTTCGACCGTACCAGGTTTATACTTTCAAGTGTTAAAAAGCGGTTTTAGTCATGAGAGCAGGGTGATCTAATCCCCGATAACTCTAAGGCTAAGCCAAAATAGTAAGCGTTTCGCGGCTCAAGTTCTTTGTAATTTCCATAACACCCACGTTTGCCTCATAAGCTCGCGTCGACTCCAGTGCATCCACCATCTGTGTTGTCAAATCGATATTGGGATAGGCAACATACCCCTTCCATTTCCCATCTTTGATCGCCAGCGGATGTTGCGGCTGATAACGATACAGTGGTTCCGCATCACTCGAACGGATCTCCTCCACCTTTACGCCCGAAGCACCATGGTTGGAAATGCCATCGTCTACCTGAAACACAACTTCTCGCGCTCGATAAGGCTCTGCCTCGCCTTTTTCGTTCTTGAGGGTGGAAATATTGGCAATGTTCCCGGCTACTGCGTTCAATCGAGTTCGCTCTGCAACCAACGCAGATGTGCTGATATCAAGTGCTCGCAACATAAAATCTTCTCTCCGTTCCTTCGCGATATGTCAGATAAAAGGGCATCGCCGATTAGCTTTTGATTCCCTAAGCACGCTCAGTAATTGCGGCTCTCAACAGTGCAAATTGACTTCGCATGGTTGTGATCGCCAAAGCATGCATGTGTTCGTTTTTTGCTACTTCTGAAACCTGTTGTTCCAGCGACACATCACTCTGATCATGGTAAACCACCGGCTCCATAGCCTCGCGCGGCCCAGACCGAATATCATCTCTCGTTAACGGCTGTCCCGTGCCCATTATCTTTTGGTGATTTTCAATCGACTCCGCCAAAGCATTTTGAAAATCTCCAACATCAAGATCCTTTGCTCGATAACCTGGAGTATCCAAGTTAGCCAAATTCCCAGCAAGAAGCTCGTGACGTTTCTGAGAAAAGCTAAGCGTTTGCTCCAGCGCTGGAATCGTTGTTGTGTTGAAAATACCAAACATCAAATGGGTCTACCCAATCATCCCTTGTTTACGCTGCGATTCGACCAGAGCCGCTTTGGCGACGAAAAGTCATCGTGACTGCAGCCCCACCCTGAGGACAGTTCTGCCAAAACAATTGCACGCCAAGTGCAGCTGCCGAAATTGGAGTTCGTTGCGAACGATCTTCAATGTCGCAACCCGTATCAGCTAGCTCCAGCTCGAGCCCCTTATCCGTCTCACAAGCGGTGATCGTCAAATCACCGCCATGGGGCATTTCTAATAGTGACTGCTTGACCAGTGACTGGATGAGATCAACTGTTTTCGCAGAATCGGCAGGCACCTCAAACGAAGTATCAATGTCGAGCTCGAGGCAGATCGGGGCCTCATGTTCAATTAAAAGCGGTGCCGTCACCGATTCAACAAGAACGGCTAAAGATTGACACTGACTTGGATCGATCCAATGATTTGGCATGGTACGCTCCCGATTTGTTCGGTGCAGCGGTCAAAGTGAAACACATCGTTAAAATGCATAGCAACGATTCGTCACAAGATGCAAGGCGGATTCCGAAGTTTTCAATTTGCTAGCGTTTTGGACGACGCTTCTTTCTGGTCCTCTGCGACCGCTAAGTAATTCAATCCGGTCATTCGACAGCCCCTTTCGCTGACCTCAGCAGCATCTGAGCCTCACACCCATTCACTGATCCTACAACAGCACCTCCGGCGACGCAGAAAGCGTCTGGCCACATCGACAGGTGGGGCACACAGGAACACCCCTCCCACAGAAGCGTTCTGAGGACGCGTCGTCGGTTTGACAAGAAATAGACAAGTCAGTCGCTCGACAAGTCAAGGGAACCACCACTGGTCGCGTAAGCTGCTTGATCAGCATATCCCGAAACTGCTTGCCATCCAGAATCAACACGCTCCAATCGCTGACGCAACTCATCACGATTTTGGCTCAACTTGCTCTCGCACTCTGCTTCGATCGCCAACAATTCGAGATTCATTTTCTCACAATCGTCTTGCTGCTTTCGACACTGCTCTCGGATCGCATCACTATCCCAGTGTCGCTCTACTGAATCATCAGCATTGGCGGCCCCAAATTGATCACCGAGCTCAATGAGCTGATTTAATGGCTTCTGTTTTTCAGACAGCAGTCGCATCAGTTCGCTCATCTGCCCCTGTTGAATGGCTGTCATCTGCAATCGACTGATACTCAGGAGTTGATCGAGTATCTCCCATCTCTGTTTTATGAGGGCCGCAACTTCATTTCCGTTCATGATTGATCACTTTCCTTAATCATGCTTTTTGCTTATCAAAATCCTGAATCATCCAATCGAGTAGTTGTTGCCACCCCTCGCGGTCGTAACGAGTGGTCTCTGCAAATTCAGAATCCGATTCCGCAGGTATCAGTCTCAACATCTCGCTAGCCTTACGAAAAAGGATTTCGCATTCACGATCTTCTCCCAATTTTTTCGCGCAACTGGCTCGCCCAACAAGCGCTTCAACAGCAGCAGGCTTTCCGCTATGCAACGATTCAACGGTTCGATATACCTCAGCAGCTTCCGCGTATTTTGCCAGACTTTTCAACACGTCCGCCTCAAACATCAAGCAATTCCGTTGCAGTGCCTCATCTGCTTTGGACAAATCCTGTTCGTCATCCAGATCCGCGAGATACTCACTTAAACGCCGAAATCCTACGAGAGCCTGTTGTAGGTGCATCTCAGCTTTTCTGAGAGAAACACGTCGAGCAGCATCCAGGCTATCGGGTAACGAGGATTGCAAGCTTGGAAGCTTGGAAGCCATCACGTGGGCCCGCGCGGCAAAGTATGCGTTCTGCTTTGAACGAGGGTCGGTATGCTCATCCCACCACCGCTGATCAGCGACTTCCAATCGCCGAATCGCGGATTCGAGAATCGGCTGATTCTTCATGAGCAATTCAAGTTTTTCCTCCGGATCTACTTGTTCAGCCTGAAGATCGTTTCGGTATCCTAGTTCATATAGCAGTGAACCAAGAGCAAAAAGTGAATCCTGCCACTCCGCGCTCTCTGGTTGCAAATCAGGAGTTTGGTCGTCGGGAAGACGCCCCTCACTGTCGATATTCGCCCGTAATAGCCGACGTGCTTTTTCAAAGTCTCCGATTTCTGCGTAGGCCAAAGCACCATAGTAACGAGCAGAATATCGGAGTGGATCTTTTTGGTACTCGTAGATGCATTGCTCAAACGCACTGATGGCTTGCTCAGCTTTACCTACCGCCAACAGAGCTTTTCCGTAAGCGATCAAACCCCTTGTCTGGTGACTTTTGTCTTCCTGCTGCAGATAGACTTCCAACAGTTGGATGCTCTGTGAAAAATAGTTGCCTGTTTGATAGGCATCGATTGCTGACCAAAGAGTCGGAATATACTCCGCGCTATCGAAACGCAATTCGGCAGCCTCCGCAAACGCATCACCAGCAGCGTGGTATCGCTGTCGCACCACCTCAGCCGTCGATTCAGACACTTTGCCGTGGAAGTCCGTTCCCTCCTTCAGCGTCATCTCAGCCCATGCCTTATATCCTTTGCCCTCCTGCACCAATGTTTCACTGCGATCGAAAACCGGTGGCAAACTTCGTGCTGCGTCGATGGCCGCTTGGTACTTTCCCGCTTGCCTCAAATCGTTAAGTGCCTGATAGATTCGCACGCTGAATTCCCGGAAAGAAATCAGCTCATGATCGAAGCCCTCACGACTGCCCAACTCACTCATCAGATAGCGGAGAGTTTGAACAGCTTGCTCAGCATCATTACTTTGGATCAGAAGTTCAATTTCCTGAAGTCCACCCATAATCCCGGCGGCTCCAATCGTCGCAGCATTTGATGTCTGATCTTTCCGTAACACATCATGAAATGCATTAATGGCACCAGTCTTATCGCCTTGCAATAATTTGACGCGACCAATCCAGAGCCCTACCTCACTTGATTTTTCTGACCTCTGGCTCAAAGCATTGAGTACTTGCAATGCACTTGCGAGGTCGTCCGCCATTTTCTCGCGATCCTGTTCCTTACGCGTTCCCTGCAAACTTTGCTCAGCTGTGACCTTTTGAATGTTTGAAACTGTGCGTAGAAAGACTGCCTGGTTCTTCACGTCATCACGTTCACTTTGTTGTTTTTCATGCTGCCTCAAAGCAACATGCAACTCTTGCCAACGACCGAGATCCGTCAAAATCTTTATCCGCAAAATCATCGCTGATTTGCTTGCCTCTGCATTTCGTATTGGATCCCTCAAATACTCATCAATGCTTGCCAAAGCATCTTCTTTTTGATCTTTTTTCGCATGATACTGGGACTCTGCGATCATCGGCAAGAGTTGAGGTCTAAGCAGTGGCTCATTTTCGATCGCCTGATCTAAATTGATGACCGCATCATCGAATCGGCCTAAATGAAAGTGCACTTCCCCAAGTGTTCGGTGTCCCTGCGCACCACGGCCCTGGGGAAAGCCATGGTCTCTAGCTAGCTCCAAATGAGGAACAGCAGCTAGGTAACACCGCCTTTTCTCCCGAGGAACCTTTTGGCGATTTCCTTCTGCTGCCTTACCAACACCAATTAAAAAATTTCGCAAACGAATCAGATTCAGTCGCTCGATCCGTGCCTGATCAGCAGCCGCCTCAAGGGTACGTTGTGTTACAAGGGCTTCGTCTGACGCATCGATGGATATCTCACGAGGCTCAGAAGGCGAGTCAGCATGCTCCAACTCCGCAAGCTCCGCCAATTTACCTGCGACAATGGGGCGACCTTCCACGAATTCGCGAGACGCCAAACGCAGTAGCGACTCCGGCTCGGTAACGTCAGTCGTCCACCACATCACAAAAAGGAGTGCGAAGCCACCGAGAGAGGCCAGCGCAGCGCCGAGCAGCAGGACAATTGTGACCAAGTCACGACCACCAGCAGGTTTGCTTTTCACAACATCTTCTTTGTCAGCCAACGCGCAGAACCTCCCAAACTCAGGTCGGTAGTAGCAGGAAACCCCGGCTGGAAGCAAGAGCTTCAGTCACTAGCTAGCAACTCAAAAGCGGTTGGATTTTGCTGCGAACGCACGCCAATCGCCGATTGAGTACCAATCTGCGCACAACGCTGAAGATCCTGCTCAAAACCCAAATTCCGTAAATTGGTACCACCGAGGGTGTTACCAAAAGCCTTGGCTAGCAAATGAGAGAGTTGTTGTTCATTTCCGTTTCTCACGCTGATCCAAGGTGATTGCTCTGTTACTGGCAAACAAGACGACCAAAAACCTCGAGCGACTCGAGACTCGTCATCCTCAAACGCAACCTGATATTCGACCGAGCAAGCATCAATGATGGCACCTGCAAGTAGCACATCTTCAGCTGTAATCCGACCATCCGTACCTGAACAAACCAGATGCACTAACCTGGATCCGCGCAGCGCCTCAACCACTTTCGGCAGATTCAGAAAACTGGCGGCTATTAGCCGCTTGGCTGAGGAAGCCGCTTCGATCGCTTTCGTACCATTCGTAGTGGTCATGATCAGAGTCTGCCCGCGGACACGGCCCGGAGTGTACTCGGCAGGCGAATTCCCATGGTCAAAACCGGAAATGGGTTTGCAACTCCGCTCACCGCATAGGAGCGGACGCTGATTTATTTGATCCAAATGTTCGATTTTATCCGCAAGCGAAAGGGCTTCCGCAACGTGACAGCAAGTGAAAATTTGCTTTGCTCCAGAACCAAACGCTGTCGTCATAACAGACGTCGCTCGCAACACATCGATAACGACGGCAACATAAGCCTCATCCTGCTTCGTCGCCATTAAATCAGGCAGTAATGAAGTTACGATTCGCATGCTTTGGCCTACGACCTGATAGTGGGCTCTTCATCGTTATTGGCGGCATTACTACCGCAACTACGATTGAAGTCCGCGACCATGAAATTCTCAAGCTGGAATACTCACAACTTATGGTTATCTGCTCGAATCAAGGGGAAACATACCGAATCCAGTTCCGGATATACTGCCCAGGGACATAAGCCACTGGCTGGCCAATCAATCCCTGCCCAACCACGACTGCGTTCTTATTCTGCCCCAAATTAATCAATGGTCTCGTGGGCACCCCCGGTGCAGACGGTCGTGTTACCGGAACCAAGCCAGATGGGACGGCAGGAGCCACCTGAGGCGGATTTGCGACCTGCGGCCCTGTCGCGATATAACTCTGTGTCGTCGCCGGCTGATAGCTCCCACCAACACAATTCCCGAAGCCCATGGCTGCAACGTAAGTGCTTGGTGGTGACACACAGCAACTATTCCCCACGGTTGCGAAACTATCACTCAATTGGGGTCGAGCAATGGGCAGCATATCAGCATTTAGGGGATTCACCTGAGTAGAAGGCAAGCCCACTACGGGGACATTTCTGGAAGCAGCAGGACTCATTGGCAGGGCAGGGGGGAGGCCTGTTGGAGGTGCCATGGCAGTTGGAGACGTGACGGGATTGGACATTGGCATAGGAACGCCACTCTCAGGCGGTAGTCCAAAAGGTGCCCCCACATTTGGCTCTTGAAGACCTGATGGTGGAGTCACTGTTTGGGAAGGAAATCCCATTCCCTGATTTGCAGGTGATACCATCGGTGCAGCTCCTGCGGTGGGCAGTGGCGGCGCTGCGAAACCGCTCTGCGGCAACCGAACCAAATGCCTGTTACTACGCAACACCCCGTGATATCCGATCTTTGCGGCGTGGACACCCACAGCTTGCTGCCGTTGATCACTCCGATACTGATCAACGAGGCTCCGCGTACCAATGGGAACAAATTTTGGTTGCGAAGGAATACTCCTCGCAAAAACGGGCGTTGTGGTACTGGGCCCCTGATTGCCCGTGGTCCACACAATATTTTGTTGAGCCGCTACGGAATGCATCGTCAAAGGGAATGCGAATGTGCAGGCAGCAAAGCATCCCAACCAACGTTTCTTGCTCAAATTGATACGCATCTGGAAAACCATAACCATCCCTATGTTCGTGGGCTTTGGCTGATCGCTCCAAAGCCAACATTTCGTGTCCCAAAGCAATCCGTAGACTGTTCTGCTCACCGAACGCAAGATCGATGCTGAGCAGTTTCAACCAGTGGCTTATGCCTAAGCAGACAAACAACGTTCTCTGTCAGCAAAAAGACCTAGTCACTCTTTGGCTGCGAGAATGCGATTTTCAGTTTCCCGAGGCAGTTTCCCGAAACCGCGCACGACAGCAATCAGTACGACTGTTCCAAGGACGAGACTTATCCAGGGAGAAACACCAAATGCTGCGGGAATGGTTCCACCGAGGATGCATACAACACCGACCACCATCGCATATGGCATTTGCGTGCGAACATGAGCAACATGATCGCAACCACTTGCGCGGCTCGACAGCACTGTGGTGTCAGAAATGGGGGAACAATGGTCGCCAAAAATAGCTCCCGCCAGCACAGATCCACAGGTTGCCAATGCGATTGCGCCGTTCGGCCCACCTGCAGCATCCAACTGCAAAGCTAACCCAATTGAAAGTGGCGTAAGAATAGCCATCGTCCCCCAACTGGTACCGGTGGAAAAAGCCATTGCCCCGGCGATTAGAAAAACAACCGTGGGTAGCAGGTGAACATCGAGCCGATCAGACAGAATACTGGAGAGATAGCCGCCGGTATCCAGTGCATTTTTCTCTGTCATGGCTGACAGAGCCCATGCAAACCAAAGAATCAGCAGCGCGGGTCCCATTTGACGGGCGCCACCGAACGCTCCTCTCATGCACTCCGTAAAACGGCAACCACCCAGTGCGATGTGCATCCAGACTGCAGCGAGCAACCCCACAGCACCGCCCACCATCAAAGCGACATACGAATCACCGTTGCCAATGACTTGGCCTGCGTGCCTGATCAAACTGTTGTCAGCCTGCCCCACAACCGCTGCGCCCTCACTAACTGACTGTGCTTCGATCCCTGTATAAACGAGTACGCACATCACAGACACAACGCAAAGCACAACAGGGACAACTGCAGCCCACCATAAACGAGGATAGGGTTCAGCCACCTTGTCGTCTTCTTCTAAGTCGCCATCAGGATCCGCCGTCAGCGCTGCCTGCTCGGCTTTCAACATCGGGCCAAAATCTCGCTGGGAAATCGTGATGCAGTAGACCATCACTAACGCAAGCCAAGGGTAAAAACGGTAAGGAATGGACCGAATGAACATCTCAAATGCAGCTTGCTTGTCGTTGATTCCTGCGACAGCCAACCCATCGGCCATGTAGCTAATTTCAATTGCCGCCCACGTGCTAACGACAGCAAGCCCCGCGACAGGTGCCGCTGTTGAATCAACAAGGTATGCCAATTTTTGGCGTGAAAGCCTGTAACGATCTGCTGTTGAACGCATGGTGCCACCCAGCAATAGCGTGTTGGCATAATCATCAAAGAACACGGCCAGCCCTGAGGTTGCAATCAGCGTCTGCGCACCCTGCCGAGACTTGATCTTGCTGGAACCTCGCTGAATCAAAACACGCATCCCACCGCCTGATTCCAATGTGCCTACCATGGCACCCAACAACAGGCTGAATATCAGAGCCTGAATGTGCGACTTCGAAGAAATAGACTCGTAAATGGTGGTGAAAAAGATCACTCCTGCATTCAAAAAATCAGTACTTGGAGAATTTGGAAATTTGATACCCGACTTGGGAATTTTTGTCCATTGAGGCTCAAAATCAAGAATCTCCAATTCGCTTGGCAGACTTAAGCCAATGACCGTACTCGGCTCGCCTTTCTCCAGAGAGACGGACGCCAGCGCTCGTACCTCAGGGCTGCAATTTTCAAACGCATCGATGAGATCTTGAACAGTAGATTCACTTCCGACCGTGCTATTCAGTGTGATCTCAAGGTATTCAATCCATGGCTCATTATCGATAAAAAGCTGTGGACTTAAAAAAAACCGCGGCACCGAGACAGAAGGCAGCCTCGTTTCCCCATAGTCCCTTTGCGAAAGAACAAGTTGGGTTTTTTTTCCTGAAACCCAAGGTGATGGCGCCACGAACCTGACTCTCACTGTGTCATTGGTGCCAAAATCGGTAACCAACTCAACACGCCCGAAAGCTAACACAATGGCGCCAACTGCTACACCAACAGCCAAAGGCAGAACAACTCGACGGGTGGCAACGGCCAAGACGATCGCAACCAGAGGCGGTAGCAGGCTCAGAAATCCAAATTCCATCGTTCCCTCGCCACAAATTTAAATGGTTGTGTTCAGAACAGATCGCCTTCGGTGATGCACCCTTACCTGTGCGAGGGTCACGCTTTTTTCGAGGCCACAACTCCCAGAACGGAAGGCACAAGAAAGCAGCCCTCACTATGCGAAGGCGCGTTTACCAAAGCCTCTTGGTTGGTAAGACCATCAGACTGACAATCCTCTCGCCAACGATTGTCCACATCCAACGCTGTTGTCATCGGCTCGACATCCGTGGTGTCGAGTTCCGTCAGCTGTTCGACAAAAGCGAGAATGCTATCCAACTGAGGCCCTACATTAGCGACCTCATCGTCAGACAAGTCTAGCCTCGCAAGCAAAGCTAATTTTCGAACTTCAATAGCGGAGAGCGACACGATAGCTACTTCTTTGATCCACTAACATCAAACGGCTTGGTCCTCACCGTCTTTCGCACGGCACCGCTGCGGATGCACTGAGTGCAGACGCGCAGCGTCTTATTCTCGCCGTTGGGCAGGGTCACATGGACTCGTTGCAGGTTGGGGACGAACTTACGCCGAGTAATACCAGTTTTCTTGGTACCCACACCGCCTAAATATTTGGCTTTACCGCGTGTCTCGACTCGATTGCCCATTTGGACTTTCTTGCCACACACTTCACATTGCCGTGCCATCGGATTCTCTGTCGTTTTTCTCGGAAATCTGTTTAGGGGAAGCTCGGCAATATACAGATCACGTCGAGAATCGGGAAGCATGAAATCACCCGTTTTCTGTGATCTAAGCCAATCTGAGCTTAATTTTCCCTATGGCTGTCAGGATCGGTTTGTTGGCAAAAAGAGCGTGTTTAGCCTCAAGAACCGCCACGAATATGCCGATTGACGGAAAAGTCGGCCTAATCAGAAAAATTTAACACATGGTCGCCAGCACAACAAATTTCCACGGATTCCTCCCAAATGATTCCGAATCACACTCAAAAACGGTCCTTGCCAGGCGCCGTTTTCTCTATTTTTGCCTGTTTTGCGTTCACCGGATGCACCTCTTTCGATTTACCTGGTACCGCATTTCAGCGACCTGCGAATCCAGATTATCTCAGCGCGAACTCCTCGCTGGATCTACATCACAGCGTGCAAGAGAAAGCCTATTACGCAGTGCGACAAGCTAAGCTCGAGAATGGTGTGGTTCTTGAGATCGCTGGAGATAGCAATCCGGCCCGCACAATGCCCCTACCCGCGGCCGGACAATCTGTCTATGTCAGTGACCTGCTGGAAGAAACCGGAGTTTTGGCAAAGCTCGAACATGTGGAAGCAACACTTTACCGATACTCCTCTGGCACGGTGAATGGAATGCCCATGCAAGTGCAGATGTCCGATGATTGCAGCTCCGTTCGCCCCGAGAGCGACTATGCATTGCAACCGGGCGACCGCCTGAGGGTCCGGAAAGTCGCCAACCCAGCCATGGGAAAATTGTACAACGCGTTTCTTGGACGCTAGACCAACGAGGGATGCTGGTCTCCAGCAAATGCTAGAAGCCGACGCTCAGTCGGATGCAGTCGTTCAACGGTTCGCTCCGTACCTAATCCGGGATCACAGGGCCCCGGAACAAGGGCACCCACCCAGCATGCTGAACTGAAGCAGTATGATCCAGTCGAACCTTTAAAGCTTGGCGGCAAGGTTGTAAGCAACCCTGCCTCAATGAAACAAGCATTCGCTACTGATCAATTGAGTTTCTTGACTCGCAAATTCTTGAAGAAGACTTTGCTGTCCGGGTCATGAGCCTGCAGAGCAAAGGTACCTTCCCCGAGCAATCGTTCGAATTGCTTACTTGCTGGTACCTGACCTTCTGCTTCCATGTAATTGACCATAGTCTTGCCGTTGACCTTGAGAACAACATTCTTTCCCTGAACGATAATCTCTTGGGTATACCACTCATTATCTTTCACACCGGGGTCAGCCACGTTATCAACGGCGTAAAGGCTGCTGGTCTTCTTTGGATCTTTGTGGGACACGTTGACCTGACATTCGAATCCCTGCCGCGGCCAGTCGGTAGCTTGATACTTGGTATGAAAATAGATCCCCGCGTTGCTGCCGGGCGTGGTCTTTACCTCGGCGATAAAATGAAAGTTCTTGAAGGGTGCGAGTTTGCCATCATAAAAAAGGTGGCAACGTGGACCTTCACAGACCAACTGGCCGTCAACAACTTTCCAGCTCTGCGGGTTCTCTTCCGCAACTTTCCAACCGTTGAGTGACTTTCCGTCAAACAAAGGCACGAAGCCGTCTTTGGAATCTTGCCCGTGTACAGTGATTTGGCAACATGCGAGCAGGAGCAAACAAGCAAGAGCAGTTTTAAATTTGGAATTCATAGTCATTCAATGAAAGGAAGAAATTTATAAGCAGTTTTCAACGCTGCAAGCAAGAAACTCACAACGCGCAAAAAAACCGCTTGCCAAGATTCGATTGACAAGCGGTTCGCAACATTACCAAAGTAGTTTTCAGATTCCTAAAGCCCTGCGTCGGTAGCAGGCAGTTCGTTGTTCTTGATCTTGTCGGTGAAAGTCTTTCCATCCTTACTCTTGGCTTCACCAGCCTTTTTGAAGCCTGCCAAAATCTTCTTCTTTGCTTCTTCGGGGTTAGCTTTCACGTACTCCTTGGAGAAGTCTTCGGCTTTGAGCAACTTGTGGACCGCATTTCCATACTCGTTACGTACTTTCTTCTTGTCTTCACCCTTCACGTGACAGACATAGCAGCCGGCTTTTCGTCCTGCTCGCTTGAAATCCTCGTCCACATCCTCACCACCGAGGAACTCATTTTTCCACTGCTTACCAAATTCGCTAATCGCCATGGCAGGAGTCGCCAACATGAGGCACGCAAAAAGAATTGCCAATCGTTTCATTCAATCTTCTCCGGAGGTTGCTGATGATCCCGTGCTTTTGAAGCAACTCTTTTCCACGTGGGAAAGGCTGCTGGGACGGGGTTCGGTGGGTCGTTATGAGACAGAAACAACTTTTCTGTCCCTACAATTAAGTCTAAGAAGCCGCCGATTGTCAAATCCCAACTTCAATTTCAAGCTAATTTCAGCACTTTCAGAGCGTTGGCCCACTGGACAACCCCTCATTTTCATTATTTTTCAATAGGGGCAAAGCCGGCAACGCCTCGCGTGTGAAACCGCGGGGTGAGGCATCGGTTTGCTCATAGAGAGCGGGAACACGCTGACCCGCGGGAGGCCATTCTCGCGGCACTCGCACAACGCTTGATGACCGTCTGGTCGACTTCTCAAAGACCCACTCCGGCTGGCTCTCCTCAAGATCCATCATTTGTGTCACCGCCGAAATACCATCTCCAGATTCAACCCGAAGCATGACATCCTGGAACTCAGGCCCGACTTGATACAGGTTGGAACTGCCCCGCAGTCGAAGTAAGTCGTTCCCGTGGAAGCGTTTTGGAAACCCAGAAAACTGGAAATGCGGTTGGTTCTGATCAACAATAAATACGCTTTGTCTTGCTTGGCGATCAACCACCGCAGGGTATGGCGTATTTACTGCAGCACTCATCCGAAAAATCCCCGCAGATGCGTGCACAGTAACTCGCCAAAACTCCAGATTGATACGTCCACCACTCTCCACGTTTTCAGTTTGCGTTCCACCAGTTTCGATCATGGTTCCTGATACAGCCAGCAAACCATTATCCCAATCCAATGCAAGCTTCGCCGCCTCATCCATATGCAACATTGTTATCTCCCCCCTGACAACAACATTGTTTAACTCGATCTGAACCTCGGGCTCACCCGCCGCTACTCCCCCGGAAAAACTTGAATCCACAATCACGTCAAAGGCATAAACGCTGTTGCGAAGATTCGGATTACTGACCGTTACAGTACAGTCAGTCAGTCGCAGCAATGTGTTCTCATTGATTTTGAACAGGGAACCACCAGACACACTGCCACCAGGCACCTGCCAGACAAAGTTAATGTCTTCGATCACCACATCACTCGATCCCACATCAAGCATACTTTCACGAGCATTTGTTATGCCACTACCGACCTCAAATCGAATGACGGTTCCACCGCTGACGGTCGACCTGATCCACAAGTCTTCTACCTGTAAATCAACCGGCTCACTCACTATTTCAGGAAGTGCAATCTCGATCACATTGACATCGTTTTCCGTCGCCATCACCAATGCATCTCGAAGTGTTGTAGCATTCAATACGCCGCTTGATCCTGCGTCGATAGCTGGTTCCGAAACGATCCTGATGACTTGAGGTGCAACTTGGTTTGCAAACTCATCTGCATTTGGTTTGCCACGACTGGACGCACCGGGGTCCAACCGCATATCGCGTTCCGCCAATTCACCTTGCAGCGGAACGGGTGTGAAACTCGGTATATCTTGCTCGATTTCATCTTGGGCCTGTTCCTCGGGTGCCGAAGAGAGCTCGTCCCGTGCAGAGGGACCAATTCCTGTTCCTAAATTCCAGTCGGAATCGGGTAACAAACCCGAATCTCGGGGATTGCGAGTCGTTGGCAGAATCGTCTTGGTGAGTGGTTTTACATTTTCAATCGCAGGCGGCATGGCCGTCGGTGGAACAACTACGGCATCTCGTGAGGTCGCCGCTTGGAACTGCAACCACCCGGCGATCACGAGCAAAAGTACGACAGCCGCGATCCATGGAACGTGTTTTTCCAACCACAAGCCCACGAAGTTTGGCTGAGGGGTTGTGACAGGATTCAACGCTTGAGAACGGGATAAGCCATCACGCACCGCGATCTCACGAAGGTCTGCAACTAAATCAAATCCAGTCTGATAGCGGTCGTCGGGATTCTTGGCCAACATCTTTCGAATCACGGCAACCATGTGGTCACTCACCTCAGGACGCAAGACACGTGCATCAGGTGGTGGAGCATTCCCATGGCTCAGGAGTTTCTGCAACATCGTGCCTCCGGGATAGGGAGGGCTTCCCGTCAACATGAAATAAAGCGTACAACCCAGCGAATAAATATCGCTCCTTAGGTCCGCGTCACGCGGGTCTTTCGCCTGCTCTGGCGAAATGTAGTCAAACGTGCCGAGCGTGACCCCGCTGGCAGTCATGTCTTCGCTGAGGTCAAGATTCTCTGACCTGGCCAACCCCATATCAACAAGTTTGATCTTGCTGTCCTGACCGATCAAAATATTGGAAGGTTTGATATCCCGGTGTACGATGCCTCGGTCCGCAGCGTGTTGGAGGGCATCTGCCAATTCACACGTATAAAACACCGCATCGTCAATCGGTAGCACAGCATTGCAGGTGACCAGATCACGAATATTCGTACCTTCGATATATTCGAAAACGATGTAGTGCCAATCGCCATGGTTACCCACATCAAAAACCCTGGCGATTCTAGGGTGATCCAACTTCGCTGCGCTTTGCGCTTCATTTCGAAAACGTCGCTGCAGATCGGGATCATCACCAACGAAAGGAATCACCTTGATGGCAACTGTTCGATCCAACTGCTCATCGTGTCCTTTGAAAACTGCTCCCATGCCACCGCCGCCAATGAAGGCTTCCAGATGGAAATGGTTCAACTGTGCTCCGAGGAGACCTTTCGTGACCGCAGCAGGAGTGCGGTCGATGATTTCCGCAGCTGGTTTTGATTTTTCAACGCGTGAAGATCCCCGAATCACTGTATTCGCTTCGGAAATTTCATCGTCGTTTGCTTTCCCAGCCGCTTGTGAAGATTCATCGGAGGATTCAGTAGCCTGATCTTTTCTGGGCGTTCCACGTCCAGACAGGTCATCTCGTCCGGAACTTGAGTGTACCGCACGGTGGACCGTCGACGCATCGATTCGAATCGGGTCTTCCGATGGCATGTTGATCAGTGGCTTGTGAAAGCGTTGGGGATGGCCCGTGCCAGTAACGTGGCCCACATTCTGCGAGGGTCGCCGTCTAAAAATCACGAGAGGCAGCAAGATGCTACCTGCGTTTGTTGCTGTGCCAGTAGTTTAAAAACACCTAAGAAAAGCTACTCTTTAATCTAGTTTGCCACGCTTCTTTGGTCAACAAAACTGTACTGTTTCACGTTACCATAGCACCCTCCTAATCGCCACAATCCGCTTTACTCCACCTATCACCGATTAATGCTCTCGCACCACCCTCTGAAAAATCGTCTCACAGTCACCTGCCTCTGTTTTTTTGCGATCTGTTTCTACGAGCCCTGCTCCGCTGAAACTACTTCCCCACCGAAAAAGCTGAATGTGCTACTGATCATCGTTGATGACCTAGGTTTCGCTGATCTGTCCTGCCTCGGCAGCAACGATATGCAAACACCAAACCTCGATCAGTTGTATACAGAATCCCTGAATCTCGGACGGCTATACGCGAATTGCCCGGTATGCTCGCCAACTCGAGCTTCTGTGCTCACAGGCTGCTACCCAGATCGTGTTGGTGTTCCGGGTGTGATTCGCACGCACCCGGAAAACAACTGGGGCTACTACCAGCCGTTTACACAGACGCTACCACACCAACTTCAGGAAACTGGCTATGAAACCGTTGCCATTGGCAAATGGCATCTTGGTCTTTCACCCGCAACACACCCCTTGAGCCAAGGCTTTGACCGCTTTCAGGGTTATCTCGGTGACATGATGGACGATTATTACACTCATCGCCGCCATGGCATCAACTACATGCGTGACGACCGCAGAGAAATAGATCCCAAGGGTCATGCAACTGATCTATTTACTCAATGGGCCGTTGAATACATCAACGGACATGCGGAGCAGGACGTGACCAGAAATGCCAGTGATTCCGCATCTTTGTCTGTGCCTCAACCGGAGGGAAAGCCTTGGTTCCTTTACCTTGCTTACAACGCGCCACACACGCCGATCCAACCGCCTCAAGACTGGTACGAGAAGGTCAAAGTTCGCGAACAGGCTAAAGGTAGCACTATCATCAGTGACAAACGAGCTAAAATTGTGGCATTGATTGAGCACATGGATGCAGGAATTGGGGAAGTGCTGAATGCTTTGAAGAAATCAGGACAGTACGAAAACACTGCCGTCGTATTCACCAGCGACAACGGGGGGCAGGCAAACGTGGGTGCCAACAATGGCCCTCTGCGAGGTGAAAAACAACAGATGTACGAGGGTGGGCTGAGAATTCCCGGCTGCATCCGAGTGCCGCACCAAACGAAGCCTGGTGTCACAAGCCACACCGTTTGCTGCACGGCAGATTTTTTCCCAACCATCGTTGATTTGGCAGGCATCGAAGTTGCCAGCGGAATCGATGGCCAGTCTCTATTACCACTGATCAAACAGCCACTTGCTGCCAACGGCAACAACTTGTGGCCAGCACGGGAAATCTACTTCGTCCGCCGCGAAGGCGGCCCAGCCTATTCTGGACTCACCAGCCAGGCACTTCTCGACGGACGCTACAAACTCGTGCATGACTTGCCCACCAAGCAGTTCGAGCTCTTCGATCTCATCGCAGACCCCGCCGAGAGCACCAACCTCGCCAAGAAACTACCAAAAAAGCTCCGAGAACTAAGCCGACGTCTGCAATTTCATGTGCAAAAGGGTGGACAAGTTCCGTGGCAGGCACCCGCGAAAGACGATGAAATCACGCGAAAACTTGTACGTTGAGCGAACGCCACCCGTTGATGTGATTCACCTCACCACCCATGCGCATTCCATCGCAAAACCGCGAAATTCGCGCGGCTTAGCGAATATGATCGCATGGCTCATTCGTGTTCACCAAGGGGCGTTCGTCCACCTCTAACAGATGCGAAGCTTGGACCAAAACGAAAGGGAAATCCGCTTCTCGAATTCAACGCCGAAAACGAATCGTAAATAATTGGCAATTTAGGCACGCAGACCTGTGGTAATTATGCGACCCTTAAAAGCATAATAGCGGTGTCGAATTAAGTCATTAATTCACAGCACGGGCTCAATCAGGCCTAGTGAAATTAGCAACCGTGACCCGAAGGATTAGACATCATGTTCGTGTTCAGACGCTCTTTTATGTTCTTCTTCGTACTTGGCTTACTTGGCTCACCTGCGTTTGCTTGGATTCCGCAAGAGAATCAAGGCATAACGGATAGCCAAGCGACGGCCGGAAAGGAAACCTCGGATAAGAGCACCTTGGCGGGCACTGCTCCAACTGATTCTGCCCCCATAGCAACGGGCTTGACTGGAAATGCGAGCCTGCCATGGGTCGCTTACCTCATTCCGTTTCTGGGAATCGCTGGATTGTTTTTCACTTTCTGGAAGTCTTCCTGGGTCGCCAAACAGGAAGAGGGCACCGATCGAATGATCACGATCGCGAACAACATTACCGAGGGCGCAATGTCGTTCCTCAAAGCTGAATACTCAATTTTAGCTATCTTTGTCGTTGTAGTTGCCGGTCTGCTTGGCTACGCCGGTAGCACGCAGGAAGCGGGCTCTCCACTCATTGCAGTTTCATTCATTCTGGGTGCGATTTGTTCAGCTTTGGCAGGCTTCATTGGTATGCGAGTAGCAACCAAAGCGAACGTCCGAACAACAAATGCAGCCCGAACAAGCCTCGGTCACGCTTTGGAAGTAGCTTTCGCTGGTGGATCCGTCATGGGAATGGGGGTTGTTGGCTTGGGGGTTTTGGGATTGAGCTCGCTGCTCATCATTTACAGCATCCTGTTTGGGGTCGAAGACATCACGCAAGTGATCACGGTGCTGACAGGGTTTTCATTTGGAGCATCATCCATCGCTTTGTTTGCTCGTGTCGGTGGTGGCATCTACACCAAAGCAGCTGATGTCGGTGCCGATCTGGTTGGAAAAGTAGAAGCCGGTATTCCGGAAGATCATCCGCTAAATCCTGCCACCATTGCCGACAATGTCGGTGATAACGTGGGGGATGTTGCTGGCATGGGAGCTGACTTATTTGAATCCTACGTTGGTTCAATCATTGGAACGATGGTCTTGGGTGCCGCTTTTGTAACACTTGGGGAATTTGCCAATGACGGCATGGGTGGATTGTCCGCCGTGATGCTACCGTTAATTCTGGCAAGTGTTGGAATCATGACTTCGATCGCGGGTACCTTTCTCGTCAAAGTGAAAGACGGAGGAGACCCTCATCACGCTCTGAACCTCGGCGAATTTTCATCAGCTGGTATCCTGTTGATACTCACATTCTTCATCATCCAATTTATGCTGCCACCGACTTGGACCTACGAGGGTATTGTCTACAGCAGCAATGGCGTTTTCTATGCGATTCTGCTCGGCCTCGGTTCAGGGCTCGCAATCGGCAAGATCACTGAGTACTACACGGGCACCGGAAAAGGGCCCGTCAAGTCCATCGTCCGTCAATCTGTCACGGGGCCGGCGACCACAATCATTGCCGGCGTGGGCGTGGGGATGATATCGACCGCACTTCCAATTTTGATCATCGCGGTTGCGATCATTGGAGCCTACAGTTGCGCAGGACTTTATGGAATCGCGATAGCCGCCGTTGGAATGTTATCGAATACAGGCATTCAGCTAGCAGTCGATGCTTACGGCCCCATTTCGGACAATGCTGGTGGGATTGCTGAGATGGCTGACTTGCCACCAGAGGTTCGAGATCGCACCGACAAGCTCGACGCTGTGGGGAACACCACAGCAGCCATTGGAAAAGGTTTTGCCATTGGCTCCGCTGCACTCACAGCGCTCGCGCTGTTTGCTGCATTCAAGGTAACGTACAACGAAAGTCACATCGATAGTCAACTCGAAAGTATCGACATTCTCAATCCATTCGTGATGGCATCCTTATTCATCGGAGCGATGCTGCCATTTCTTTTCTCAGCACTGTCAATGAATGCCGTAGGTCGTGCAGCGATGGCAATGATCGAGGAAGTTCGACGCCAGTTTAGAGATATCCCTGAACTCAAGAACGCTTTGCAGGTGATGCAGAAAAACGAAGGCGAAGAATTTTCTGACTGGCCAGAAGACGACCAACAGACATTCCAAAAAGCCGACGGAAAAGCCGAGTACGGCAAATGTGTTGCCATTTCAACTCGGGCCTCGATCCGCGAGATGATCCTACCTGGTCTGGTCGCTGTACTTGTTCCGGTTGCTTTTGGGTTTGTTCCTAAATGGCTTCCTGAGTCTTGGGGTCTTAGTGGAAACACTAACGCTCTGATGCTAGGTGGACTGCTCGCTGGAGTGACTGTCAGCGGTGTACTGATGGCACTTTTCCAATCAAATGCTGGCGGTGCGTGGGATAATGCCAAAAAGATGATTGAGGAAGGGTTTGAGGTCGACGGCGCGGTCCTGTCCAAAGGTAGCGAAGCTCACAAAGCTGCCGTTGTGGGCGACACAGTGGGTGACCCCTTCAAGGATACGTCAGGACCGTCACTTAATATCCTCCTGAAACTGATGAGCGTGGTAGCACTCGTAATTGCCTCGCTTATTTAGTCGTTTGGATTACAGTGCCAGAGCAGGTTTGCCGAGAAGCATTCTGTTCGCGCGCTATTCATCACTGACGCTATTTGCCAATCACAAGTTATGCCACAGCCAATCACTGGGATTCTTACGCCCAACATCACGCCAGTTGATGATTCAGGTCGTGTCGATGAGGAACGCCTGCGCGGCTATGTCGACTGGCTGATTGAGCGTGGTGTTGACGGCCTCTATCCCAACGGCAGCACCGGAGAATTTGTACGATTCACTGCCGAAGAGCGTCGAAGAATCGTTCAGATTGTCGTTGAACAGGCTGGCGGCCGAGTCCCCGTACTCGCTGGTGCTGCGGAAGCAAACGTGAAAGCCACAATTGATGCTTGTGATGCCTACGGGGCCATGGGCGCGCGAGCTGTAGCAATCGTTGCTCCGTTTTACTACCGACTCAGCAGCGAAGGTGTTTATGCCTACTTCCGGGAGATCGCCGATAACGTCTCCATTGACGTTACCCTGTACAACATCCCGCTATTCGCCTCACCCATCGAAGTTGACACCGTCATTCGACTTGCATCAGAGTGCCCACGCGTTATAGGGATCAAAGACTCCTCCGGTGATCTGCCGAACATGTTGCGTATGATTGCGGCGATCAGGCCTGTTCGTGAGGATTTTACTTTCCTGACAGGTTGGGACGCTGCCCTTGCGCCAATGTTGATTGCGGGCGCCGATGGAGGCACCAATGCAACCAGCGGTGTTGTGCCTGAATTGACCCGCGCGATCCATCGCAGTGTGATTTCAGGCAACATTAAAGAGGCGATGCGTTTGCAATATCAGCTTTTGCCGTTATTCGATGCAATGATTTCGCTTGGGGAATTCCCCGAGGGTTTTCGCGCTGGAGCTAGATCCAGAGGCTGGAACTTGGGCTCTGGCCGAGTCCCACTTTCAGAACAGCAGAAAGATGCCGTAGCCCGTACCCAACGCGAAATCGACAATCTGGTGGCGGAAGTTGCTGAGCTTGACGAAACACTTGTGATGCCTCCCGAAGCCATCGAAAAGATTGTGCAGCGAGTGATGCGACAACTTGGATCTTGATTCCAAATGCACGGCTCTGAATCCCTTTGAGCATCCCTTTGATCGAAAAGTAATGCTCTTACCAAGTACCGCGATGAATGATTCTACCCGGGCATCAGCGTGCGTCATCTATCCCTGACCCCCAATTGAGTGGCGTTGAACTGCCAAGGTTTTCACCATCAAAGACCGAGTCAGGAACCTGCCTCCCTATTTTCCACTGGAACTCTGCTTTCACTTCAAAATCCTGCTTGCCGCCAAGCGTCAGACTAAGCAACTTGACTGGCAACTGTACGCCCGCCACCAAAGCCCACGCTGATGTCGTGCGTGCATGCGGTCTGACAATCTTTTGCAGTAATTCCAATTCTCTCTGGCCGCGATGATCTCCCAATTCCAAAACCTGAGTCAAATCACTGCCCAATGACAAAAAATCCTCAACCTGTACGGGCACATCATCGCGAAAGGAAGCAACACGCACAAAGATCAATTGTGGAACCGGTTGATACTCAAAAGCCGCTACGGTGAGGTCTTGCTGTTTGTAAACGCCGATCAGATTTTTTGCATGCAACTGGCACTTATTACGCTCAAAGGCATTGCCTGTCGCAATACTGATCACCCCGCCTGTCGTGGCACAGATAGGATCGAAAACACCGCACAAACGAAAGCGAGCATTCAACGACTTACTTCGGGACGGTGGATGAACCTTTTTCCCCGTGGCACCATAAAATAAGTCCTTGATTCTGAGCTGGTCATAGGACGAAGCCTGCGAGTCAATCAGATACGATTGTCCATTTTTTTTCGCGGGTGTCCCCAACAGACTCTGGTCTGCAAACACCATGCGTTCCCGATCTTCTTGATGGTCGATAGCCCAGGTAAACGCGAATCGGCGGGCAACGAGTCTTTCTGAGCCATCCACCTTTGCCACGATGTACTTTTCTCCAGATACATCGACAGCCAATCGATCTACCATCATGCTTCGTGACTGCAACTCCAAAATCCAATGTCCGAGCATCTTTCGGTCTTGATTGGTAGGAACCCTGAACCTAGTCCAATCCACCTCTGCATGACCATGCTTGGCAACTTCATCAGCCATCAACTTCTTTCCAACCGAGGTTGAATCGAGACAAAGAAGCTCTGAGGTAGAGGTAATTGAAAAGCAGCAAATCAGCAGCATCCACCGACTAAAGTCCATCATCAACTCCATGAACAAAAACTGAGTAAACAAATCTTTCAGCTTCAAACACACAGGAATTAAGATCAAATCAGCGATAGTTGCTTGGCCCATCACTCAAACCATGCCAATGTGTTTCCCGATCACCGCCCGGCTTATGATCTAACGGAAAATCGCCGTCATCACGCTCACTCGCACCTTCATCGCACTGCCTGCCCATTTCAGGTATCCACCGACCGATGTAATATCCACTTAGAGGAACACAAATGGCGCGATCAAAATCAATGGCGCAGGCTTGGGCGCACCTCCAACTCAACAAACACCGATGAAATCCCCAACCAGTTACACGCCATCCTTCATTCCTATTCTCTGCCTGCCGGTAAACACCAATGACATCATCAAGAGATGCAAACCTGCGGTCATACCCATCGCGATTACTACAATCGTAACCAACTAGGTACCGCGCTGAGTACGCCCCCACCAATTCTCGTCTTTGGCAATCACTACACCGCATCAAGTCCGTGATGTTGGCAGAGTCCAACCCCTCATCTTCTGCCCATGCAGATATCATCTCACGACAAGTCGTATCACTGAAGGCATAAGTACACTCCCACTCGTGAGGACTATTTTGTGTTGCCTCTGGTGGTCCAGCGATTCCGAAACTTCCAAAAACCTGCACAAGCATCAGTCCGAAATAGGTATGCATTTTCATCTAATTTCCTTCCACACGAGCAAGATTCAAAACCCCAACAAGTTCTTTGTTGAGTCCATACACAAGCAAACGATCTGGAAACAATCCATCATCGCGATCTGCAAGCTGCGTTCCCTCTGTAATCACCACGTCAATCACCGACATGATGCTTGATACAGCGCGTCGGTGAACAGTGACCTCATGCGATGATTGACCCGGCCTAGATTTGGAATCAACCACGTACCTGAACTGCCTCAAAGAAGTAGTTAACTTGCCAGGGAGCACGATCATTCGGGCAGATCCCACCCACCCCACACCCTGTCGAGCAAGATGCAACGTGGATGGAAGGAATCGCAGTGGTGTCGTAAAACGCAATCGAATCGGAAGATCGATAACCTCGATGGAACCCTTTGGATTTCGATAGTGAACCCGCACCAAATCATCCACATCACCGAACGAAAACGTCGGTCTCGCGTTGAACTTGAAGACTCCTGCGTCTTGAACAACCGCCCCTCTGATTACAAAAGCTCCTCTCAAACTTTCAATCCTCTGAATCTTCCCCCCCAGCTCTTCGACTCTTCCCGAAACGTTGAATGATGCGTCAGGGTCAGTGAGTTGCACCGTGGCTTGCGAAAGGCCCAAGGGACCGGTCAATCGCACATCAACATCCAACACAAACGGATGTACCGATTCTTGGAAGAAGATACGAATCGATCGTCGAACCGTTGCAAGCTTGTTAGATGAATCGAGCCTCAGCGATAAAGTCAGACGCTCACCAGGATTCATCTGACGTTGTTCCGGCACGATTGCCAAGCAACCACAATCGGAATCGATGGCTCGCAGGTTCAGCGGCAACCCCAACGAGTTTAGTAAATCAATGTTTACGCGAACATCTTGGCCAATGCGGTAAGTCCCCAAATGCTTTTTTGCGCGAGACGGTACTTTTGTGATGACCACAACACCACTGGCAACATCCGAATTCTGTTCGACCAACGAATCGACATCTCCACCTGATACCGAGGCTATCAGAACGTTCCCGGCCCAAAAAAAAACCGTGCACACCTGCCTCAAAATGATCTGCCGAAATTGCATTGTTGCCCCCGTGTAACTCGACGTGATTGAGATACTCCGCTTCGATCAAAAAGAGAACAAAGATTTTGCCTGTGCCTGCGTTCGCTTTCTTTGATGCTCTTGATCGCCGTGATGCCAACAGCACTGTCACAGAAAAACTGTGTAACGTGCTTCCAAAACGTGCTTCCAAAACGTGCTTTGATNGGGGCTGCAACTCTGATAAAGCTGCCTCTCGTCGATAATGAACATAAGTACACTTATCTGGTAGCTCAACATACATCGTGCCAACCAAGCGTCAATCACTTTCAGCCCGAAAATTCAGAAAACATTGGGCTTATGAAAGCAAAAAGTACGAAGACGCGCTGGATCCATGACGCGCTGGATCCATGACGCGCTGGATCCATGACGCGCTGGATCCATGACCGCAGTGGCGCCATGATCACCCCGTGCCGGGAACACGTAAGACCCTCGAGATCAGACGCGAGATGAATTCCCGATTCACGCTGAAGACCAGAAAATCACTGCCTGCTAAAAACGAAACCGGCTGTACACACGGCAAGCATCACAAAGCCCCAGCCCCAAAGCGTATCAGTATCGATCTTGTTCGGGTTCCGCCCAAACACGGGGCCCATCTTCATCCCAATCAACATGAATCACACTCGGATTGCAGCAGACAGGGCAATCTTCAACATAACTCTGTGATCTACCAGCAGCGGGATCGAGTGGAATGATAATTTCCTCGCCACAACTGTCGCAGATGTATTCGCCATCTTGATCCATTAGGTTTCCGATGATTGAGTGGATTTANTTATCGCGGATTTAGTTTTCGCGGATTTAGTTTTCGCTGGGCTTGGCCACGTCAAATACAACCTTAAAGGCGGAAGGATCGACTGCTGTTCGAAAAGCTGCTGCTGCTTCTTCTAACGCAAATCGATGCGTAACCAAGTTGGACAAATCGAATCGACCAGCCTTCATTAATTCGATCGCCAAACCAAAGGGACCGCACCTTGACCCCACAATGTTGATTTCATCGATCACGATTGGTGCGAGCGAAACGGAATGGTCCGCGGCAACGGTGGTTTTCATCACAATCGTTCCTCGCGGTTTGACCAATTGTAAAGCCAAGGGTAACCCCGTCACGGATCCGGTACAGTCAACCACTAGATCGAACTCCTGCTCACAAACAAGATCCTGCAACTGGATCGTCTTGATCCCCAATCTTTCAAACCTTGACAGTTTCAGCTCGTGTTTTCCAACCACCTGAATGCTCTTCACCTGCTGAGCGATTGTCTGAGCGCATAAATTCGCCAAACGCCCATCTCCCAATACGATCGCCTTTTGCTTTGTCGATAGTTCAATTTGCTGCTGAATCTGGAGAGCGGCTGCCAAGGGCTCAATAAGAACAGCCTGATCATCACTTACACAATCCGGCACGAGATGGAGACTTTTTTGCGGGATGGCGACCTGATCAGCAAAAGCACCGTCATGTTGCTGGATGCCCACGACCGTTCGATGAGTACAGTGATTCCCAAGCCCAGCCTTACATCGCGGACAATTGCGACAATTACAGTTGATTTCCCCGACAACGCGAGCCCCCGCAAATGGTCCCGACGCAGCCATTCCAACGAATTCATGACCAAGAACACCAGCAAAGCCCATGTACCCCTGCGCGAGTTGCAAGTCAGTTTCGCAAATACCGGCTACGATCACATCGACAAGCACCTCTCCGGAGCGAGGAACGGGTGATGAATGCTCAGGCTGAAATCGAACGCCATTCTGGTCAAGACAGATTGCTCTCAATTTTCGGTTCCTCAGGGAGTGAATGAGGTGTAGGACAGGAGCCCACAGACGTATAATCCGCCGTACTGCAAACGCCTTCGATTGACTTTCGGCTGGATTTTAGCGTCATGGTGGACAAGACGGACCCCACAACTCTGCTAGCGACCTTTGGCTTGAGCGAATTTCGCCCGGGTCAGCGGGAGGTAGTCGATGCAGTGGCGGATGGCGAGGACGTCATGTGCGTGATGCCCACCGGCGGCGGGAAGAGCCTCTGCTACCAGTTACCAAGTCTATCGAAAAATGGCACTACAATCGTGGTATCGCCTCTGATCGCTTTGATGAAGGATCAGGTGGATGGCCTCAAAAAACTGGGAATCCGAGCGAGCTTGATCAATAGCAGTCTGTCTGCTGCTGAGCAGACAGAGGTTCTCAATGAGATGGCGAGCGGCACGCTAAATTTGGTTTATATCGCCCCGGAACGACTTCGCAACAGTCGTTTTCTGGAGGCCATTTCCAACATTAACATTAACCTTCTGGCGATTGACGAAGCCCACTGTGTCAGTGAATGGGGTCACGACTTTCGTCCCGACTACTCTCGGCTGGGAAGGTTCCGTGAACGCTATCTGAAAGATGTCCAAACCATTGCGTTGACGGCCACGGCGACACCGATGGTCCGAGATGACATCTCAGCTATTCTGCGACTCAAAACGCCTCAGATTTTTGTAACTGGATTTGCGAGAACCAATCTCCGCTTCAGTGTGACACACACGAAGTCTGATCGCGAGAAAGACGAGGAACTCACTCGTTACATCAGCTCGCAAACGGGATCCGGCATTATTTATGCCGCAACCCGCAAACGCTGCGAAGAGTTGGCTCAGTGGCTACCAGAGAAGACAAGACGTCCCATCGGTGCTTACCACGCTGGTCTAGAACCAGCCCAGAGGCAACGAGTTCAGGATGAATTCATGTCCGGCAAACTGTCAGCGATCGTGGCGACCAATGCCTTTGGTATGGGGATTGATAAAGCCGATATCCGTTTCGTCGTGCACTACAACATTCCAGGCAGCTTGGAAGCTTACTATCAGGAAGCAGGACGCGCAGGTCGTGATGGGAAAAACAGCGAATGCCGACTGATGTTTTCGTATAGCGATCGTTACATACAGGAATTCTTCATTGAGAACCGTTACCCACAACGCGAAACAGTCAAGAAAGTCTACGACTTTCTGTTGACTCGAGAAGAAGATCCAATCGAACTGACGCTGGAGCAAATCCGCGAGGAAATCGGTGTCAAGGAAGGTACTGAAGCCATTGGAACGGCTCAGACATTATTGGCCAAATCTGGCGTTCTACGACGACTCGATAGTGCTTCAAATCACGGGATCGTGCGCATCGAAAGCGATGCCGAAACGCTACTGGACTTCCTGCCAAAGGAGGCCAGGCTACGTCGCAAAGTAATGGTTGCAATCGAGCGGATGGTAGGGCAACAGCGACGTGAAGACGTTTATGTGAGGCTACCACGTTTGGCTGACATGGCGGGNGTCGACAGCGACCAACTGAAACGAACCCTCCGCGAACTGAATCGTCTGCGATCGTTCGACTATGTACCACCATTTCGAGGACGCGCAGTCCACTTGGTTCAGAAGGACCTGACCTTTGAACAACTGGAGATTGATTTTGAAGATCTCAATACACGTAAGCGTGCTGAGTTTGATAAGCTCGAGGCCGTCATCAAGTTCGCCCGAACCGGAGGATGTCGGCAGCGTGTAATCCTGCAGTATTTCGGAGAAGCGGGCGCAGNGCAGTGCGGACTTTGTGATCGCTGTCAACCCAATGATGGATCGCCGGGACGATCCTCCGATCTATGCATTGCGAGTGACATCGAGGGGATTGATTCCAGTTCGCTGCTNAGAGGAATCCAGGTCGTTTTGAGTGGGGTCACCCGCATGCACGGTCGATTTGGAAAAAACATGGTAGCGCAAATGCTTTGCGGCTCCAGAAACAAGAAGCTGCAACAGTGGAAGCTACACCAATTGAGTACCTATGGACTTCTATCAGGCCTTCGTCAAACGGAAGTGGTCACCGTCATGGATGCTCTGATTGAAACGGGCCTATTACAGCAGAAAGAAGTTGACGAGCGTCGGCCCACCCTCCACATGACAGAGGATGGCCGTCGTGTGATGCGTTCAGTGGCACCCTTGCCAACCGGTCTACTGCTGCCACTGTCACTTGCCAAGCGACTGGCCAAGGCTACCGGAAAAATTGAAGCTGCCGACGTGCAGTCGGATTCGACACCCTCCGGCTACGGAAATTCGGACAGTGATGATGGTAAGACGAAAAACCCACAATCCCTTGAGATAGCTGAGAAACTGAAACGTTGGCGTCGAAAAAATTCTGCCGCATTGGGAATTCCAGCCTACCGAGTCCTTACCAATGCGACGATCGACCGCATCGCTGAATCCTGCCCCACATCGCGGGAAGACTTGGAATCCATTTCAGGCGTTGGGCCAGCGACCATGGAGCAATTTGGTGATGACATCATCGCCTTCGTCGGGTCGATCCTGCCAGATTCAGCCCGCACAGTNTCAGNNCGCACAGTACAGAAAAATGAAGGGATTTCGGAGGAATCAGGAACACCGACCGTCGTTGAAGAGTCGACCCATCACGAAGACTCAGCAGCGATTTCGGCCTCGCAAACCACTGCAACCAATAATACTGCAGCCACTAATTCTGAACCCGAAAACGGCATGTTCCGGTCCAACTCTGGCTCAGCGGCAGCCGCTGAGTTGCCAACAGAGGACAATGGAGCGGCTGGCGAAGCAGCAGGTTACTGGACTTGGCGACTGTTCAGCGACGGTTATTCGGAGACTGAGGTGATGGCGATCAGGCATTGCAACTCTGCCGAACTGGTTTCGCAGCTGTTATTGGCAATTGGGAATGGTTTAATCGTCGATCCGGGTTGGATCACGGACGAACACGGAACTGAACAGCTTCGTAAGTCCACTAATGGGCCTGCAATGGGCGGTTAGTCACTCAAGCCATGACCCACTACAATCTAGGCGAGATTCTGTCGCAAACAGCGACGGGTTTCCGTGCCGTGCACCTCCAATGACGGTCGCGAACACCTACAGGAACGGCCAAAAAGGCAGGAAATGGATAAGAAGTCTGAGAAAAACGAAGCGCCCGCGTCCGAGCCTCAAGAGAGCAAGCGTGGGAACAACTCACTCATCATCGCGTTACTTTTGGCCGGTTCGCTGGTGTTGTTGTTCTATAACCGCGGCGAAGAGCGTTCCACTGTATCTGCGAGTTTTTTCCAGACTGAATTGGCACGTGGGAACGTCGAGGAGGTCAGCATTGGTGAACGGAGGGTCTACGGTACATTCAAGACCGCTCCGGATGCACCCGTGGCAATCCAAAACGAGCCGACATCAACCAGCGACGATTCCGAAGACCCGACAGCGGAAAAGCCTCCCAAAAGTGACGATGAAAAGAAATATTTGAAAAAGTTTTTCTTCAATCGCTCGACAGACGCAGGGGCTGCGGTTGAGTTAGAAAACCAACTGAAAGCGGAGAATGTCGAGTACACCTATCTTGAACCCGACAACACTCAACAGATCATCTACTTCATCGCCCTGATTGGCCTTCCGTTGGCGATCCTGTTCTTCCTGTTCATGATGTTACGACGAACAAAAAGCGACATCATGGGTGGCGGATTTTTATCAGGGTTCAGCAAAAGTCCAGCCAAAAAGTTTGAGGCCAACGAAAAAATGGTGACGTTCGATGACGTGGCCGGTCTCGAGGGCGTCAAAGCGGATCTGCAGGAGATCGTGGACTTCCTGAAGACCCCCGGGAAATTCCAGAAGCTCGGCGGAAGGGTTCCTAAAGGCGTGCTTCTGAATGGGCCTCCAGGCACAGGAAAGACACTCTTAGCGAGAGCCGTGGCTGGTGAAGCGAATGTACCTTTCTTCTCCGTGAACGGGAGCGAATTTATTCAGATGTTTGTTGGAGTCGGTGCCAGCCGAGTCCGCGATCTTTTCAAGACGGCGAAAGAGCAAAGCCCTGCAATCATCTTTATCGATGAAATTGATGCTGTGGGTCGCCAACGCGGTGCCGGACTCGGTGGAGGCCATGACGAACGCGAGCAAACGTTGAATCAAATCCTTGGTGAGATGGATGGCTTCTCAGGAAGCCAAGCAGTCATCGTAGTCGCGGCAACAAACCGGCCTGATGTTCTTGACCCAGCTCTCTTGCGTCCAGGAAGATTTGACCGACACATCACCGTGGGACGCCCCACGATGAAGGGGCGTGAAGCAATCTTTAAAGTACACGTCCGTGATGTACCCTTGGCAGACAATGTTGATTTGAGGCGACTTGCCGCCGGCACTGTCGGTCTGACCGGCGCCGACATCCGCAACATGGTTAACGAAGCTGCTTTGTGGGCCGCTCGGCATGATAAAAAAATTGTCGACATGAGCGATTTCGACCACGCTCGCGATAAGATCCTGATGGGTGCAAAGCGGGAGGAAGTGCTTCAGGACAGTGAGAAGGAAAAGACGGCCTATCACGAAGCCGGACACACGCTGACCGCGTGGCATCTGGACGGTGCACACATCGTTCACAAAGTTACGATCATTCCACGCGGACGTGCTCTCGGTGTTACGCAGTATGTTCCCAATGAAGATCGTCTCAGTATCAGCAAACGCGAATTGGATCACCAGTTGATCGTTCTACTCGGCGGTCGGGCTGCCGAAAAAATCATTTACAACGAAACGTGCGTTGGTGCAGAAAATGATCTAGAGCGTGCCACGAGCATCGCCCGGAGAATGGTAACCCACTGGGGAATGAGTCCAAAGATCGGCCCAGTCAGTTACAAAACAAGCGATGAGGATCCCTTCCTCGGCCGCGAGATTCACCAGTCACGACAGTTCAGTGAGCATACTCAAGAACTGATCGACGAAGAGGTGGGGCGAATCTTACTAGAAGCTGACCAAAAAGCCGAGCAGTTGCTTCGTGAGCACCGAGACGAATTGGAAAGCATCACGCGATCGCTGCTGGAACATGAGGAGCTTGGTGAAGCTGAATTGACGGAATTGATTGGACCATCCATCCAATCACGCACACAATCCAAGGGTGACGATTCTGAAAGTGCGCAGACACTGGCACCTGATGGCGTTGATGCTCACAAGCCAGATGTAGTCACCAAGACGGACCGGCAGTCGTGATAAGGAGACTGTCCCCACTAACCCGAAGACGCTGTCGCCACTGATATTCCATGGGAAAAAAGCGTCAAAAGCAGAGAACAGATTTTCGCAAGAAATATCAGGGTCGTGTACGACAGGGAGACCTGACTCGCGAATTCCGCACGGGAGATGCGGACAGTCTGGCTGATGTGACGCAGAGTGAACGCGTTAGCGGCAAAGGTGAGTTGACGCGAAAACGAACTGTTCAAGCGGCGAATAAGAATGAACAGCAGGTCAACAGTGGTGAATTAAAGACGGGCCGCGTTGTAAGTGTACACGGTCTGAAAAGTCGCGTCTTAGCAGAGGATGGAGAGATCTATGACTGCGCTGTAAGACAAGTACTTAAATCGCTGAGCATCGAACAACGCAGCATTGTGGTTGCTGGAGACGACGTGCTGATACGAGCTGCTTCGCTGCTAGATGGCGTGATCGAGGAAGTCAAACCTAGGCGTGGTGTCATCAGCCGTACAAGTCGCGGGCAACAGCACGTACTGGTTGCTAATGTTGACTATCTGCTGATCATTACAAGTGCCGCCGAACCCGGTCTTAAACCAGCTTTGATTGATCGCTTCCTGCTGACAGCTCAACAATGTGAACTGGAACCAGTAGTAGTAATCAACAAGGTAGATCTTGTTGATAGTGTCGAATTGCAGCCAATGCTTGGTGTCTATGCAGCAATGGGCTTTCGGGTTTTGATGACGTCGGCGGAAACAGGTATCAATATCCCCTACCTACGTTGTTTGTTGCAAGGAAAGCAAACGGCTGTAACCGGTCAGAGTGGGGTGGGCAAAAGCAGCCTACTGAATGCGATCCAGCCCGGGCTCGGTCTTGCAGTCGCAACAGTCAGTCAGGACAACGACAAAGGTCGACACACGACGACAGCAGCTCGATTGATACCCTTAGAGGGTGGGGGAGCAGTCTTTGACACGCCTGGCATTCGACAATTTCAGCTCTGGGATATTTCCGCTGGTGAGGTCGCTGGCCTGATGCCGGACTTACGTCCCTATGTGAGCGCATGTCGGTACCCCGACTGTCTTCACCTCAGCGAAGACGAATGTGCTGTCAAAGATGCCGTTGCGGATGGTCGTGTCGATGCACGTCGCTATGATGCGTATTGCCATTTACTGGAAGACGACTTGATGAGTGAATCCAAATAATAACGCAGAAAAATCCGATGACTATTCCTGAAAACCCAACAGAAGAGAATCCACGCCCTTGGCTCCGAGGTGCCGCTTACAGCTGCCTTGGTGTGATGATTGGGATCGCTTCACTGGTCCTCTTTTGTCACGCACTCGGTTTGAATTTTCGGGATCAGGGTTGGGGATCCGGTAATGACACATGGAACACGAACCGCGGGGAGGTCATTGTTTCGTTCATTGGATTCGGAATTGGAACAGTCATCTTTTGGCTCGGCTTTCACCAAACAACAAGGGCGCACTAAATCGTCCCATCGCCAGTACCTAGGCAATAATATCTCGGCGGTTTTGCACGTAGTCCCAAAGAACGAAACGGTCGAGGTCGCGACCGCTGGTGAAAAACACGCGTCCCTTGGTCGTTTGAGCTAGTCGTTGTGCGAACCGAATATCCTCCTGACTCTGTGACCAACTTGGAATCAGAAAAATATTGATCGTGATGTCGTTCTTACTGCAAAGCATTGCTTCCCGCATCGTTGCCTGCTCGGTCCGGGGATCAGGTGGATAAAGCATGTAAAGCTTCTCATCTTCGAAATGAGCAGTTGGCAACCCATCGGTAATTAAGACGATTTGTCGATTTGGAGTATCACAGTTAGCAAGATTTTTACGGGCGAGTTGCAGAGAATGCTGAATATTCGTGAAGTGTGGGTGAACTTCCTGCTCGCTGATATTTGGATCGCTCATGTCTGCCCATAGTTGGACCCATGGGTCATGAATCGTCACGGGCTTCGGCATCATGTTGATGATCTCTCCCGGCGCCCTAAGCTTGGCAAACGTGAACATTTCAATGAACCTCAGAAAGTCACCCGGGTACTCCGTTTGGATAAGCCCTTGCAACGCCAACGCCATCCGCTTCACGTTGATGTACTGGCCGTCGTATCGCATGGAACCACTCATATCCATAATGACACAGGTGGCACACTTTGGATGATTCCGTGTTTTGTGAACTTCGATATCATCAGAGCGAAGACGAATGGGACGAGTATCTCCCTGCCGTAAAAGAGCATTGATTACGGTTTGGGGCAAATCAATGTTGGCGACACTATCGCCAAACTCGTAAGGTTTTGTCTGCTGCAGCTCAACAGCGCCCTCACCCACCACATCGCCCTCATGACGACCGCTTCGGGACTCTTGCAATTCGCTGAAAATTCGCTCCAGCAACCTCCCCTGAAACACGCGATAAGCCTGAGGTGTGAGACGAAATGCCCCATTTTTTTCCGGGTCTTTTTCGAGACCTTGCCTCTCAGCTTGCTCTCGGATCATGTTCTCCACCTGATTCCGCATTTCTTCGAGCTGTTGCATATCAGACGGCTGCGCAAACTCACCGAGCAGATCCATGTCGATAACACCGATCTGGGCAGTTTTGGATGCCTGATCGATCTGCTTCAAGAGCTCATCAATTTTTTCAAGTTCTTCCTTCACCTCCAGAGCCTTGATGATGGACATCGACTCACTGCCCGTGAAATCGTATTTGCTTCCCAAGTCTTCAATATTGTGCTTGTCCTCCATCCGCTGCCCAACCTGCAGAAGACCACGAGCCAGCGGACCAGTGTCGTCGTCAACGCGGTACCAAAGTCTCTCAAGCAAATACGGCTGCTCTTGAACAATCGCTTCCTTGAACGCCTTCTCCAACGGCTTGGGAATACGCAGATTCTGAGCGGATCCGCGGAATGCCTTACGTGCTTTTTTTTGCACGCTTCGGCTCTCGTAGGTCGAGAGAATCTTCCGCTTCCGCTCCTCCAACATCGCGCGAAGCATATCGAGACTCGGTCCCATGCCTGCAATTTGACTCGGATCCAACTTCACGGCACGGGCCAGTTCTTCCTCTGATAATTCCTGATAGCTACCGTACATCAGCGCCTGCTCAAACGCCGGTGAAACAAGATCCGGTGGTGCTTGTGTCGGAGGTGGAAACTGTGCTGGATCATACTTCTGATAAGAATGAATGACTCCACCCGGCCGATAAATCGGATCTTCACCGCGATACTTTTCTTCAAATTTCATATTCAATCTTACCGTGACGCTGACTGCGACTGATTTTTTCCAAGCTGTACAAACCTGCGAGCACAAACTCCACACAACTCGCTCTAACAGCGTCACTCTCGCTCGCGTTCACTTCGAATGCCATCTCCCACGCCGGTGGTACTTTCTTCAGACGCTCGGCGTATTCCCTACTGGGCAGCAGGTCACCGACCTCTACCCGCACGCCTCCACGGAAGATCTCGGCAATGGCTGCCAAACCATGTTCTTCAACGTACTCGTTAAAGACGATTTTGATCGCCTCCGCAGTAACCGCCTCCAAAACCTGCCGCTCACTCATTTGGTGCGTGCCCATCAGATCCAACTCAAGCTTGCCCAATGAACTCGAATACAGGTGCCCAAAGTCGCTGATACGCGGCGCGGCAGGCTGCTCACCATGAATGATGCCTCGTTGACGAGCGGAAGCAATCAGCGTGCGAAAATTCGCAAGTGAGAATCGTGCAGACACACCAGAATCCTGATCGATGTACTTACTGTGCCGAGCCTGATTCGTGACTTCCTCAATGATTTGGTACATGAAGTAGGGAACAACGACGGGATAATCTCCTTCTAGATCCACCCCCAGTTCCTGCTGCAGGATCTCTATGCCTTGATCCCGCTCTTCCGGATAGTGCGTTTGGATGATCGTACCAATCCGGTCTTTCAATTGTGGAATCACCTTTCCGC
Organism: Rhodopirellula sp.; assembly: GCA_002689655.1. Classification (GTDB taxonomy): domain Bacteria; phylum Planctomycetota; class Planctomycetia; order Pirellulales; family Pirellulaceae; genus Rubripirellula. Next base: position 83,264 of record NZHC01000066.1, on the reverse strand, counting down.
TGCGGTTGTAAGTCGATGGATTGGCCGAGAATAAAATCATGAGGTCCAAATCGAACTGGATCGGATAGCCACGAATCTGAACGTCTCTTTCCTCCAGAATATTAAATAATCCAACCTGAACCAAATCATCAAGTTCCGGGAGTTCATTCATCGCAAAGATTCCCCGGTGAAGCCTGGGTATCAAACCAAACGACAACGCCTCCTCGGTGCTCATACTGACGCCACCGGTCAACTTCGCTGGATCGATCTCACCGATGATATCTGCGAACTTAGTTCCGGGACTTAGACGTTCGGCGTAGCGATCGGCACGACCCCACCAACCAATTTTGATTTCGGAGGGATCGTGCTCGGCGACGATTCGTTTGCCGAGCGATGTGATGGGATTGGTCGGATCTTCGTGAACGGGCAAGTCTGGATAATCAAGGTAAGGAATCCACTCATCGAGGAATCGTGTCAACATCCGCATGATGCGGCTCTTTGCTTGGCCTTTCTCCCCGAGAAATAGCATGTCATGCCCAGCCAGAAGAGCCAAATTGATTTCAGGCACCACCGTGTCATCGTAACCCACAATTCCCGGGAAAAGCTCTTCACCAGCCGCCAGCATCCGGGTGAAGTTATCACGAACCTCCTGTTTCACGGTCTTTGACTTCCAACCGCTGTCCAACAGGGCCTGCAACGTGGTTGGCAGGGTAGTTGCCAGAGTGGCATTCATGCGTTCAATCCTCGAGAAATGTTTTAAATTCGTGATTTCATTGTAGTGAGATGGAAAGATCGAGAGCTGCCGAATGTTCTGTGACCAGGTACTTAAAACAGAATCAGACGCGTTCCAACGCCCAAACACGCCGCCGTAACGGTCATCCGACCGAGCTGTTTTTTAACGCTACAAGCCCCAGATCGTCCCCACGGATCAGTCCGTGGTCTCCCACAGCTGGAGCCCTGTACTGCGAAGGTACTCAGGAAGATTTTCGCTGATCTCACGCAACTCCATGCCGAACTCCAACCGCTGACTTTCGGAAGCCGTTTCCAGCGCTTTTGTCGCCAAGAATACTGCGTGTAAACGCATAGCCTGTCGGTTAAGCCCCGATGCTCTCCCTGCATTGAGATCCCAAAGTCTGACGAGGGCTACCAAGTCCTCGAAAGCAGGAGTCTCCGGCAAAGAAAGTTCGTTTTTTGCTGCCGACGCAACACGTGAATCCGATGCACTCGAAAGCCAAGGCAAACCCACCTTCCAGCGTCGCAACACGAAACAATAATAACGCCCAAGAAGTCCTCGATTTGATCGCGACCAAGTGTCAGGATCTTCAGAGAGAAGTAATTTAAACCGTTCCTTCTGCCGTATTGTTTGGCCAATCACTCGCGCATACGCCATCACGTTTTCCGTTGCCTCGGTGTCCTGTAAAGTTAAACTCAGGGACTCAACAGAACCTAGAATCCGTATCGCAAGCTCAACTTGATCTGCGACCAACAGTTGGTCCAATAATATCAATCCATTCGCGAGCAGGTGTTGCTGTATTTCGGGCAGAGCTGACCGAATATTGGCCGCCATATAAGTTTCAACCAACAAGGGTGCGGGTGCGAATGTATAAAGCTGCTGAAGATCAAACAGATTTTCGTTCACGTCAGACACACCCTTCGTCTGCCAAGCGCTCTCAATCAACAAAAGTGAGACAGCCCAGTAGTCAGGTGTGCCCAGCCGCAGCCTATCTTTGACTTCTTCCAAAGCCACCAACCGTTGAGCAACATCATCAGCGTTACCAGACGCCATCGAAATGGAGTCGAGTGCGACGATGTCATCTCTTGCATCAGCTACTACTTCGCTGTCGGGAACTATTCGCTTTGCCATCTCAGGTACTGCCTCGGGCCCCTCCTCAGGCTTCGCAAACATTTCAGGCGTCTTTGCAAACATTTCAAGTTGCTCCGAACCTGCGAGTGATGCTCCTGATGTTGCGTTGCCATCAGGGTCAACTTCCGACTTTTCCAGTTCCAGTGCTGTGATTCCGTTGGGGGAAGCAAACGGATCAGGCAAAAAACCAAGGGCGTCTTTTTCGAGTACCGGGCTAGCCGCGTTGTTCATTCCTTCCATTTCCGGTACGGGACGATTGCTGACTGACCTATCACCGACCGGATTTTCAAGTTCAACAATCGTTCCCGGAATCGAGTCGAGTGAGACGACAGGTGTCGCCACTTGAACATCTGATTCCAGCGTGTCCGTGAGTTCAATTTCTGGTTCATTCAGGATTCCCAATCCAAACTCAATATCTACTGCTTGGTTCATCGCGACATTGGGATCCACCGAGCGATTGTAAGCATCAGTCTGAGGCTTCCCTGAATCCAAAAAACCGGATCCAAACGAAGAAGCTGAATCAAATTCTTCGGTTACGGCTGTTTCATCACGATCAGGAGAGATAACAAGAGCAGCTACAAACAGAACGACCAGAATGATAGCCAAGCCGATCGCGTACCATCGACTCAACAACAATCGCTTCCACCGATTCCAACGCTTAAAAAAAAGTGTACGGCCCAGAATATCAACATCGCTAAAGCTCTGCGTCCATGCCGGTTGACCGGCCAACAATGGTGTCGAGTCCAATTCCATCAGTTCGATTAAATCCGACTCGCTCAGGCCTCCTCCTTGAAATGGCGTGCCTGCATGCTCGTCGTCCGTCCCCAAGGCTCCCGCAGTTCCGACGCCGGCGATCTGAGCTTTACGCCCGCCAGTTTGCTGATTCTCAAATTTTGTCTGACCTGCCCACATCAAGACGGTGGGTAATATCCTGCCAACATGGATCCGCTGATGAGCATCTGCACGCTGACGCGGATCCAGCAGCCTATAAGCGGACACCGTCACTCTCGACAACTGCAGAGCGGCGGTGTCTGAGGGGTTCGCAAGCTGGCTTTCTGCCAGCGTCCGTGAGCTCTGAATCGCTGCGCGTCGAATCACGGTTAGTCGCATTTCATCAGGACAAATCCCAAGACGCTCAAAGTCTTCGACCTGGAGGTCTAGAGCTGATTGCGATTTGGGGAGCATTTCGGACACGTCGAATGATCTACTTGGCGATGCGTTGGCTAAAGCTGGATTTGTGCTAGCTGACTTCAGCAGGAAAACTACTGCAAAAACAATCGGTCCACACTTTATGAGACTCGTCACCCGCACGCCGAGTTCCCCGGATGCTTTCAAACATCGCAAACATCAAATGCCTCTTGCAATGAGGCTACCGGATCAGCGTTAGTAGGAATGAATTCCTGTGCGATGAACCCCCGATAGCCCGTTTCCATAATTGCACGAATAACCGGTGGATAATTGATTTCCTGCGAGTCGTCCAGTTCACCACGACCAGGATTCCCCGCAGTGTGATAATGCCCCACAATATCGCTATAACGGCGAATATTCCGGATCAAATCTCCGTTCATGATTTGCACGTGATAAACATCAAATAGCAGTTTAAATTTGGCTGACCCCACAGCGGACACCAAATCGGCACATTGATGCAGATCGTCTCCCCAATAACCTGGATGTCCTTTCATGGGATGTGAATCGTCTTTACTGTTGAGATGCTCCAACACAATCCCAACATTCTTTTCCTCCGCGTACGGGATGACGCGTTTCCAGCAATCAATACAATTTTTTCGAGCTGTCGCATCCGAAATACCAGTCTTCTGCATGCCAGTGAATGTGATGACATTGGGAGCACCATACTGAACGGCAAGATCAATTCCTGATCGCAATTTTGCCTCCACTTCGGCATGGTTCTCGGCGTCCAGCGGGCCCTTGGCAAAGCCGTGGCTCGAGACAAGTGAGATTTTCAATCCCAAGTCGGTCACGGCACCATATTGATTACTCGGGATACCCTCCATTGCCTCTAATCCGATCTGCTTACAGTGCTTTGCCAAAGTAATCGTGTCCATAGGCTTGAAACACCAACCCATCACGGATTGCCTGACGCGACCTCCAGCATTTTTTGCATCGCTATCCTGAGCAATGGCCGAGCATTGGGTGAGTTGGCTGGTAGCGGAGATGGTGGCACCGGCAAGCACGACATTGGTGGTCAGAAAGTCACGACGTTTCACGGGAATACCTCGAGAGATAAACTGGGGTGTAAATGCGAGAATGCAGTAGTAATGATACCTAAAAGATTATTAGCCAATACGGTTTGCCGTCTGAGCGACGAAGTGAGGGGCAGGGCAGGGCATCTTGCACATCGCTGCTGACTTTCAGCGGTGCAGAACATGGTCGTGTAGAACTAATTTCCTCAGCGAATCAATCGTAAGGGGGAACGATCAGGCATGCAGAAACGGGACAAGCCACTCTTGTTTCTCTGCCTATTTCCGCGTGTATCTCTGGGATCATCAGGGCATCATTTCTGTCATCCAAAAAGCCCGATTCCGGTCAGCTCGCTGCCTCACGTCTTCGAGCATGACTTCGAGCGATCCATCGAACTGAACGCGTTTGGAACGACTGCCCTCACGAATCACGACTTCTTGGTTGAGATCAAGTACACCCTGCATCGGCCGCAACAGTAATCGAAACCGGTCCGCTGGTCCACGTTGCACGCGAATCTGATTGCCTGCGCCAATCGTAGCAGCTACTTTCCCTGCACGAATTCGTTCAGCTTGACCCCACAAAATGGGATCAACAGGAACACCTGGCTTGAGATCTCCCAACTCCAACCACCAAAAGAACTGGTCACCTTCGCGTATCGTTGCCACCTCAATCTCACGAGGCATTTTCCTTCGCTGGTGTGAGTTCAAACTCATCCACTCATACAACCGTGGTAACTCATCATAAAAATATTCTCTGCCACGACCACGATACATTACCACCATGGCATCATGATTGAACGTCATATAGTCGTTTATGATCGCGCCACCAGCTTTCGCTCCATCCAACTCCCCCATTACCATGTACAGTGGGATATGACGTGAGTTGGGTTCGTAATGAGGAATTGTTTTGGTGGGAGTTCCACTAATGGAAATCATGCCTGCCCACAAATCCGGATGTGCAAGAGCCATGTCCCAAGCGGCTGTACCTCCCTCACCATGTCCTGCAATGAAGACGCGATCAGAGTCAATGGAAGCTCGACGCATTGCATCTCGCATTGCCGCTAATACACGTTGGTGTTCCTGGGGCGTGTACTCATACGCACGCTGGTCCGAACGCGACCAGACCGGAGCAACGACAATGAATCCACTACGAGCCCCGTACCCCATCCTGCCATCGAGTTGCTCGCGATAGGCTCCGGACCACCAGTCAAGTTGATTTTCAATCGGCGACCGAGATTCGTGCAAAGCAACCACACAAGGGTATTCCCTCAGCGGATTGTACTCCGGCGGTAACTGAATAACGTACCGAAACGAATCAGTACTGACATTGAACATTCCAGCAATCTGGGGATGCTGAGAATCTTCCGGCCATGGCAATACAGGAGTCAAGAGTGGCAGAATACGATCGACATATTCTGCTTCACTTCCTTCAAGATTACTCAGTTCACCAAGGATCGCTTTACGTCTTGCAGCATCAGCAGTGGACAGATACTCAGTGACAAGGTCCCGCACCTGAATCAGGGAAATTGCAATGCTAAGATTTTGCTCGCCGGAACCCGCACCAAGGATCCATCCCGCAACCGCCAATGCAATACGATTGTCAATGGGAATATTGCCAACCTCACCCAATCGCTCGTAATCACTCAAACGTGGGAGAGTATCGACAGACAAGCCTGCTTCGATCTCATCGAGAATCGCTGCCAAACTGGCCTGCTGATTCGCTGGCAACTTACTTACCTGTGCTCTCAACATCTGCATCAGGGCGGCTGATTTCTGTACTGGTTCATTGAGATCTCGTAGAGCGTCCTCAACTTGAATCTTTGTGATACGGCTCACCTCCTGCAACGGGAACCCCTGCAGGATTCCTGTGGCAAGTTGGTACTGTCCAGCCTTTGCTCGATCGTTCGCCTCATCTAGCAGTTGTTCGGCCTGGCGTTTCGTCAGCGCAGCTAGTTGCGGCAACAAATCAATCTCTTCTGGAAAATCATCAATCGTTGCTTGCAGAGCTTGCTTCGCTTCTCGGTAACGCTCCGCCGCGATGAAAAAACGCACGACTTCCAAACGCGCATTCAAATCAGCCTGATCGGTACGTTTCTTAAAAATTCGTGCAAGGGTCGAGGAGTCTAAAGTACGTGTAGAGATCCTCATGTCCCAATTCAGGCTCGGTTTACCTTTCAACGCGACGAGTTTTGCGTAACGAGAATTCACTTCCGCGATGCCCTGAATGATGCGTACTTGGCCCCCATCCGGACCTCGAACCGTCAAGATTCGTCTGCCATAATCATTGAAGGGTGATACGCCTTGGATTGTTCCCAACCCGCCAACAATTTTTCCACCCAAAGGTTTTGGCTGCCAAAACTCCAGATTCCTTTCCATCTCACCTACATCAACGGGTTCTATGGCCACCATCCCCTTGCCATGCAGGTAAATGCGTCGCAAGCCATCATCGATTAACCAAATGGGCCGAAGGTGAGTTTCACCTGCTGAGGCAGCGCCAAAGCCATCCTTGAGCGTTGCGATTTTTGCCATCGAACCTCGCAATACCATGTTGTTCCGTAGACGAAACAATTGCTCGGCCGACACCACAGAAAAGGGCAAGAGACATAACACCAAGGCACAAGCACCCCAGCGTGCGAGAGGTAACTTGATCATGAGCAACACTTTTTAGTCAGGAGGTTCGGCCTTCGCCGCCGATCGTCAAAATCGTAACGGCTCGCACCAGCGTACGCCCCAATGGAGCAACACCTTGTCTAACAGACCTTACGGTGGGCATGGTCTCTTCTACCCAATCCCGATCTTGCACACTCCGCCACCAAACGACGGGGTCAAGCTCACCTGTCATCTGGGCCACCGTACCCGAGGACGCCGATACATCACTTAGTATCGGCTTGGAATCCGATTTCGTGGGAGAAATTCTGACGACTGCGATCAAAATCGCGACGGCAAACGCAGCTGTCAATATCGGTGGAAGGGCACGATGCCCCTTCGATGAAGAGGCAGCCTCGACTTGGGCATGCTCATTTTGCTCAGATTTCAAGAGCGGAGTGATCTCGAGCCATACGCGCATTTCCGACCAACAATCGTCACATTGAGCAGCATGACGGTTTAAATCCCGGTCTGATCCAAGCGGCAACCGTTGATCCAATCGCTCGTGCAATTGTTCGATAAACTCTTCACATCGCATCAGTCGGCCTCCCTAATTTTAGCGTCGGGTGAAGCACATGATCGCGCGTAGATAATTCATCGGAGCTTAGGCTTTCATCGCTCAAGGGCGTTTTCGCCGTGGCAATGACTTCACGCTGGCGAAGAATGCGGACTACGCTGGAGCGGGCGCGATGGACCCATGTCTTGACTGTTCCCACAGGACAGTCCATTTCAGCGGAAATCTGCAGGTAGCTCATGCCTTGCTCGTGAAAAAACTCAAAGGCCATTCTTTGCTGCACAGGCACTCGCGCCAAAGCCAACTCCAGCTCTTCGCGAAGTCCATCCGCTTTTCTGACCGCATGCATCTCATCCGTGACCGGCTCCAAGGTACTGGTCAACGATTGATGGGCACGACGACGTGCGAGAAACGTCTTGCTACGGTTTCCAGCAATGGTTACCAACCATGGCTCAAGTGGTCGACCCACATCCCACTTATCAACGTGCTTCGCGAAGCGGGAAAAAGTCTCCTGAGTCACATCCTCTGCATCTTGGCGGTGGCCGAGAATTTTCAAACAGACGCGAAAAACAAGGCGATAATGTCTGCTTACGAGCTTTGAAAACGCTGTGTCATCGTTCTCACGAAACCGCTGGACGAGTAATGCGTTTGAATCCTGCATGGTCGCTGACAATCAATCGAAACTTAAAAAGTCGCAGTGCTGCCCGCGTTTGCCAAGGCTCACTTGGGTCAACAAACAAAACAATCGCTCTGGGCTAGACAACACCCACCCTGAATCGCCATTGAAAAACCTTAGCGACCACTGAAGAAACGTTTGAGTGCAGTATCTGCAGCATCACGAGAGTTATCCGTGATTGACTTCTGGAAGCCTTTCGGAAGTTTCCCTGGTTTCTTCTTGTCACGTTTCTTTTTGCCATCCGAGTCAGTCGACTCGCTCACGGACAAGTCGGTGCTATCACCACCAGCCTCCACGCTGCCATCATCACTGTCGTCTCCTTCGGCAACTCCTTCGCCTTCCGTGATAACACCGGACTTGATTTGAAACTGGCGTGTCTCTGGATCTGAAAGCTTACGAACCCGATCAATTTGATCAGCCTCGTTGAGCCAAGAATCAACATCAACCTCCTCAAATCGACTGTCATGTGAACCAGCCTCAACGGTTCTTGCCGCTGCGTCGCCCATATCGGCAACTTCTGGCTTTTTCGGAGCCTGCAGTCCGTGCTCGATCACAACTTCGAAATTCAACTTGCCAACACGCAAATGATCCCCCCCAGCGAGCACCTTTGCCTTATCTGTTGGCAATCGTTTGTCATTTACATAAGTTCCGTTGCGACTCTTGAGATCCTGAATCAGCACTCGATTATCTTTGAGAACGATAATGCAGTGCTTTCTGCTGACCGATTCACTCTTGGGTCTCAACTGGCATGACTCGCTACGGCCGATTAGAAATTTCTCGCCCGAAACACTGAGTTCACGTCCTTCGTGACTGCCACTAAGAACCTTAAGCATTACCTGCATCAATTGCTCCCGATTACTCGTCGGTAGGGAAGGGATGAATCATCCAACCCATACGGCTTAACATGCGATGAGCGCACCAATCTTCGAAGTACCGACATTCTTCTTGAAACGTGCTAGGGTGCGAGTAAAAAAAGCTAACAAACACAGCACTGCAAGAAACTGCCGCACACTGAATCCTTCAGATTTTTGGTGCGAAGCTCGGAGTATAGCAGTTACGTGGGTCAGTTTTGTCTACAAAATCAGCCCGAGGGAATCTTTTTGTAGCTTCAGGCCTGCGTCTGAATGCTCCATCTTTCTGCGTAGTATGCTGTCGAATGCGAAATCCCTATGCAGTTGCACACTGACGGCGATCGATACTGGCCCTGCATAGTGAATAGTCTGCCGAACCCACGGATGAAGAAGCTACCTAACGACGTGACGTCCACAACGACGAAGCAAACCGCTCGCAACAAATTTTTTCCGCATTGCTTTCTTCCTGACTGGAAAGAGTGTCCACTCGCCAGTCAACACCCAGACTTTCCGACAGAATTTTAGCTATTTGCGGAACCAACTGGTCGGCCGTCAACTGCAATGAAAGCAGTTCATTGATACCAGGAAGTTGCGGCGAGTACAAACTGGTACACAAAAGAAGGCTGCCATGCTGCAGCACAGCAGTCCGACTTTTTCTCTGAGCACTTCCCAAAACCTTGTACCCGCTAACGACCAAATCCTCTGCTGTACGCCTCTGAAAACAGAGGAATTGAGCGTTCCTGCTATCCGACCGCGGCCCCACCCCCGTGCGACGAAAAGGTACAGCCTGAACTCCAAAATCGGCCAGCGTTTTAGCGATCGCGGCATGCATTTGCTGGTATAGAACGGAACGAGGACCGGCCGATCCAGCAGGCAACGGAATCGAAACGCTGTAGGTCAACTCGCGGTCATGAACAATGGCACCACCACCTGTAGTCCGTCGCACGCAGCAAATGGAATCGCTTTGCCCGTGCGCGGCCCTTTCAGTGAGCCCCTGAAAATACCCCAAAGACAACGTGGGTTCGGCCCATTGGTAAAACCTGAGAACAGGCACCCCAGTTCGACTGACAGAATCCAGAATCGCTTGATCAATTGCCATATTTTCTGCCGCCCCAAAAGTGGCAAGCGAAAGCAATCGACCAACGCGGGGACCAAGCGACAAACCAGAAACTGCTCGCGTGTTCATCATCCAGCTTCAGCACACTGCTTTTGATAGGCAGCATGATCCAGCAACGACTCAACAGAGTTTGCTTCACTGACCTCAACTTTAACGATCCACCCGAAATCATAAGGATCATCGTTCAGCTCTTCCAGTCTTTCGGGGAGATCTTCATGCACGGCGATGACCTTGCCACTGACTGGACTATAAAGTGGGCTGACTGCCTTGACCGACTCTACTTCACCAAACTCCTCTCCTACGGAGAGTTCGCGACCGAGTTCAGGTAGTTCCATATAAACGAGATCGTTCAACTGTTCCAATGCGAACCCTGATAGTCCAATGGTCCCAACAGCTTTCCCATCTTCTTGAGCCAAATCAACCCACTCGTGCGATTCGGCATAGAGCAATTTGGATTCATCACGTGACATCAAAGGAGTCCTTCTTAGAGGGTCATGATTTTGGGCGTTTGTAAAACGGCAAGCTGACTTGCTTTGCATCAACTATCTTACCGCGGATATCAATTTTCAATTCGTTGTCACCAGCGTTCGCTTTATCAACGTAAGCCATCGCGATCGGATATCCCAGTGTCGGTGAAGGTCCGCCGCTAGTGACTTCCCCGATTTTTCTTCCTTCATTATCCAGCACGGGACATCCTTCTCGGGCAGATCGTTTTCCTTCCGGTATCAATCCGACCCGTACAGTTGACGGCCCGGCCCCTGCGATTTTCAGCAAGGCTTCACTACCCAAGAAGACTCTTTCTTGCAGGGTACACGCGAACCCGAGACCCGCAGACAGCGGATCTATTGACTCGTTTAACTCATGCCCATAAAGCGGCATTCCTGCTTCCAATCGTAAAGTATCACGTGCGCCCAGCCCGGCAGCGATGAAACCATCATGGCGACCGGCGAGCAGTAAATTCTCCCAAATTCGATTTGCTTCTTCTGCCCTGACGATCAATTCCAAACCGTCTTCGCCCGTGTAGCCCGTTCGGCTCACGATGACCGGCTTGGAAAACTGGTCGGTAATAACGGCACGATAATACTTCAAGCGCGTGGGATCGAAAGAAAACAAACGCTTACAAGCATCCATGGCCGCCGGACCCTGAACAGCGATCATTGCGGTCAACTCGGTGCGGTCAGACATCGTAACGGTGGGGAAGTCGTCCAAGATTGGGGTCAACCACTGGAGGATTTTTTCACGGTTCGACGCATTCACCACCATCAAATGGAATCGCCTTTGCGATGGTGTCTCGACATGGGACACGAGAACATCGTCCAAGATCCCTCCACCTTGATTGCAAATCAGACCGTATCGCACGCCGCCAACCGGCAGGTCAGCGACTTTGCGGGTCAGAATATGATCTAAAAAATGCTCAGTACCATCACCATCGAAGCGAAGACGCCCCGTGTGGGACACATCAAAAAGCGCTGCAACATTCCTACAAGCCTGATGCTCTGAAACGATCGATTCGTACTGCACAGGCATCTCATAGCCAGCAAACGGAACCATCTTGCCGCCATTAGCACGATGCCATGCGTCGAGAGGTGTTTTGGCTAGCTCGGTCGTCATGGGTCGTTACCGTCTTTTTAAACTGAAATTGCGGGATCGGCGGCCCCAAGTCTATCGAAGGTCGTGCCATTCGAAAGACCGGATCGCCGAGATCTTCGGATCGTTTGACCGCTAGACTATCTGGGATGGTCAATCTACTGCCTGCCAAACGTTGTCAAGGAAGCTCCAGACGGTGACCTCGACGGTAACTTCACTGGACGCCGGTGGACCGAACAATCTGATGGCAGACTTCTTTTCCAACCCTGCCGAAGCACCTGCCGTTTCAAAGCAGGCGACCGAGGATTCAACTTTGTACCGGTGAATAAAAACGGCAAGACAGTACTGCACACATGGGGCAGAGCAGGGGGGATCCTGCGGCGATCCGATCGAGAAAAATCGCGAACCATTTATTGCCGGGGTCGACAACTTTCCTCGGTTTCGGTACCGCCTGATGCGATTTAACTTACAAATCCTGCCAATACTGGGCATCTCGCAAAACCGACAGTTCTCACGAGTCAGCAACTCTGCAATACCGCTGGTTATCGCGTTAAACGAATTGGAACAAGGATGCCGCCAACATCGAACCGATAGGATTGCCAAAATTCTGCGGGCATTCATCTGCAACTTATTCTGGGTATGATTCACCACACGTTCCTGTGAACAGACCGTAGAATCGACTTAGCCCACCTGGTGATTGCAGGGGCAAATAATGAACCCGACAATTTAAAACTAATTCTCGATTGGATTCTCGCGAAAATTGGGTGCGACGTACCCATTCACTCCACCGCCTTTCATCCTGATTTCCCAAATGCAGAATGTTTCAGCCCCTCTCTGGAGGCCTCGGCAAGCGTCAACGAATCCGTCTTGCGAGCTGATTGGAACGCCTTCTAGAACCAAAAAGGTGCATCACGTCGCCAGACAAAGCACTTACTTGCCCCCAATCTCAAACGATTTTGATTCAACGTGAGTGGCATCAAAACACCAGCGACAACCTTGATATCAACCTTTGTCGCACTTTGGCCCCCTGCATGCCCCGATCGCTTTGAAAGGACGACTGGCCCCGGAGGGGTAGCAAACCCTTCCAGTCACCGTTGAGCCGCATGCCAAAACCTCGAAAGATTCGCCCTTGGATGGTCAAGAATAACTGACAGCCGCGAAGGCAGCATAGATGAGGGCCAACAATCGTATTCCCTTACGACAGCTCGGTTCACGCGGATCGGTTCACGCGGATCGGTTCATCAGGTTGCATGCTAGCTCGCCAAAGCTGCCACAGATCACGAAACTTATGGCGCGGGTTAAGAACTGGAACAGCTTACGGATTGAAAAGCTTCAGACGTCTTGGTCACGTTGAAAAAAGGCAACAAACTTCATGATTTCCGTGCAATGCTTGAAGCTTTCATTACCCTATCTGAAGCTCTGGCTGATTCTGCAAACGAAACCTCACTGTGTGCCCTAGGAATGGCCCAATCACGACTATCGTGCCATACCTCTACCCTATCTGTGTCAGGTTATATTATGGACTCGACACTGAAATGCTAACGGTAAAGATCGAGTCAATGCGTTAAAAACAACTCACCCTGGACTCGGCATCCATCACTAAAATCATGCGAACCTCTCTACTGCCAGCTTTATCTGTGGAGATGAATCTTTGCACTAAAAGCCAAACGCTGGGTCAACCTAAACCAACACAACTCGCCGCCTTAAACCACGAGTACTGCTGCACAAACGCAAAGACAATAACATTGGCATATGTAGACAAACAACCGCTACATTCATTCTGCTCGCACGGGAATGCATGCAGTGCACATGCAAAAACAACAAAACTGCATACGACACATCCACTTAGCTAAGTGGTGAAATTTCCAGCGTGGTTGGCTACACAGGTGTAGTTTTCTAAATTGACATGGGAAGTCGCACAACTGCCAGCTTCCGAGATTCAATAACCTTGTGGTCGTTACGCCACATCCGACGAATCACCCTTATCAAAAAACCTGCTTGCCCCGAAGTGAGAAATTGATGTCTGACAAGGTCCTGATCATCGTAGGCGATGCTACCGAAACTCTGGATACGATGTACCCGTACTACCGTTTGCAGGAGGCTGGCTTCACACCTGTTGTCGCAGCTCCTGAAAAGCGGCTGTACCAAATGGTCATGCACGAGATAAAACCGGGATGGACCATTACGAAAGAGTGGGAGGGATACACGATTCAAGCGGAGATCGCTTTCTCACAGATGAATCCCGAAGATTACGCTGGTATCCTTTTCAGCGGTGGTCGAGCTCCCGAATACATTCGTTACGACAAGCACCTTGTTCGGGCTACGAAGTACTTTTTTGAGGTCAACAAGCCAGTGGCGAGCGTATGCCACGGCGTGGAGATCCCAGCTTACGCCGATTGTGTTCGTGGACGCCGCATGGCCACCGTTCCAAAATGCAAATTTGACCTGGAAGTCTGTGGCGGAATTTTTGTCAACGAAGCCTGCGTTATTGATGGCAACTTAGTGAGTGGACGGACGTTCCATGACAACGGGCATTATGTCGGACCATGGATCAAGTTGCTTGAAGAAGCACGAGAAGCGTAACTATCAAATTGCGAGTGCCTGAGCAACGGGCCGGGCGGAACGAGGTGCACAGGCCTCACCCTAGGAAACACGACCCCGAAAGCCTTTCATTTCCTTGTGACAAATAGCCATCGCAACCTATTGGATAGGTTTTTGTTATCCTCAGAAGCCCTGATATCGCATTCCCCATAGCCCGAACGCATGTCGTCCATTCTCCCGATCATCGATGCAGGCCTCCCAACTGGAATCGTCGAACCGTTTGCCGCACGAGTAGGTCGGAACGCTGAGACATTGATTCGAGATTCGTTGACTGAACTGCAAATCAATCTGGGCAAGCTCTGTAATCAGACTTGCACACATTGCCATGTCGACGCTGGTCCAACCAAGACAGCCGAGAACATGACGCCGAAAACGGCGAAACGCATCAGTGAACTCGTAGACAAGTGTAAATCACTTACAACAATCGACTTAACGGGTGGTGCTCCCGAGCTCAATTCAAGCTTTCGATCTCTGGTAACACATTTCCGCGGCAGAGGGTTGCGAGTCATTGACCGATGCAACCTGACCATCCTGTCAGAACCGGGACAGGAAGATTTAGGTGAATTCCTTGCCTCACATCAAGTCGACATTGTGGCATCTTTACCCTGCTACCTGGAAGACAACGTCGACGCACAACGGGGATCAGGCGTATTCGAACGTAGCATCAACGGCCTGCAGCAACTCAATGCACTGGGCTATGGGCAAGACAGCGGGCCCTTGAAACTGAATCTTGTCTTCAACCCGACGGGACCAACATTGCCGCCAGACCAGACAGCATTGGAAAGTGATTACAAACGAGAACTAAAAAAACGCTACAACGTTGAATTCAATCATTTGCTCGCAATCACCAACATTCCCATTAAAAGATATGCACAATTTCTGAAGAAGCGTGGGGTGTTGGTGGACTACATGCAGATGCTGGAATCAGCCTTCAATCCGCGCGCAGCCCGTGGAGTCATGTGCAAAGCGATGCTCTCGATTGGCTGGGACGGTCAATTGTACGACTGTGATTTCAACCAGATGTTGGGAATGCCAGTTGCTGGAAAGCCACCTCACACGGTATGGGACATCGAAGCCTTTGACGAATATATTTATCAGCGTGTTTCTGTCGCTGATCACTGCTACGGTTGCACTGCCGGAGCTGGCAGCAGTTGCGGTGGCTCTGTTACCTGAACCAAAACCCAAACAAAGAAGATATACATGTCCAATACCCTCGATACCGAAAACGCCGTACGTCAGCGATATTCAGCTGCGGCACAAGAGCGTGAAGTCGAGCTCTGCTGTCCCGTAGACTACGACACACAATATCTGAAGGTCATTCCAAAGGAAGTCATCGATCGTGACTATGGGTGCGGCGATCCCTCCAAGTGGCTTCGATCGGGTGAAACAGTGTTAGACCTTGGAAGCGGCGGTGGAAAGATCTGCTTTATAGCCACACAGGTGGTGGGACCAAAAGGAAAAGTCATTGGTGTCGACATGAATGACACCATGCTTGAACTCGCGCGGCAGAGTCAGGTCGAAGTCGCTAATAAGATTGGCTACGACAATGTGCATTTCCATAAAGGAAAAATTCAAGATATGTCCATCGATCGGGACCGAGTCGATGCCTATCTGGTGGATCATCCCATAACGAATGAGGCGGGTCTGCAGGAGTTCGAATCGATGCTCCACACCATGCGAAGGGAAAGCCCCATGATTCCCGACAACTCCATCGACGTGGTTGTGAGCAATTGTGTCCTGAACCTTGTTGACGCGTCAGAAAAAGAGCAACTTTTTCGCGAAATCTTCCGAGTCCTCAAACCAGGTGGACGCGCAGTAATTAGCGACATCGTCAGCGATGAATTTGTGCCCCAACACTTGCAGAATGACCCGGAGCTTTGGAGCGGATGCATCTCCGGTGCTTTTCAAGAAACCGATTTTTTGAGAGCATTTGAGAGAGTAGGTTTTTACGGATGTGAAATGCCTGTTTTGCAAGAGCAACCCTGGCAAACTGTCGAGGGCATTGAGTTTCGCTCGGCTACCGTCATCGCCTACAAGGGGAAAGAGGGACGCTGCGATGACTACAATGAAGCTGTGATTTACCGCGGCCCGTTTACCCAAGTAACTGATGACCGCGGAAATACTTTCCGCCGCGGCGAGAGAACCGCCGTCTGCCGGGATACCTTTACATTGATGACTCGGGCACCTTACACCGATGATTTCATCCCCATCCCACCCCACCAAGCGGTCAAGGACGCCGATGCCAAGCCCATGAACTGCGATGGGCACGAACGATCAGCGAAAATCACAAAAGGCAAAAATTACGATTTGACAATCGTTGGCGATGACTGTTGCGATACAGGCGACTGCTGCTGAACCACGAATCACCACAAGGCTTGGGAATTGCATTGAAATCAGCAGCAAAGACATCTGCCATCTGTCGCCGGCAAGTTGCTCTCCCTGCAACCCGATTTGCGAGTGCAATCAAGTGAAGTTCTCAACCACACCAACACCCTTGATGCCTGATTTACGCAGTCGGCAGGAAAAATCGTTGATGGCAAACGCATCAGTTCGTGCCGTATCGCGGACAATGATCGCACTGTCAACAGCCGATGCACACTGATCAATCTGGCTTGACTGTGATGTCGGTCCATCGAGAATGAGTAAATCAAACTTGTCTTCCAATAGATCGACCAGTTGAACTAACTCGTCACCCGTCGCTGCAATGTTCTGCTTGGTTGGCTTCAATGGAATCAGTGTCACACCATCTTCTACTGCATGCACGGCAACCTCTTTCATCGGCAAGCCCGCGCGAATCGTATCGATCCAGCCATGCTGCAATTCCAATCGGAGCTCATCAGCCAACTTAGGCTGTTCGAGATTTGCATCCACCAGAGCAACTCGTTTCCCCGCAGCTGCAGCGGTCATCGCTAAGCCGATGGCGACACTACTGCGACCTTCGCCCGACTGAGCACTGGTAACAATCACGCTGTTGAGCCCAGAATCAACTGCATCCGACATTCGTTCCGCTATTTGTTGAAAAAGTCGACCCTCAAAAAACAGGTCCGCGACAATGGTGGGAACATCTAATACATCAACCTCCCAGACAGCTTGAAAGGGCTTTAGCCCGACCTGTGCACCAACGTGCCCTGAGTCATTCGGAGTCGAGTCAAGGACATACTCATCTGTCCCAGCGGGTTGATACGCATCTTGCTGTGGAACATGCGAATCTGAAATGGAATCGCAACCAAACGTTGGTGACGCTGGCTGTGTTTCATGCTCATGCTTAGCAGCGTTAGCAAACGGATTCTCAATGATCAGTTCAGACGTTTCAGCATCAGACTGCAAAAGCTCAGAATGTGCGATCGATTCGAATTTTGGCTGGTGTGTTGACAAGTCGTTTTTCAAGGAAAAACTGGAGTCCAAGCTGCCAGCATCCGCCTCCCGTAGCGTCCGCAAGACTTCTGCGGGTTCAACGTTGCTCAGCTGGTCATTTACGAAACCTGCGGCATCCGTGAATGTCGAAGCATACGCGTCCTGAATAGGCTGAGCTAAACTATCTCGTTCATCAGCTACAGCTGCATGTTGTTCACTCCTTAGTGGACCAACAGGCTCGGCATCGGGTCGAAAACCCTGCATATTGTTCGCACTATCACTCGATTCAAATGGCGGCGTTTGATCACCCGTTAGCGCCTCAAGGTATGGCCTTGGAATCTCATCGCCAGCATAGTCTGCTCGCGACAAACGGTCGGCATGATGGTCAATCCACACACGAGCAGTTGCTGCAACTGACTGATCCAACTGCAACCCACCAGAGGCATCACCGTCTGAGGCGGAGTCAGAAACCTGCTGCCCCAGCATCTGCGATGCCCTGGTTGCCGATGTCACCCGGCTTGCCGCCTGCTCTTGGATCCCTGATCCAGTGTCCCCCGCTTCACTTCCGCCAGACTGAGTTGTCTGGTCGCTCGCGGGTCGTCTTCGAGAAAACGCTTTGACAAAAGCTTGATCACTCATAACAAACAGAATCAGTTGGAAGTTGATGGATAGGTTGGACGCACTGTGTTGCCTGATGGAACACGCGGAAAAAATTTGGACCAATCAGAAATACCGGCTGGTGTGGCCGTGCGTAGATAGGGGGGCGTCTGACTAGCAGCAGGCACCGAAATTCCGTAAGCGGCTGGTTGCCCGGTTTGGCGTGGCTGATTTCCTGACATACCAGACTGATCGCTTCGAGTAGCTGCTGGACTGACCGGTGCGACTACCGAGGTGTATGGTTGTGAGAACGAATCACTCGCATTCTGCTGCATGTTTTCAGCGAAGTCAGATTGCAAATAGCGGTCATCATCCGATGCCACTGGCTGCGTCAGCAAGGCGCTGCTGGTCGATGTATTTCTTTCGAGCTGACTCTTTCCTGATTCCACTCGAGAAGCACCAACGAGGCCACTCTGGGGCGTCAGTTGACTAGTATCTTGAAGGATACGATCAGGCTCTTCGATGGGGGCTCCTGAAGAGCCGTCTGCAATAGAAGCATTCGGTAATCTGATCTCCTCGTCAGTACCATACTCGAGCCAATCACGACCCTCCGCCAAAGATGCATCATCGGAATCATCCTTGCCTACCCGACCGGTGTATAAAGCAGCGGCAACGACGACTAGCAGGAGCGTCACAACGATGCCATGCGAACCGATGGAGTCCATCCAAGATCTTCCTGCCGGTCTATCGGTTGGTGCAAGAGACGTCGATTCCTGACTTTCGAGCGACCGCTTATTTGCGGCATAACGTGATTTCGATTGATCTTTGGCGTCGGACGAGTGAGTCGTCGCTGGCGTTTCTGGACCATCCACAACGGTAGGAGACGCGGGGTAACGCGATTCATCATCGCTATGGTTACCCGCTTCCGCCGAATTCGCATGTTGCTGAATGTTCGAGGCTTCTAACGCCCGTGTCTCATCAGTCCCCACTCTTACAAATGGCATCTCGGCCACGTGATGAACGAAATTTTTTCCTTCGGGCGTTGATGCTAGGTTCGAAATTTCGGTTCTAGCTGCCACCGGGGGACGATCAGGACGCAAATTTGGCAGCTGAAAAAGGGTCGGCGGCAGGGCGTCAGGATGCCCCCCGGGCATTTCTGAATCGGGATTACCTTCCCGGAATTGCGTCTTTTTCCCCTCATCTGGCCATTTTGGCGAGACGGTCATGCGATCTTCCTGGATGGGCGAGTATCTGAATGGTCAAGGTCGAGATTTGCAGAGGCGAACAATGACGCTGCGGCCAAGCTTTCGAGATCCGAAAACCACTTGTACGATCCTTCTACTCCTGCGGAATAGCCAAACTGAGACGCTGAGGCAAGATTGAATCTCAATCTCCATTCACTTCGGGTTGTGAATCAGGCGACTGGAAACGAAACTATCACTTAACGAATTTGACACTTTTGAGTAAAAATGGCTCCCAGAATGCTTCAAGCTGATACAAAGTCTTCCCTCATTTCCAATCTGATTCGCGAACGAATTCTGCTGTTGGACGGTGCCATGGGCACCATGATCCAGCGTCTTAAGTTGGACGAGACTGCAGTCCGTGGAGAAAGATTTGCTGAGCACCACAAAGACCTCAAGAACTTCTCGGACATTCTTTGCCTGACTCACCCAGAAAAGATCACGGGCATACACCACGCCTATTATGAAGCGGGCAGTGATATTGTCGAAACAAATTCTTTCGGGGCATCCCCAGTCGGGATGCTGGAGTTTGATCTGCCCTTGGAATTGGTTGATGAAATCAATATTGCGGCCGTAAGCTGCGCACGGAAAGCAGCTGACGAGTGGACAGAGCGAACCCCAGACAAGCCTCGTTTCGTCGCAGGATCGATCGGCCCCACGACAAAACAAACGGCAATTAGTACCAATGTTGACGACCCTGCACACCGGGACACAACGTTTGAAGAGATGCGAGCCAGTTACTTGATGCAAGTTAATTCTCTGGTCAACGCAGGAGTGGACATCCTGCTGCCCGAGACAGCCATCGATACTCTTAACCTCAAGGCGTGCTTGTTCGCAATTCAGGATTTCTTCGATGCTGGCGGAAAACGAGTACCAGTCATGATCAGTGGTACTTTCGACCAAGGTGGTCGAACGTTTGTGAGTGGGCAGAGCGTTGAAGCGTTCGTGACCTCCCTTTCACACTTCCCGATGTTATCAATCGGAATGAACTGTGCCCTTGGGCCCGATGTCATGCGTTCCCATATCGAGGAGATGTCCCAATCGACCGCCATCCCCATCAGTTGTCATCCCAACGCCGGGCTGCCAAATGATATGGGTGAATTCGATTTAGGTCCGAAAGCCATGGCCGATATCGTTGGCGAATATGCGGACAACGGATGGATCAATATCCTCGGCGGTTGCTGTGGAACAACACCTGACCATATTCGTGCCATGGAAGCTCGAATTGGCGGTTTGCAGCCGAAGCAAGACATGGCAGGCCCCGTATGGACACGTTTGTCCGGTCAATTGCCAATGGTGATGCGACCCGAAATTCCGTTCACCATGGTGGGTGAAAGGACTAACGTGACGGGTAGTCGAAAATTCGCGCGTTTGATTCGCGAAGAACTTTACGAGGAGGCAGTCGAGGTTGCCCGCGAACAGGTTCAGAACGGCGCTACGATAATCGACATCAATTTTGACGACGCGTTGCTCGATGGGAGCGAAGCCATGACGCGGTTTCTGCGTCTGATATCAGGCGATGATATCGTGGCAGCAGTCCCCATAATGATCGATAGCAGCAAGTGGGAAGTGCTCGAAGCTGGTCTTCAAAATACGCAGGGTAAAGCGATCGTCAACTCGATCTCTCTGAAAGACGGCGAAGCAACTTTTCTGGAACGTGCGCGTCTGGTAAGACAATATGGCGCAGCAGCCGTGGTAATGGCATTTGATGAGAAAGGGCAGGCAGCCGACGAGGATAGCAAAGTACGCATCTGCAAACGCGCGTACGATCTGTTGGTCAACGAGGTGAATTTCCCGCCAGAGGACATCATTTTCGACCCCAACATTCTGACGGTCGCCACTGGCATTGAAGAACATGACAACTATGCAGTCGACTTCATCAACGCAGTAAGACGCATCAAGCAAGAATGCCCCAACGCCAAAACCAGCGGTGGCGTTAGCAATATCAGTTTCAGTTTCCGCGGAAACGACCGCGTGCGAGAGGCCATGCACAGCTCATTTCTATTTCACGCAGTCAAAGCTGGTCTCGACATGGGGATTGTCAATGCCGGACAACTTGAGGTTTACGAGGAGATACCCAAGGATTTGTTGGAATGCGTAGAAGATGTCTTGTTGAATCGGCGTCCTGACGCAACGGACCGGTTGCTGGACCTATCCGAAACGGTGAAAGGGACCGGGAAGAAAAAAAGCGGTGAAGACCTGACTTGGCGAGAAGCACCCGTCGCTGAACGCATGCGACACGCATTGATCAAGGGCATAGACAAGTACATCGTCGAAGATACCGAAGAGGCACGCCAAGAATTTGATCGCTGCCTGCAAGTGATCGAAGGTCCTTTAATGGACGGAATGCAAATCGTTGGCGATCTGTTTGGCGAGGGAAAGATGTTCCTTCCTCAAGTGGTCAAATCCGCGCGGGTGATGAAAAAAGCTGTTGCCTATCTCGAGCCATTCATGGAGGAAGAAAAGCGAGCAGCCGGCATTGAGTCCAACTCATCACGAGGCAAATTCCTGATTGCGACTGTGAAGGGTGATGTCCATGACATTGGTAAGAACATCGTGGGTGTCGTGCTACAATGTAATAATTATGAAGTAATCGACATGGGCGTCATGGTTTCAACAGACGCAATCATCGAAGAAGCTGAAAAGCAAAATGTCGACATGGTAGGGCTGAGTGGATTGATTACCCCGAGCTTGGATGAGATGGTCCATGTTGCCAGAGAAATGAAACGCAAGAACCTGGAAATCCCATTGCTTGTCGGGGGAGCTACTACAAGTGCCAAGCACACCGCGGTTAAAATTGCGCCGGTTTATCCCGGACCAATCATTCACGTCCTTGATGCCAGCCGAAGTGTCAATGTGGTAGAGAAACTGCTTAATGAAGAAACTCGCAGCAACTTCATTGAAGCGAATCTGGAAGAGCAGAAAAAGCTGGTTGCAGGTTACGAGGGTCGCAAACAGAAACTTGTCACCTATGCCGATGCATTGAAGAATCGCTTTGCTACCGACTGGGACAATATCGACATCAGCACGCCGTGTTTCACTGGCACGCAGGTCTTAAATAACTTCCCACTGTCGGAGATTAGATCCTACATTGACTGGTCACCCTTCTTCATGACATGGGAATTGCGAGGCAAATACCCGAAGATATTTGATGACCAAGTCGTCGGCGAGCAGGCAAAAGAATTGTATGCAGATGCCAACACGCTGCTGGACAAGATCATCGCGGACAAGACATTAATCGCAAACGCGGCTTACGGTTTCTGGCCAGCTGCTAGCGATAAAGATGACATCATCTTATTCACTGACAAATCCCGGACCCACGAGCTGACACGTTTTCACATGTTACGTCAGCAATGGGAACGCCGCGGTCAAAAAGACTATCGTTCCCTAGCCGACTATGTTGCGCCAGTGGATTGTGGCCGAGAAGATTACATCGGTGGTTTTGTGGTCACAACCGGCATTGGGGCTGATGCTCTTGCTGAGCAGTTCAAAGCAGATCTTGACGACTACAAAGCCATCATGGTCCAAGCTGTCGCTGACCGACTTGCCGAAGCATTCGCCGAGTTGATGCATGAACGAGCGAGAAAAGACTGGGGATTCGGAGAGGGGGAAGCATTGGGAAAAAACGACCTGATTGCTGAAAAATACCGGGGCATTCGTCCTGCTGCTGGTTATCCGGCATGTCCAGATCACACCGAAAAACGAAACCTGTTTGACATTTTGGAGGCGGAAAAAAACACGTCCGTGGAACTCACATCCAGTTTCGCAATGGCACCCGGCGCGAGCGTCAGTGGTTTGTATTTCGGGCACCCCGATGCACGCTACTTTGCCGTTGATCGTGTCACACGAGACCAAATTGAATGCTACGCCAAACGAAAAGGTATTCCAATCGAAGAGGCTGAACGTTGGTTGAGCCCCAACCTTGCCTATGATCCAGACTGACCCGGAAACTGGTCTGCCGCTGACACGGCGCACGCTTGGCCCCAACCAGGTGCGTCTTCTCACGCTGAGCTGGCGTTACCATCTGTCTGTATTCGGATACCATACGTAGAGGGAATACTCAAACTTGAGGAACTTCGGCGAACCTCACTTCTGGTTCAGGTGTCGATTCCACAGTGAGTGGTCAGCGATCGTCGCTGATTGCCCAAACACGTGCGTGCCGAATGGCCCCGTCTCTCGATCATCAATTGATGGTCTTCTCGATCTACCCATCCTTTTCAGCTGCGATCGCACTGCGAGTGCAGGGTCCCGGAAAGCTGAGGGGCGATGCGTCAGGGGAATGCCTGTTTCCACGTCATTTCGGTGGCTAATAGAGATAAGCCATCGCGTGTCCCGGTCCAAATTTGAGCCAAATCGGCTATGTTTTCAACATGGATATATCAACAGAACTGGCGGATCGCGTGATGCGACTGGTCGTCTCGGCCGACTACCGGCCCAGTAAGCCCAAGCAAATTGCAACTTCCCTGAAGCTTGGCCTCGACGAATATCGGGACCTTCGTCGTGTCATCAAACAACTCGTTCTTGAGGGCCGTTTACTTTACGGTTCCAACCATTTGGTGATCAGTGTGGGGGCGATTGGAGGCCCTGACGATTCGCTGCGTGGAACATTTCGCCGAGCCATGGGCGGTGACTTTGGTTTTGTGCGGCCCAACCACGCAGAAGATGACTCTGATGTACCTGATGACGTATTCATACCAGCCGGTTGCACGGCAGGTGCAATGGAGGGAGATCTTGTAAATATTGAGGTCCGCCCAAGCCGCCGAGGTGGCAATGAAGGCCGTGTGACGGAAGTCCTGCAACGATCCCGCAGACAATTCACAGGTACTTTCAGAAACATCGATGGCGAGGCGGTAGTCTTTCTGGATGGCACGCACTACGAGGCACCCGTAAGCGTTGGTGACATTCGGGGTTTACCGCTGACCAACGACGACAAAGTCTTTGTTGAAATTGTCGACTATCCAGATGAGAGCGGTGCAGGCGGCGAGGCAGTGATTCTGGAACGCTTGGGAAGTAACAAGAATCCAGCGATCGACACATTATCGATTATCCGACAATACGCACTTCCGAATGCTTTTTCAGAGAGCGTTTTGGACGCGGCAAGACAGCAGGCCGATGCGTTCAGTGATGAGGAGGTGCCGGAGAAACGCAAAGATCTGACAAGCATGCTCACAATCACGATCGACCCTTTCGACGCCCGTGATTTTGATGATGCAATCTCATTGCAGCGTGAAGAAGGGCGATGGCGTCTCTGGGTACACATCGCTGATGTCAGTCACTTTGTTCCCACAGGCAGTCCGATTGACGAAGAGGCACGCAAACGCGCGACCAGCGTTTACCTTCCTGATCGTGTAATACCGATGATTCCCGAGATCATCAGCAATCATTTAGCAAGCCTTCAGCCCGACCGCATGCGACTGGTAAAAACGGTTGAAATCGAGATTCAGGATGACCTGACCATCACGCACACCGAAGTGCACAACGGTGCGATTCACAGTGACTTGCGATTGAATTACGAACAGGTCGATCAATTTCTTGCGAACCCTGAATCACGATTAGAATTATGGGGAGCCCCCATCTGCGACTTACTGAAGGAGATGCACACTCTGGCAATGAAGATGAGAAAGGCAAGGTTCAAAGGAGGAGCTCTCTCAATGGACATGCCTGACATCAAACTGGATCTCGACAAAAGTGGAAAAGTGCGAGGGGCACATCGCGTTGAGCACACGGAAAGTCACCAAATCATTGAAGAGTTCATGCTAGCCGGAAATCAAGCGGTTTCGACGTGGCTCGATGATCTCGGTCTAAATCACCTCCACCGTATCCACCCTCCACCAGATCGTCGCAAACTTCGCCAGCTCTCCAACTTTGTGAAAGATCTGGGCATCGATGCCGGCACTGTGGAAAGTCGATTTGATATTCAAAAAGTACTCGACTCAGTAGACGGAACACCTTTGGAAGATGCCGTTAATTTTGCAGTGCTCAAGAGCATGAACAAGGCAATTTATGCGCCTCAGCTTGAAGGGCACTACGCTCTGGACATGGAACACTACTGTCACTTCACCAGCCCCATAAGGAGATACCCCGACCTAACAGTTCATCGTTTGGTGCAAAAGATTCTGGACAAAAAACCAACACCAGATGATCCTTTCGCCTCACTTGTGAAACTTGGGCATCACTGTAGCGATATGGAACGCAATGCTGCGGCTGCCGAGCGGGAACTCATTCAGCTGAAACTTCTGCACTTCCTCAACAAACATGTAGGTGAAAGCATGGAAGCAGTTATAAGCAGAGTCTTTGCTGACGGCATCCATGCTCGCTGTGTCAAGCTGCCTGTTGATGGATTCATTCCAATCACGACGCTGCCTAACGACCAATATCGTTTCGAACGCCGTGGGCAAATGATCAGCGGATTTCGGCAAGGCAACCGGTTTCGTCTTGGCGATCTCCTAACCGTCAAAGTTTCGAAGGTTGATCTGCAGGACCGTCAGCTGTATCTGGACGTTGTAAAAAACCACACGGTGCATCGTGAATCCGACTCCCATCAGCCCAAATCAACCAAACCTAAATACAAGTCCAAACGCCAGAAAGATCGAAGGGACAAGCGAAAGAAAAAAAAACGCAAACGGTAGGTAAGATCACCTATCTGTGAACGCCTGAATCCCGGCGCATGCGTCACGACCCAACATTTCCGGCCGCAAGTCCGGACCTCCACACAAGAACACGGGCCGCAGTCACCCAGCAGCATGCTCATGAGCTAGACTCCAAGAAGTGTGTCCCCCAATTCCGCAGGCTGTATCCAGACAGATGAGAAAATTTCTTGCCTTCATACTTCTGCTGCTGATTGCAACCAAAACGGCTGCTGTTCTATGGAAGGGACCAGTCCCAATTCAACGAGATGCATTCGGCTACTGGAAACTGAGCACACTGGTAATGCAGGGAGATTTCCTGATGATGCAGGATCCCATTGCTTATCGCACCCCGATCTACCCTTGGTTTTTAGCCATTCTGCGATCTTTAAGCGGGTCGCATGCTTTACAGACATTAGCAGTCATTCAGGGAATCTTCTCCCTGGGGTCGTTGATCATCGCAGCCTCAATCGCAGCGAGAATCACCAAACTTCCCAAGGCGTTCGTACTAACACTGACTGTGTCACTACCCATCGTTTCAAGCCTTGTCTTTGATGCTGCCGTTCTCTCTGAATCGATGTTCATCTTTCTGTTCATGCTAAACCTTCTGGCAATTCTGGACTATGCCAAGCATGGCACAGCCCCACGCGCATCGTGGGTTGGCTTGACGTTTGCGATGACCCTACTGACACGTCCTATCGTGATTTTGATTTGGATACCGCACCTCTTTTTTCTATGGCTGATTCATCTTCGTAAAAATGGTCGACTTCGCAGCCTTTCCATGAAGCCAATACCTTATCGAATTCGCGTCTACCACTTCTTACTTACTGGTCTTATCGTCACAGCCTGCTCTGCTCCATGGATGCTGCGCAACCAACTGCTATTTGGAAAACCATTTCTGACTGAATTTGTGGGACGAAACATCTGGATTGTCACCTTTCAAGAGGGCTCCGGTGCCGGACTTGCGCTACCATCTAGCGACAGTGCTGACCAATTGCATCAACGCCTCACTCGGGTAAACGCTGCAGACCAATGGCAAGATACCTGGCAAGTATCCAATGCCCTTATTCGCTCTGGACTCGACGATGCGGCCGCAGACCAACTGATGAAGAAAGTTGCCCTGCAAGCTGTACAGCAAAACAAATCAATTTTCGCCTACAAAGCGTTTCGAAGAGTCATCAATTATTGGCGCTGCCCGGCAAGTGATCTTCCCTCCCAAGGGAAATCCCACGGTGCCTTTTATGGTCAGCACACATGGAATCATTCCAGTCCGATAGTCAACTTTGGACTGCAAAATCGTTTTAGCCAGTCGGTGAGCTTGAATACTTTGCTGCTCAGCGCGCTAGTCTTCTGCGTTGTGCTTTTGATGGTGAATTACCCAACGCGAGCTTATGGAATCTGGATAGGTACCATATTGGCGTACTTTTCACTTGTCACAGGGATTCTGGAAATCCCGGATTACCGCTACCGAATCGTAATTGAACCTATCGTCGTCCTTTCCTTTGGTGCATGCTTGGCAATCCTGTTGTCACGACTCCGAAAAACAGCGAAAGTCGCAAACAGTGTCTGATCCACTGAACTGATTACTAAAACATGCGTAGAAGCCACGCTCTCGAATCGATCATTCCGCACCGCGACTGAAGGACACTCGTATTTTGTTCCAATTACCCTTACAAGCATCGAAGCTGACAACAGCATGACTGAACAGCCTGAGTTATCCGTTGTCATGCCTTGCTTGAACGAGGCAGACACCGTTGGAATCTGTGTTGAAAAGGCAGTCCGAGCCATGCGGGACCGTGGAGTGAACGGTGAAGTTGTCCTAGCTGACAACGGCAGCAGTGATAATTCAAAGGAAATTGCAGTATCCATGGGTGCCAGGACAGTTGACGTGGCTGAACCGGGATACGGTGCTGCATTGATGGGTGGCATTGAAGCAAGCCGTGGCAAGTTCGTCATCATGGGTGACTGTGATGACAGCTATGATTTTCTTGAAATCCCAGCCTTCGTTGATCAGCTTCGGCAAGGATCTGACTTGGTGCAAGGCTGTCGTCTTCCCCGTGGTGGCGGCCATGTGCTACCCGGTGCGATGCCTTTCCTACACCGCTGGTTTGGGAACCCAGTGTTATCATGGCTGGTACGACTGATGTTTCGGATACCAATTCATGATGTTTACTGTGGTATGCGTGGATTCACCAGAGAACTGTATGACAATCTGGATCTGCGTTCTCCTGGAATGGAATTCGCCACAGAAATGATCATCAAGAGTGGACTTCACAACGCTCGTATGACGCAAGTGCCAATTACGCTGCACCCCGACGGACGTCAGGAACACGGCCCCCACCTGAGAACCTTCCGTGATGGTTGGAGAACCCTACGGCTGTTTCTTGTATTCAGTCCCAAGTGGACGTTTTTTCGGCCCGGTTCATTACTGATTCTGATTGGGCTACTCGGTTACGCACTCGCGTTACCACAAATACGCATTTTCAATGCTGCTTTGGATGTGCATACACTTTTGATCGCAAGCTTATCCATCTTGTTGGGCTGGCAATGCGTTCTTCTCGCGACTCTTGCACAAATATTTGCGGCCCGCGAAGGAATGATGCCTGCTCTACCCAGGCTGGAAAAAATCACTGTGGAGCACGGCATTGGATTTGGCTTGATCATGTTCATGGCAGGTTCCTTGCTGATTTCGATAGTCATCGTCACTTGGTGGCAAGGCGATTTCGGAAAGTTAGATTATCCTCAAACCATGCGACTGGTTATCCCAGGTGTCACGCTTGTGGCTGTCGGCTTTCAGACCGCGATGGCATCTTTGATGGCCGGAGTCTTGCGGATGCAGCGGCGAAATCACCACGTTTGAGCCAATCTCACGGCCGACGCCGACACGACGATGCTACAACAGTATTCCAAAGGTATCTCTGCAAAGAAACCAATCACGTTTTGATACAAGCATGTATTCATCACAGGCACCATGAACACTTCCGACACAGCCAACGACCGCACGCCCGTGATCGAACGACATGTTCATTCGGGAGCTGTTTGTTGTAATCCGGCTTGGGAAGACGCCTACAGACGTTTTGAAAGCCCCGAAGAGGAAATCGAAAAATTCATCAGACGGCTACGTTTGCTGGGATTTAAAACTCGCTCACGCAACATCCGAGTGGCTGAGCTATTCTGTGGTCGCGGCGGAGGCCTGGTCGCCCTGAAGCGTCTGGGTTTCAAAAGCATCGAAGGAGTGGATCTCTCTGAAACACTGCTACTCCAAAATCAGACCGGAGCCACGCTCCACCTGGCCGACTGCAGGGACTTACCGTTTGAAGATGCGAGTCTGGACGCAGTCATCATTCATGGCGGGTTGCATCACCTCCCCAACTTGCCAGAAGATCTGGAACAGGTTCTGTCTGAGATTCATCGCGTGCTTAACAATGATGGCACGTTTCATGCTGTTGAACCATGGCTAACTCCGTTCCTTCGTTTCGTTCACGCCGTAATTAAAATTTCAGCGGTTCGCAAACTCTACTCGAAGGGTGACGCACTCGCTGTAATGATCGAACACGAACGTGACACCTATGAACAGTGGTTGAGCCAACCCACAGCCATCCGTGAATTATTAAGCAAGTACTTCAATGCCAAAACGAATCGGACGGCTTGGGGAAAAATTCATTTCACTGGTCTAAAAAGATAATCTTGCACCTGAAACCGGAGCCCCTTGGTGATTTGCCGGAATCTTGAAAATTCAGTTCAACGGGACAAACGGCAGTCCAAAAGCTTCTGCAACAGCAGCATTTGTCGCTTGGTGGTCGTGTAGATTGATCGCGTCAACAAGCGGCTGGCAATCAGCCAACGCCCTCTCTAGTCCAAGATCGGCTAAACGCGCAATCCAACTCAACGTCGCATTACACAAGGCAAATGTGCTGGTACGTCCCACTGCCCCAGGCATGTTGGCAACACAGTAATGAACAACCTCATCGATCACGTACGTGGGATCGCTATGCGTGGTGGGGCGACTGGTTTCAACGCATCCACCCTGATCGACAGCAACATCGATCACCACGCTTCCCGCTTTCATCATCCTCAGGTCATCAGCACGTACTAACTGCGGAGCCTTTGCACCAGGAATCAATACTGACCCAATGACTAAATCTGCCCTGCGCAGCTGTTCCATGATATTGTGTCGATCGCTGTAAAGCGTATTCACATTGGCAGGCATGACATCATCCAGATAACGCAAGCGGTCCAAATCAACATCCAAAATTGCGACGTCTGCCTGAAAACCTGCGGCTATGCGTGCCGCATTGGCACCAACCACACCACCTCCAAGAATCGTGATATGTGCAGGCGCGACACCTGGCACGCCCCCCAGCAAGATCCCACGCCCCATTTGAGGACGTTCAAGATACTTGGCTCCCTCTTGTATGCTCATGCGGCCAGCCACTTCACTCATCGGAGTCAGTAAAGGTAATCGGCCCTGCGAATCCTTCAGTGTCTCGTAGGCAAGGCAAGTAGCACCGGAGTCAAGCATCGCCTCAGTCAAGTCACGACTGGCAGCGAAGTGGAAATAGGTAAACAGCAATTGCCCCTGCCGTAGAAGGTCAAATTCTCCAACTTGAGGTTCTTTGACCTTGATGACCAGATCGGCGCGATTGAAAAGCTCGTCTGCACTGTTGACCAGCTTCGCTCCAGCCCGCGAATAGTCATGGTCTGAGATACCCGATCCGAGACCGGCTCCGGCTTGAATCAACACCTGATGACCTCGACCGACTAGGTCCTCTACGCCAAATGGTAACATGGCGACACGGTACTCATCTGTTTTGACTTCTGTTGGTACACCGACAATCATTGATCACACCATAAAATTTGGATACTTTTCAACCTCGACCACTAACAGCCACCTCGATCAGCAATAATCAGCAAATGGTCGTGCTTCGCCGGCCAGCTCGTCCAGCATTTCCTGTAACTGCGTTTTCAACTGGAGCATCAACGGATCAACTTCGCCACGGGGTGCTTTTTCAGCTGGAACATAAATCGGTTCACCTATTTGAATCACTGCTCGTAACGGGACACTACAGTCGGCTTTACCGAGAATCGATTCTTCCATGCGTTGAATAGTTTCGACAATTCTTGTGTCTGTGACTCCATCATCATCAAGATAAGACACGGGATAGGAGATCATTTCCTGAATCATATCCACCGCCATCACATCTTGTCGAAAATGGATCTCCGAATTTTGGTCGACATCCTGCCGAAAAAATTGCGATGCTATTTCTGCACGAACTGCCCTCACTCGTTCGCGCGCACTTTTCTGTCCGGCCGCTATTCCCAACTTGGTTTCAATGCGTCGAAGAATGTTTGTGATCAAAGTGTCACGCCTTTGACTCATTGTTCCAGATCCTGTTCTTCCAAGATGCTGTACTTCGCGTAAGACAAAGGCACCTTCAACAAGCCTTCTCGTCCGTTGAACAAGCGTCAATTCGGGCGGAGTCTGCCAACCAAACCCATGCTCGAGCCCTAACAGTCGTTGCCGGGCCCACGGGCAGATATCTTCCGTGCAAAGATACTTAATCCCAATGGGATGGAGTACCACATTACCATTCGACTTTTTCTTACGTCGTCTCGCTGCCGAGCGTGCAATGAAGGACACACCATCAAGAAGTGGTTTCACGACATCATTACTTCGATTAGTGGTTCCTTCGGGGAACAAAACCAAAGGCCTTTCCGCTGTTGCCAGAATTGCCATCGCGGTATCAAGAGCTTGCCGATCAACCCCCTCACGGTGAATGCTGAATCCCCCCATTTTCTGGATTGCAAATCCATCAATTTTTCCTTGATTGAACAAATGCCAGGAGGCCATCGCGTAGACATTTGCCTTGAGCAACCGAGCAGGCCAGCCCAACACGAGCGGATCTGCGTAACGACAGTGATTCGGGGAAAGCAAAATCCCATCACCGCGATTCAGTGACGCTTTGAGGTGCTCAAGTCCGCGGCACTCCCAGGAAACGACGCCTTCTTTGCGTCTTAAGTACCAATCAACCAGTCGCAGTTTCTGAATAGAGAATGGCCAAAGAGAGCCCCGGTGTGGCGGCACAAACTGATAAGGCCGGTCAAAAACTACAGTCATTGGTGATTCGCCCGATTTCTATGCTAGGCACAGGACTGTTCATCACCCGAAGAAACCGCCCGCCAAAAAACCGATAAATAACGATACCATGATACAGGCGATCAGCAAGGCAACCGCCAACATGGGATCGATTCCCTTTGAACGTCCAACCGAACTACGTTCGCTGATACTGCTTGCGATCTTCGAATTACTGCCGTGCTGAGAATCAGCAATGCCGACATCAGATGCACCCGACTTGGAAACTGGTTGCACGTTTTCTGGTTGGGTTTGTTTCTCACCCACGTTCGAATTTGGTCGATAACCTGACTCGGACTGAAGGTCGAGAAAACTACCACCTACGAGATCAGGACGCGGCTTCACGTCGACCAGACGGCCACTATCGCTGGCGCTCAGACCTTTCTTTCGGACAAGCGCCGATCGATTATTTGCCAATGTGTCATCGTTCTTGTTGCTGATGGTATCGCCATAACGCGACGAAGAGTCATCGTCGTCGAGCGAAATGGAAGACGATTCATCAGTGTCAAACTCAGGCATGTCCCCCAGCCCAACTGTAACCTTCGTTCCCTTGGGCACCTTGCTGGTGAATTTTTCGAGGACCTCTGCAACATCTGCAGCAGATTGGTACCGGTAGCGAGGATCCTTCTGAATCATCTTGACACAAATACCCTCCAACTCACCTGGGCAGTCTGGCCGCAGTTGGCGGATCGCAGTTGGCATTTCTGTCTGATGCTTGGCTATTCGCTGCGCCAAAGTTCCATCACTGAATGGCGGTTTCCCTGTCAAAAGGAAGTACATCGTGCAACCGAGTCCATAGATATCAGCACGGTGATCAACCTCGTGACTGTTCAAAGCCTGTTCCGGTGCGAGATAATCTGCTGTGCCAAGAACGTTTTCATTATTGGCCACAGTCAATGACTCATCATCTGTTGCAGTAACAAGTGCAAGTCCCATGTCGAGCAAACGAACCACACCATCGACGTCAATCAATAAGTTGGCAGGCTTCACGTCACGGTGTATCACGCCCTTGTTGTGAGCATGTGCCAGTCCTCGGGCGCCCTGAGCGATAAGATCAGCCGCTGTCGATGGATCGACAGCACCGTCTCGTTTCACCAACTGTTGTAAATCCACACCATTGACATATTCCATCACGATGTAGTGCACATCGTCTTCATTATCGATGTCATAAGCCAAAACGATGTTTGGATGGTTGAGAGAAGCAATCGCTTTGGCTTCAAGCATGAAACGAGCCAAATAGGTTGCATCATTCACTCGACTCTTGGGCAACACTTTGATGGCACGCTTATCCCCCATCTTGATGTGCTCGGCGAGATAGACACTGCTCATACCGCCAGTACCAATATGCCCTAGCAACTTGTACTTACCGAGGAAGAAACCTTTGTACTTTCCTGCGAGCAACTTCTCGACGTGCCATTCAGTCAGTAGTTCTTCTCTGACGTAAAGCGCAGCAAGCTTCCTTGGACTCGCGGGGAGCCCACCGTCAAACTTGTTGCGTACCTTCTCTAAGAGGCGATCCGAGGCATTCGCATCGACAATGCCGCTCTTGGCGACCATCTTTAGGAAGCGTTCTGATGTCAGCTTTTGCGTCATGGGCTGCCGGCCGTGACCCCATGGAGTTCGGTGTGTCGGAGTGAGAAGATAACAGGTTTCGTTAAGCTGGTTAAGCGACGAGACATGGACTTACGATACTTTCATCGAGACACTCGAATATCCGACAGTTTATCGACCGACATTTTGAGGCCGTTTCCAACTGTAATTCTAGCATAGGTCTGGTGCGACGATATTTCCGCTTCTGAAGCCCAGTCAGCCCTCCTCAGAAGACGGATATACCGGTTAGCATCACAAAAGCAGGTTCCAGCACACCAACGCTCTGCCTCGATTGATTCCCCAGCCCGCCCCGATTTCCCGAAACCACCGAATTTCCTTGCAAAATCAGCCACATCATCCCATCACGCTTGGAATAATGACGAAATACTGGGTGCCCGGAAGTGTCAAAACCCGCTTAGGCAAAACGATCGGCATGGCCCAGGCAGCAGAAGTGCACCGAATTTTTATCTCAAAGTTATGTGCCTCTCTATCTACTGCAGCAGATCAACGGTACCTCTGCATCACACCGAGGGAACACCTGCCAAGCGTGCAACTGGCACTTCATGACTGGAAATTATCCAGAGAATGGCGAGTAGTTTTGCAAAAATCGGGAGATTTGGGTGAGAGAATGATCGGTTGGTTCCGCCACGCTCTTGGAACAAGTCGAAATGGGACTGCTATCCTCATCGGAGGGGATTGCCCATTGTTGTCCAAAGACGATATCACCCAAGCAACTGATCAATTGCGTCAATTTGACGTCGTGCTCGGCCCGGCCTGCGATGGTGGCTATTACCTCATAGGGATCGCCGGACCGTGGCGTCCTGAATTTGAGACCATCTTCCAGGGAATCCCCTGGAGTACCGATCAGGTACTCCCACTCACACGGCGAAACCTGGTGAACATGAACCAAACAGTGGCGGAACTCGAGGCCAGGGAGGACATCGACACGGAACGGGAACTCCTCCATCTGCTGCAGTCCCAGAGGCAGAAGAGACGACTGACAGGAAGCGAGCACGACGATTTCTTCTTGGCGTTGGACTCCGTCCTCAAGAGCTCCGCATTGTGTGACTGGAGGAACCGATGAGCAAATCCGTTACGGTCGTCGGTGCAGGTGCGATCGGCCTGAGCAGCGCATGGGAACTCTCGCAACGAGGATTCAAGGTTACCGTCATCGACAAAGGTGTCACTGGCAGAGGGACCTCGTGGGCTGGGGCGGGCATTTTACCGCCAGCGAATCTGGCAAACTCATTTGACCCGATCGATCGCTTGCGTGGCCTGAGCCACCAACTATTCCCCGAATGGGCAGCCAAGCTAAAAATCGACACCGGAATCGATCCAGGCCTGCAACGTTGTGGTGGGCTTTATCTGGCGGAAACAGTTGGGGAAATTGCGGCCATGTCCGGAATGACCGAATATTGGCAGGAGATGGAGATCGAATGCAAGCAGCTCACGTCAGACGAAATCACTGGCCAAGAAGCGGCACTGGCGTGCTGGTGGCACAACACCGACAACGCAGCAGTTTGGCATGTACCTGATGAGTACCAATTGCGACCACCAAAATACCTTTCTGCTCTCAAAAATGCTTGCGAACAATTGGGGGTCACTTTTTTTGAGAACACCGATGTGACCGACATCCGTTGCCGCGATGGTCGAGCCGAAATTCAGTACGCAGGTACTTGGCAGACAGCTGACAATATCGTTCTTACGACCGGCGTGTGGACAGGGCAAATTGCTGCATCCCTGGACTTGAAACTAAGCATTGTTCCGGTCCGTGGTCAGATGGTCCTGCTCAAAACATCGAAACCTTTAATTCGTAACATCATCAATATGGGACAAAGGTATGTTCTTGCCCGCGAAGATGGCCACACCTTGATTGGCTCGAATGAGGAAGAAATCGGTTTTGAACTGGGAACAACCGACGAGGTGCTGGAGTCTCTTCTGGAGTTCGCGACCCACTTGCTGCCGGATTTGAAATCAGCAGAACGTGTTAAATCATGGTCCGGCCTACGTCCAATGACATTCGACGGATTTCCAATGATTGGACCTGTACCGAGCGTCGAGAATCTTTATGTTGCTGCAGGCCACCACCGTAGCGGATTGCACCTTTCACCGGGGACCGCTGTCCTGATCGCAAATATGCTGAGTGGAGTAACATCCCGGATACCGATTGACGCTTTCCAGATTCGCAAACAAAAAGCCACCAAACCGTTCGACCCTACACCACGACATGAACAACACTCCCCAAACTGATATGGATACGACGCTGGATCCTCCTGGGACCGTTGCGATTGTAGGTGCTGGCACGCACGGGCTTGAAGCTGGTCTTTACGGACGTTTTCTAGGCTACAACGTGATAATTTTGGAACGTGGACCAATCGGGAACAACATGCGAGATGAGAGCGATGCTGATTTGGTTGTTCTACCCGATCAATGCCTGTCACCACTCGCATTATCTGCCGTTGCGACTCAGCACACAGCAGAGAATCCCGGCAGTTCACCACGGGTGCACCCAACCACAGTTTCAGCATGGATCGAAGAGGGATTGATTCCCCTGTCAGAATCAGACTTACTGCGTGGTCGGATCAAAACGGACCACCTGGTTACCAGAATCAATACTGTACCTATTGAGCTTGAAAACGAGTCTGAGGATGCTTCAGATTATCCTCCGGATTTCCAACTTCACTTTATCGATTCAGATGGAGCCGAGGGCACTTTACGTGTGGAGGCAGTATTGATTGCGACCGGCAGCCAATGCGATATCGAATTCATGTTTCCGATGCCATGTTCGTATCTTCATCGTATTGAATCAACCTCGCCGCACGATGCTGCTGGACTGTTTGGTGGTCGACGTCAAATTGTAGACATCTACTCCCAGTTGGCAGGCCGTGAAGATCTGGATTTGTACCGTCCGCCGAGAGTATGAATTCTGACGGTTATAAAGATCGTATGAGCTGTGTTCATCAGGTCACGCCGGTAAGCTAGCGTTTCTTTTCAGCCTACCGCGACGATACGCTCAATGTGTCCTAGCATTATGTGACGCAGGTCGGATCAGTCCACTTGGAAATGCCCGCCCACGTCATGCGTATCCGCTTTTGGGGACGAGTTTCCCTTTTCCATGGCATTCACGCGACTCGGGGGTAACTTCATGATCAAACTAACTCGACTGGATGGCGAATCCTTTGTCCTTAACGCGGACTTGATTCGTTACATCGAACGCCGACCTGACACCTTCATCACGCTCATCAGCGGTGAGCGAATTGTTGTCGGTGAAACGATGGAAGTGGTGATTGAGCGTGCTGTGCAGTATCAGCAGCAAAAGCACTTCATGCCCATGCCAACGGCAAGCTCTACAGCAACCACGGTTCCTACGCCCGCCACGAACTGATCATCGCAGATACAAAACATGGACATTGCCAGTATCGTCGGCCTGCTTTTAGCAGTCGGCCTCATTATCGCCTCCATCATGCTTGGTGAAGCTCCCTTGACTGCCTTCTTGGATCTTCCTTCCATGCTGGTCGTGTTCGGGGGTGCCATTGCCGCAGCGATGATCTGCTTTCCGCTTCATAGCATGCTGAAGGCACCCATGATCGCACTCAAAGTGCTGATGAACAAAAACGAGGATCGTATTGGATTAATCAACCAAATCGTTGAGCTTGCCGAAACAGCGCGTCGCGATGGACTTCTGGCATTGGAATCGAAAGTGCTGGAAATTGATAATCCACTGGTAAAGACCGGTATTCAAATGGCCGTTGATGGCAGCACTCCTGATGTTGTTGAGGAAGTCCTGAGAACCGAAATCGATGCGATTGCAAGTCGGCACCGTGAAGGCAAAAGCATCATGGACCAGCTTGGAAGATTTGCACCAGCCTACGGAATGATCGGAACCCTGATTGGGTTGATCATGATGCTTCAGGACATGAGTGATCCCTCTGGGATCGGAAAGGGCATGGCTGTTGCTCTCATCACAACTTTGTACGGTGCCATTATTGCGAACGTATTTTTCAGCCCCTTCGCGGAAAAACTGGGGCTGATGAGCCGTAATGAAATGGTCAGCTTCGAAATCGCGATACGTGGAGTCATGGCGATTCAATCTGGTGAAAGCCCACGCGCTATCGATCAAAAACTGAGAACGTTTCTACCTCCAAAACAGCGTGAACTGGAGTAGACCATGAACGATGAACCAGAAGAAATAGGAATTCCGGAATGGGTCGTCACTTTTGGTGACATGATGAGTCTATTACTGACCTTCTTCATCATGCTTGTTTCGCTGAGTGAAATCAAAGACGACGAGACATATCAAAAACTAGTGGACTCCGTACAACGCGAGTTCGGCTATTCACGTTCTTCCGAATCCCTATCACCGGGTAAGAAACGACCGCGCAGAACAGAATTCACGCCACTAGCAACCACGGGTCGAGCCAAACGTAAAGACACAACAAAAGGCGGCGTGCCTGTCAAAGCACCAACTGGCGAAGAGCCTCGAGTACGCATTGTGCGTCCAGGACAAGTAACGGCAGTGGGCTCCGTCATCTTCTTCAAGATCGGGAAAGCATCACTTTCCGCAGAAGCGAGAATGGAGATCAAACAACTAGCTAATAAGCTGCGTGGAAAGCCGCAGAAAATTGAAATTCGCGGCCACGTGTCGCCCGCCTTCGCGAACCGCGTCGATGACACCAAACTAACGATCCAACTCGGCTTTGAGCGCGCACTGAATGTAAGACAAGCATTGGTCAACGACGAAGGGATCAATCCTGCGAGGTGCCGTGTTGCATCCGTGGGAGACAGCGAGCCAGTTGATACTTCAGCATCTGGTGATTCGAGTATTCCAAATCCGAGAGTCGAAGTATTCATGCTCAATGAATCTTTTACAGATCCAAATGAGCGTGATTCCCAGATCACACCGAACACGGCCAATGATGCAATATAAGGAGAAAAAGAATGGCTGATAACGAGCAACAAGAAGAACAAACTACTCCCGTTGCCAGTGGCTTAGGTGGCCGCGGCATGATCATTGCATTTGTTTCCGTCGTCGTTCTCATGGAAACAGCGATGTTCTTCTTTTTTATTCCAAACGCTGAAGAAGTCAGCGCCTTGGCGGAGGAGCGTTTAGTCGCATCAATTCAACAGAGCGAAAATGATGCTAAAAAGAAAATCCAAGATGAAAATCAGATCAAGGAATGCACGATCGGAAAGTTTGGTGAGACCTTCAGCCCCCAGGACACTGAACTTACCTATCGGGTTGAAATTGAGGTTTATGGCTTAGTGAAAGAAGAATTTGCCGATGAGTTCCAAACGGAATTCGACGAGAAACAGGGACGTCTCAGGACAGCAATTCGCAGAAAAATCCGCAATAGTGACCTCGAGGAGCTCAGCAAGAACAATTTGGGCTTGCTAGAACGACGCATTTTGACGGAATGTAACCATCTATTGAGAGACGATCTGTTGATGGGTGTTGGATTTACCAGCTATCAGCTAATCGAACAGTGAGAACATCACGAAGCCTAAGTCTGTGAAACAGGCTTGCGGGAAACATTTCGGCATCAATTCAAGTCCAAGGAAGGACGACGCTGTGGCTGATCTAAACGACGAATCGATGCAAGCTGATGCAACCAATGAAGTTGCGGCAGGAGAAAGCACAGCCTCTCAAGGAGATGCTGCCTATGACGAATCAGTGAAAGACGACGATGCCGTGCAAACGGCGGATATCGAAAAATTGCTTGATCAGGCAACCGAGTCTCTTGAAGAAGCGACCGGTGAAAAAGCTTCTGCTGAAGCCTCGCCAGCCCCCTTCAATTTGAATGATCTCTCTCCGACAGAAGGGACCTCGGAACGACAACCAATCGATCTGCTCGGGGAAGTCGAAATGGACCTCCGGATTGAACTGGGGC
Source organism: Rhodopirellula sp. (assembly GCA_002689655.1). Classification (GTDB taxonomy): domain Bacteria; phylum Planctomycetota; class Planctomycetia; order Pirellulales; family Pirellulaceae; genus Rubripirellula. The sequence goes on along the minus strand of NZHC01000066.1, from coordinate 43,802 downwards.
GAACCCAGATGTGTCTCGATGAAGTGCTTCAGCTCCGCGGTGGATCAGTTGTTGCACTCGACAAATTAGCAGGGGATCCCGTTGATGTCTTCGTCAATGGCCGACTAATTGCACGAGGAGAAGTCTTGGTCATGAACGACAATTTCTGTATACGAGTGACAGAACTAGTGGGCGCCTAGGCTCACAAGCAAACGTTTAAAAGAATATCCGACTGCATCCCCAACTTGCTGAAATGACTGTCATGACAAAGTTGCTTTACCCTACTTTGGCCGCAGTTTTATGTGTCGGCATAGCTTCGAGCCATTCGTCAGGACAGGAAAGTGCCAACCTGATCCGCAAGGGAAGCATCGCAAAAGCGATCACCGCAGACTCGATGCACGTACCCGTCACACGCCAAATGTCGTCAGCGAAAACACCGGGGAACAGGCGGGCAGAGAATACTGCGTTGACCGACTCGAAGCCATCAGTAGCGAGAGCCTTTCCCAGTCTGATGCCAACTTCAGGTCCCGATGACGGATCCAACATCGAAGCAATACCCAAGGCCGGTTCTACTAGCCCCTTGATTACCGTCAGTTCAAGTTTGGCGGTTGTACTAGGCTTGTTTGCAGCCTTAATTTGGGGCACCCGTAAATTTGGTACACGAGGGGGGGGCAACAACATCATTCCCAAGGAGGTTTTCCAAACACTGGGTAGCACCTCCATCGATCCGCGTACGCAAGTATCGCTACTGCGATGCGGTCAAAAAATTCTCATCATTGCGCGATCCAGCCATGGCGTGCAGCCACTGGGAGAAATCACTGACAAAGATGAGGTCAGTCATCTGATTGCAACCTGCACCGGTGACTCGAAGCAGGAATTCCATCGTGCATTAGCATCCCTTGAATCAGAGTCCACAGAATCTGGCTACATCGGCAATCAACCTGAACCAGCAACCGCCCGCGCACGCGGACGTTTGTTTGCGAGTGCGTAACTGACTGAACAACAGCGACCTAGCACGCTCCGCATCCCGGCCAAGCAGTGCTACAGTTTGGGTAGCATTTCAAGTCTTTTCAACCAGTCCCGGCACAAATCAGGCCACTGAGATGCCCCCGGTAATTGCTGGGCCAGTCCCACACCGTGTCTTCCCGCAGGAAAGACATGCAACTCTGACGGCACACCATTTCGCTGTAATGCCAAGTAGTACTGCAAACTGTTCTCCACCGGTACTACTTTGTCCGCGGCAGTATGAAAAATAAATGTTGGAGGCGTGTTCTTTGTTACTTGGCGTTCGTTTGACAATTCCTCAATTAATTTCGGATCGGGATCCGTGCCAATCAGATTCTGCTGGCTTCCGCGATGGGTATAGGGTTTATCAAAGGCAATGACTGGATAACAGAGAATTGAAAAATCCGGACGTGATGACACTCTTGCAATGAGATCCTCGGCTGTCGGCTTAGCATCCAGAAAATGTGTCGAAACGGTCGAGCATAAATGTCCACCCGCCGAGAAACCAATCACTCCCACACGCTCAGGATCGATGTTCAATTCTTTCGCCCTTACTCGCAGCGTTTGGATGGCACGCTGAGCATCCTGCATGGGCCTCGGATGCCCGTACCCCTTCCCGTCATTTCCTTTGCCACGAAGGCGATAGGTACAGATAGCAGACTGGATTCCCATCGCTGCAAACCAGTCAGCAAATTCGTAACCCTCATGCCCCATTGCATGTCCGTGGTAACCACCTCCTGGTAAGATCACAACGGCAGCCGTGGGAACCTCCGACGCAACTTGCGTGATGATCAGTTGCGGAAGATCTCCATCTTCATTGCCACCGGCGCCCGGTGGTCTATTTGGCCACAACAAAACCGTTGTGCGTGGAGAGGGTTCCGAGTTCGCATCCTGCGCCCAAGCAAGTGTCGCACTCAGAACTGCCAGTGGCAGGAAAATAAGACTGGCGAAGAACCTTCGATTCATCTCAAACAACCTCTCAAGAGTATCAAACAGCAACTTGGTGAAGCTGAATTTTAAACGATAAGCCAGCAGCATGAAGCACACCGGTAGGCCGGCACACGTTTTCCAACGCAATGTCTGACTGCAAATACCTCACGGACCTTCTTTCTGCCTTCTCAGGCCTGCCACTACCCCGCAAAACAAGCGGGATAATCGTCGCGATTTCGTCCCACCTGCCAAAAACATGGCGGAAAGCTTAGGCTGAATTGGATCACCGCATCGCAAGAAATTGCAAAGCACATGTAACCATGGGTTTAACTCGTCTTGTCAAGTTCCGTGTTCAGCACTGAAACTCCTGCTCGTACCACTGGCCAAAGGCTGAGTTGGAAGCTGTCTCTGTGGCGTGCCATTTTGAGCACTGCTCTGGGCGAGCGTCTCGTTTATCGAGGTGATTTCGCATTGGGCACATTGATGCGCTTTCTACCCATCGTGACTCAGATCTTCCTCTGGTATGCAATTTTCGACTCCATTGAGTCGACCCAAGGAGGCAATCTTGAAAGCACAGAGATTCGCGGATTCCATTTCACGGACATCGTTGCGTACTACTTGCTTACAATGGTCGCGCGAGCATTCTCTAGCATGCCAGGCTTGGCATCCGGCATTGCCCGCGAGATTCGGGACGGAGAAATCAAGCGATACTTGATTCAGCCAATTGACCTGATTAGCTTTCTGCTACTCACTCGGATCGCGCATAAATTGGCCTACTACGCGATTGCAATTTTACCGTTTGCGCTCGTGTTTTTCCTGTGCCGCGACTACTTCACCTCAGGTTGGCCTTCGTGGCCTGTAATGGTTGCCTTCGCGGGTTCGCTTGTCATGGGATTTCTCATTGGCTTTTTCCTCGAAGCGGCGATCGGCATGATCGGATTTTGGTTTCTCGAAGTTTCATCGCTTCTCTTTGTCTACATGCTGTTTAGTTTTTTCCTATCAGGGCATATGTTTCCCTTGACCATGTTGCCAGATAATGTGGCAACGCTCGTGAATTTCCTGCCCTTCAGATATTTAGCGTACTTTCCTGCGGCTATTTTTCTTGGAAAAATTCCAGAAGAGGATCTGCCGATGGAACTTGCCATTGAAGCTTGCTGGCTGACTTTTTTCATCATCGTCTGCCGAATCGCCTACGCTCGTGGCGTGCGACGTTACAGCGGTTTCGGGGGTTGAAGATGGAACGAGATCCTCGATCCGACCGAACAAAGTACTGGAAGGTTTTTTTAACCTTTGCTCGCAATAGTCTCGTTCGAGACATGACATTCCGCACGAACTTTGTGCTGCAATGCATCAGTAGCATTGGCTGGACCCTGATGAACGTCGGTTTTTATCTCATCATTTTCCAGTACACCACATCGATTGGCGCTGACAGTGGATGGGATCGCGACAAGTTTTTTCTTTTTATAGCAACAACTTGGTTCATCAACAGTCTGGTACAGGCCTTCTTCATGCCTAATGCTGAAGAATTCAGTGAGTTGATCCGCACGGGAGGCCTCGACTTTGCTCTCTTGAAACCAATTGACACTCAATTCCTGATCTCTTTCCGACGAGTTGACTGGAGTGCGTTATCCAACTTTGCCGCAGGCTTCATCATTGCCCTGGTCGCTTTGTACTCTCTCGCAACGCGACAACTGGATCCAATGATACCAAGCATTGTGTCCATTTTGCTTTACGTCTTTTTCGTAGCGTGCGGTGTTGCCATCATGTACTCGTTGATGATTTGTTTGAGTGCCACAAGCATTTGGTTAGGGCGTAATCAAACACTGTACAACTTCTGGTTTTACATAACGAATTTCAGTCGTTATCCGATGGAAATCTACAACCGGGGTTGGGGCAGACCGTTGTACGGTTTTTTTACTTTCATCATCCCAGTGTTGTTAGTGGTAAACATTCCAGCGCGTATTCTTGCCAGACCAATCAGCCCCCAAACTTGGGAAGATCAACTGCTCATTGTCTGGGGTCTGGCAGCAACGCTATTGAGTCTTTGGATCAGTCGCTGGGTATTCAAACGCGCGCTGCTCAGCTACCGCAGCGCAAGCTCATGATGATTTGCAACTTGGGTTTCCGAACGCGGCATCAGCCACCTCAAAGCAAGTTCGCCCAGACTCGCAGCAAATCCCCGCTCCATCTGCCCACGTAATTAATCGGTTCAACTCCGATTACTCGTTCACTTAACGCTGAAAGCTTTCCACTTAAGCACCGCTGGTGTCGACTCCAATCCGGTCGAGTTGATTGAAAAGACACGGTACTCTGATGGCTTTGACGCCGGACTTTTCCGGTCTACAAATCGCATTCTGGCAAGAGGTTGAGTCGGCGTACCGGAGTAGTTCATCGCTTGAAAGAGAGGGCGACCGTAGCGCGAAACAGACTTTTCTGGTAACCGCCCAATCGTGTCACCATTTCGCTCGATTCGAAATCCACCCAGACCACTTTCAAAGTCCGCATCTGCTTGCCACGTGAGCACGATGCTGTCACCATCCTCGCGCACAGCCAATGAACGAGGATTCGCTGGCGGTGACGAATCCGGCAACTTCCCAAGAAGTACGAAAGTGGACCAACTGACTGCGAACGACGCATCAGGTAACCATGAAGCGTTTTGTTTTTCACCGGGGTAAGTATCTGACGAAAAAACTTCACCCGACTCATTGCCAAACCAAGAACGCGACATGTCAATCGACCGCAATTGCAGTGGAGCAGCAATGTCATCAGATAGCCTCAATCTCAGGCAACTATCAAAAAATGGGATGGCCAGGTAACGCGAATCTCCACACTCATGACCTGTGCTTGGATCTGGGGCGATTCCAAACGGCGCTCCCGAGAGCCGATATGCAGCCTTCATCGCTTGCAAACCATCCCAAGCACGATGAAACCTTTCGTGGGTGCGTTCTTTTGCCCCCGGGCATGCCATGACGGGCACTTGATAAACATTTGATTTCAAATCTGGTGCTTTCACATCACCCTGAGTCCAGTAACCAAATGCCGTGCCTGATTGCAACCAAATCGCAACGATACGTTCAGGATGCATGGTCTGCATCAAACTTGCCCAGAAACCGCCTCCAGAATGCCCCCACAGACACCACGGCACCTGACTCAGTTCGTCATGCCCTGTCTGCTCGGCAAATCGGTTCAATGCTTGCGAAAATCGCACACCCGATCCATTTCTTGGATCACACCACAAACGACAATTGCTACCAGCTCGCCCTTCATAGGAGGAACCAAGCAGAGCGCAATCCCACTTCTTTGCCAGCGCACGCCAGTGCAAGTCACAAACGGCAGTCAGGCCGGCGTTGGACGCGCCAGGACCACAGCCATGTTGATGCACGATCACCCCTCGAATCTGTTCAACTCCGGGCGGCAACCAGAGATCAAAGTCCACAAACAACTCCAACTCACCGGGTGCGTCAGAGGCGGGAAAATAACAACGATAGACATCGTCATACTCTGCTTTGGAAGCATCCTGATGACGCAACACGCGTGCAGCAACCTGTTTCTCAATATCGGCTGCGATCTTCTGAGCTTCCACCATCGATAACCCCGGCTTCATACCGGGGCGATCATGACCTACATGACTCAACCACGCTGCGTGCATGATTTTTTGCCGGCGATCAATTAGGGCTTTGAGAGATTCATCTGGATCAATCTGCTCAGCTACCCCCCAAGCTTTCAGTACAGTATCGGCGAGAACAGTGTGTCCTTCATGATTCACATGCACGCCATCAGGTGACATGGAGAATTGAGGATTTGTTTTTCGCTTCGACATGACGTAGCTCGAAACCGCCGAATGAAGATCGATGACAAGTTCCACGTCATCGTTCTGCTGCAGAATCCACTTGGCATAACTCGCCATCACAGCGTCGTAATCTTCGTAAATCTCTTTCCATGAGTACTGCTCTGCACCTTTCGGCAGTAGCTTGCCTTTCTGCTTCAGTGGCAGGGAATCAAAGGCCGGTGGGGTCATCAAGACCAGCTTTGCACCAGAAGCTTTTACTTTGAAAATGATTTGCTGAACGCCCTTCTGATATGCCGCAAACCGATCTTCTGAAAAGGGATAGTAAATTCCATCGTTCATTCCGTAGCACGCTACCACGAGGTCCGGCTGCGTTTTTTTCAAAGCAGCATCAATCCTCGAGTGGACATTTGGCCTGGGAAACGGATGCTCCGGCTCTGACAAACCACTGCATGTCTCACTGGGCAAACCCAGGTTGATCAATTTGCCATCATACCCCTGAAGACGTAATTGCGTTTCAACCAGAGATATATAATCGCCCGCATGAGTGATTGAATCACCGAGGAAAAGAATGCGTTTTGCCGCACCGGGAAAAACCTCTTCGGCAGAAGAACTTGGTGCTGTTGAACCAAGCACTGCCACAAGTCCAAGCATTCCTAGAACGCTACGAGTCAATCGAATTACAACAAGCATTTCTATTCCCTGAGAAGAACCACTCGCTTCAATCGCCTTGCAATTCACTACACACTAAGCGCCGATACCAGCCAACCACAACAACAAGCCAATAACTAATGCACAAACAACGCATGAAATCAAGAAACCAGTGACATCCATTTTTGTCGGATAAACAAATTCCCAGTCTGACTCCGGAAACAGCTTGCGGCTTATCGTTGAAGAAGGATCCTGATAGGCGGCTGCCAATGCCTCGTTATCTGCGGCTGGATCAGATTGCACTGGGGTTTTCATCTTTGCAAAGTATCGGTCCAGAGCAGCCTTACTACCGCGTGGTGTGATGAGGCTGAGAAAGATGAGAACGGCAAATGGCAGCAACAACCGGATTGGCAACCGCAGTGTCTCCAGTGTTGCCTTGTTAGCATTCGAAAGATCAATCCCCATCAGACCATAAAGCAGGAAGTCGATTTTCAGGGATCCCTCACCTCTCTGGTTCCCAACCCATCGTTCGGTCTTGACCAACATACCCGCCTCTTCTGTCTCACTTATCAGCTCTGCGGAAAGCGAATTGATCGGCACGAGTTTCGTCCAGTAAATCGGTTGCCCCCCACTCTTGATGACAATTTCAATTGGCTCACCCACCTTTGCAAAAGGTGGCTCGGTTCCCAGACCATCAAGTTCCTTCTCGAGTTGCTCTATGATTTCACTACTCTCACTGGTAGCTAACTGTAGGTTCAATTCGCTTTCGGCAGCGAGCCATGCCTCATGCTTGGCGAGATCGGATTCTGTCGCTGGGCGCACGAGTGTTTTTGTCACCAAATTTGTTGTCGTCGCAAGTTTCTGGTTGGTACTCAGGTCTACCAGTCTCGGCACGACCACTGGTAGAACAAAGAACAGCATCAGTGATGAAGCAATCGTCCCCCAAACCGCGAATCGATTTACTCGCCGCCAGTACATCCCCAACCAGAACGGTGCTGCGAACAGGATGGGCAATTCGATCGCCATTTTGAATTGACCAAAAACATCGGCATAGGTCAGTGAGATGAATGCAGCGCCGACAATGATCACCAATCCCGTCATCCTGCCGACTTGGACATATTTTTTTTCATCTGCATTTGAGTTGATGTACGGCGCATAGACATTTCGAACCACCAAGGCAGAGGTCACGATCATGTAGGTATCTGCCGAACTCATCATGGCTGCCAACAGACATGCCAACATCAACCCTACCAGTCCCAGATTCATGGGACCCAATATTTCGCGTGCCGCGACTCCCCACACCCGATCCGGGTCAGCAGCGATTTCCGCACTCCCCGCCAACAGTGCAAGCGCGATCAATGCAGTCAAAGCCCAACCCACCGTACATAGTCGCTTAAGAAAGTTGCCGACAACCAACCCGATACGGGCCTCTTTCTCTGTCTTGGCCGATCCACCCCCCGTTGCGATGAAGTGTGGTTGCACGACCACTCCAACGATGCTGATCAACGAAAGTGAAATGATAAACGGTAGCGGAAACTCACCACTGCTTGGACCGGAGAACAAACTGAAACAATCTGCGGACACGCGTTCATGCATGATTCGGAAACCATCCATTATCCCCTGTTCTCCGGGGCCACCAAACGTCTCTGCGATCGACCACAAACCGTAGGGGATCAACAACACTGAAAGAATGATAATGAAAAGACCTTGAATGAGATCTGTCCAGTAGGCTGCAGCCAATCCGCCGAGCACACCATACAGAATGACAACGCCAGCAATCAAAGGAATCAGCGTGTACTTCAATTCATAACCAAACAGGCCGACGTCAAAACCCAGCAGGGGTGCTGAAAATTTCGCTACGGCCGAGAACATCGTCGACAGATAGAACATGTAGAAGACGATAGCGAACAGCGTATACGCAACTCCCATGGAGCGTGATTCATAGCGTTCAACAAACCAGTCACCCAAAGTTAGATGGCGCATCCGGCGATACCAAACCGCAGTGATCCAGTAAATTGGAGTAACAAACAACCACATCAAAGCTGACCAAACACCACTTAGACCACTTGTCCACGCGGTCTTACCCACCATCACTGGTTCATGAGCGCCCGTACCAGCACCAAACGCTGCAAAGGTCTGTAGCAGCTTTCCAAAACCACGACCCCCCATGAAATAGTCTTCTTGGTCCTTCACACGTTTCATCGCCCAAAAGCCAATGGCGATCATTCCCACGAAATAAAGAACCAAGACGATGTAATCGATCAGTTGCATAGCAAATCAGCTGGCTGGACCCCATCGAGCGGGGCAAGAAGTGGAAGCATGAGGCTGGTAAAACGCGGTGTATTTTAGTGCCAAATGGTCGACCGATGCGGCAGCATAGGAGATTTACCAACATGTGAAACAGTGTTCCAAGACCTCAAAACGCTAAAAAACCGTGGGTTCAGGCATGTTTGGAGTGTGAGTGGTTGTAGGAACAGTTGCTCACCACTAACAATTATGCATGCCAATCCAAACCAGTCGTCACCGTTTTTCTGAATATCGCCAAACCGTTCGTGACCGGAACACGAGCGGTCAGCGTCCTAAAAACCATGGTCATAGCGAGCGAAACCCAAAGAAACTCGGTGAACGAGATCGCAAATTCTGGGAATTGTTTTCCCAGTTTCTTACCCTCACCGCGAAACACCGCGGGCAGATTTTCGTAGCACTAGGTTTGCTGACAATCGGGATTGTACTACGTCTGATTCCCCCCTTGGGAACCAAGCTAGCGATTGACTCAGCATTAACAACACCTCCCAAACCATTGCCAACTTGGTTGCAGGCACTGCCACTGCCCACCGATCCCATGAACCTGCTGCTCACGATTGCAGGGCTGGTTGTCGTCGTCACTATCATTTCCACCGTCGTCCATCTATGCAGTCGGTGGATTGCTACCAAAGCGGTGAACCAGACACAGGTCAACATCCGACGTCGTGTTTTCGAACATGCGGTCAAACTGCCTTTGAATAACATCTACGACATGAAGAGTGGCGGTGTTGCGAGCTTGATACGTGAAGACGCTGGCGGGGTCGCTGATCTCATTTTCAGCATGCTTTATAACCCGTGGCGAGCCATCATTCAATTTGTCGGAAGCCTGATCATTCTGATGCTCGTCGACTGGAAACTGATGGTTGGTGGGTTACTGCTGCTACCCGTTGTATGGGTCACTCACCGCACATGGATCAATCGCATCCGCCCACTTTATCGCGACATCCGAAAACAACGTCAGCGGATTGATGGTAACGCAACGGAAACGTTCAGCGGAATTCGTGTCGTTCGAACCTTCTCACAAAGCCGCAATGAATCTTCACGATTTGTACGTGAAGGTGACTTCCTTGTGCGGCAACAACTTTTCACTTGGTGGTGGACACGAATCATTGAAACGATCTGGGAAGTCGTGGTGCCACTTGCGTCGACTGGCCTGTTGCTTTACGGCGGTTATCAGATCATTGACCAAGAATTGACGCTCGGTGATCTGATGATGTTCCTTGTTTACCTGACCATGCTATTGGATCCACTGGCAACCATCGCTGCAAGCGCAGTGTCGTTCCAAAATAATCTTGCTGGACTTGACCGAGTGTTGGACGTTTTAGAGATTGAAGACGAGCTCGAAACCCACCCCGAGGCAATCGCCCTGCGACGTGAAAATGTGGGAGGTGCACTATCGATACGAGATGTATCTTTTTCNTATCCCGAAGCCGGCACGATGGTGCTGCAAAATATCAATCTCGAAGTCAAAGCGGGAGAAACCATCGCGTTGGTGGGTCGTAGTGGAGCCGGCAAAACCACTTTGACCAACCTGATTGCCAGGTTCTACGACGCCAGCTCAGGCAGCATCTGCTTGGATGGTCGAGATCTTCGAGACATTAAACTGAACAACTATCGCAGTTTGCTTGGAATCGTCGAACAGGATGTCTTTCTTTTTGACGGAACCATCCGCGAGAACATTGCCTATGCCAAACGCAACACCCGTGATTCACAAGTCATCGAAGCAGCAACCGCTGCCGCCGCTGATGAGTTTATCATGCAACTACCTGACGGCTACGACTCAGTCATTGGCGAGCGAGGAGTCAAATTATCAGGAGGGCAACGGCAACGCATTGCGATCGCACGGGCGATCCTTGCGGATCCAACAATTCTTGTATTGGATGAAGCAACCAGCAATCTGGACAGCGAAAGTGAGCGGCTGATTCAGAACAGCTTGGCTGATTTGCTTCAGGACAGAACTGCGTTCGTTATCGCCCACCGACTCAGCACCATTGCCGGAGCAGACAAAATCGTCGTCTTGGAGGATGGCCGTATCGTTGAAGTCGGTAGTCACGACCAACTACTGAAAGATGGCGGCAGATACCGAGACATGGTCATGTTGCAAATGAGTGACTCGGCCAATGATGCGACCGGCCGCTAATAGTTTGGCAAGCTGCCAGTACTTTCGACTGCGACCTGGTTCCAGGCCGCTTGCCATACTGCCGCGCACAAAATTCGTTCCAGACCCGTTCCAGTTGACACTCCCTTTTCGCTTTCTCGCGGACAGAGACCGAATATGAAACCTATCTTGCTTGTGTTGCTGTTGCCACTCTACGGTCAGTACAATCTTCCGGCTACTTTTGCGGGTGAGGCGGATTGGCCGCAGTGGCGAGGCCCAACTCGCAATGGTCACTCCCCTGCAAAAAAGCTGCTGAAAACTTGGCCGGAAAAGGGGCCAAAGATCAAATGGACCTTCGCCGATGCCGGGATCGGTTATTCCACCATCGCAATTGTCGATGACTGCGTCTATACCCTCGGCTCCAACGATAGAAGCTGTTTTGCGTTGTGCCTGAATCTGCAAAACGGCTCAATAAAGTGGAAAACCGACTTCAGCAGAGCGGGGACCAGCGAAGATTACAATCAAGGTTGGGGAGGCGGGCCAAGAAGTACGCCCACGGTGAATCAAGATCAGGTTTTTGTTCTCAGCGATATCGGAGTATTGGCATCACTCGACAAAGAAACCGGTAAGGTCCAATGGAAAACGGACATCGTGAAGGATCACAACGGCAGGATTCCAACTTGGGGCTACAGCGACTCACCCTTGGTTGATGGCAACCGTATTGTAGTAACCCCGGGAGAAGAAAATTTTATGCTGGCTGTGGATCGGTTGACCGGTAAGGAGGTGTGGAAAAGCCGAGGATACAAGGAGGGGGCCCAATACGTGTCCATCATGAAGGACAAGGTGGGTGACACCAGCTTCTACCTCTCAGCCAGCAAAGCAGGGATTGTGGCTTTCGATACCCAAAGTGGTAACAAGCTGTTTTCGGACAACGCAACCAGTAATCCAACCGCTGTCATTCCAACCCCCATTCTTTTTCAGGATCAGATCTACCACACCAGCGCATACCGTGCTGGCAACACGTTGATCAATCTCGTCGAGGAAGGGCAGGGCAGTGTGGCTGTGCAGACTGCCTATCATTTGACTGGCAAAACGATGGAGAACCAGCATGGTGGCATCGTACTGGTCAACGGGACAATCTTTGGCTTCAGTAAAGCCAATGGTGGCGTTTGGATGGCTCAGGATCTGGAAACTGGCGAGACTCTCTGGGAGGAAAAAATCCGTCCCAATAAGAGTGGTTCCATCTGCTACGCGGACAAGCGACTTTATTGCTACAACGATAAAGATGGTACAGTTTTTCTAGTCGAGCCAAGCCGATCCGGTTGGCAACAGAAAGGAATGCTCACGCTACCCAAACAAACTGAGTTACCACGCGAAAAGGGGGCGATCTGGGCCCACCCTGTGGTAGCGAATCAGACATTGATCATTCGCGATCAAGACCTGATTTATGCCTATGACCTCGCCGAGTAGTCGGTTCACTACCAAGCAAATGAGTAACATTTGGTGCAGCAAGGCTTCCGGAGCTGACTTCCTGTATCGAAGTTCCTGACGTTCATGCGCCGTGAAAGGCAACGGCGACATCACAAGCAGCCTAACGGGACTTTGCCTCTAGCGTTGATAGATAGGCAGATAACCCTTGTCCAACTGCAGCATGATCAAGTTGCAAGCTGTGACATAAACGGGATGCACTTGGCCTTCCCAGAAGCCATCTGGACGCTGTTGACCAACAATTTTGTCATACAGTCGATCTCTGAAAGGCTTCCAAAGTTCATCACCTTGGCGATACACGACTTGACTGTAGTAGAGATAGGTGTAGTGCCAATGTCCGAACGACCGCCCCCCCAGACTGTGCAATGTGTTCTTGGCGTATTGCAACATATCTGGGACGTGCTCACCATCATAGTCACCCGCATTGTAGAGCGCAGCAAGTGCGGCAGCCGTTATCGCAGGCCTACTGGTTCCTCTCTGCTTACTGCTGTAACTGATACCACCATCGGGATTTTTGCAGCCGTAAATGTACTCTTTTGCATTGTCAATAACTTTACCACTAACTGGGATGCCCGCGTTACGGCATCCCCGCAGTCCCTGCACCTGTGTGATTGTTGTTGATCCCTCATCAAAATTATTTCCCGCGGCCGCGGAAACATATCCCCAACCACCAGCCTGTGTTTGTGCGTTGCCACTGAACTGAACCGCCCGCGTTAACACGTCTACCAATTCTTCTCGTCGATCAATCAACCCTTCCTCGCCCAAGACTTGAGACATCAACAGCATGGCGAATCCGTGCCCGTACGTATAACGCGAATCCGTCTTCGGATCACCAATCAAGCCGTTGTCACGACTCTTGCTAATGAGGTAATCCGTTGCTCGTGCAATTTGCTTGGCGTAGGGTCCCTGGGTGGTCGTACTGCCACTTGCGATCAGGGCGGTCGCAGCAAGTGATGCCATGGCAGTGGGATACTCGTTCGTATTCCACTTTCCACGTGAGGACTGCGTCCGACTGAGCCAGCGAAGACCTTTTTCGATCGAATCATCCCACGCGACCTTGGAATCCGCCGCACTCACAGACCCCGCAAGACCACTCGTCGCCGTTAAGACCGCAGCATTGCGAAGCCAATCTCGGCGTGTTTGACTACTATTCATGACCCTGTTCTCGTTCGTCCCGCAATTCAAATTCGGGGGATTTTCCCCCGCGACAAGCTAAATCACCATCCGCCCATTCTGTTCATCAGCTTATTGTACTACGAGGTGTCAACGTAATGGGACTTCAATTTGTTCGGACGGTATGATGTAAACCTTTCCGCTGCTGACACTTAGGGCAAAAGAACGTACTTCGTTGGGCCTGTACGATNCGCCTTACCCGGCCTTTTTTGCAACGGATACACGCCTGATCAACTCGGTCGTAAACGCGGTGATAATTCTGATAGCCGCCTTCGCCATTGAGTGCATTGCGGTAGGTCCCATCACTGAGGGTACTCCCCTCATGCTGAATCGCTTCCTGCAAAACGGTATGAGTTGCCTGCTGGATACGTTTCCACTGCGGCCCTGTCAGACAATCACAGCGGGTTCTTGGATCGATTCCCGAAAGAAATAGAATTTCGGCTGCGTAGAGATTTCCGATTCCTGCGACCACAGCCTGATCAAGTAGCGCGACCTTAATCTCCCGTCGACTCGTTTTCAACTTATCCTTCAATTCATGATGGGTGACGCGTAAGGCATCGGGTCCCAATTTGCTGTCAACTTTGACTTTCATTTCATCAGCCGATAGCAGCCTTACGGTCCCAAGACCGCGTCGATCCCAAAACAATAATTGCTTGTTCGAACCACCAGCTAAAGTCAAACGCAACCTCAAATGTTCTGGGCCTGGTGGATCAGCCAACAATACCAAACCCGTCATCCTGGGCTCGATCACGATGACATCTTCATTACCAAGATGAATCATCACCCGCTTACCACGTCGTCCTACATCCACGATCTCCTGCCCTCGAACTCTCTGGTCAAAGGTACAAATATTTGGCTCGAACAGAATCGGCCTCAAACGGCATTCTGGTCGCTGAGCCTTTGTGATACGACTGCCGACTACGGACAATACCCCACGGCGCATGGTTTCGACTTCTGGCAATTCAGGCAAGGGATGATCCGACTACAGGACATTAAATGAACCACAAACAGAGGCGTTATCTGTTTGCCGAAATGATCATCATTAATAACAAGTAAACTAACGGAACGCGAACAGCTTACGAATAAACGCGACCTTCAAGACCATAACGGGTATCACGCAGTACATCTGCATGATTCGTGCTATGAAATGCCCGCCAGCCCGCCAAACCTGCAAGCAATGCATCGAGAGCATCCCCACCCGAATCCTGCATGATCACCCGTCTGCGATAAGAAGAAATGTCGATCCTACAAGGAATTTCCCGAGTTGCAGCCATGCTGGAAAGATCCGATTTGCTCAAAGATCCTTGATTGTAAGAAATGTCTTTGGTAGAGAATATCTTCGGCAGAGTATCGATACCTCGCAATATTTTCACTCGGTTTGATCGATGCACAGGTGTCGGCGGTTTACCCCCAGATTGCTTGTAGCGTGAGTGCGGCAGTTTCCAACGTTTCAGAAAACTGGACGGACAGGACTCGACCACGATCCGCTTGGCGGATGCCATTCGGTGATATTGGAATGGTAGGACAGCAGTCTCAATCCGCTTTGAAACGGGCAACAACACATCTCGCATTCCATGAAAGGTTTGGTAGATGATGCGATAGTGATAACTATCAAAAGGAGTGGATGTTTCAACATCGGTTTTTCGTCTAAGTCGGCCACTGGAAACGATCTCTCGCGCGGTCACCGAAAGTTGTCTACCGAATATCGCAGCAGGGTTCCGACTTCCATCCTGCGGTTCAAAACTTTCAACCATGCCCAACTGTGTGTTCCAATCCTCCCCTCCCAATTCAACGGGAAGCCCAAAGGG
Source organism: Rhodopirellula sp. (assembly GCA_002689655.1). Lineage (GTDB taxonomy): Bacteria > Planctomycetota > Planctomycetia > Pirellulales > Pirellulaceae > Rubripirellula. Next base: position 28,579 of record NZHC01000066.1, on the reverse strand, counting down.
AAAGTCCATTGCCCAAAGAGTGGCGTGACTGCGGGAAATTTGCTCAGCCAAGAATCGACAAACATCGGTTCGGTCATCTGAGCCGGCTAATTTTCCGAGCGACGCCAACTGGACCAGTTGCAGAGCCCCCGACGACCAATCAACCTCAAATTCCGCCAACCAGGCAGTTTTCCCGGATTTCCTTGCACCGCTGAAATCTACACCGCAGACGCGTTGCAATCGTGGAGTTTTCATGGGCTTCCCAGCGGTCGCGTTGACGCCATCGCCAACTAAAGTGAGAATCGGGGTCGGTGATGTCGGCACGTGTTCTGCGGTCCTTATGACTTGTGGGCGGGTCTGCTGACGCCCTTCAAGTTGTCCAGCCAGAGAGTTGTTTCTATGAGTACCGTACCCAACACGGCGAGTGCCACCGCTTCCGTCCCAGACACACGCGGTCGTTTCGGCGACTTTGGTGGCCGATTCGTGCCCGAAACCCTCACACAGGCTCTCGATCAGCTTTCAGAAGAATATGAGAGAGCGAAACTGGATCCTGAGTTCCAGCGGGAGCTGAAGGTGCTTCTAAAGACGTTCGTTGGCCGCCCCAGCCCGCTCTACTTTGCACGAAGACTCACAAACGCGGTGGGCGGCGCACAAATCTGGCTCAAACGTGAAGACTTGAACCACACGGGGGCACACAAGATCAACAATACGGTGGGCCAAGCTTTGCTCACGCTCAGAATGGGCAAAACTCGCGTAATTGCAGAGACAGGAGCAGGCCAGCACGGAGTTGCCAGCGCGACGGCTTGTGCCCATTTCGGACTACCTTGCACCGTTTACATGGGTAGCGAGGACATCCGACGCCAGAAGCCGAATGTGTTCAGCATGAAATTGATGGGTGCTGAAATCTGCCCTGTCGAAAGTGGATCAAAAACGCTTCGTGATGCCGTAAACGAAGCGATGCGTGACTGGATGTCATCCGTCGAGCAGACCCATTACATCATCGGTAGCGCGATCGGGCCTCATCCCTTCCCAATGATGGTTCGAGATTTCCAGTCAGTCATTGGACAGGAAACACGTGAACAATGTCGCGATTCGTTCGGCAGACTACCAGATTGTGTCGTCGCCTGCGTCGGTGGAGGTAGCAATGCAGCCGGCATGTTTTATCCATTTGTCGAAGACGAGAAAGTCAACCTAGTTGGTGTTGAAGCAGGTGGTCGGGGTACGGAACCGGGCCAGCACGCATCACCACTCTCGTTTGGAAACCCAGGCGTCCTGCATGGAAGTTATAGCTACGTAATGCAGGACGATGATGGGCAGACATGTGACGTGCATTCCATGAGCGCCGGGCTTGACTATCCGGGGGTTGGTCCGGAACACAGCTACTGGAAAGATACCGGACGCGTGAAGTATTCCGACTGCGGAGATGCTGCTGCGATGGATGCATTTGACAAGCTGGCTCGAACAGAAGGTATCATCGCGGCATTGGAAACAAGCCATGCGATAGCGAAAGCGATGGACCTCGCCAAGGATATGCCAAGCGACTCACATTTGGTTGTTTGCCTTTCTGGGCGTGGCGATAAGGATGCGATGGAGATCGCAAGATTACGTGGCGACAACTGGTAAGTCCAAGCACTCTTTTCTGCAATCTTCCTCGCGAAAAATCGCCGCAAGTACGTTTTTATTCGAAGTGCATTCGGACAAGCCAAAACATTGGCAGTTGAGTTTCATCACCCGAAAACGACGATAGGTCCATGACGAGACTGACTTGGCTTAGCCACGGCGGCTGGATAATTGAGAACAACCACCACCGACTGCTGATCGATCCCTTCCTGACCGACAACCCAGCAGCTGTGACTTCTGCGGACCAGCTAAAAGATGTCGACCACATTCTAATTTCACATGGACATTTCGATCACGTTGCAGATGCTGCATCGATCGCGAAACAGANTAACGCAACCATTATCGCAATCTATGAAATCGCTGAATGGTTTGCCAACACTCAGAGCGTGCAGTCAACCGTGGGGATGAATATTGGAGGCCAAATCGAATTGGCTTGGGGTTCAATCAAAATGACCCCGGCGTTTCACAGCAGCCAACTGCCAGATGGAACCTATGGTGGTGAACCTGCTGGCTTCGTCGTTACCATCGATGGTAAACGCATGTACTTTGCATGCGATACCGCACTGTTCGGTGATATGAAACTCTATGCAGATAACGTCGACATTGCAGTCTTACCCATTGGCGATGTATTCACGATGGGTATTGAGGACAGTATCACAGCAACCAAGCTCATCAACGCGAAGACGGTTTTGCCAGCCCATTACGGGACTTGGCCGCCCATTGCTCAGGACGCAAACGATTGGGCAGACCGGATTAGAAATGAAACTGATGCCGAACCAGTCGTGCTTGGTGTGGGTGAGTCCATCACTTTTTAAATCAAAGCTTTCTGAGCACTGTGGACAGGCCAGCTGATGATCGCTGTAGGATGTTAGCTCTTTCATTCTATCGCAGTTTGGCATTTCACCTGCAATCATCTGCGAGAGCCTTGCATTACGTCAGTATGTCATGAATCACTCTGGCTTCTTCGACTCCTGTGAGACGCATCTTTAAGCCTTGGAATTTGACACTGAATTTTTCATGATCAATGCCCAAAGTGTGCAGAATTGTGGCGTGCAAATCCCTCACGTGTACAGGGTTTTCTGTAACGGAGAGCCCCAGATCATCAGTGGCACCATAACTGACCCCTGACTTCACTCCTCCACCGGCCATCCACAACGTATAAGCGTCAATAAAGTGGTCACGACCGCCGACTTTTTTGTTTCTTGTCTCACCCATGGGAGTGCGACCAAATTCTCCGGTCCAAACCACCAAGGTCTCATCTAGCAGTCCACGATCTTCCAAATCCTGAATCAAAGCAGCCGAGGCCTGATCAACCTGGCTGCAACATTTTTCCAAATCTTTACCGAGCGTCTGTCCCGGTCCGCCATGGTGATCCCAATCTGTGTGGTAGAGCTGCACAAAACGGACACCACGCTCTACAAGTCGCCGAGCTAAGAGACAATTATTGGCGTACGAGGTACCACCGACCTTGGCCCCATAGCGTTCCAGTGTTCGCTGAGACTCGTCGCCGATATCCATCAACTTGGGTGCACTCGACTGCATCCTGTATGCCATCTCATACGCCGCGATCCGGGTTTCAATTTCAACATCCCCCGTTGCCTGCAGGCGCTTCCGATTCAGTTCCGCCACTGCATCATGAAAATCCCTGCTGAGCTCACCACGAAAATCGGTTGGACTTGTCAGGTTAACGATCGGATCACCCGAGCTTCGAAAAGGTACTCCTTGGTACTTTGAAGGCAAGAACCCACTTGACCAGAGTGCGGCACCCGCCCGCGGTCCACGTGGTCCGGACTGTAAAACAACAAATCCAGGCAAATTCTGACACTCACTGCCAATTCCATAGGTCACCCACGACCCCATACTCGGCCGACCTGGTTGAGGATTGCCCGAATTCATAAAAATCTTTGCGGGCCCATGATTAAAAACATCCGTGTTCATGCTCTGGATGAAACAGAGTTTATCCGCAATCTTTTGATGGAATGGTAACAACTCGCTTATTTCGATGCCCGACTCGCCACAAGGCTTGAACTTTCTGGTACTCCCAAGCAATCTTGCATCCTTACCAAGAAATGAGAACCGTTTTCCCTCGATGAATTCGTTTGGAGTTTTTTTACCATGCAACTCTTTGAGCTTGGGCTTGTGCGAAAACAGCTCCAACTGGCTTGGACCACCAGCCATGAACAGCACGATCACATTCTTTGCTTTGGCGGGATGATGCAACACACCAGCATTCCCACCCACATCACCTGCGAGGGTACTGTCTCCATTAAAAAGACTCGTCAGCGCAATGCCTCCTAAACCAACACCACAATCACGAAAGAGTTGACGTCGAGTAGCGAGCCGTGACAGCTTGTCTTCGTAATTCATCTTATTCTCTCGTAATGAATTCATCGAGATTCATCAATACACGCGCAACTGCGATCCACGCATAATGCGACGCCTTCGCCTCCGAGCCGGCCATCCGGCGAATGAACTTTCTTCTCTGGTCTTCGAAGAAAGTCTCTAAAAAATTGAGTTCCTGCAAGGAAGGAAGTCGGCACAAAGTGAGTCGAAACATATATTTCAGCTGCGATTTCCCGCTCCTCTCATTCGAAACGACACGATCAGCAAGAGCCTCGGCCAACTCGAATAAGCCTGGGTCATTCGCGACCATCAACGATTGCAGAGGAGTATTCGAGCGTCCCCGCCGAGTGCATGTAACATTGAATCGGGGAGCATCAAAAGCAGTCAGCATTGGATGTGGAGAACTGCGATAGAAGAATGTATACATTGTTCGGCGAAATCGATCTGGTCCTTGACTTGTCGGCCAGTTCTTTTTCTTCTGCGTAAACGCATAAACGCCTGCAGGCTGAGGGGGGTAAACGGATGGTCCACCAATGGTTGACACCAACTTGCCTGAGGCCGAAAGCGCAAGGTCACGCACAATTTCAGCATCAACTCGCAATCGATTCTGTCTGCCCATGAGGCGATTCAATGGATCTTTTTGCTTAAGATCATCCCTTGCATCTGAGGACTGCCGATAGGTAGCTGATGTAACAATCAATCGCTGGATTTGCTTCCGTGACCAACCGCGATCAACAAACTCCGTTGACAACCAATCCAACAATTCTGGATGTGAGGGCACCGCCCCCTGCGAACCAAAATCCTCAACGGTCTCGACCAATCCAACACCAAATAGCTTTTCCCACATTCGATTGACCACAACGCGAGGTGTCAGGGGGTTACCAGAATCGACCAGCCAGCGGGCTAAATCGAGCCGATTCAAGCTTCGATCTGTATCTGGCCACTGATACAGAGTACTGAGAACAGCAGGCTCAACAGCTTCCGCCGGACGCAGAAAATCTCCCCGAGTCAACAAATGAGTGGATCGAGGTTTTTCGAGCTCACGCATCACCATGGATTTGACTAACCCCGCCTCAAGTTTCCTTTTTTTGGCTTCCAAAGCTTTACGACGTAGGGGAACCAGGTCCAACACAGGACGAGTTGGAGAACTCGAGACTCGAAAGCGTCCAAGGTTGTAGGGATGTGTGCCCTGATCGAATCGCATACGCAAACGCAAGTCCGTGGATTCCTCAAATACGATTGGCTCAGCCAACAGAAATTTTGCCCAATGCGCTACGTTACCTTCCTGATTCGTATTAATGGCCCAACCGCTTTTCAGGTCATCATCAACAGCAAGTGAAACGTGATGCTGACTCTGCGAATAGTCTGCGATGGCTACTGGCTCGAGTTGAAACTCATTTCCATCGGCATCTTCGAAACAAACATCAACCATGACAAAATTACCATTACTGGCGCGTCCAGGCCCCCCTTTGGGCAATGCTTCGTGGGGCAGGACATCAAGCTGAAAGGCAGCAACTTTTCCTTTTCCTGCACGATAGATAACTTCGTACGTCTCCTCGATCGGATTTGGACCGCTCACCAACAGTGACTGGTCATCGAGCGTTTCAAATCTGGCCTTTGATGCAGCCGTTGCCTCAATCGGCTGAAGAACCGTCCATTCTTCAGGCGTTGCCGCGTTCACTAAAGCACTTTCTTTTTCTTCAATCTTCAGCGTGGCCAACTGACGTTCCAACTCCGCAATTTCCCCTGCATGCGGATTCCGAAACGTCACCTCCGGACCACGATTATTCCTGTCAACCGTGCTGTTAAAAAAAGCAAAAAGACTGTAGTAATCACGTTGGCTTACCGGGTCAAATTTATGGTTGTGGCACTGAGCGCAACCAACGGTCAGGGCCAACCAAACTGTGCCCGTAGTGTTTGTCCTATCGATTACCGACTCAACTCTGAATTGCTCGGCATCGGTCCCGCCCTCTTCATTAATCAATGTGTTCCGGTGGAACCCAGTCGCCGTAAGCTGTTCGCGGGTTGGAGCAGGCAACAAATCGCCGGCCAATTGCTGCACAGTAAATTCGTCGAACGGCATGTCGTCGTTGATCGCATTAATCACCCAGTCCCGATAGGGCCACATCACCCGCGCATTGTCAAANGTGTAGCCATTTGAGTCAGCGTACCTTGCCTGATCCAGCCAATGGCGTCCCCAACGCTCGCCGTAATGCTCAGAATTCAACAACTCATCAACGACTGACTCGTAGGCAGTCGTTGAATCATCAGTCAAAAAGGCATCTACTTGACTTGGCGTTGGCAATAATCCGATCAAATCAATGTATAGACGTTTGATCAATACTGCCCGACTTGCTTGACCAGAAGGCTGAAGGCCCTCTCTTTCAAGTTTCTTAAATATGAATTGGTCAATTGGATTCATGCACCACGACTGATCTGCAATGCGAGGTGGTACTGATTTGACCACNGGCTCAAAAGCCCAGTGCTTCTGATACCCTGCGCCACGATCGATCCACGTTGTCAGAATATTCTTCTCCGCTTGACTCAGAACACCACTTTCGGGTGGAGGCATCACCTCGTGAGGATCCGATGACTTCACACGCTTGACTAATTCTGATTCACCCGAATGCCCCGGTTTGATCACTCCCGTTGATATCACATTCTCTCGAGAATCCAATCGCAAATCTGCCTCGCGGTTCTCATTGTCCGGCCCGTGACACGCGAAGCAGTGCTCTGCAAGTATGGGCCGCACATCTCGATTGTAAAGAACACGCTCGGTAACACCCACAATGTCTTCGGCGTGCACATGCATCGCAATACTGAGGCTGATCAACAACCATGAGAACCAGGGGAAACAAACCACGCAATTAAATACCATATTGTCCGCAATTATCGGCTTGTGAACGTGACGAATGATCTAGAAGACAGGCGTCAAGCAGCATCAACGATGAAACATGGGATGAATACATGGCCAAAAAAATATCGACAAACACACAATAGTCTGACTTCTTCCATGTCTCCTCACTGCACACCATGTGAAGAGTATAAATCAGTTGACCTCACTTGGCATGACAATCTTGAACATGAATTCTCGAGGCAAAGGTAACCGAGCATACAGTTGAACTGACGCAGATGTGAACTGACGCAGATGGTTACCAGACAGGTTCGATAACAAAATACAATGTAAAAACTGGCTCTCGCATGCTTTTCCGAAAGGCGTGTCAACTGCCAGGTCTTACGATAAACTTGTCGCAGGGACATTTGGGTAAAACAGGATATTCGTCAGAATGATTGTTGGGCCCCTGCCCCTGACCCTGACCCTGCCCCTGCCCCTGCCCCTGCCCCGGTAACATCCTGCACTCCCACAACCCAACCTGCTGCAAACATGTTCATCCCAGCCTTCCGAAGCATCATCGCTTTGTTCGTATTCTGTTCCCTGCCTGTTTTTGCTGATGAGGGTAGTAGCGAGAGCAAATGGAAATTGAGCCCGCTTGCATATAACAACCCAGGTCTCAAGGTTGATCTGGGAGTTGGTTTATGGGCTTGGCCGCTGCCGATGGACTACGATGGTGACGGAGACATGGACCTGCTTGTCTCCTGTCCCGACAAACCCTCCAACGGTGTCTTCTTCTTCGAAAATGGAACGCAGAATCCAAAGGATCCCAGGCCGGTCTTCAAGCCGGCAGTTCGTCTGGGCAAGACGACTCACAATTTCCAGGTTAGCNTCGTCAATGGCAAACCTCGCATCCTTAAGCCGGGATACGAATTCCCGCGAGATTCGACCACCGGTAAATTCGATTTTTCAACCCCAGTAAAGATCTACCCCCGAACCAATATTCATGACCGCAACGTGCGTGCCAACATGTGGCGATACGTTGATTACGATGGCGACGGTGACCAAGATTTGATTATTGGAGTCGGTGACTGGTCAGATTATGGCTGGGACGCAGCCTTCGATCGAAACGGGAATTGGAATAATGGCCCACTGCATGGTTACATTTATCTCATTAGCAACCACGGCTCTGATAGGACTCCTGTCTACCCAGACGAACCGATCAGACTGACAGCGGGTGGAAGCGTCATCGATGTGTATGGCTGGCCATCTCCAAATTTTGCCGACTTTGATGATGATGGTGATCTTGACCTGCTTTGCGGTGAATTCCTCGATGGTTTCACCTACTTTCAAAATACGGGCACGAGATCAAAACCTGCATATTCTGCTGGCCAGAAACTTAACAATCGTCAACGCACCCCGTTAACGATGGATCTACAGATGATCACACCAACNNCGATTGATTGGGACAGTGACGGTGACATCGACCTGATTACTGGTGACGAGGATGGACGGGTCGCGTTGCTTGAGAATACAGGTGAGTTGCTTTCCGGCGCGCCTCTGTTTGAAACACCATACTACTTTCAACAGCAAGCTGATTCGCTCAAATTCGGGGCGTTAGCAACTCCCTTCGCGTTTGACTGGGATCAGGATGGCGACGAAGACATTCTGTGTGGCAACACAGCGGGCTACATTGGCATTTTTGAGAATCTTGGGCAGACAAAGAGTGGTTTGCCAAAGTGGTCTGCTCCGCGAAAAATCAAAGCCAAATCCGCAGGATCAGACCATGCCACCACATTCCGTGTGATGGCGGGACCGAGTGGATCCATTCAAGGGCCATGTGAAGCCAAGTGGGGTTACACCACACTTTCCGTCGCCGATTGGAATGGAGATAACAATCCTGACATCATCTACAACTCAATATGGTCGCGTATTGGACTTCTTGTGGGTACGCAGCATGGTTTACAGACTACCGAACTGACGCATGGCACACCTGAAACACCACCAAGCTGGTACTGGTGGAATCAGCCCTCAACTGCAGCACTAACGCAGTGGCGAACCACACCGGTTGCTATTGATTTCGATGGCGACGAAAACCTTGATCTTATCGCGTTAGATCAGGAGGGTTTTCTTGCGTTGCGTTCTCACGGGAAGGCACCCGCACGTATTTTTGTTGATGAAGACAACCGACCTATTCAACTCAATCCCAAGTCCTGCGGCAGTTCCGGCCGAATCAAGCTGGCTGTTGTTGATTGGGATAGCGATGGCCGACTGGATATTCTCGTGAACTCGGAAAATGCAACTTGGTACCGCAATTGCGTTGATCGAGAAAACAAGGTTGTACTAAAGAAAATTGGCAATCTCGCTCATCGTAATGTTGCCGGACATACATCCAGTCCCGCAGTTTGTGACTTTGATAATGACCAAAAGCCTGACCTGTTAGTCGGATCAGAAAATGGGCGGATCTACCATATCAAACACGATGATTGCGTCACCTATGATCCGACAGAATTAATTGCACGCCAACCAAAACGACAACCTCAGGCCCGATTTCCAGGATTCGTCAAGGAGGAATTTGTGTTTACCAAGGCCAAATTCCCTCAGTGTCACGCTTCAACGATTTGTCAAACCAGCCGAGGACTTGTGGTTGCCTGGTTCGGAGGTACTCGAGAAAAAGACAAGGACGTTGGCATCTGGACCTCCTATCACGACGGTAATCGCTGGAGCAGTCCCAAGGAATGGGCAACTGGTGTCCAGCACGAAAGTTTGCGTTATCCCTGCTGGAATCCTGTTCTGTTTCAAGCGGAGGAGAGCGGACCCACATCGCTATTTTTTAAAGTTGGTCCAGACCCACGTTCTTGGTGGGGCGAAATGATGTTCAGTTACGATCAGGGCCGAACATTCCGTGACCGCCGTCGGTTGCCCGAAGAAATCGATGGGCCTGTCCGCTGCAAACCGATGCTACTCGCTAACAAAAACCTGCTCTGTGGTTCATCAACAGAACATGACGGCTGGCGAGTACATTTTGAAAAAGTTGCGCTCGAACAGGGAAAACCAACAGGCACATGGAGACGAATTGGACCGATCAATGAATCCAAGCAATTCAATGCCATCCAACCTACCTTCCTAAAGCATCATGATGGCCGCATTCAGGTCCTGTGCAGAACAAAAGAGAGTGTAATCAGCACCAGTTTTTCAGCAGATGATGGTGAGACATGGTCACCCATGCAAGCGACCAACCTGCCCAATCCAAATTCTGGCATTGAAGTGGTTACCCTTCAGGATGGACGACACCTGATGATCTACAACCACCTTGGTTCTGGAACCACAGGCTGGGGGCGGAGGGGACTCTTGAATCTCGCAATGTCTTCCGATGGTTTGCAATGGAAAAAAGTTGCAGTTCTGGAACAGGAAGAGAAACAGGAATTCAGTTATCCCGCCATCATTCAAACCAAGGACGGCATGGTGCACATGACATACACTTGGAAGCGGCAACGCATCAAACATGTTGTCGTTGATCCGAGCCAAATAGAAACAGGTGAGATTTTAAGTCTCGAGAACTGGCATGAAAAAAAGCAGGATTAAACCCAAGTAACCACACACCCAGCAACAGTCTTCAGAAATTTTAATTTCTGGCGTTCTGTATCTGCGAGACTCAGAAATTTCTCAATCGTCAGCGAAAAATGGTCAACCCAAACGCAATGACAACACCTTCAATGCAAAGCGGCAGTAGCCGAAAAAGTCAAACCGTTGATCCTGCATCTGATCCAGCCTCGTGTGCTCCATCACTCGTTTCGGTTTCAAGCATGAATTTTCCGCAACGCTGGTTGTATCGAGTTTTGTTTATCGTCGCGCTGGTGACGCTGAAATTGATCGGCAGCGTTTGCACAGCCGATGATGAACCGAAGCAAATGTCCCTCGAGGAGAGCGAAATCCGTGAAGCGATTGAGGCAGCTCTCCCACTTCTGGAAAAGGCATCAACAGGTTCATCCAAACAACGCAAATGCTTTACCTGCCATAGCCAAGCACTTCCGGTCATGGCCCTGAGTGAGGCAAAGTTGCGAAATTTTAAGATTGATACCAGTAATTACGAAAGACAAATCAAACATACGATCGCGCATCTGCGAAAAGGGAAACAGAATTACGCTGACGGAAAGGGGCAGGGTGGTGGCGTTGATACGGCTGGTTACGCCTTATGGACTTTGGAAGTCAGTCAGTACCCTGTCGATCACATTGTTGATGCGGTGACTCACTTCCTGTTGGCATCACCTGGGGATTCTGATCACTGGCAATGCAGTAGCAATCGGCCACCATCTGAATCAAGTGATTTCACAACCACGTATCTCGCGATCCGGGCATTAAAATATTACAGCAACGATAATCAGCAAATTGCTGTTAAAAGGCGGTACAAAGCCACTTTAAAATGGCTTCTCTCTGCTACGCCAGAAACAACCGAGGACAAAGTATTTCACCTGCGAACACTCAGGTATCTCAATGCGTCCACAGAGGCGATGAAACATTTTACCGCTAACTTGATCAAAACTCAGCGAGTTGATGGTGGTTGGAGTCAGATTAGTGGGATGGAAAGCGACCCATACGCAACCGCAACGGTTCTGGTAGGACTCGCCCGAACCGGTCAAACCGATCGCCAGCAAACAGCCTATATCAGTGGCATTGACTATCTTCTGAAACACCAGACAGTACAAGGGTCATGGCATGTGAAGTCGAGGAGCAAGCCTTTCCAGAAATACTTTGAAACGGGTTTTCCCCACGAGAAAGATCAATTCATCTCGACGAGCGCCACAGCTTGGGCGACCATAGCGTTGCTCCTAGCACTGCCGCTTGGCGAATCCAGTGTTTTATTGGAAACAAAAAGTCAAAACTGAGGTAGAAGAAAACCGATTGAGAGAATANTACTCGTCATCGGATGTGATTTTTTCCCGAACCAACACGTCATCGCCATCAACTTTGACCTCGAAGCAATCAACTCGCGTCTTGGGNTTATCCTCCCAAGTTCCATCACGAATACAAAAACGCCAGGCATGCCAGGGGCAGGTCACCATTTTCCCTTCAACGTATCCTTCAGCGAGCGAGGCCCCCATGTGAGGACAGAGGTCATCGATCGCAAACCATTCTTCTCCGGTTCGAAAAACTGCGACCATTCGCCCGTCGACGGGCACGGCCCGTCCTTGTCCTTCCTCAAAATCGGTGATTTTTCCCACTATTTCAAAATCGCTCACAATCGTTTTCTCTTTTCCATGCTGGTTTGCCTTGTACAAATAGCCCCTTCTCAGCCACACTTTAACGTGTCTGGCAAGGAAATGCCGACCCCATTGAAAGAGACTATCCGCGGTCCGCTGATAGGATCGGTGCCCCTCCTTTCATTTACCGTCACGTTTTTACCGTAGCGACAGAACACCATGATCAACCATGAACGCCGCCGCAAGCTCGAATCCCGTGTTTGGCCGCATGTGCAGACACCTGCTCAGTACGTCGGTGGAGAACGCAATATCGTCGTGAAGGATCATGCCAAGGTTCAGGGAAAACTTTGCCTTGGCTTCCCCGACGCATACACCATTGGCATGAGTCATCATGGCCTGCAGGTTCTGTATTCGCTCATCAATCGTCGCGAAGAGTGGTGCGCCGAGCGCGTATTCACGCCGTGGCCGGACATGGAGAAACTGCTTCGCGAACACGACATCCCTCTTTACAGCTTGGAAACATTCACCGCGTTAAGTGAGTTTGATGTCATTGGCCTGTCTTTGCAGTATGAAATCAGTTCGCCCAATGTTCTGACCATGATTGATCTGGGTGGCGTACCGTTGAAAGCGAATGACCGCACCATGGCTGATCCACTGGTGCTTGCCGGAGGTCCCTGCTGCCAAAATCCAGAACCGATGGCTGACTATTTCGACGTGATGATTACAGGGGACGGGGAACCCGTGCTGCCGACGGTGTGTGACCTGTGGCTAAAACTCAAACGTGAACGACAACTTCCGGATGGTTCTTTTGCAACCGGTGAGGAAGGACGCAAGCAGCGTGAAGAAGCGCTCGTGATTGTGGCCCAAGCAATCGAATCAGCTTATGTACCGCGGTTCTACATGCCAGAGTATGGGGACGGTCGCATCGCGACTCTTCACCGTACACGCAGTGATGTTCCAGAAACCATTGCTCCAAGCGTCATCAGTGATCTGGATGGTATTCCGCTGCCATCAAGTCCTATTGTTCCCTACATCGAATGTGTTCATGACAGAATTGCGGTAGAGATCATGCGGGGCTGTCCACATCTATGTCGTTTTTGNCAAAGCACCGTCATTAAGCGGCCACTAAGAGTGCGTGAAGTCGACACAATCGTTAACGCAACCATCGAGAGCTATAAGAACACCGGTTACAACGAGATCAGCATCCTGTCGTTGTCCAGCAGTGACTACCCACACTTTGAGCCTCTTGTTACAAAACTACATGAGGTATTCAAACCACTGGGTGTTAACATCAGCGTCCCAAGTCTAAGAGTTAACGAGCAACTGCGTACACTCCCCATTCTGCTTGGAAGTGAACGGAGACGCAGCATGACTCTTGCACCTGAGGTTGCTCGTGATGACATGCGTGAGCAAATCCGAAAGAAAATCAAGAATAGTGATTTAATTGAAGGTTGCCGAGTCGCATTCCAAAATGGCTTTGAGAGTATCAAACTGTATTTCATGTGCGGGCTACCTGGCGAAAGGCCCGTCGACTTGGATGGCATTGTCGACCTAGCGGAAAAAATCGCTACCGTTGGCAAAGAAGTCAATGGTCGTTATGCCCGCGTCACCGCCAGCGTGTCCAATTTTGTTCCGAAAGCACACACCCCGTACCAGTGGAATGGGATGCAACGACGCGAGTACTTCCAGTGGGCCCACAAATATCTATGGAGTCGACGTCGTATTCGCAGTGTGAACATCAAATGCCACGATATCGAAACAAGCCTGCTGGAAGGTGTCCTGAGCCGTGGCGATCGCCGTACTGGAGAAGCGATTCGGCTGGCTTGGGAACGTGGCGCGAGGATGGACGGCTGGCACGAGTACCTCGATGCCCAACGTTGGTGGGATGCCATCGCAGATGCTGGCATTGATGTGGAGAAACAGGTCCACGAAAAATACGAGTTAATGGATAAGCTCCCGTGGGATCACGTGAACGTCAAATTTGGGCGTGCTTATCTTGAGAAAGAGCAAGGCAGGGCAACAGTACAGCTCGCTGAAATGGCCAATGCAACTTAATCAAATGATTGGTTTTCAAATCGTTGGCTGATTACTTTGCAGCAAATTCCGTGCTGCAAGTAAATGGTTCGATGTGCACATGCACATCTCGAACCCTCGGCAAACTGACCAATAGCTGGTCTTTAACATGGTGGGCAATTCGATGGCCGGCATCCACCGTCATCAAGCCGTCCACCTGCACATGAATTTCAATGAAGTATTCGAGCCCGCTCTTTCGAACACGAAGTTTCTCAACAGCCTGAACACCACCGACTGCCTCAGCAATTTCCCGAACCTGCTGAACTGTTCCTCCATCTGCTTGCTGGTCCATCAACTCACCTGCAGTTGAAAAAAAGATTTTTCCTCCTGTGCAAATCAATGCAGCACAAACACAGAGCGCTGCGATTGGGTCGATGTACCGTCCCCAATCACCCACATATGGAGCTGCAGTCAGAGAGACAGCGACCAATCCCGATCCAATCGCATCGCTACGATGATCCCATGCCACAGCCGTAAGCGAGGAGGAATTGAGACGCTTGGCAACTCGCATTGTGTATCGATAAATCACCTCCTTGATCACGGCACAGATTCCAGCGATCACACCGGCCGTAACACCCGGCACCTCTAACTCATTGCCAAAACGCTTGATTGTCTCCAGTGCCAGCAATCCTGCGCTGAACGCAACCAGTAGTGAAACACTGAGACCTGCGATGGACTCGGCTTTGGTATGGCCATACGGATGATCAGCGTCCTCCTCAACCTGAGCCATGCTGAGGGCTCCACGGACAGCCATGGAACTTGCAACATCACCGATCGAATTCACAGCATCTGCAACAAGTGCTGCCGACCCCGTGGCTATTCCTCCCGTCAATTTACTCAACACCAAAAGAAAGTTGACCCCCAAGCCCCAAACCGCAGCACGCTTGGCATCCACGTAAAGACGCTGACGCACGGCGACGGAGGCTTCGTCACGGGGAGGCGTAATTGACAAGCAAAAGTCTCTTCAACGGGGAAATGCAGGTTCGTCAGTCCACTTAACAGTAACTCACTTCGTTGGCACTTCACAGTCCAATGATTTTCGCCAAAGTCGTGCCCCAACCTGAAATCACCATGTCTTCAAAAAAAACAAGCAAAATCCAACGAGCACAACTCAAATTGGGAACAGGGTACTGATGTTGTACAAACTGAAGTTAAGAACTTTCACTCCCCTAATATCATGACCAGCTCTGCGCCAGGGGAAAACAGAGAACGCAGAAACAGGTGGCCAACGGCCACAGAAACAAAAGTGAGCACTCTTACTGAAGCCCCAGTGTGAGCCGTCACTTTCTTTTGTCACAGGAATTACCTTCGCCATCGCTTATTTGCATGCCACAGTTGGAAAGCTTCCAGACTATGACTAGAGTCTTGCCCGCCATCCCAGATCCTCAGCACTTCCTGTAATTGCAGCCACTCAGACTGAAAGGGTATTTGCTTCCCATATCGAATCGATTGCCTCGAAAAGAAAACTGTTTGAGGTTCTATAGGTCCTGACAGATGATTGCGGCTTGTGACTGATTTACGGAAGCATGGTCCACGCAATGCGAATCACCGGAACCCATCGTTCGTAACCAGACCTTACTTCGGGGAGCAAAGTAGGATTAGCTTGTTGTTGCAAGCTCACTAAAAACTGAAACAAGATCTCAACATAGGCGTGGTCAGACTTGGATACACAGTTCTGGGGACGTGCAGACGTGCCACTAACCAGATGATTGAAATCAATCCCGCCGTACTCAGCATTGCAAACACCGATTTTTATTTTATGGCGACAGCAAAGCCAAGAACAGCAACCATGTGGGTGATGGACAATTGGTCCTTAAAAAGATGGAGCCTGAGCAATTTTTCGTGATGGCACTCAACATGTCAGCAGTGATACGAACCCCTCACATCTGCTGACGATGGTGAGTGCTGCAGCTTTACCAAAAACGCATGGAGCACCATGTCGTATTGGCAGTCCACCTCTCCAATAATCACTTGAATCTGGTGCCACTGGTTCACCGACTCAACCATGCTGCAGAATTTTTCCAGACGAATGATTCACCGCACAGATCATCAGTAGCTTGGAACGCATGCTGCAATTTGGGTACTTTTCATGCGACGCAATCATAAGGTTTGGAAAGCAGCAAAAACAAACGGGCAATTTCCGAGAAAAAATGAAATTGGACATAACTTTCCTGTGGCCTGATCAGCGACACCATTTGGTGAGTGTGTTGAAATTGTGGTGATGGGAAACACCGTCAAATGGCTGCAAACGCTGAAAAAACAGTCTGGCATGGTAACTTGGGGCGTCTGCCGAAAAAAAGCGGGTTAGATTCGGACCAAATTTGCGTCGCCTTCAGTTTGATCTTGCTGCTTGTTTCACGCGTTTGCTACTGTCCAGCTTCCTTGGCCCATGTTTATATCTGTTTTTGAAGGAATGACTGCAGTTCGGTACGCGGAATGGTCGATGACGCCTTTGTTTCCGCTCCCTTCGCGCTGAAAAGTCTCTCTTCGCTTACGGATTGCTTCCTGGGACAAGGATCACGGCGCTGACGACCGGTGCGGAAATGGCCAATCACTTCGTTTGATCAGGATGATTTGATGTTGCTGGCCCGGTCACTACGCGCTTTCGCATCCACTCGACTCGACAGGATTGCACCCTCTGAGGGTGTTATCGATTCGATGGAAGTTCCAGTCCCACACGGGAGCAATTCGATTATGCAGATATACGGCCCCTATCGGGTTTCAACGACGCAGCCCAGTGCTGCAGCCCAACGTAGCCAGCCGCAAAAACCGGCTGAAGCGACTCCGACCCCCCCAAAAGGTGCGGTAGACCAACTCGATTTATCCAACGCGGCCGGCGGTGTGAACCGCATGGCTCCTAATCCTACCGTCGCTGGTGGCGGTGAGATCCGGATCGACCGCGTCGCAGAAATTCGGAGACAAATCGCTGACGGGAGCTACGAGACAGCTGAGAAAATGGATGCAGCGCTCGACCGGCTCCTCGATCAGTACGCCTAGGTAAGCCGATCAGATCCGGTTTTAAAAATAACCTGTTCCCGGCGTAACACCGGATGACGGAAGTGCAAGCGAGGTCCATACCTCGCCGCGGTTTTTGGTATGTGGCTAAAACTCTCCGCCTATCGGCTGTTTTTTCCGGTCATAGCTTCGCGGTTAGGTGTGGCGGGAGCAGACATGCATGTCATAATGCATTGGATGCTTGGCTCCACTTTGAGAGTGCATACGATCCCAATTGCAACTGAAAATACTTGTGTCTACCGCTGACTCGCTCGAACCACTGAACGTATCTTCATCGCCTCGAGAGCGGTTCGAGGAGTATTTGCAAACACGTGGTTTGCGGCAGACCAGTCAGCGGAAGTTTCTGATTGAAGCAGTATTCGAGGAACACGACCATTTTGACGCAGATGAATTGATCGATCGACTCCCGCGTCGGGGCGAAAAAAACTACGTCAGTTCCGCGACTGTCTATAGAACCCTTCGCGAATTTGTTGATGCGGGACTTCTGAAAAGCTTTCAGCTAGACGGGCGAACTGTCTACGAATTGGATTACGGTTATCCCCAACACGATCACCTGTATTGCACTCGCTGCCGAAACTTATTCGAGTTTCAAAGCACAGACCTAATGAAGATCAGAGACACAGTGGCAGCCGAGAAAGGCTTTCGCGTCAGCGGTCATCGAATGATTATCCAGGGTATCTGCCGTGATTGTGGCAAGAGCCGTCGCAAGAAACGCAAGCAGGATCTGGTTTAGATCGATTCGCGAATTTGCTTCAGAATTGCCGCGAATACGAGTTCATTCTCGTCAAAATCGCGGCTCTCGGCCTGCAGTTGTAAAATCAAGGTTCTACCTCCTGCTAGCAAAATGATCAGTCGCGAGACGATCAACAGATCGAGATAGTAGAATCGGAAGTCGATTGACTTTTCGTTCGGTAATGCCCCGGTCAAAAATACTTCTTCACGCTCGATCTCGTCGTATTCCTCGCCGATTGAGTCGGCCACCTCCTCTATGATCTCACGGACCGATTTACCCTCAAGCTCTTGCTCAAGGCTGACAAAACCTCCAGTAGGCAACTCCAATGTGACACCATCACTGCCCTCATCTACCGGCCGCTCAATTTCTTTCCAGTTGTCGGGATAGAGAAATTTGATTCCAAACGATTCGAATTTGGCAGGCATGCTTGCGATGTTCTGGGGTCAGCGGCGAGAATTCAACTTTCCAAGGATGTTCATGATGCGCTAATTGATCATTAAATCCCAGCCGTGTCAGGTGCGTTCTCGAATGAGAATGGGAGCTCGCGTTGCGTAAAAGGGTAGATTTTGGTAGTTCCCGAGGAGTGTCGACGCCGCTCTGGAACCAATCATGTCCGTCAAATTACCCCCACGACTTCTCGAACTGCTGTCACTGACAGTGTTTGCCTGTTGTGGCTGCCAGAGCATGAGCCACAAACAACAGCAAAAGTTGATTGACGCGAGACGTCACTCCGGTTTGGGTTTTCAGAAAATCCACAACGGCAGTTGGGAAGATGCTGAGAAACTATTCACCCAAGCACTCGATAAATCAGAGAATGATGAGCGTGCTCACTGGGGCCTCGCAGAAGCACATTGGAATCGCGACAAAAGAGCTCTGGCAGTAGAACACATGGAACAAGCGGTTCGCCTCAGCGCCGGAGACCCCAAGATGGTGCAACGCGTGGGGCAGATGTACCTGGACATGGGC
Organism: Rhodopirellula sp.; assembly: GCA_002689655.1. Lineage (GTDB taxonomy): Bacteria > Planctomycetota > Planctomycetia > Pirellulales > Pirellulaceae > Rubripirellula. The sequence goes on along the minus strand of NZHC01000066.1, from coordinate 9,816 downwards.
AGACTTGAAGAAGCGAAAACCCACAGTTTATGGGCATTAGAATCTGAGCGTGATTCGGCAGAAGCGTGGGCACTTTATGGTGATTGCCTTCGAGCAGCCGCTGGTGTCACTGATCCTGATCATCCAGCCTTACAGCCAGCCCTTGCCGCGTACCACCGTGCCTTAGCGTTGCAGCCGGATTACCCCAAGGTACAACAAACGGCAGCTGAGATTTACCTGCAACAGAAACGTTATGACCGTGTCTTGGCAACCCTTGATCGCTTGCACGACACGCATGGGGTAGATGCAGCTTCCCCCCGCGTGGACTTCCTAAGAGGGATCGCGTTGAGTCAAGAGGGTAGAACCGACGATGCAAAGGTAAGTTTCCGACGAGCCATCGCCAAGGATGGAAGTGTTCCTGAACCCTTGCTTGAATTGGCGGCACTTGAACTTGAAGACGGCCAAGTGGAACGCGCTCGATCTGCCTTGGAACAGGCATCCGAAGTCGCTCCCGAGCTTTTTAAAGACGGTGTCCTCATCGCAGAATTACAAACCGCCAAACAGCAAACCGCCAAACAGCAAACCGCCAAACAACAAACCGCCAAACAACGAATCGCCATTGAATCCGCTGGCAAAGATGAGCGACTGCGTCATTGACGAAGGATCACACGTGACAGACAAGGCGAGGTGCCAATGATTGGCAGTCGCACCCACCTAACGCTCGCGAACCATGAAGTTGCTTTCCAACTTTCTGTCAGCTCTCTCTGTCGACAGCTTTCCATTTCGAATACGCCACTTCAATCCTATTTCGTAGTACTCGCTAGAGTCTCAACCATATTGGCTAAACAGTGAGACGCGACAAGGTCAAGAACAACAGTTCTTCGGATTACACGAATTACAACGCTATTAGGCCTGCGGACCGCAGGAAGAATCATCGCTCGAAGTTGCGGTACCGCGTTAAAAGCATACAGTTCTTGGCAATTCAGAACATACTGCCGACGCACCCTGATTCTTTAGGCTAGGCTTTCCTAGTCCTTTGGTAGTGCAATATTTTAGGGTTTGCACACGCAACTCGCTTCTAAATGGAGCCTCATCATGTCACTGTATAACGGTGTTGGGCAACCCTTTCCAGGGAGCCACGACGCTATTGCTCCGTCTATCGAATTCGTTGATCGACGAAATGACGCAACGGGAGGGCAGCAGCAGGCCGAGCGTCGACAATTCGGGAGTTCGCATAGCAGGCTATCACATGCCGGTCGCGAATTGGCTGTGGCAATCGACGCATACAAGGTACAACATCATCGTCGCTATCTTACGTGCGACGAGATGCTCTCAGTCTTGACTGAGCTTGGCTACAAGAAAACAAACGCTTAACCGCACTACGGTCATTTGATCAGCGGTTGCATCAACTGACGTCGAGTCACGACACCCCGAATCTTCGCCTGATCATCTTTAAGTACTGCGATTTCACTGGCATTGTCGTAGAGACTCAGTAGCACCTGCAAGTGACGGTCTTCAGATCCGCCATTGAACACTGGCTGACATTCCAAGTTAGGATAATCACCGCACAGATCAGCGTACCACAGAAAACCAAGGATTCCTTTTTGATCCTGAACAAGGATCATCGGATGGTTGTGCCGACGCGCTTCATGCCGTGCGTGCTCGGCATCAATTGGAGTTGAAACGATTGCCAGTCGTTCAACCGGAACTCCAAAAGATATTGCTGGCTCACCGCCCACTTCGAATAGACGCTGCGCGAGAGATCTTTGACCGGCAACCAGAATCCCCGCCTCATGGCCGTGCTTCAATACCTGTTCCAACTCACCACGGGCCATGGCCAATCGTAAGCGAAAGGGGGTCTGACCAGTGACTTTCTGTAGCACTCGCCCCAACAAGCCAAGAACTAGCGAAACCGGACTCAACAAAACTGTCGCCAGCAGCAGCGGTGGGCGAGCTGCATTCAACAACCGATAGGGAGCATGATAAAAGAGGTACTTTGGCAGCAGTTCACCAAACACAAAAACAATTGGTGTTAACAAAATTGGCCCCAGCAACTCGGCGCTGGAACCGACGCCAAACCACACAGCGACCCCCATCACGATAGCTAAACTGGTGACATAGTTGGCAAGATTATTCCCCACCAGTGTGGTAGCCACAAAAATTGCGGGATGATTGAGCAACCAGATCATCCACCGAGCCATCTTGGATCCGCTCAAGCCATCAAGCACGAGACGTGTACGCGAAACTCGGTAAAACCCTGTCTCGCTACCGCTAAAGAATGCACTGAGTGATAGCCCCAGAAGAAACAACAGTCCTGCAACGATCATGGAAGATCTTCCTCCCATTCACCCTCGACAATATCGATCCAAATACCATTGTCCTCAGCTTCCAGCACCGTCAGTAGAAATCCAGCCAATCTCGCTGTATCGCCGACTCGGGGCAAACGCTCGTTATTTCTTTGGATGTAACCGGCGACGGTGTTGACTCCATCTTCCGTCGCGTCGATGCCAAGCCGTTTTGTCAACGCTCGCACACTTACCAAGCCGGATACAAGAAAGTGGTTTTCCCCCACCTCTTGTATTACAACTTCACCCAGAGGGTCCTGCTGCTGACGGGGAGCGAGGATATTCCGCATGATTGCATCGATTGAAACTGCCCCCAACAACTCGCCAAATTCATTCACTACCACCGCGACTGAGCGATGTTCTTCATTCAGTCGATCCAGGACTTGTGAGACAAGAGCGGACCAGGGTACATAAATCACTGGCTCAAAAAACGAAGATAAATCATCCAACTGACTGGGGCGCAGCGTGCGCACTCCTGCTGAGTGAGTAATCATGTCACCCGTCGAATCTGTCAGCATCAGGTAACCACTGGCGGGCATCGCGTCGAGAACATGTTGAGCGTCGACCGTAGCAAAACACATCCAGAGCTTATTGCGTGGTCGCATCAATTCACCGACGCGAGTCTCAGCGATTTCAACTAGCCCCTGCAATGCCATTCGTTCACGTTGCAATAGTGCGGCATCGTCAGTCCCCAAGTTGATTGCACGTTCAATATCTGCAAGATCTATTTCTGGCTCGGGTTTAAAGGAGGGCCAAACCAGACGACTAGCAGCCTGATTGACAGCAGTGACCAGCGGCACAATCGGACCCACCATGCGTACAGCAAGTGACAGGGGAGGCCCCAGCATGATAGATATTCGCAGGGGAGCCAGAACAGCAACACTCTTGGGCAACATCTCACTAAAAAAAATGATGCTCAGGAGACTCACAATCGTAAACGCGATCGCCACTGTTCGACCCGCGTCAACATTATTTTCCAGCCGCGTGCCGACAATCGCTGCAATGGCAAAATAAGTCATATTGATCAGCAGATTCCAAAACAACACTGCTGACAACAAGTGCTCTGGATCCCGGAGCATTTTCGCTGTGATTCGGCCCCCTACGCCTCCGCGAGTAAGCCTTTTCAGATTTCGCTTAGTCAGCGAAAACATGGCTGCCTCACTGCCGCTAAAAAGGGCGCTGAACATGATCAGAATGCCCATGGCGAGAAGCCAAAGCCAAACGTCTGTGATCCAAGTCAAGCGTCGTCTCCACCAACACCGCGGTCCCGTTCCAACGACACATCAAAGTCGCTCAGCGAAGGAATCATCATCGCCGCCGTTGTGAAAACGTAGCCGACCAACATTGCAAAAAATACGTAAAGGTGATCTGTCTGCAGTAAAAACTGTGTGATCGCGTAAAAGGTGACCAAGGGTAACCCAAACGATGCAAAAAAGATCGCGGACGAAGGATTCCGCCATCCCAATGACGCAAAGAGTGCCGCACCACCCCCCAGAATCATCACCAAGAACGGCGCTAATTGGAGCTGAAACGCACCCCGGAAACTGACCATGATTGTCATGCAGATTGCAATCCCCACGCAGAGAAAGAACACGGTTCCCAAACTTGCTAAAATTGCCGTTCGGCCCGCAACGTAGTTCAGCCCAGAGTGCAAGCCCAACATCGTCACAAACACATACAAAATGACTGCTCCGAGGATGACGTAAACCATGTTTTCGTAAGTCATCACCCCGCATGCTGCGAGAAAAATCACCAAAGCGATCGGGAGCAAAATCATTTCCTTGGCTACATAAAGTACTCCCACCAACTTTCCAAAAATAAATTCCTGCGGACTTAGGTCGGTTGCGAGTAACAGATCGAGGGCGAGTCCATCGCGTTCACCAGTTACAGAATTAACGGCTAATGCGTTGACCAGTACAAGACTCAGCACCCCCAGGGCAGCAATCGGAATTGTTGCCGAGGGCAGAGCCCGCCCAATTCGTCCACCCGCTTCCATGGCAACACCGGTTTGTACCTGTGAATACAGCACAGCAGCAATGAAAAGGAAGAAACAAACAAACGCAACTCGGATCACAACAATTTTGCGTCCGTAGGCCCAAGTGCGAACTTCCCGCCACAGAATCGGGTTGTCCCACACTCGTCTTGGCGAGCGAGCCTTCCAGTCCGTCACAGCCCCCTGATTTTCAAGTTCCTCCGAGGACTCCATATCCGGAGCCTTAAGCCTGACATCACGCGAAGGGTTCCATACTCGCACCTTTGCGACGCCCAACGCCAATACCAAAGTAGCAAGCACCACATTGCTAACGACAAAGTACATGACCCCCAAAGCCGTCTCATAGGACAAGCTAGCCAAGGGTGATGCTGCAGCAGCCAGTGCTCGTGGCGGGCTGAAAATCAAGGTAATCGATTGCGACGCACCAACAAGTACTTCAGCCACCACCTCGCCGATTCCCACGTACAACAGCAACCCCAGCACCGTCATGGCAATCGCCTGGAAAGTTTTATCCCGCCACATTCCCACCACAGTGCCGATGCTACCCGCCAAGACAATGGTTGCTGCGGTAACGACAAAAACCCCCAAAACCTGCTGAGGCGATACACCGCCCAGAAGAGGCAATGTCATAAACAGGGGAAGAGCTCCCAGCAACATTGTCATCGGCGTCAACAACGTAGCTGTCAGTTTCCCCACAACCACTTCGAAACCTGAGAGCCGGGTCAGCAATAACAGCAACAAGGTCCGCCGATCCTTTTCCTGAGCGACACTGCTAGCAGCACCGACCGCAGCAAAACTGGCCAGAACGAGTAATTGCAATGGAGCCAGCAATGTGAACATCCAACCGCCAAATCGGGCCGAGTCGCCGCTGGTTGCCAAGGATCTAGATCCGTCCAAAACCAGATAACCGGTGCACAGAAGAAGAAATAGGGTCAAGACGTACAAGCCCCTGATCAAGTAAGTCTTACCGCGTTTGGGGACCACAGTCGCTTCGCGATTGAAAATGGGTCCAAACATAACTCGGGGCTCAAACTTGAAGACGAGACGGACTGTCGGCCCATAGGGTACCAAAGGACCACCTTAGTGGCAGGCAACAGTTGCTCCTGACAATCAATACACACTGATTAATCTGAAAAAAATTGGCGGAACACAGGTTTTCGGCAACACGGGGCGGCAAAGGCAACAAGTACGCACAATCGCGAACTAAAGTTTTGGCACAGGTTGAAATTCTTCCTGCTAATTCCTAGAAACCGCAGCGGGGACAAATAGCAAGAGGTGATTCCACGATGCCAAAAATTCAAGATTCCAAAAAATTCTTGGCTGAAGAAGATGGTCCCACAACCGTTGAGTACGCGACCATGCTCGCCATGATTATTGGAGCCTGTATCTTCGCCGTCGTTCATTCGGCCACCAAAACGGGCGATAGCTTTGAATCCTCCGCCGGGGCGATCTCGGGAGCAATTTCCAATTAGTTCCTTCCATTGGACCTTTAGCGAGATGAATTCGACTTCTAACGTAACACCTATGCGACAGCGGATCCTGATTGATGCCGGCGTTCAGGGCACTCTGATCCGCCGAACGGCCATCTACGCGGCCGCTACCGCCATCTATTTGCTGGTCATCTTCATTCTCTCCGATGCGCTGAGTCATCCAAAGGAACCGGTCTCAGAATCGCTGCTGCGTTGCCTTGATGAAGCCGTTTTCTGGGCGCCAGGGCTGATGTTGCTTGCCCCCCTATTCGCTTACGACTTAATTCACATCTCAAATCGCTTCGTAGGGCCCATGTTCCGCCTGCGGCGAGAACTGAGAAAACTCGCCAACGGTGAAAACGTGGCGCCCATTTTCTCTCGCCAAGGCGACTTCTGGACAGACGCCTCAGATTCCTTCAATTGCCTCCGTGAAGAGCTCGCCGGGCTGCGAGAATTGACTGCGGACTCGCGAGTTCAAGCCGAACTCGCCGACACAACCGAGCCCAATCTCAGTACCGTACAGAATCCAGCTTCCACTGAATGATTGGCGACTGGAACGTAAAACACGAGATACACGGCCCAATGCTCACTGTATCTGCCTGAATTGCCATCATTTCTGTCAAGTTTAGCAAAGATCATACGCCAACTTGTTACTTGTACTCTTGAACAGACGTGACAGTGCTAGCCGGTGCGGCTATCGTTCAAGTACGTGTCGACTATTGTGACCCATTTCGACATATTGGTATGCTTGGGCACGATGTGTTAATTCCGAAAGAGGCGCGGATTTCGGAAGTCAAACATAATCAGCATACCCGACCCTATCTCCCACAGCACAGCACTCGCTCTCGAGGGCCACCAACGTGAAGACACTGTTCCAAGCAATTTCTGGCGGATCCTGCCTCCTCAATCTTGATGCGCGAAGCATGGAAGAGATTATTGAGGCTGCTGTTGAGTTTTTAGTTCAAACAGGTCGGCTGCCAGAGAGCCAGCAAGCAGGAGTAATTGAGGGAGTCTTGGAACGGGAAAAGATGGTTCCCACCGTGATTGGTCAAGCCTGCGCTGTTCCACACTTTTACAGTGAGTCGATTGCAGAACCTGCAATGGTATTCGTACGCTTGCGACACGGGGCGAATCTGGGAGCTCCGGATGGTATTGCAACACGGTTCATTTTCCTGCTGATTGGTTCGGAACAACAAACGCTACAACATCTGGATACACTCTCATCGATCGCACGATTGATGTCGGACAATGTATTTCACTTTGAGCTGACCTACGCAAAAACGCAGCAGGATGTGGCAGATGCAATTGAACGACACATCAATCGCAATGTTCTCGCAGCGCCACCAAAGCCTCGAGAAGTTACGGATGGCCTAAAGTCAGCTCCGCGTGCATTTGCAGGAATTAAAGCGGATATCAAACGCCGACTTCCCCACTACATAGCTGACTTCAAGGATGGTTTGCGAGCCAAAAGCATTGCGTCAATCGTGTTCATGTTCTTTGCCTGCCTCGCTCCTGCAATCACATTTGGTGGGTTGCTGGGTGATAATACAGACGGGGCGATTGGCACGCAGGAGATGCTGATTTCAACGGCCGTTTGTGGTGTGGTGTACGCTTTGATCGCAGGACAACCGCTGATCATTCTCGGCGGCATTGGGCCGATGCTGATCTTTACGATCATTCTTTACCAACTCTGCCAGGATCTCGAACAAGGACCCAACTTCCTAGGTATTTACGGCTGGGTCGGGATTTGGACGGCGATCCTTACGTGTTTGCTGGCTATAGGCAATGCCAGCAACTTGATGAAATACTTCACGCGATTTACAGATGAAATTTTCTCAGCATTGATGTCTTTGATCTTTATCTACAAAGCTGTGGAAGGCATCATCGAAACGTTTGAAAATCCAGGTAGCGGAGGAACAGAGAAAGCACTTCTTGCACTGATTCTGGCAATCGGAACTTTTTACATCGCAATGTCGCTGGCTCGGTTCCGCAGCAGCATCTACCTATTTCCTTGGATGCGTGAATTCCTCGCCGATTTTGGTCCATCGATCGCTTTGGCTTGTATGATCGGAGTCGCTTGGTGGCTTGGTGACGCAAACACCGTCGATACCCTGACAGTCGGTAGCGCCACCGAGACAGCGAAAGAGGGCGGATCATGGTTTGTGAATCTTGGACAGGTACCGCTCGAACTGAAACTGATAGCCATCGGGCCGGCAATCCTCGCAACAGTTCTGATTTTTCTCTCCCAAAACATCACGGCTCGACTGGTCAACAGCCCTGGTAATCACCTAGTAAAAGGAGAGTCCTATCACTGGGATCTCGCTGTCATAGGAGGCCTTGTCGGGCTTTGCTCACTGTTCGGATGGCCTTGGATGGTTGCCGCAACGGTACGCTCACTGGCACATGTACGTTCCTTGGCAATTACGGAAGAAGTTGTGGGTCAGGAAAATCACCAAACTGAAATCATTCATGTCATTGAGAATCGCATCACGGCTGTTGCAATTCACATTCTGATTGCCCTAACGTTACTCGCTCTTTCGCTTCTCCAATACGTGCCGATGGCAGCCTTGTATGGCATCTTTCTGTTCATGGGCTTTGTATCGCTCAAAGGAATCCAGTTCATCGAGCGTCTTGGCTATTGGCTTATGGACTCTGCTTTGTACCCAGTGAATCACTACACACGACGGGTTCCGACACGCACAATTCACCTATTCACGCTTGTGCAGTTGATCTGCCTAATCGTGCTTTGCGTTGTGAACCTCAGCCCATCTAATCCGGTCAAGATCATGTTTCCAATTTTCATCGCCTTCCTGGTTCCCGTCCGGGCCCTGTTGGGCCGATTCATAGACAAGGACCATTTAGCATATCTTGATGCNGATGAAGAGCCCGATGATGAAGGCTTGCATTGGGTATAAAAAACACATTAGCCGTTGCAAATCTACAATCGCAAACTTTTTAAATCCAATTCGCACCCAAAAGTTTCAAACCAGACTCATGTGCATCATCGGCCATCATTTCATTGACGGCCGCAGGTGATGAATAAAGCTCGAGGATCGCTTGATCCGCGGGATGTGAGACCGCTGCAAGCTTTGCTGGAAAACGATTTGCAACCGCAGGGTTTTCCACCACCCACAGTTCCACCGCCTCCGCGTCTGCAGACAAATCCTGAGGTTCAGCGACTAGGGGATACAAGCTGCCTTCTCCTTCTGCAGCACCCACCAACGCAAGTCCATTCAGAATCAACAATGCATCAAAAGCAGTCGTGACGTTGTCCCCTGAAACGTCAGGAAAAGTACCACGAAAGTCCTCGATTACAGGATTTTCAGGTAATGCAGTTCCAAAAACTGCCAGATGATTCAGGATTGCAAGGGCATCCGCTACAGTAATTTCACTATCGTGATTTGCATCGCCATTTAGCATCACATTTTGCCATGGTCTTTCAGAAACCACCTGCAGCCGACCTTCATCAAGACGAATCACTTGGGCAAATCTACCACCAACCATTTTCGGTGACCCATAAACAGCATCACCCAAAATCTCTAGCTGGTCACCTGAAGTGAGGTAGACAGTCAAATCCCCGTTTTCGCCCGAACCAACAAACTGATCAAGACCANTCAAATCCACTTCGATCGTAGAATCATCTTTCGCCTTGAGTACATATCCGTCAAAGGCCTTAGCACGTCCATTGATATAACCCAGCAACTGAAGCGTCGCTTCCGCAACAACCACAAAAGCACTACTGGACTCGTAACCCGCCTTGGCTGCCACCAACTCAACAACACGATCGCCATCAACCACTCCATTATCAAGCACCGATACATCAAAGGTCAGTGAACGCTGACCCGCAGGGATCGTCACACTCGACGGAAAATCCAAGGTGCCAGACAAATCCGATTCGAGAGAAACCATCAACGGGAAACCCAGGTCTCCACTGTTGCGATGAATCAGACCGACAAGAGAGCCAGCCGTCTCCTCCAACTCAGATGCCGATAAACTCAGAGTCAATACAGATGCATCGTCATCTTCAACG
>NZHC01000065.1 GCA_002689655.1 Rhodopirellula sp. | reverse complement strand
GTAGAGAAGTGCTAGAGGAAACCAATTTGTGCGTTAGCGAAGCAAGCTATCTGACCTCGTTTCCGAATCTCTACGACTACGCCGGTGCCGTCTCGCCAGTCATCGACCTGTTCTATCTCTGTCAAGTCGTGGATCAGGCAGTGATTCAGCTTGCGGACGGTGAATTGGACAGCTTTTTGTGGGTGAAGCCCACTCAAAAGCACCTCTCGGAGATGGCATTTCCATCGAATCGCCGAGCAATTGAGAAGTGGCTGAGCGGTGCGTGATGCATTGAGCGGTTTTTGGCGTGTGCAATTTTGCCGATTTAGGTGACGAGAGGCGCAGTGGGCCCAAATTTTTTTAGCTTTTTTAGCTGCGATCGTTGCGTAAAGTAAGTTCGATGGTTAAACTTGGCCTTGTTGCGATTGATTCTCATTAACACTAGCTGTCTCCGGAGTCGCTTGTATGCCCCGCTTTGCCGTTCGTTCTGCGTTCACGCTGGTTGAACTGCTTGTTGTGATTGCCATCATCGGAATTCTCGTCAGCTTGATGTTGCCCGCCGTTCAAGCCGCCCGCGAGGCTGCCAGACGAATGAGCTGCCAGAACAACATCAAGCAGGTGATCCTTGCTTGTCACAACTACGAGTCGGCCATGAAGCAACTACCGCCGGCTTGGACGAAGCCCGCTTTGACCGGAGATGGCTGGTCGGCTCAGGCCAGAATTTTGCCGTTCTTGGAGGCGATTTCCCTCGCTTCGGCGATTGATTTTTCAGGTGGCTATAAAGGTTCCAAAATCCGTGTCGACGGTGTTGAGCGGCCCATCGCAAGTTACCGGGTGCCGACTTACCTGTGTCCGAGTGAAACGAACGATCGCTTGCGAACGGGAGACAACGGCGAGGCGATTCATTACCCGATCAACTATGCCTACTCCGCTGGGAAATGGTTTGTGTACGACTCCGAGAACAGGAACGGCCAAAACGTGGGCGAGGGTATGTTTACTCCTGACCGCGGAAGAAAGTTTCGAGATTGTCTGGATGGCCTTGCGAACACGCTGGCTTTCGCTGAGGTCAAAGCTTGGAGTCCTTACATTCGTGATTCTGCGATCACTGGCAACATGGCGACGCCCAGCATTGAGAGTCAGGTTTGCGGATACGGAGGATCTTTGAAAACCCAGACCGGACATACTGAGTGGGTTGACGGCAGGATTCATCAGACTGGTTTTACGACGACGTTTACGCCCAACAAAAAAATCATTTGTCTCAACAATTTGGGTAACGATTACGACGTTGATTTTACGAATTTCCGCGAAGGAAAAAGTGCGACAAGCCCTGTGCCTCGAACCTATGCAGCGGTGACGTCTCGTAGTTATCACACCGGCGGTGTCACGGTCGCCCTATTGGATGGTTCTGTACGCTTCATCACCGATTCAATCGACCGTGATCTGTGGCAGGGGATGTCGACTCGGAACGGACGTGAAGTGCTTGCTGTTCCGGAGTGATACCAATCGTGCAGGGTCCGAAGGAAAAACGCTGATTTGTATTCGCGTCTTGTCGCAATGGATGCTTGCTCAGGAGTCCCGAACAAGACGGCATCCATGCCAAGCGGTTAGCCTGTTCAACCGCAATCACGTGGTTCGACATGGTCCAAGTGTTGAGGTGCTGCCGCCCCCAGCAGGCTCAGGTGTAATATCATCTCAGTTTGATCAGACATCAATGCGACGGCCTGTGGCTTCGCTATGTTGTGCCGCTGCGAAAATCGAGGCTGCTCGGTAGGCATCATTCAAGTCGCTCATGTTCCGCAGAAGACTCGTGACAGAGCGATGAAATTGTGTCAGCAGTTGCTCGCCCACCGGCAGTTCGGTTTCCAGTGATTCCAGGTGGCGACCAGCGTCGTCGAACCAGACGAGATTAGATGGCAGGTCAACGAAGGCCACGCCCCGTTCACAGCAGATTTGCATGGCCGAGGGTGGACGGAATCCGATGGCTTCCTGCCATGACTGCTGAATGTAGTTACCGCTGCTGATCTGGGCAGTGACTGCAGGAAGTTTCTCGGTGGCGGCGAAGTCGAGGCTGAGAGATCGGTACCCTGAAGTTTCATTGATTTGGTGGGACGTCGAGGCGACGTGGACCGGTTCACGATTGACCACGTAGCGACACCAGTCAATCAGCTCAATGAATTCTGAACGATCTTGTTGGGGCTGCTGGCGACGGTCGCCGCTGGCAGCAGGGGTGCGGCGATGACAGAAAAGCAGTTGTGGGGCGCCAAGACGCGTAGCAATCAGTTCGCGCAGTCGAAGGGTGGCAGGTGCAAAGCGACGCGGAAACTCGGCCATGAAGGCAACGCCGGACTCCTCAATTGTATCCCGCACGTGCTGATCTTTTTCGGGATCGAAGTCAAGATTACCCGCCCAATAGATCGCTTTTCCAGCCTCCGAAGCAGCCAGAATTGGTAGCCATCCCAGCCAAGTGGCTTGCAGCACCATCACTGCATCGATATCGCACCGCGAAACAAGCGTGCGGTAACCGTCGACCGCATCAGCTTGAAATTCGTTGGCAGAGTTTTCTGCAAGTTTGGCTACAGGACTAAAAACAGCTCGCACATCAAAGCGATCATGTAGCATTCGCAACGCTGGTCGATGTCTTGTTTGCCAGCCGTCACCAGGTCCGATAAGTCCGATCCGCAGTTTCATAAAGACTTTGGCAAAGAGATGTTGGAAAACAGCAACAGGTGGTTCACAAAGAGTTCGTTCTTGGGGCCCGCTTTCTGAGTTCGATGAGTTCATTCATCCACAGCTGCAATCAGCCAAGGCAGATTCCCGAAGTCTCGAATCGACAACAGTTTAGCGTCTTGCCTGTGTGTTGGGTCTGCCTGCAAGTCAACTTTTTACAACCAGCAGAATGCCTTGCGTTAGCGTCTTCACTGTGCCGATCCACTTGAACCCGCCTATGCCGTCCCTGTACTTCCGCCATCTTGCCTAGGTTGTGTCGTGGTAATGCGTGTAAAAGTGTCGCTTTTTGCACAGACGCAAGTTTTTGCACAGACGCAAGGCTGAGTCTCACTTGTGCTAGAGTTGTCGCGGGGGGAGGCGAGACGATTTTTGAGTTGTTTCAGGTCCATGATCAGGCTCATTGGTGGGAGATCAGGCTCATGGGTGGGACCGCAAATCTGCTTAGGCGAGGTGCAGGCTGCTGCTCACATGAGTCGACCGAAGCAATAGATTCTGCCGGTTTTAGCGCGATGAGAAGCCCAAAATGACCTCCGGTTGCTTTGTTTCGGGAGCAGCGTGGATTGGCTGCTTGTCGGTTGCACGCTGGGTGTAAACTTTTGCTTTGATGGAGCTTTAGATATTTTCGCCCCTCAGGGCGTGTGAATTGACGGCCGTGACCAGCGACTGCCATGAAATTACGCGGAGGCGTACATGGATTCTCCCACCGGGAAAAACCACTTTTTGTGGTTGTGGGTTTACATTGTTGCTCAGCCGGCAGAGTCTTGACGGACAGTACTCGGAAGCCGATCGCCAAAGCTGGCGAGCTGTATGATGTCAGTTTTGTGCTAGTCAACCACGACCGCTTGAACCTCGAGTGCTTGCTGCCGAGTTGCCTCCGGGTGACAAGATAACCCTTCAGACCAGCATTATTTACACAGCCTGCGAGGACGGCTGGAAAAGGCGAAAGTTGCTCGGTTTTCAGTCAAAACAACCCCTTCGGTCGCTAATTTAGAAAACCCTCGTGTCGACGACAAAGCTTTGGTAACAACTGGCTCAATTTCGTCGCAGTCGTCAATGAGCTCGTGGGATGCGACTTTCATTGCTGTGTCCCGATCTGCTGAGGGGGGCTCGCGCGCGTCTGCTTCAGTCGGAACGCGAGATGCTCGTTTCTGGGCTTGCTGCGCAGAAATGGGAATCTGAGAGGATTCCTGTCAGAAGATTGCGAAAGAAGCATTTCGCGTGATCTGCTCGTTTCTCGGCGACTTGCATGGGAAGGTTCATTACGCGAATCTTCGAAGGCACCGGCGGCGGCGATTTTTCAATACGACTCCCGACGCATTTTTTGCACTGATCCGCTATCCTGCTGGGTGTTGATGTTGATCGGGGCCGAAATGGCTCACGCGATTATTTCCCGCACTTGATTAAGAGATTTTGTCAGCATGGATTTTCCGGACGATCTGATGCACCTGATACGGACTGATGAGCCATTAGGGCCGTTGGCGTGGCTGGGAATTGGTGGTCCTGCAAGGTTCTTTGCGGAGCCGATGGACGTAGCGGATGTGCAGCGTCTGGTTGCATTCGCACAGAAGCAGGGCCTGTCTGTTCGTATTCTTGGCGGAGGCAGCAATATTTTGGTGCGTGAGGCCGGTGTGAATGGTTTGGTCATCTGCTTGGCAGGCACTATGAGCAGCGAAATCACCATCGAAGGTACGAAAATGACCGTGGGTGCCGGAGCGAAGCTCTCTCACGCTGTGATCAAGTCGGTAGGAGCAGGGTTGGGAGGGCTTGAGCATTTGGTTGGAATTCCCGGTACCGTAGGAGGAGCGGTGGTTGGGAATGCGTCTGCTGGTGGACGCGATATTGGATCGGTCGTGAGCTCGGTGACGGTCGTCGAGAAGGATGCCAGCATTAGGACCATGACGCAGCAGGAGGCTGGTTTTTCGCATCGGAAAACATCACTCGTGGGGCTCGTGGTGCTTGACGTAAGCTTTGAATTGGAAACACGGGATGTGTTGGCGTTGACCAAGCGAATGCAAAAACTCTGGATTAGCCGAAACGCTGCCAGACCAACGGAAGAGCCGAGAATAGCGATGCCATTTGTCGATCCAGATGGAATGCCAGCAAAAGATTTGTTGCAAACTGTCGGGCTCGCTGGGCTGCAGGAAGGCCAAGTATCGATCGATGGTCAGCACCCACAATTCATGATTGCTAGCTCCGGTGCGACGAGTGAACAATGTCTCAAGCTCATTGAAAGGGTCAGAGAGCAGGTTTTATTGCAAACAGGGATCGACTTGCAGTTGAATCTGCAGATTTGGTAGTCCTACTGTCTGTAAAATTGCAGGATACCTTTTTCGGGGATCGATCCCTCGTTTTGGGTCAGTTGTTTCGTCCACATGGAAGTCGGGGAACACGTCAGTGCCAACGCGATCGGCTAATTCTGAAAAGCAGCGACCTCTTAGGCGATTGCTGGGGCGATGGCTGGGGCGTTTGATCAAAGCTCCCGCCGCATTTGCGGTGGTGTGGCCCGTCCTGTTGATCGTAGGCGGTTACGCGGCTTGGCACCGTTGGGGAGCCGTCCATGTAGCTGGGAAATACAGCGGCATTGATCCGATTCTGATTCAAGTCACGGATCCACCGGCACACGTAAGAACAAATGTCGTCAAGACTGTCTATCGTGATACCGCGATGGAAGGACTTTCGATTTTGGATCGGCAAGCCACTGCGAAAATCGCTTCTGCCTTTTCCATGCATCCGTGGGTCCGCAAGGTAATTGGAGTTCGTAAGCTACCTGGTGGAAAGATCGATGTAAGACTTGAATACCGGACTCCTGTTGCGATGGTGCACGTTTATAAACCCAACGATCCAGATAATCGAAGTTATTTTTTTCCCGTCGATGGTGAGGGTGTACTGTTACCGGGCAACGAGTTCGCTGAAGCAGAAACCAGAAATTATATTTACATCGAGGTTCCTGACGTTTACACCAGCAACGCCGTGGGAACACCATTTGGTGACACTGCGGTGGAAGCTGCATCGGCTCTTGCTTCGGTTCTTTCGCCCTATCGAGAGAAGACACAGATCCGCAGTATTGGCATCCATGGTGACCCAAGACAAACCGAAGTCTTGCAAATGGAATTGACCATGCAGTCAGGAGCTCGCATGACTTGGGGTAGCCCTCCAGGTAATGAGGTCCCTGGCGAGCCAACGGTCCAAATGAAACTCAAGTCCCTGCTGAGGGCTGACCTTCGTCAGGACGCAGATTTGAGAGTCGCTAGTCCTACTCAGCCGATTCAGCGTTAGTCGGATTTCAGCCGTCCATGTCAAGTGCTGCGTCTTGTTCTGGTTAATTGTTCTGGCGTTTCTGACACTGGCATGAAAAACCAGATTGTGCAACTAAGTCTTTTCACCATGGTTGTAACAGTTTCGTTCTCTTGGCCACGGTTCTTGTGGCTTCGATTTTGATTCGATGTTTCGCCACATTCATGGTAATCTGAAACGAGACGCGTTCGGGATCCTCAATTTACCATTGCACTGGTAATCAAGTCACAGGAAGTCTGTATGGACGATTCATTGTTTGAATTATCGCAAATGCAAAATCGCCGCCAACTGATGGGGCGGTCCGCGTTAGGGCTTGGTACGGCAGCGTTGGCTGGTTTATTGACAGCGGATTCTCCCTTCGCCTTGGCGAATGATGTTCCTGATGGTCAGGATTTCAATGGTGGCTTGCACCATCGAGCGACTGCCAAGCGTGTGATCTACCTTTTCATGAGTGGAGGACCTAGTCAACTGGATTTGTGGGACTACAAACCAAAGTTGACAGAGATGTTCAATCAGCAGTTGCCCGCTCATGTTCGTAATGAACAACGAATCACAGGAATGACTGCGAATCAGAAGGCCGGGTTACCACTCTGCCCCAGTAAGTACAAGTTCACGCGGCACGATAACAATGAGGATGGAATCTGGGTTAGTGAATTGCTGCCGCACACGGCCACTGTTGTTGATCAACTATGCGTAGTACGTAGTACATTCACTGAAGCGATCAATCATGATCCAGCCATTACTTACATCCAGACAGGAAGTCAGATTCCTGGTAGGCCCAGTTTGGGAGCGTGGTTGAGTTATGGCTTGGGAAGCATGAATCAGGACTTGCCGCACTACGTGGTGATGCATGCGAAGACCAGTTTTCCTGAACAAAGTCTATTCAATCGACTTTGGGGGACCGGATTCATGCCATCGGATCATCAGGGGATTTTGATGCGCAGTCAGGGCGATCCCGTGCTGTATCTCAGTAATCCGGACGGTGTGAGTCGGGCTGACAGGCGTCAGCAATTGGATGCGCTGGGAGCACTCAATACGGGGCTGCATCAGGAGTTGCGAGATCCAGAAATTCTGACTCGCATCAAGCAGCACGAGATGGCTTATCGGATGCAGGCTTCGGTTCCAGAGTTGATGGATTTATCGGGTGAGGAAGAGGGTACTTTTGATTTGTATGGCGAAGCCGCACGTACTCCGGGTACCTTTGCGGCGTGTTGTCTCAATGCCCGACGTTTGGCGGAACGAGGAGTCCGCAATATTCAGATTTTTCATCGCGGTTGGGATGCGCACGGTCGCCTGCCGGCTGAACATGAGTCACAGTGCCGTGACGTTGATCAGGGGTGTGCTGCCTTGATCAAGGATTTGAAGCAACGCGGTATGCTGGAGGATACCCTCGTTGTCTGGGGAGGTGAATTCGGTAGAACTGCGTATTGTCAGGGACAGTTGACCCGTGAGAACTATGGCAGAGATCATCATCCCCGGTGTTTCTCTACTTGGATGGCTGGTGGTGGTATCAAGCCTGGTATCAGCTACGGGCAGAGTGATGATTATGGCTACAACATCGCCAATGAAGACGGTGATCCCTTAACGCCGAACAAGGAAACGTGGACGCCCGGCACCATGCACATTCATGATCTCAATGCCACGATCCTGCATTTGCTGGGAATTGACCATCGAAGGCTGACGTACCGTTATCAGGGACGTGACTTCCGTTTGACTGATGTCCACGGCCATGTCATGCATGATCTGCTGGCCTAGCGAGTCGCAGTAATGGGCGTGAACCGGAAAGGTTTGCCGCCCACGAATTGATCGCTGGTCAGGGTAGGGCAGATGTGTCGCTCGATGTGCGAAATGATCAGTGCGTTCCCTTCAAGATGACTTACGTGAGGCCAGGATTTTGGGTTGTACATCGAGTCCGTAAGGTCCCGCACTAGAACGACATTCACACCATTTTTGGATAGCTGCCGGAGTCCAAACGGTCTGCCCAAAACGCACATGTTCGTGTGAACGCCGAGAAGGATGGCATTCTTCAACTCTTTGTGTTTCAGAATTCTCCAGACTTCATCACCTCGGTCACTGATGAAGTCCTTTGCTGGGTCGATCGTAAGCCCCGGATGTTGTTTCTTCCAGGGTGAGCGTGGGTTCAGCCCCTTTGTTTTCAGAGCAGCAGCCCAAGCGTCATGTTCTTCTGGTGTGTCATCTTCGCCACCATCCGACTGGTCGAGTGGATAGGTCGCCTGTTCCTCACTTGGAATTGAGTGGCACCACTGATTGATCCCTTCAGGGATAGATGATTCTGGGATGGAGGCGACCCGTAGACGAGCAGGATTGTTAGCGTAAGCACTCACGCAACTACTGGGTGCGTGAATCACGGTCACCCCTTGTGATCGCAGATGAGTTAGCAGCATTTCCATCCGCGGAACCATCTGCTCCTGCCGTTTTACCGCACGGTAGCAGTGATGTGAGTCCCACATGTCGCAGATGATGATAGCTGTTTGGGAAGCTTTCCATGTCTCATTTTCCGTTGTGATTTCGTAGTTGGCACCGCGGGTATGATTAGCTTGCTGGGTGTTGGGGACCTGATGCTGAAGGGTAACGTTCAGGATCGTTTCGTCGGGTTTTTCTGCATGCAGGTGGTCGGGTTTGTCTGCATGCAGGTGATTGTGCGTTGGGTTGTGCCCAAGCCCGAAGCAACTGGTGAGAAGGATCAAGGCATAGAGACGTACAGGCATTTCGATAACCAACAGCGAGCTTTCAATTGAACTTGGATCACTCGTCCATTATAGGGAATCACAGCCTAGGCATTGGCATGCTGGGCATTGCCGTAGCCATTTCTTGTTCAAGCCTCTCGGGATGGCCAAGAAGTCCCCGCTTGTAGTCGTTGCCTCGTGATCTGCCAGCGGATTTGGCGACCTGATTATCGCGTTCACTGTCTCGCAACCGTGGCCTTTTTTCTATTGCCAGCTCAACCTTAATTCCAACTCAATATTAGTTGTTGAGCAGGTTGCGATACATGCTGATGCCAGCAGGTCCGACAAGCACGACGAAAATGCCCGGAAAAATAAATAGCACGAGTGGGAAAATCATCTTCACTGCGGTCTTGGCTGCTTTCTCTTCTGCAATCTGTCGGCGTTTGACTCGCATTGAATCACTTTGCACACGCAACGCTGCTGCGATGCTGGAACCGAATCTGTCTGCTTGAATCAGAATCGCAGTGAGTTGTTTCAGGTCATCTATTCCACTGCGGAATCCCAAGGCCTTCAAGACCTCCGTACGCGACTTGCCGAACTGCAATTGTTGATTGGCGATGCTGAATTCTTCACCAATTTCCAAGTGGCTTTTTAACATTTCCCCGGCCACTTTTCGAAGTGCCTGGTCCATTCCCAGTCCCGCTTCAACGCACACAACCATAAGGTCGAGCGCATCAGGCATTCCCAGGAAAATTTTTTCTTTGCGGCGTTTGACCAGATGATCCAAAATTAGTTTTGGAATGATGAATCCTATCACAATGCCCGCGGCAGCCTTCAGGATCAAGCCTTGACTGAGTCCATCGGTAACCATGCCGAATACTCCACCAACCAACAGACCGACGCCGGTGAGGATCAACTGAATGCCTTTGAACGTAACGGGTGCTGATTCTCGGCGGAAACCAGCGTTCACCAGTTTTTCTCGTAATTGCCCCATCGATTTTTCATCGCCGCTGACAGTCTCTGCCAATGGTTGCGTCGCTTTTTCGAGGACGGCGGCGAGGGCCTCATTCTTGCGGAGATTTTTATCCTCGGTTTCTTCGTCAAGTGGTGAACCTCCACGCTGGTTACGCATCATCTCCAGACGTGCTTCCGGTCGTGATTTGTCGTCACCGCTGATGCGGCCGATCACCACCCATGCGATCGAAGTGACGGAAATGAAAATTGCAATCGCAGTGATGGTAAGCGGATCAAGTACGGAGAAGATCATGGGAGACATGTCAAATATTCCTGAGTCAACCAGCGTGGTGCATTGGTGATGGGTGGGTTGAATGCGTTGGTGATGTCCCCATTGATTTATACCTTGATCGTGATGATTTTCTTAATCACCACCGCTCCGATGAGTTGAGTCACCAGAGCCGCTGTGAGCATGTAGCGACCGACTTGATCGGTGAAGAGCATCAGTACATAGTCATAATTGAGTTTCAACATCACCAGGAATAGAACAGGGGGTAATGCCAGTAGGACTGCTCCACTCATTCTTCCTTCGCCAGTTAAAGCTTGGATTTGACCAAGGATTATCAGACGCTCACGAATCAAGTGACTGATCTTGTCGAGGATCTCGGATAGGTCACCGCCTGTTTGACGTTGCAAAACGATTGCGGTGGCAAAGAAACGCAGGTCCATGTTGGGGATGCGGTTTGCCATCTCCTCGATCGCTTCATCCAAAGGGATGCCGAAATTCTGTTCTTCGAATGCCCTCGAAAACTCGGTGGCAAGAGGGGCTTCTAGTTCAGAAGCAACGAGGCCAAAACCGGCGTTGAGTGAGTGTCCGGCACGCAATGACCGACTTAGCAGGTCAAGTGCTTCCGGCATTTGTCTGCCGAATTTGGCAAGTCGCTTCTTTCGTTTCATAGCGAGCCAACTGATCGGCAATGCTGTAATGAATGCACCCGCGAAGGGAGCCAACAGAAGCGGAGCCGGGGTCAGGATGCAACTCATGGCACCGCCCACGAATGTTGCACCGCAAAGTAATATGAATTTCGCAGGCTGCATCGGAATGTCAGCTTGTTCAACGTAATCCGTAAACGCGGGAAGGTTCTCCAGAATGCGAGTGACTGGCGCGTACTGGTCGTCCATGCCGGTAAGCAAAGAGGACTTCTCCTTCTCTTCGCTGCCGCTGCGCCGACTTGCCATAGCAGACAGTCGATCTTCAGTGGATGTAGTGTCGCCTCCCGGCACCATCACATTGATTGCGAAAGCGACGAGGCACGTCACGACGATACCGACCAGAGCGACGATAATGTATCCACTCATAGCTGAACTGTTGACCAAGTGAGGATTTGCAATTGGGAACCAGTTGCGGATTCCTGTGTTTCAACGACTTCCCACATCAAGCTTGCATCATGACTCTTTCTCGAAATGCACTGGCGGGCAGGCGTACGCCTGCGGCCTCCAGGCGACTCATGAAACTGGGGCGAACTCCTGTGCATTCAAAATGGCCGAATGCTTTTCCTTCGTCATCGATGCCTTTTTGCGTGTACTTGTAGATGTCTTGCATTACGATCGTGTCCTGTTCCATTCCAACGATCTCTGTGATCGCCGTGATTCGGCGTGGGCCACCTTGCAGGCGATTGGCCTGAATCAGAATGTCAACGGCGCCGGCTACCTGCTGACGAATGGCTTTGACCGGTAATTCAAAGCCTGACATCATCACCAGTGTTTCGAGTCGGGCAACGGCATCACGTGGCGTATTGGCGTGGATTGTTGTCATGGATCCATCATGGCCCGTGTTCATGGCTTGAAGCATGTCCAGTGTTTCACCACCTCGGCATTCGCCAATGATTATTCGTTCAGGACGCATTCGCAGAGCGTTTTTGACTAGATCCGTTGCTGTGATTGCACCGTTCCCCTCAATGTTCGCGGGACGTGTTTCCAAGCGGACGATGTGGTCCTGCTGCAGTTGAAGTTCAGCTGCGTCCTCAATCGTCACGATTCGGTCTTCCTGTCCGATGAAAGAGGACAGTGTGTTGAGTAGTGTTGTCTTTCCAGATCCAGTACCACCAGCAATGATGATGTTGCATCTTGCTTTGATGCAGCCTTCCAATAGCATCACCATCTCTGGTGTAAAGGCTTTGAAGTTGAGGAGATCCTCGAGTCGCAGTGGGTTGCTACCAAAACGCCTGATACTGACGGCAGCTCCATCGAGCGCGAGTGGGGGAATGATCGCATTGACACGCGACCCATCTTCAAGCCTTGCGTCTACCATCGGGGAAGTTTCATCGATGCGGCGACCCACTTTACTGACAATTCTGTCAATGATCTGAAGCAGATGCTTGCCATCACGGAATTCCACTTCAGACTTTTCCATCTGCCCGCCACGCTCGATATAGATGTTCTTGGGACCGTTGATCAGAATATCACTGACCGTTGGATCTTTCAGAATCAATTCGAGTGGTCCGAGCCCCAGAACCTCGTCGATCACTTCTTCGACGATGCGTTCGCGTTCCTGACGATTCAGTAGAGTGTCTTCCGCATCGCAAAGGTGCTCGACAACCAGACGGATTTCGCGTTTGAGTGTGTCGCCTTTGAGGTCACCCACCCGTGCGAGGTCCAATTTGTCGACCAACTTGGTGTGGATGCGTGTTTTGATCTCTTCGAACTGTTCTTGCCGACTGGGGCGTTTGATTGGAGTACCTGTTCGCATTTCTGCTGCTTTCTGTTGTCTTGCGCGTGGAGTCCAGCTCGGGTCCAGTCACTCAACTCAATGGATGAAAATCCAAAATGCCATTCAGCGGTTGGGAGACGAGTGCGATTGTTCGGTTGGAGACGTTTGTAGGGCCGAAAGTGGGCCGGTTGACGCCCCATTTCCCGCCCTCATTTCTGCTCCCACTGAAAGATAGGCCGCAAATCCTCGTTTAGCGAGAAAACGCTTGGCAGTTTCACCAAACTGCTGGTGTCTCCTTGGAAACCGAAAAGGTTACGGCTTCTGTATTCTGGAGGAGAGTTTCCGCTGCATCCTGGATAGTGAGCCAGAACGACCAACCAAGCTTGCCAGCGGGATGCTGCTGGAGGTGATGCAAGGGCGACTTGGCGTTGCCTTTGCAGCAAGGCAGAGCGGTTTCCAATTTTCAATGAAAAGTGAGGTGGCCGCCTTTTACGGAAAGCAGACCGGCGCCTCCAATCGGAAGCACCGGCCTGGCGCAATGAGCGTGTTGCCAATGGATGGTAGCCAGTGGCCAGATCGTCAGAGACACAGGGAAACAGTCGGCTGGTTTCTGCCTGCGATTGGATATCCGTACTACCAAGGGCCTCGGACATAGTAGGTGCCGAACTGATCCGTGTGGCTTGGCCAGGTGGGCGTGCCGTGGAATCGGCCACGGGCGGCACGCGGCGAATTAGCACTGCGACCAAACTGATGGTGAATGGGTTGCATCACGTTCTGGCCGACGCCCCACGAATAGGTTTGTCGCATCTGAGCTGTTGGGGGAACAATCAACGCCAGAGGTTGTCCGTACATTTGATTGTAGTAATTTCCGTGCCAGGGTCGGTTCATGGAAAAGTTGTAGGACCACACCTGGGTCATGCCGTAGGGATCGCCCGCAGTTGCGCTTGGTTGCGAGGTTGCGATGGAAGCGGTCACCAGGCCAACGGCGAGGATGATTCGATGGATCATGGTAGGTTCATTCGTCTGGGAGTGCTGGATTCGGATTCAACCGTCAGAGGCCTGAACGATTGCTGGTTGCGGGGAACTAGCGGGGCATACGCAGGAAGTTCCAGTAAACGTTGCTCGCAGTCTGGCGAACAGGTGGGTAATAGTAGGAAGCTCGCGTCCTATTCATGCCACGACCGCAGTCATAATGATTGTGGAACCGGTTTTGATGCGGGTACAACATGTGGTGTGGGGAGAAGGGTTGATACGTGTAGAAGGTGTGTCCCACATTTGGCGGAACCGGCATCGGTGACAGGTACATCTGGGCGTTCACTCGGTTGGCAGCCCCTTGTGTGTAAAAGTTATAGAACAGGTCTGGCTGTCCGTAGACTCGCTGAATCCCGGGTGCCGCGTCGCCCACGTAGCTGTCCGCTGCGACCACGGAGGGGGCATTTTCCTGAACTTGTTTGGCAGCTTTTTCTGCGGAAGCGGTGGCTGCGAGGGTCGCGCACATGGCCAAGGCGACCAAAGCGTAGGAAAGCGTTCTGATTTTCATAGGTTCGGCTCCACCGTGAACGTCGCCCGAGCGTGTCGACGGCTGAAATGGGTCGGAATCCAGCTGGTTGGCTGGCGATCGATCCCCGCTGCTTCGGTGCCTCGCAGATAAAAAATCCGTGCAACCGCAGCAAAATGGGAACAGATCCTGTTTCAAAGAGTTTTCGGACCAAATCACGCTCATAGTTGACCTATGAGTCGTTTGCCGCTCTGCTCGGCATGATCGTTGGGTTCGTTTTCACAGCTTCGATCGGTATAACCCGCTTGTGCATCGGTTTCTGTTGAGGACGCCATAATCGACTCGGATAGCATTAACGGTATAAATTGCCTAGTTTCTGCATCGTTGAGTTGGCTGGTAGACAGCTAATCACACGAAAAATCTCGCACCACTGGCAAGAAAAGGACCTTCTGGCGTGGCAAAACGTCGAACTCGCAGCAAAACCGAGGCTTCCAAGCCTTCTGGCAAACGAAAGTCGTTGGCCAGGAAGGCAGATGAAACCGAATCGCTCTTTGATGTCCAGGATCCATCGCTGGTTGTGATTCCTCTGCGGCAGGCAGCGCAGGAAAAATATCTCAATTACTCGCTCTCGGTCATCACCAGCCGTGCGTTGCCCGACGTCAGAGATGGTTTGAAGCCTGTTCAACGCCGGATTCTGTACACCATGAGTCAGCAGGGGCTGAATTTCAGTTCCAAGCATGTCAAGTGTGCCAAGGTGGTGGGTGACGTCATGGGACGTTTTCATCCACACGGTGACAGTTCGATCTATGACGCGTTGGTGAGGATGGCTCAGTCGTTTTCTCTGCGAATGCCCTTGGTCGACGGCAGTGGCAACTTTGGCAGCGTCGACGGGGATAATGCGGCGGCAATGCGTTATACCGAGTGTCGGATGACGGCACTTGCTTCGGAGATGCTCAAAGACCTCGCAACTCGCACCGTCGCCTTCAAACCGAACTACGACGGAAGCCGGGAAGAACCCGTCGTCTTGCCAAGTCTTGTTCCCAACCTGCTGCTCAATGGGGCGACCGGAATTGCGGTGGGAATGGCAACCAACATTCCACCTCACAACTTGCGAGAAATTTGTAGCGCACTGCTAAAACTGTTGCACAACCCGGAAATAAAGGGTTATCAACTCGTTGCTAACGATGCGATCCAGGGACCTGACTTTCCTACCGGTGGACAGGTCACCAATACAAAGGATGAGCTACGCGAAATCTATGCGACAGGCCAAGGTACGATCAAGCTTCGAGGAACCACCAAGTTGGTTACTCAGAAGGGTGGCAAGGTACTGCAAGTCACGTCGATACCATTCGGTGTTAACAAGGCTGCGATGGTCGAGCGGATTGCAGAAATCATTTTCAGCGGAAAATTGCCTTTGGTAACGGAGGTTCGGGATCTTTCGACAGATGAAATTCGTGTTGACCTGCTGCTAAAAAAAGGTGCAGATGAGAAAAAGGTGCTGGCCTATCTGTATAAGCACACGCAGTTGCAAAATAACTTTAATGTTAATTTGACGTGTCTTGTACCCACTGAGAATCCCGAGGTCGGGGCACCAAATCGCCTGAGTTTGAAGGAAATGCTTTGGCACTTCCTGCACTTTCGCTTGGAAGTGATCACAGAGCGTTTGACGAATGAATTGAAGGCACTTGAAAAACGCATTCACATCCTGAATGGCTTTGCGTTGATCTTTGATGCACTTGATGAAATCATCCGTATCATTCGGAAGAGTGATGGCAAGGCGGATGCTGCCAACAAGATCATGCGAAAGTTTCCTGCCGATGGGCGTGGCGGTGGCTTGGATGATGAGCAGACCGATGCCATTCTGGAATTGAAACTCTATCGACTGGCACGATTGGAAATTAATCTCATTCTTGATGAGCTGAAAGAGAAAAATAAACGTGCTCGCCAAATACGAAAATTGCTGGCTGAGGATACCAAAGATACAAATTCGTCAGGTCGATGGCAGATTGTCCGTAAGGAAATCGAGTTGCTTGTTACTGATTACGGAAAGGACAGTATCGGTAAACGACGGACGCTGATCACCACGGTCGAGGAAGAGCCGGAGTACACAGCTGAAGATTTTATTGTGGCTGAAGACTGCCATGTTTTGGTCACTGCGGATGGTTGGGTGAAACGGCAGAAGCAAATTGCTGATCCGGGAAAAAGTCGTCTGCGCAAGGGTGACAGTGTGTTGGCCTGTGTTGCCGGAAGCACTCGAGCCACCATCGGGTTTTTCTCGTCACTCGGCGTTTGCTACACCGCTCGCATGATCGATGTGCCAGCATCTACTGGTTTTGGTGAGCCGATTCAGAAATTGTTCAAGATGAAGGATGGTGAGAAGATCGTTACAGCCATTTCCTTTGATTCAAGGGTCATCGGTGACTTTCGTGAGGATCCAAAGAATCCGGACTATTGTCCCGATTGTCATGCCTTGGCTGCATCAACCAACGGATTTGCACTTCGTTTCAGCTTCGAACCGTTCGTGGAAACATCGACACGCACCGGGCGCAGATTTGCGCGAGTTGCGGCTAATTCCTCAATCGTAAGTGTTGTACCCGTGGATGGTACTGAGAAACTGCTCGCTGTATCACGTGCTTGCAGAGCAATGATCTGCACTGTCGAAGAAATCAATTATCTGTCGGGGGCAGGCAAGGGAGTGACGCTGATTCGACTTGCCGCTGGAGATGAATTGCTGGGCTTCAAAGCCTCGACGGGTGACCGTGATTTGTTGACAGTGATGACCAACCGAGGCGCTAAGAAGACCATCTCGACCGCCAAGTATCGCGTGACTTCGCGTGGCGGGCGAGGAAATGAGATTCAAAAGAATGGGAAAATATCCGAGATTGTGACGTTGCCGCCCAAGGCTCCCCCGACGCTCAGTGAATCATCCTGACGGTTCGTTTATCCTTTTCTTTAACCTGTATCAGTCCTTGGGGCTGAATAACTACCAGCTGACGGAACGACATCAAGATGGCTGCAAATAAACGATACGAAGGCGAAGACATCGTCGTGCTCGAGGGGCTTGAGCCTGTTCGCAAACGACCTGGTATGTATATCGGTGGTGTCGGCATGGCTGGGTTGCACCACCTGATCTGGGAAGTGGTTGACAATTCAATTGACGAGGCGATGAATGGTCACGCAACGGAAATTTCTGTCACGCTTCATAAAGATGGACGCCAAATCACGGTCTCGGATAATGGGCGTGGTATTCCAGTCGATAAACATCCAAAAACAAAAAAATCGGCATTGGAAACCGTCCTGACTGTGCTTCACGCGGGCGGCAAGTTTGATGGTAATAACTACAAGACGGCTGGTGGACTGCATGGTGTGGGGGCCTCGGTTGTTAACGCGTTGAGTAAAGAACTGACGGCTGTGGTTCGGCGCGGTGGTGCGCAGTATCGAATGGCGTTTGCGAAGGGAAAAGCCACATCCAAGCTGCAGAAATTGAAAGGTGCAGTGCGGGGAACAGGAACCACCATTAGCTTCACTCCCGATCCCACCATCTTTCCCAAGACAGAATTTGATACAAACGTGATTCGAGCTCGCTTGGAAACAGCAAGTTTTTTGCATCGCGGCGTGAAAGTCATTTACAACGATGAAGTGAACAAGAGTAAGGAAACCTTTTTTCATGAGCAGGGGATCGTTGAATATCTGGCCAAGGTAGTGAAAGAACGAAATGCCAGACCCATACATGAATCTCCATTCACGCTTCGTAAAGAAGATGATTTCCGCCTGGAGTTGACCTTGCAGTGGACCGAGTCGACTGATGAACACGTGCGAAGTTATGTCAACGGAATTCCAACAGGAAGCGGTGGTACACATGAAAATGGATGCCGCGGTGCTATCAACAAGGCCGTGCGCAATTATGTTGATACGCACAGCCTGACGCCGCGTGGAGTCAAGTTGACCTTGGACGACATTCGCGAGGGAATGATCGTCATCCTGTCGGTCTTTATCGAGGACCCGCAGTTTCAGGGACAAACCAAGGATCGACTAAATAATCCTGATGTCCAGTCGGTAGTCGAGGCTGCCATCAGGCCTGCTATGGAACAGTGGATGAACAACAATCGAAGTGTTGCGGATTCCATTGTGGCACGGATCATCGCCGCCGCTCGGGCACGTGCTGCCTCACGAGCTGCTTCAGCAGCTGTGTCAAGAAAAGGTGGTTCCAAACGCACCATGCTACCCGGAAAACTCAGCGATTGCGTTTCCGGTGGAAAGGGAGATTCCGAGATCTTCATTGTGGAAGGTGATTCAGCCGGTGGCAGCGCCAAGCAGGGGCGCAATCGTAATTATCAGGCGATTCTTCCGCTGCGTGGAAAGGTCTTGAATACAGAGAGTGCAACGCTCAAGAAGATCCTTGAAAATAAAGAGATACAGGACCTTGTTGCTGCCTTAGGCTGCGGGATTGGGGCCAATTTGAATCTCGCGGATTTGCGATACGAACGCGTTATCCTGTTGGCCGATGCCGATTCCGATGGACATCATATCACGACTTTATTGCTGACCTTTTTCTATCGTCACATGCCCGCATTGATTGCGGCAGGGCGACTGTACATCGGTGTTCCGCCACTCTACCGAATCGATTTGGGCAAGGAGACATTCTGGGCAGCTGATGAAGCTGCACGAGAGGAGGTGCTGGAACAGTACACCGGACGCGCCAAGCCAGAAATTACCCGGTTCAAAGGATTGGGTGAAATGATGCCCAAGGTACTGTGGGACACGACCTTGAATCCGGAGAAGCGACGAATTCAGAAAGTTGAAATCGATGACCAGCTTGAAACAGATCGAATCATTAGCGACTTGATGGGACGTGATGCCTCAGCGAGATTCCGCTTTATCATGGATCGCGCAGAGGATGCTGAGGCGATCGACGTCTGAGCAGTCGGCGGTGTTCACATCGGTTCAAACGAACTCGTTCGGAGGTGTGAGCCGGCCATTTGCCCGTCACAATGTTGCCTCATCCTGCATCGTGGACTCTCCCACGCCGTTGCGAGCACACTCTGAACTGTTCTCTGTCATTGGGGATCCGTTGGGCGACTACGGTCAATGTCATTTTTCTTGGGTGGTGCATTCACACTCTGGCCAATGGTGTAGGCCAGACGCCCCATCATTCCAAAGTAAGTGAATGTGGTGAAGATGCTGACCGTGATGGACGCCACGATGCCCAAGCTTCCTCCTATCGACCACGCCAGTGCAATGAAAAGAAACAGGACGGCGAAGAGCAAGCCGGACGAGAAGTAGAAACCGCCCCACTCTTCTTGGCACTTCGAAACACTGCGGGCAAGTTCAGGCGAGAAGGGTGTAAAGACGCTACCCATGTCGAGCATGGACAGCAGGATAAACGGTAGCAGCAGGTAAGTCGAAAACATCACGAGTGCGACTCCTAAAAGACCTGTGGAATTTGTGAGGTAGCAAATGGTCCACATCGGAACAGCAACCAGGCCAGCTGCACCTAGCACCAAGGCTAATTGGTCGAGCCATTGAAAAATATCCATGCTCGGCCAGTCTTCAACCTGATCATTGTCATTGGCGACTGACAGCAAAATTGCAAATGCACAACTGACAGTTATTGCACCCAGAATCAGGCCGCCGACCATCGTCCCGACTGTCAGGACCCACTGCAGCGATTCCTGCTCGATGGACAGTAGCAAGGCAGTCGGGATTGCGGCAGCCACTGATAAGACGGCCCAATGCATGATGACACCAGGATCTTTGAAAATACCAAACAGGTTCTTGATCCATTCAAGAACATCTGGAGTGTCCTCATAGTTCGGCGGTGGTGCGTCTTCCTCTTGCCGAGAGGCCTCGGCCAGCAGCTCATTCGCCGACTTTTTAAAGGGGTCCGGTGTGCTTTTGGCCTCCGAGTTGTTTTGACCAAAACTGAAAGTCTCGGCGTTTGCAATGTCGATTTCCGATTTCTTCCGGACCTTGGGCGGCTTGGGGATGACGATTTCCGAGTGACAGTCACTGCATTTAGTCGTCTTGCCGCTGTTGACTGCCTTCGCATAAAGAATTGTTCCGCATGTTTTGCATGTCACACGAAATTCAGATTCGTATTCGATGGGGGCAGCTTGCGGAGCGGCAGAGGAAGTGGGGTTCGAGTTGCTGTTCATGGTTGTCGCGGAAGCACCCAACGCTCGAATTGCATCTAATGCATTCTTCTTTACAGGTGCCTTGGAATCCGACGCTGGCATGGAGGTGTCGGTGAATTGGGATAGCAATTCTTCCTCTGCGGCTGAAATGTCAGGCCCAAGGTTGCTTCCACTTGATTGCGATGCAAAGTCACCAGCAGTTGCAGAATTCGTTGCAGAGGCGCCGGGCGTCTCGATGGGAGGTAGTGAAGACTCGGAAAAAAACGAGTCGTCATCATCGGGAAACGGAGTTTCGTTTTGCGGCTTCGTTGCTGAAGGAGCTGGTGAGCTGGGTGGCTTGGACGCGGTGAACGTGCTGCCTGTCGGTACTGACGTTGCTGGTGCAGGCGAGTCGCTTAGCGTTAGCCAATCATCCTCATTTTCCTCGTTGTTGCTGTCCGCAGCGATTCCTGGAGCGAGAAAATTCTGCTCGCAGTGTGGGCATTTAACGCGTTTTCCAGCCGCACTGTCAGTAATTGATACTGAACCATTGCATCGGGGGCATTGGAGCGATTTCGGCACGGCGATCCCCGGAAGACATGTCAGAATCGTGACAGGAAAAGACTAATCTGTAGTCACATTCTAGCCAACAACTTGGTGGTGACGGCAGACGCCTATTGGATGATCCGAAAAAAGTTTTTGCTGGTAGCTGATCTGCCCATCAGGATGATCTTTTAGCGTGGCTGCAAGCCTAGTTTTTCGTGCTTCAGGACTTTCAGCCGCTGGCGTAAGTTGTGATCCATCCTCTTGTTTAACGAATGTGCTGCCGCAGGAATTTTTCCATCTCCCACATCGTCCACTGGAAATATTGATTTCTTTCTCTGCCGTAGTTGAAGAACCCATGCCCAGCCTCTGGGTATTCGATGAAGCGGGACTTTCCGCCGACAGTGGCGAGACGCTTCTGGAAGTCATGGATCAGCTTGGGAGGAATCAATGAGTCATTGGAACCGCTGAGAATGAGCATGGGAGGCAGCCCTGCTCGAACGTGGTGAGCAGGTGAAAAGTCGCGAGGTTCGATTCCCGCTTGTAAACACTTCTCGCGCCCATTGGACCAACCGTCAACCAGATCAATCACCGGGTTGAATAGGATCAGCCCTGCTGGTTCTGGTTGGTCGAAACCGTTTCCGGTGGTGTCAATGGTTCGTGATGCCAGTGTAAGATGCCCCCCTGCAGATCCTCCCGAAATGAAAATTTGATTTTGGTCAATGTGGTGTTCATCTGCATGATCGATGATCCATCGGTAGGCCAGCCTTGCGTCGGCAAGAGTGTCTCGCGGAGTCAGGTTTTTTATGGGACTCCGGAAATGAATGGAGACTGCATTGAATCCGCGTCGTTGTAGATAGAGGCATTGTGCGGCTAGTGATTCGGGGGCACCTCCCCAACCTCCACCATGAATGAAAAAGACGCACGGACGCTTTTCATCCTCTGCAATCTCAAGCGGGTTGAAAATCCAAAGACGCTGTTGGGGAATGTTGAGATCACCGTAAGGAAACTCTTTGCCAGTCGCCAGCATGCGGCGAGTTACTTCACGGGTTTCCTGTTTGTTGGCGGGAAGGTCGAGCAGATCAAATTCAGGCTCTCCGTAGGCATTTACCAACTCGGGTTCTTGCGCGTTGCCGAGGTTCTTTTCAATGAATGCAGCTAATTCCTTATGTGCCTTCTTGTCTTGGGTGCTCCTCTGCAGCGGATTGACTTCGATTTCCTCAAGTGGTTTATCCGTCAGTCGAAACAGACGCCCATTCCGGTAGAGCTTGAAATCCTTGTTTAAGGCAAACACTTCACGACGAAATCTTTCCTTGTCCCAGCCCGGACGTGAGTCGTACCAGAAGAAAGCTGCATCCCGCTGTGGACCTGGTTGGTCAAATAGGCGATGCGCGAAACTGATGCCATCGGTAACAGAATTCTCGGGAAGCTTTCGTTCTGCCAAGTCCATCAAAGTGGGAAGAAAATCAGAGGCATCGACAAGGTCATGATCTGTGCCGGGTTTAATTTTCTGGGGCCAGTAGGCGATCAACGGGACATGGATGCCTGTCTGCCGCGTGCTTGCTTTTCCGCCTTGAATCTGCCTGCCGTCTTGCATTTGAGAGANGACTTTGGCGTGGGTGCCATTATCACTGTAGAAAAGTACGAGCGTGTTATCCAATAAGTTTTTTTCACGCAGTTTTTCGACGAGTGATCCAACTGATTTGTCCATGTATTGGATCATGTCCACGATGTACTCCGGGGCTTCGGATTGCTCGCTGTCAGGATTCCAACCGGGAGTGTCTGGAGTTGGGACAAATGGCCAGTGGGGCAAAGCCATCGGGTAGTAGGCAAAGGTCGGTTGATCTTGGGTGTCATCAAAGAAGTCAACAATTTGGTCGACCCAGATATCCTCGCCAAATTGTCCTTGATAGGTTTTTAATTCTCCCTCGGACCCTGCTGTACCTTCAAGCATGGTTGGATTTGTGTACCGAGACCCTTTGTTCTCCGTGTGAAGAGCGTGGAAAAGTGAGTACCGGTCAAAGCCTGCATCCTTGGCATGCATACCGGTTCCACGTCTGTTGGAAGCACCTGGCAGATCAGGTGGATCGTAGGATTGCAATTGCCACTTGCCAAATATCCCAGTCGTGTACCCTGAATCTTTCAGGTAATGACCGAATGTTCTCTGATTGGGGGCCAGGATGCCAAAGTATTTCCAGTTTCGGTGGTTGTATTGTCCCGTCATGATTTCGACACGAGTCGGGGTGCATAGAGGCTGGGAATAGGCTCGGGTGAATCGAAGGCCGGCACTTGCCATCTGATCCAAGTTGGGCGTTTGGTAAGACACGCCGCCATAGCAGCCCAGTCCTTCGATCCCGACGTCGTCGGCCATGATCAACAAAATGTTTGGGCGTTCACCAGCCAGTGAGGATGAGCTGAAAAAAGCAGGAAAAAAGACGGGAAGCAGGATGATGAGGCGTATAAACATCAGAATTTCACGGCTGAAAAAAGGAGGGAAGGGCTGCTGCTCTCATTTTAGCTCAGTTGGTCTTTCTCGTTGGGAGACCGTTCCGAGCTATTGCGTTTTCCTGCATTTCGATAAATTGGGGGTTGGATTCATCATTTCTCCCACCAATCAACCCGTTTTCCATGCTTGTATCTCTGAAATGGCTGACGAAGTACGTTGACATGCCGATGAGTCACGACGAACTGGCTCAACGGCTTAGCCTGTCCGGACTGAATCACGAGGGCACCGATTACATCAATGAGGATGTGGTGATTGACCTCGAAGTGACAAGCAATCGCGGTGATTGTTTAGGACACATTGGTGTCGCGCGTGAGGTGGGTGTGTTGTACGGGTTGCCGATGTGTAAGCCTGAGCCAAGCCTGAAGTGTTCTGAGCAGAGCATTGGTTCCCTGCTGACCGTTAATAATCAGTTTGAAGAAGCCTGTCCTCGCTATACTGCNCGGGTAATTCAGGGAGTTAAGGTCGGGGCCAGTCCAGACTGGTTGGTTGAGGCACTGCAGTCAGTTTTTTGGAAACGCAAAATCGATGGTAACATTGAGCAGTACCAGAGTATTAACAACGTCGTAGATGCGACCAATTATGTGCTGATGGAGTGCGGTCAGCCTTTGCATGCTTTTGATTATGCCAAAGTCGACGGTTCGCAGATCATTGTCAGGCCGGGTCACAAAGGCGAGAAGATCGATGCCATTGATCATCGTCAGTACGAGTTGGATGAAACGACTTGCGTCATTGCTGATGCAAAGCAGGCCTCGGCCGTGGCTGGCGTCATGGGCGGAGCAGTATCCGAGGTAAGCGATTCAACCCGTGATCTGGTGATTGAGTCTGCCGTATTCACGCCACTTTCGGTCAGACGCACTGCAAGAAGATTGAAGTTGCATAGTCCGTCATCCTACCGGTTCGAACGTAAAGTGGATCCGATGGGTGTCGAATGGGCCAGTCAACGAGTGTGTGAAATGATCGTCGACCTCGCGGGTGGTGAGGTGGTCAGCGGAGTCATTGATACTGCAGCAGAGGTGAANCCCCGCCAACCTGTTGTGTTGCGATCCAGTCAGTTGGAGCGAATTTTGGGTATCAAAATTGATGCCGAAGAGGTTACAAGAATCCTTGTTGCACTGGGGTGTGAAACGCAGGCAGGTGATCTCGATACGGCNTCCGGGAAGTTGTATGCTCCTCCCACGTGGCGGCATGATTTGACACGTGAAGCTGACTTGATAGAGGAAGTCGCTCGTATTCACGGTTATGAGAAAATTCCCGAGGATGCCCCGATCCCAGTGGCTCCCAGTTCCAAACGGGATTTTGACACCGCTATGGAACGCATTCGTCAGGTGATGACCGCAGCAGGTCTCAGCGAAGCGATGACTCCGAGCATCGTCACGCGGAAACTCGACGAATCCCTCAGCCCATGGACAGATCGACCAGCATTGGAAAGTCAAACACCGATGCTGAAGGGGGCACGACGGCTTCGCCGNACCNTGCTGCCGAGTTTGATTGAAGGGCGGGCTAAAAATTGGGCTGCGGCCAGTTTGGAAGCGGACCTGTTCGAAATTGCGCATATCTATCTGCCCAGCGATGCCGATAGTGCGTTGCCTGCTGAGCAGTATTCGTTGGGTCTTGTTGCCGGACGTGAATTTTTTGAATTCAAGGGCGTTGTAGCAACTTTGTGTCAGCGTTTGGGAATTGAGCAATCGTTGCAGGTGGCAGTCGTGGAACGTGCTGGGTTTGTGCCGGGACAGTGTGTTCAGTTGGTTCTAGGCGAGACTGGTGTGGGTTATCTGGGCACGGTTGATGAAAAGATACTTAAGCAGTGGAAAATATCTGGTCCGGTCGTGGTCGCTGAACTCGACCTGCCAAAGCTGCTCGAAAAATCACAGCTGGTGCCACAGCAAAAGTCCGTTAGCCCTTTCCCTTCGATTCAGCGAGATTTGAATTTTGTCGTTGCCGAATCAGTGCGTTGGAGTGACATGGAGCACGTGGTTCGTGCTGCGGTTGGGGCTGAACTTGCTGGAGTGACGTATCGCGAGACGTATCGCGATGCGAAGAAAGACGGTAAGGATCGCAAACGTGTTCTGATGAGCGTGGAACTGCAAAGTCACGAGGCGACTTTGAGTGGGCAGGAAGCCGATGACTTGGTAGGGCAGGTGATTGGTGCTTGCCGCAAAGAATTGTCTGCCGAGCTGCTCTCATAAAAAAACTGGCCGGCATAAGCCGGCCAGTTCAAAGTTCTCAGGTGCAACGCGACTGCCGATCAGATTAGTCCTCGATCGGCGTTTCTTTTTTGCCGTCACGAATGAATGGCTTGCGGACCTGCTCACCTCCGGCAGGTGTGAAATTTCTTACCCAAATGTTTCGGAAGCCAACGGGATTCCCGTGATCCTGAATCGAGATCGGTCCCGTGGGTGGATGCTGCGTGTAGGCGGGGGGGCGATTGTAGGGGGTGTCTCCTTTGAGCTCAAAGTGATTCAGGATCAGGACACCGTTATGAATCGCAGTGATGTAAGCGGGCGATACTAGTTTGCCATCATCGTCAAAGCGTGGCGCAGTCCAGAAAATGTCGTAGGTGTTCCATTC
The DNA here is from genome assembly GCA_002689655.1 of Rhodopirellula sp. Taxonomy (GTDB): domain Bacteria; phylum Planctomycetota; class Planctomycetia; order Pirellulales; family Pirellulaceae; genus Rubripirellula. Next base: position 10,550 of record NZHC01000065.1, on the reverse strand, counting down.
CCCTGGAGGACGCATTGCATTGACAGCGGGTGGCGTTTGCTTGTAAATCGCGCCCGCTTGTCCATCGAAGTAAGTAGGGTTGTCGTAGGAATCGAGTACCTGAATCTCGTAGCGATCCATCAGGAAAATGCCGCTGTTGCCGCGACCTTGGCCATTGCCTTTGACAGGGACAGGAGCTGTCCACTCGAGGTGAAGTTGGCAATCACCAAAGGCCTGTTTGGATACGATTTTCCCTTTCCCAGAATAAGCGACCCCGTCTTTGACTTCCCACCGCTCACCATTACTCCAGTCTTCCAGACTTTTTCCAGCAAATAAAACAATGGCGTCTGAGGGAGGCGCAGAGTTGGTCTTGCCGGGAGTGACGACACCGGGTTCCTTCCATTTGATACCGTTGAGGTATTCGCCGGCGTTCGCGGATGCGGTCGTCAAGATAATGCTAACGGTAATGGCGAGTGAGAGTTGGCAGGGGAATTTAAGAGTGCGTTGCCGGAAGGACATCGATGTTTGTGACATGAGTTGCTATCGGAATGATGGAGGCATGGCGGCTCCCGTTACGAAGGGGGGAACCTGAGACGACAGAAGTATGATTCCTACGGTGAAAGCAATCAATCACTCCGTCTGCAGATGACATCAAAAGTGACACACTCCGGCGAGAATTTTGGTTGTCTGGAAGCTCTCACTTGAGCAGCCTGTTTGTCCGCGTTTTGGCTTGGTTTAGCCGTAAAGCCAGCATTGACGCCGAATTGGCAAAACTGCTATTCCCTCGATCATGCACTCCATTTCACCCTGCCATGCCGCCGCGGTCGTTCTCTTGACTGTTTCATGCTGCCCATTCGCCGATGGACAGGATTTACTGCCGTCTGGCCTGCGGGTGGCAGATGAAAGTATTTCGTTGCAACAGATTCCGCCAAATGCTGGCATGTTGGCAACGAAGAGCAATGCAGTGAACAAAGCAAAAACGCAAGCTTGCGTGCTGCTGAAAAATGATAACGTGCTATTCGGTCAAGCAAGGCAGCTGGGTGAGTTCGTGATGGTCACCACCGCGGCCGGTGGCGAAGTCCGTTTGCCACGAGTCAGTGTGGCTTGCTGGGCGGAGAATATTCGAGACTTGTATCAGTTTCGCATTGACCAAAGAGGGAAACCCAATCTGCGGAGTCACCTGCGTGATGCACGTTGGTGTGTGCGATACGATCTTTATGACCTCGCAGCAAAAGAAGTGATTGCTGCTCGTCGTATCGATCCTGACAACAAAGAGGCAATCATTTTGGAGAATCGGCTTCGTAGTCTCGTGGCTCCCAGGCCCGTGATCAGGTCCGCGGCTACCAGAATCGGCTCAGGGCAAACCGCGAGTTCTGTTAATAACGAAGATAAAATCAGGCCGGCAGCTTTCAGCTCTGACCATTCCGATACCATCGATTTCGACCCCGATACGATTCGACGCTTTGCAAGCCATATTCAGCCGATGCTGATGAATCGATGCGGTGTCTGTCACCAGACCATGGCACGGACTGTTAATAATCAAACCCCTGAGACCAAGTGGCATTTGCGTATTCCCAGTGTGGGTTCCCGAGCATCCGCAGCGATTACGCGTAGTAACCTGCGGGGAATGATCTCGTACATTGATGCACAATCACCACAAGCCAGCCCATTGCTGGTGATGGCCACAACCGACCATGGGGGCAGTCCAGCCCCTCTAAGTCAACGTAACACCAAGGCAATTCAATCACTAGATTATTGGGTGAAGATTGCCGCAGATTCTCTTCGAAATGGGAAGCAACTATCTCGGGATCAACTATCTCGGGATCAACTATCTCGGGATCAAGGGGGAGCATCTGGAGATAATGCTCAGGAGAGCATCAGTCGTGAACGTAATGCTATGCCTTCACCCGGCAGCTCTGCACTCGCTAGAGCGTTAGAGAAAAGCATTGATTCATCTATAGCTGAACCGGGGTTGCCATCAAAGAAGGACGCATCCGAGCATGGTGTTAAATCCGCACCGCACCGTTTGCCACCTGTGTCGAATCCCTTCGACCCCGAGCTTTTTAACCGCCGGTTTCATGCGGCCAAATCAGACTGATCATCGATCTAGACTTTCTGTCGTCGGTGGCTGGGTGAAATCGCCCCAAGTTTGGATTTGAGTCTATCCATCCCTCGCACATAGCCCGTGCGATCCTGTTGAGTTGGCTGCGGTTTGTGCTGTGATCAGGTAAACTTTGTGCCTGAACCGATTACCCCTGTTTGGAGACACATTGATGCTGATTTGGACTTTAAACGCCAAACCATTACTGACCATTGCATTCGTTGCCTGTCTGGCTGTGGTGTGTGGACGTGTCGTCGCGCAGTCGGGCGACAACCGAAAATCTGCGGGTAGTCCCTTTGAACAGTGGGATGCGAATAGCGATGGTTACTTGAGTAGGGAAGAGTTTCCAAAGCGTTTCCCTGCTGGATTATTCGAGCAGATTGATCGGGACGGAGACGGACGGCTGTCCAGAAAGGAGGATGATCATTTTCGTGCGAGTCGCCGGTCTGAGAGCAAGGGACGTCGAAACGTGGGGGACTCGGGCAACGATCGTCTTCGCTTGCCCCAAGGTTCGACCGTCAATCGGGATGTCGTTTATGAAGTAATTCAAGGCCGAAAGTTGCCGCTCGATTTGTATCGGCCCAAGTCTACGAATCCGACGGCACTGGTCATTTGGATTCATGGGGGTGGGTGGAAAAGTGGTTCCAAGGCTGGCGGAGGACCCGCTGTTTTTCAACTACTGCAGCGTGGTTACGCCGTCGCATCCGTTGAATACCGTTTAAGTGGTGAAGCTGTTTTTCCTGCAGCCGTCGAAGATTGTAAGGCTGCAGTAAGTTTCCTGAGGTTGCATGCAGAGAAGTACAATCTCGATCCAAAACGATTTGGTGTGTGGGGTTCCTCTGCAGGCGGTCATCTCGTGTCCTTGCTGGGAACGACTAATGATGTTGATCAGTTTGACACCCACCCAGTGACTCGCAAGGCTTCGTCCCAGGTGCAGGCTGTGTGCAACTGGTTTGGGCCGAGCGATTTTCTTCGCATGAATGACTTCCCCAGCAGAATCAATCATGATGCTGCTGATTCGCCAGAGTCTCTTTTTCTCGGTGCTGCGATTCAGACGGTTCCCGAGAAGGTGCAGGCTGCCAATCCCGCGCGTTATGCCAACTCAGGAGATCCTCCGTTTTTGCATCTTCACGGTGACAAGGATCAGTTGGTACCATTCAATCAAAGCGAAATACTACACGCTGCTCTGAAGTCATCAGGCGTCGAGACCAAATTGTACAAAGTGGTCGGTGGAGGTCATGGGTTTGGTGGTTCCAAGGACAGTCGTGAAGAATTGATTGAAAAGTCGATTCAGTTCTTTGACTCCAAACTACGTTCAGACGCGCCGTAAGCTTGCAACTTGAGTGATTCACGTAGGCAGGAATGGTTATTAGGGAATGCCTGCTGCGCAGATGCAAACTTCCCTGCCTACGTGCTGTTTCTCTTTCCGCCTACTTTTTTTGATGNGAAAGGATAGCGTTTGCGAATGCCTCACCCATGACGGCAAAGGTCTTTGCGCAGCCAAGGTAGTGATATCCGGCATTGGAGGCACCGCGTTCCCATTGCGCACGTTCGGCTGCTGTGATCAATTCAGACTCATATTGTGTCACATAGTCTTTTTGCTGCTGTGCAGTCATCTCGCCATCTTTGTTAGCATGATTCTTGTTTTTTGTGCGAAGCAAGTAACGCATCTGGCGAACTTTTCCCCGCTTGTCATCAATCGACGCGAGTGATGCATCCCAGAATTCCGAAGTCTGAATTGGAGTCACTGTTCCTTGAAGATCAGGCAGATCAGCAGTGGCAGCCATGGCGTCGCGAAATTCCGCATTTTTTTCATTTGGATTGTTCCCGCCGACACCCATCACTCCAATCACCACGGGAAGATCGGGAACATTGAGGTCTTTTCGGATATCACGAATCAGGTGCCCAAGGTTTTGGGTGTAGGCTTCGAAGCGATTGGTGGATGCNTCGTTTGTTGCTTCGGGATAGGCATTGCGATTTACCATGTCATTAAAACCTTGGAACCAGACAAAGCCAGCGACTTGGTAGCCCTCGTCCGGCTTGTGATTTGGGATGATGCGTCTAATGTCGGAGAGCACAAACTTGATGTGTTTGATCATCAACCGGTAATAATGCCCAGCGTTGTTCGGTGAATTGCGTTCCCGTTCCCTGTCGGCGTCAGATTGTTGGTACGGACCAGCACTCGGTGGGCGATAGTCATAAAACAGCGACTTGCCACCCCATGCTGTTTTGATGATCAGCACGTCTTCATCAAAAGCATCATCCATCGTGATGCCAAAGGTAAATTCGGGACCGATTTTTCCACCATCTTCGGCGGGGTTACGGCGAGATCCGTAACCGGCAGTTAAACGCCCGTACCCTTCGCCATTCTTGTCGCCTGTGCCTGTGAAATAGGAAATCCATGCACCGTCGCAAGTGTGTGGCTCTCCTGATGCAGTACGCATTTTCCCAAGCAGTGGAGCGGTCTTTGGATCATCGGCCACGTAATCGAACGTTTCTACTTTTGCGTGACCCTCCATGTTCGACTGGCCTGCCAAAATGAAGACTTTAAGTGGACCTTTGCCTACAGCTGATGGGGTAGCACTGAACAAAGGAAGCAGGAACAGGGTCACAGCAAAGGCGACACGCATTTGACACAAAGGCATGGGAGACTCAGTTGGACGGGGTGAAACAGCAATTGGGCAGATAATGGAAACATTAGTTTTGGGATCGAACATCCGATCGAGCAATATTACGCTCGTCGCTGTCCGTCATATCACGATTCTAATGTTATCTTGGGTGATCAAGGGTGTGTGTCCAGAAAGCGTAACAAGCATCACGCTAGGATTTGTTGTCGACTGACCGTTAACGAAAGTACAAGCGATTGATCATGGTTGACCGGGAAATAGAGCCAATGCATGGCTTGCGGCGTTCGGAAGATGCCAGCGGGCCAAAACCCCAAGGAATCTTGGAAACCGTGGTTTACTGTGAATGCTTGTCAGCAGCTCGTGACTTTTACGAACACGTGGTCGGGCTAGCGGTCGTTTCTGTTGAGCCGGAAAGACATGTTTTCTTTCGCGTTGGGCAGGGAATGTTGCTTGTGTTTAATCCGCATGACACAGAGAGTGGCACCGTTCTCGTTGGCGATCAAATGATTCCCCGGCATGGTAGTGCCGGGCCATCACATTTCGCTTTTGAAATTTTGCCGCAACAAGTGGATGCGATTCGTGAACACCTTGCGAACCGGAAGATTGCAATCGAAGCCGAGATCGACTGGCCAACGGGAGGTCACTCGATCTACTGTCGTGACCCTGCTGGCAATAGCGTCGAGTTTGCGACACGCGAGCTTTGGTTTGACTGATGAATCGGGTGTCTTGAGCTGCGAGGTTCAGGTGGCTGCGAGCTTCAGATGACAACGTCGTTTTGCTGCAGCCTTTCGCACCTTTAAGTTTCCGGCATTCCCCCCCAAAAAAAAATTGCCCAGATAATCAGCATTGCAGACGATCTGAAACGACAACTACCGGCGTGGCTTCATGGCAGGTGGATGTTGCGCTAGGATCTTCTTCATGCTCTCGAGGATCTTTGGTTTTTTGGAAGCGAGGTTGGTTTTTTCGAGAGGATCGGTCTTGTAGTCGTAGAGTTCATATTCCGTTGGTGCAGATGATCTCATGGGCTTCCATTCAACCATCCGATAGCGTTGGGTCCGGATGGCTCGCCCCATTTTTCCGCCCTTCGGAAAGCAGTGGTAAGCGTGGTCCGAAACTGAGTCGGCAGTCCCATTGAGAATTGGGACCAGACTCTCGCCATCAATCGGCTGAGGTGCCTCGTTTATTGGCAGTCCTGCCAGTTCGCAGAGAGTGGGGTAGATGTCAACTGTTTCGACTGGAGATTGATTCGCGGTTCCCGCCCGTGTTGTACCTGGTGCAACGATGACCAACGGGATACGGTTGGCTTGTTCGTAATTGGTGTGTTTAGTCCATGTGCCATGATCGCCCAAGTGATAGCCGTGGTCGCCCCATAGTACGATGATAGTGTCGTCCTGTAATTGAAGTCGTTGCAGTTCGTCCAGCACACGTCCAATCTGCGCATCCATGTAGCTGAGTGATGCATAGTAACCGTGTATCAAAGTCCGCGTCATTTCTTCTGACAACGGTCCTTCCTGAGGGACTGGTTTGTACTGGTTCAGTTCGCCGAGAGTTTTTCCTGCATATCTGGGTGCATCTTTTGGCGGCTGTGTGTAGGTGGCTGTTGGAAGTTTTGAGCGGTCGTAGAGATCCCAGTATTTTGTCGGGGCACAGAATGGCAGGTGGGGTTTCGTAAAACCAAGTGCCAAAAAGAAGGGGGATCCTGATTTGCGATACGCTTGCAAGCGTTTGATCCCTTCGGCTGCAATGCGACCGTCTGCATATGCTTCATCATTCACGTCTGCTTTCTCCCATGCGGCACCACGCGGAAGCGACTTGATCTGTCCCAGTTTTTGATTGCTGAAATATGCCTCTTCACGTGTCAGCTCGCCGCCGGTGCTCTCGTCAAGCACGTAGTCGATGACCTTGTCAGGTTGGAATGGAACACTCCACGACAATTTGTCATTGATATTGCCATGACCAATGTGGAATACCTTGCCAATTCCAGCGGAATGGTAACCGTGGTTTTTGAAATGTTGTGGAAGAGTGACAACATCAGGAATCGCACGCCGAATGTGATAACCGAGGCTGTAGATACCTGTCGATGTAGAGCGGGATCCAGCCAGAAGATTATTTCTCGAAGGGGCACATACTGCCTGATTGCAGTAGGCCGCGTCGAAGCGGGTGCCAGAAGCCGCAAGCCGGTCAAGATGGGGTGAGTGCACCCAGTCTTCACCGTAGGCTCCAAAGGAGGGTTTTAAATCATCAACTAAAAGTAGCAGCACATTGGGTTGGTTGGCTGATAGAGACGCGGTGCAGACGAATAACAGGCAAGTGACAGCCGGAGCGAAGCGATTCATGGTGTGGCGGGAGTGCTAGAGGATGCGATGGAAGTGTCTGTCGAACGCGAAGGGAACCAGAATCCAAACGTCGACACAAAAAAAGGTGGAGTTGCCAAAGTGCAACTCCACCCCTGTTTAATTTCGTTAATCGCGCAGCATGACAGTCTGTTGACTGGGACGTCTGGGCGAGGTTCACCAAGATTCGTAACTATGCTTGGAACGAGCTACCGCAACCGCAACTCTTCACGGCATTTGGGTTCTCGAATGTGAAGCCTTGCTTTTCCAGACTTTCGTACCAGTCGACAGTGGTTCCGTCGAGATACAAAGCACTCTTCTTATCGACAACGACGGCGACGCCGTGGCACTCATATTTGGTGTCTGCTTTGTCATCAAAGCTGTCATCAAAGTTCAAGGTATAGCTGAAGCCGCTGCAGCCACCTGCAGCAATCCCGATTCGGAGTACCATGTCGTCACCGAAATTGTGCTCCGTCTGGAATCGCTTGACCTCTTCTGCTGCTCGTTCGCTCAGTTTGACTGCCATCTTTTGTATTACCCTTCGTCATGGACGAGAATTGGTCGGTTTGAAATTGTGGGGGGGCCGCTCTCGGATCTATAACTCCCTAAGCTACCATATTATTAACCAGTCCAACGATCCGGCAAGTCTCATGTGGGGTCAAGAAACACATACGGCAAGGAATTTGCCTCTAAAAACCCGAATCAAACCCTATTTTCCGATCTTTCCTCGAACTTTCTGCAGTCGGCGGCTTGGAGGCTTCGCATCCGAGACGTAACAATGCGACCAGATAATCCCGGCTAAATGGCGATTGATCGCGGATCAACGTTCGCTTTCAGAGAATTTCAGGGTGGAAAAAATAAGATGCGGCGAATTGGCACACTGGAAAATACCGAATTAGCTCAACGATTATGTGACTACCTCGTCACTCAGGCGATTGATGCAAGCTGCGATCCTGAGAGTGATTCTCCAGACTCGGGCTGGGATATTTGGGTTCGCGATGAACGGCAGATTGAGCAGGCCAAGAAAGAGCTCGCTGATTTCCGGTCTGATCCTGAACAGCCTCGTTATCAGGTGAAGCGAGAGGCAACTCATATTCGTCAGGAACAAATTGCGGCGGAGCTTGCCCAGCAGAAACGTACAGCGGAAAATGATCGAATTGCGAACGTGACCAAGTCGGCGTTGGGTGAGCCAATTCGTGCTCCCCTGAAACAGTCCGGGTATCCGGTCACGATTGCCGTGATCATTCTGTCCGTCATCGCCAGCCTTACGACTCACTTCGGCCAACCACGACGGTCAAGAGCCCCCGGAAAAGTGACGCTGGAAGAACAGGTCTATGACGCGTTGTCGTTCGTTGACAGAAAAGAATTTGTGAAATCTGGAGGTAATCCATTCGCGTCGGTGGAAACAGGGCAGGTCTGGAGATTTGTGACCCCAATGTTTTTGCATGGAGATGAATTTCATCTGCTGTTCAACATGGTGTGGATTTATTTTTTGGGGTCCGTAATTGAAAAATTACAAGGATCTTTGTTTTTTGCTGTGGTGCTTGTGACTACCCAGGTCTCGGGAATGCTGCTTCAGGTCATGTTGCCTGACCCTGCTGTGCTGCAACCGATCTTCCAAGGAACACCACTTGATTTTCTTGCTCAGACTTTGAGTGGGTCACCGTTTGCCATCGGTGCTTCAGGAGCTGTTTATGGGCTGTTTGGGTTTCTCTGGATACGACCCAAAGTTGACCCGGGGTATCCAATTCATCTTGTTCAAACCAATGTTGTTTTGATGTTGGGTTGGTTGGTGATTTGCATCACACCACTGATTGGTGACGTGGCCAATGGAGCCCATATTGGTGGCTTGCTGGCCGGCGTAGGTTTTGGTTTTGCGGGAAAGCTAAAATTCGGATGAGTGGAAAACACTCGTCGTTGCCAGGCGATCCAGAGATGCTTGGTAATCTATCAGTTGATGCATCTTTTCTGAGGTGTGTGCTGGAAGTTTGGAGAGTTGCTCTTCCATTGATGGTCAGCGCGGGAACATTCTCGCTTGTTCTATTCGCTGATCGAACGCTGTTGCTCTGGTATGACGGAGAGTCGATGAGTGCATCGATGGCAGGTGGAAACTTCTTCTGGGTTTTGGTTTGCCTACCCGTTGGAATCGCTTCCATGACGGGAGCCATTGTCAGTCAATATGTCGGGGCGAATGAACACAAAAATATCGGGCGATTCCTCTGGCAATCTGTCTGGTTCTCGCTGCTGACAACACCTGCGTTCGTCGGCATTGCCTTTGTCGCTCGTATGCTGTTTGAGACGACGGGGCAACCCGACCACTTGCTGGAACTTGAAGCGACCTACCTGCGGTTGCTGATGATCGGGGCTGTAGGATTGGTGCTCGAATCTGCGCTTAGTGGTTTCTTCAGCGGAACTGAGCGAACACGAGTCATCATGTGGGTGTCATTGGCCTCCGGAGTGGTGAACCTGCTGCTTGATGTGATCCTGATTTTTGGGGCAGGACCGATCCCACCGCTGGGGATCGCAGGGGCCGCGATTGGTAGTGTCATCGCGTTCTGGGCTAAGGCTGTCTGCTACTGTGCCCTGCTGCTGAAGCCCAAGTACGAGAGCGTCTATCACATTCGAACTGGATTCGGGGTCGACCTGAAACTCGGAAGAAAACTGCTGTTCTTTGGCTTCCCGACAGGCCTCATGTATTTCACTGAATCTGGAGGGTTTACGGTGATGGTCTTGAGAATCGGCAGCATCGGTGATGTACCCTTGAGGGCAACGACCATGGCCATCAATTTCAATATGGTGGCGTTTATCCCACTGCTGGGAGTATCGATTGCAGCCTCAGTGCTGGTGGGACGCCATCTCCTTGAAAGTGGACCGCAGAGAGCAGTCAAAAGCGTTTATGCGGGATTGTTGATTGGTTGCGCCTACAGCATGATCTGGTTGATCGCCTATCTTGCCATTCCGGACGTGATGATGTCTCTGTATCAGTTGAGCGAGAACACCGAGGAGTCGATCGCTGCCATCAATATTGCCAAGGGTCTTCTCGGTTTTGTCGCCGTTTATGTCCTTTTGGATTCTGTGCAGTTGATACTCGCCGGCGCGTTGCGTGGTGCTGGCGATACTTGGTTTGTGCTGCTTAGCGGATTGCTAGCTTCGGCGCTGGCTCTGTTGGTAGGTTTTACGCTGGAACCGCACGTGAGTTTAGAAGCCCAGGTTTCATTGGAAGCCCAGCAGCAGGCTCTCACTTGGTGGTGGTGGATGCTAACGTTGTGGATCTGGTTGCTCGCAACCTTCATGACTGCCCGCTTCCTGCAAGGACGTTGGAAACGTATGAGGATGGTCTGAACCGTATTTGCGAAAAACGCCAACCAAGAACCGAGCATGTGCCCACGATAAGTAGGAACATGTCCTGGGCCCTCGACCGTGGAACGTTGATGCTGGAACGTTGATGCTGGAACGTTGATGCTGGAACGTTGATGCTGGAACGTTGATGCTGGAACGTTGATGCTGGAA
>NZHC01000064.1 GCA_002689655.1 Rhodopirellula sp. | reverse complement strand
ACATGGATTTTCGAATACATGGATTTTCGAACGAAGCCTTCAAGTCCACCACGCGCGATGGTGGAAACTGTGTCTTGGACGATGCGAGAAGTATCTGATAGACAGTCGTGGAAAACATTGAGGTCAAAGCAGGAAATCGCTTCGTGCACGTTGAGCAAACATCGAGTTTGCACGTGAAGAGATTCTGCAAAACATCACCTTAAGCAAGTTCGCATCGTGACTTTCAACTTAAAGGATCCGCTCTGCGGGCCTTTACAGTCAGGGTGACCGGTATAGCACCTCCTGAGCTTGAAGAGAACAAACCACTGACCTCAGTAGTTATTTGGACCCAGAACTCATTTAGACCCAGAACTCATTTAGACCCAGAACTCATTTAGACCCCGTTCAGTAGGCTGCACCTTCAGTGGCCGAGAACTCACCGTAAACGGGTAGATGGCTGGTCACCGTCTCCGCTTCAGCAAGATTCAAGTTGAAGGTTTCGAGGTAATCAAAGACCCCACCACGCCCCATGTATTCTGTGGTTGAGTTCGTATCCAGCAGCAGATTGCTGGTCTGATAGCGTCCAAAGATATCAGTGGGTCGATTCCGAACCGTAGCTTTCACTGACTTGCTTGTAAGTGTTGGAAGCAAGTACGCGTCATCAGCTTGAAGCAATCCTGCTATTACAAGATCATCCTCCCGCCTGCCATCACCACGAATCGCCTGAATGATCTTAGGTAGCAGCGCGACCTCATTGGGGGCCCGAGCAAGATCGATACGTATATTCACGAACGAGAAGGTCCATGCTTGCCCCGGCGGCGCCTTTGCTCCTCGAAACCATGCCACAAGCGGATCAAAGGTCATTTGATTATCAGGATCATCTAGCGTGTATGTCTGTTTCCGATCCACGACCACTCGAGCAGTATTAAAGATGAACGCAAGTTGCTCAGGACGATCGACTGGGCCGGTCGGAGGACCCACTACAAAATCATAGCGACCATCACCTTGATTAATCGCCTCGACCAATCGTGGTATTAGATCTCGTTCGATGGAAGCGATTTGCTGAAGAGCAATCACGTCGAAGTGACGAATCACACGAGCCACGTTCTGCTTCGCTGCGGGATTGGCCAACTTGGTAGGACCAAACCCGTCCAAGGCCCAGGACGCGACTTTCAGACTACCAATGCTTGGTTCCGGGGAAGCGTCAGAGAAGGAGGCGATGTCGGCTTGCTCAGTGACGGAGAAATCAGTGGCAGCTACACGCAGATTGGGGGTCGACTGAACCGCGGAACCAGCGGAATCAGTCAATTCCACGAAAGACGGCACATCCGTGTAGGAGATATACTGCTCGGAGCTCTCATTCCCTCGTTTGGATGAAACAGAAACCTCGTCTAGGCCGTCGATCCGGTAATGGTGGAGAAAGTACCAACCACCACCAACCAGCAGCAGTACGACTGCAGTTAACTGGATCGGATTACCACGATCAGACTCCGCCATCATTTTGCCACTGCCAGACCCACGGGTTTATGAATTCAAGCGACTGTCACGAACCCGATTTCCCCGACAGCTCCCAAATAGGGCATCGAACCGCTGACAGGACATTCGTGAATCCAGTAGCCCGATTAACCGAATTAGACCCACAACAGAAGTTGTGACCATTGTGGAAGCTGCAACCCTCAATCACCTCAAAATCGAGTTAGCCTGACTGGATTGCCAGACCCGAATAATAGGAGGATCAAGACGCAATTCATGGGAAACACCCGGCCCTGGTGTTGGGAAACGACCGCTGTGAACAAAAAAGATGGATTTCACCATGTCAAAATCACGGCTCCATTCCTGACTTTTGTTTCCAAGCTCGGTATCCTGAGCAGATACATGAATTGTGTTACCTGCACCCGTCTCAGTCTCCAACTTTTACAGACATCCCCGTGAGCGAAGCCATCCAAGTCGAAGTCCCTACAGTCGGTGAATCCATCAGCGAAGTACAAATTGGCCAATGGTTGAAGGCAGAGGGGGACTGGGTCAACTCGGGAGAGGACCTGGTTGAGATTGAAACCGAAAAAGCCTCAGTACAAATCCCGGCACCAGCATCTGGATTTCTCCGAAAAATCAGCAAGCAGGAAGAAGAATTCGCCAACGTTGGGGACGTGATCGCGGCCATTGAGCCGGGTGAAAAGCCGGTGGATGCAGGTGCCGGGACGTCAGGCTCCAGCGTTACAGCGCCGAGCTCACAAGGCAGTCATTCTGAAGCCAGTGATTCTTCGGGCAGTGGTTTTGTGATGCCAGCCGCCCAGCGACTTCTTGATGAACACGGCTTATCATCCAATCAGGTTCCAGCCCGTGGTCCTGGAGGACGACTTTTGAAGGAAGACGTTCTTGCTTTTGTTCGTGAACAGAAATCAAGCCCGTCCCTACCAGCACCACCGGCACCTCGCACCGAAACCAGCCTTGTCACCAACGATAGCGAATTGCGTGGTGAAGAGATAAAGCCGCTCAGCATGTTGCGTCGCACCATCGCAGCACGACTCGTGGAAGCCCAGCAAACCGCTGCGTTGCTCACCACATTTAATGAGATTGACATGGATCCCGTGATGACGATCCGTAAAAAGTACAAGGATCAATTTCTGGAAAGACACGGTGTCAAACTTGGCTTCATGTCATTCTTCGCAAAGGCAGCGGTCGAAGCACTGCGACGATATCCTGCCGTGAATGCAGAAATCCGAGGTGATGATGTGGTGTATCGGCACTACCAAGACATTGGAGTAGCAATTGGCGGCGGCAAGGGTCTTGTGGTTCCCGTCCTGCGAAATGTCGAACGGATGTCTTTTGCTGACGTGGAACAGTCCATTGGCAATTTTGCCCGGCAGGCAGGTGAAAACCGGCTGCAACCGATGGATCTCATTGGCGGCACTTTCACCATAAGCAATGGCGGTGTCTATGGATCTCTACTGAGCACTCCGATTGTAAATCCACCCCAAAGTGGAATTCTTGGACTGCATTCCATCCAACAACGTCCGGTCGCAATCGATGGCAATGTTGTGATACGACCAATGATGTACGTGGCCTTGACCTACGATCACCGGATCGTGGATGGCCGAGAGGCAGTTGGATTCCTGAAGACCATCAAGGATGTGATAGAAGATCCAGCTCGGCTGTTCCTGGAACTATAATTGCATCACGATACTCAGCAGCATGCCACAAGTGAAAGTGTGTGAAGAACCTTTTGATGCTGCAGTGGGGACGCATTAACTTCCCCCGAACCGGATTCAAGTCGGTTCAGACACCCCATCCCCGTCGCAGGAAGATACCATGCGTCATGTGATAACCTTTGGTTTTCTGTTCATTGTGTCCAGCTGGGGCTCAGCTGTTGAACCCGCTGCAGTTGATGGCGACCAACTCGCTAAAATCTATTTTGCAAACCAGACGGCTGAAATTACAAATCAGACTTTCGCCGAGATCAATTCACTCAGCGACTGGACAGATCGACGCGATCAGTATCACGATCAACTTCTGGAAATGCTGGGGCTTGATCCATTTCCGGAACGTACTCCGCTCGGTGCCAGAATCACGGGTTCCGTCGAAAACGAAGGCGTGATCGCAGAACGCATTCATTTCCAGTCACGCCCAGGCCTTTACGTGACCGGAAACTTCTATCGCCCGGTGAAGCAGGAAACACCCCTCCCTGCGATTCTCTATGTTTGTGGCCATGGACGTGTAAAACGCGATGGCGTCAGCTTGGGAAACAAAACGTACTATCAACATCACGGTGCATGGTTCGCGCGTAACGGATACGTCTGCCTTACTATTGACACGATTCAACTCGGTGAAATTGAAGGGATCCATCACGGGACCTACCGCGAAAAAATGTGGTGGTGGAATAATCGAGGTTACACACCGGCGGGTGTCGAGGCATGGAATTGCGTTCGAGCTCTGGACTACATGCAATCACGCGATGAAGTTGATGCCGACCGAATCGGCGTCACCGGGCGAAGTGGCGGCGGTGCTTATTCGTGGTGGATCGCAGCAATCGATGAACGCATCAAAGTGGCTGTCCCAGTCGCTGGAATCACCAGTCTCAAAAATCATGTGGTTGATGGCTGCGTCGAGGGACATTGCGACTGCATGTACATGGTCAACACTTATCGGTGGGACTATCCCATGGTTGCGGCGCTGGTTGCGCCCCGACCTTTACTTATTTCCAACACTGATAAGGATCGTATTTTCCCACTTGATGGCGTGGTTGATGTGTACACACGAACGAAGAAGATTTATCAGCTCTACGACGCGACCGACAAACTGGGGCTGCATATCACGGAGGGCCCCCACAGGGATACACAAGAGCTTCGTGTTCATGCTTTTCGATGGCTAAATCATTATCTGCGAGCTGACGATTCTCTGATCACCTCAGCCGCAACACCTCTTTTTGATCAACAGGATCTAAAAGTATTTCCAGAATTACCCTCTGATGAAACCGTGACGTCCATCCACGAGACATTTGTCCCTGCTGTGGGCACGAATGACCTTCCCACAGACATTGGATCAGCTAGAAAACTTGACAAAACGACGACCGAACTGATACGCCAGAAGTGCTTTGGTGGATGGCCAGTAGTTGGGGAGAAAATCGATACGACGCTGGTCGCTGAAGCTTCCAACGCAACCACCAGCGTGAGAGTCATTGAGTTCAATAGCCAAACCCCCTACCGTCTCCGTATCTATCTGGTTGGCCCCAAGAACACCAAGCCGAGCTCCTTGACGTTGCACGTTTTGGACAAAACAGAATGGTCAGCCGCTCTATCTGGCCTGGCAAATCTTGTACCCGCCCACACGTTTGAGGTGCAGCCTGATGAACGTGAATGGGAAAACATTGCTGCCATCGCGAAGACAGAAACCATTGCCTACGTGGCACCCCGAGGTATTGGACCAACCGAATGGTCCACGGAAGCCAAAGCACGAACGCAGATCAGGCGGCGTTTCATGCAACTCGGTCAGACAGTTGCGGGTATGCAAACTTATGACATTCTTCGTGCGACCATCGCCCTGCAAGATTTCCTGAAGGCGCCCGACCTTCAGTTTTCGCTTGAAGCGTACCACGAAGGTGCCTCATGGGCATTATTTTCCTCTCTCTTCATGAACAATGTCAACTCGTTGACGCTAACGGACTTATCACCTCGCAATCGTGATGCACCCGACTTATTGAATATCAGTCGGCTTGCGGAGCCCCCGCAGATTGTGCTGATGCAGGCTGCTCGAGGCAGAAGATTGCAAATTCGAAACCGCCGCGACTGGGACCGGCAATGGAGCGACTTGTTGGCAGGCAATCAGCTTGCTGACCAAGCGGTCAGTTTGCAGTCAAGTTCACCCGACAGAGAGTGACAGAAAGCAATCCTGTTGGGGGAGTCGCTGCCTGAGCCGCGACGGCCAGCATCCCCAGTTGATCACAAGCTGACTTGTTGAAAGCCAACACCCTCAACATCGCACTCCCCTACGTGCCCGATTTCGACTCAACCCAGCGGACTTTGTCGGCGATTGGCTGACGTTTTCCCACTGGCCACTCGTTCGAGGGATACCCCAAGTAGAAAAGACCCAACGCACGGTCTTCACCACTTAGTCCAATGTAATCACGCATTTGCTCGCTAGTGGCCGCGGAATTGCTGGACCAGAATCCTCCGATTCCATGGGCAGTTGCCGTCAAGTGCATGTTTTGAACAGCGCAAGCAACCGCCTGAATCTCATCCAACTCTGAAATCTTTCCACTGGGCTGCCGCTTCATCCCAATCACAATCACGACCGGAGCAAGGGTCGCGTTGCGTTTCATTCCTTCGTACTTGTTCTGGCGATAAGTATCTTCCGTCGTAACCGCCTGATACGTCGCCGCAAGAAACTCGGCAAGTTCGTGCCGGGCGTCCCCAGTGAAAACAGAAAATCTCCACGGCTCTGTGAAGCCATGCGTGGGAGCCCAATTCGCATTTTCAAGTATTTCATCGATGATTTCCCGTGAAATCATCTGGTCTGAAAACTCTTTTGGCTTAACAGTCCGCCGCCGACGTATGACCTCTGAAATTCCCTCACCCGCCACAATAAACACCTTTGATTGTTAGTAACATCTAGTTTTGATTCACTCATCATCTGCTTGATGTACGGCAAGCAACTGTAGTGGATTCGTAATCATCCATTGGCGAATTTGCTCATCGCTAACACCAACAGAGCCTTTCAACACTTCGATCATTTGTTGGAACGTGGATGCACACCCTGCATAGTGAGTACGACAAGCAGCCCATGCAGCCCCATCATCATCGACCTCTACTACCTGACCCGAGAGTTCGTAACGCCCTGGTCCAAGTCCAGCCGCGCTGATGGCGTCCGTCACGATAACAATATTTTCACTGGGAATCATTCCCAAGTAATTCCTGAGTGCAAATGCGGGTACATGGTGACCGTCTGCGATGAAAGAAATCTTGAGCTGATCACTGACAGCCAGCACACGCTGAACAATATTGTCGTGCCGGGGTAATGAACCAGGACAGCCATTTCCCAAATGAGTAAACAACTTCAGCCCCTGATCAATCGACCGCTGCAGATCATTCAAAGATGCGTTACTGTGCCCGGCGGCCACCACGATTCCACTATTTGTGAGATGTCGAGTCACACGGGCATCCGAGTCCATCTCAGGGGCCAGCGTGACCATTTTGACGCTGCCATTTCCTGCTTCCAGCAACTGGTCAGTCACGCTGATATCAGCCGGCATGGCATCAGACGCGGGATGAGCCCCAATGAATCCATCTGCGGGATTCAGAAAAGGCCCCTCAACATGGATACCTCGAATACACGCTGCGATCTCCGAAGATCCTTGGATCAACTCAACCAAGCGAGCAATGCGTTGAAGCATGAGATCAAGTCGAGCTGTAATCACGGTAGCTAAGATCGAATCAGTACCCTCAACTTTCAATCGGCGACACACATTGACCACTTCATTAGTCGACAGATGATCTGAATTGAAATCAACGCCGGCATAACCGTTGACTTGCAAATCGATGTATCCGCTCATTCGGCACTTTCCAATCTGCTTTTGATTTCATCACCAAGCATTGAGGCAGCTGCCGTATCAATCACCAATGTTGCATCCGCATGCTTCCGAAGAATACTGGCAGGTGTCATGGGCGTAATCTCGTCCTCGAGAGTTGCCCGCACAGCCTCAGCTTTACGTTCATCAGGAACACTGCAATAAATCTTCGCTGCCTTTAAAATTTGCTGAACAGACATGCTGATTGCATGCGTTGGCACGGCATCCAATGATTCGAACCAACCTTCACCTACCTGCTGCATGCGGCACGGATCGTCAAGTTCGACTACCAAGTAAGGCTCTTCCGTTTCGAAATCAGCGGGTGGGTCGTTGAATGCTAGGTGGCCATTCTCCCCTATTCCAACCAGTGCCAGATCGATCTGGCTTGTTTTCACCAAATCCCCAATTTCACGAATGACAGCTTGTGGATCTACGTCACCCTGCAGGTAATGAAACCGAGCCAAATCGACATGGTCCACAAAACGCTCTTTCAGGTATCCACAAAAGGAAGCACCATGATCACGTGAGATTCCAACATATTCGTCAAGATGAAATCCTGTCACTCTTGACCAGTCGATACCGGGTGCTGCAACCAGATGCTTCAGCACTTCAAACTGTGATGCCCCCGTAGCAACAACAAGATTGGCACTTCCCTTATCAGAAATCGCCTGACGAAGGTCCGAAGCGGCATGCTTTGCAACCCAAGTTCCCATTTCACCCGGATTGGCGGTTAAGATTGTACGCATAGTTGTATCTGTATCACTGGACTGACGGACGTGGACAAACGTGGCAAGCATTGTTGGCTTTCTTGCTGGCAAATGCGAGTCCCGATTGGCCTGCTGCGATGTTCTTTCCACTCATTCGATCGCTGAACGAGGTTCACAGTGCGTTTCACGCTCGCTATCGTTGTCGTCCTGACTATCGCTTCAGGAATCTCTTTGGCTCAGGCGCCCACAGTACTCCCTGAGAGTATGGTTGCCGAGGATGTTCGGTTGGGCCCGAAAAAAACCTTGAATGGTCATTTTCCATTCAAAGTTCCGGGCAATCCCGCGCAATGGTACGGTCGCGCTGACCAACTTCGCAGGCGAGTGCTGGTTGCAACAGGCCTGTGGCCCATGCCCGACAAGCCTCCTCTGAAAGCAGTTGTGTTTGACAAAACACAACGCAAGGGTTTTACGGTTGAAAAGGTCTATTTCCAAAGCCTTCCCGGGCACTACGTGACCGGCTTGCTATTCAGGCCGGATGGTCCAGCTGAAAATCCGCGTCCAGCAGTATTATCCCCGCATGGGCATGGCGGTCGCATGCAAGAGTACAGCGACGCCGAGGTAGAAGCACAGATTGCCCAAGGAGCGGAGCACTTCACTAAATCCGGCAAGCGACCGAAACTTGCAAGATGTGCACAACTAGCGCGGATGGGATGCGTTTGCTTCATTTTTGACATGCTGGGGTACGCAGATTCTCAACAGATCTCGCGGGAAGTCGCACATCGACATGCCACAGTCCGGCCCGAGGAACGGAACGGATCTGCAGACCGGTGGGTCTTCTACAGCCCCCAAGCAGATCTTCGGCTGCAATCCATCATGGGACTACAAACGTGGAATGCGATTCGAGCACTTGATTTCCTTGCGGCTCTTCCTGATGTCGACCCAGAGCGTCTTGCTGTCACCGGTGGCAGTGGAGGCGGCACACAATCCATTTTGTTGGGTGCGATCGACGATCGAATCAAAGTCTCTTTTCCGAATGGAATGGTCTCAACGTCCATGCAAGGTGGATGTTACTGCGAAAACTGCAACCTACTTCGTATCGATACTGGGAATGTAGAACTCGCTGCACTGTTTGCGCCCCGACCACAAGCAATGACCGCTGCAGACGACTGGACACGGGACATGATGAAAGATGGATACCCACAACTATCATGGCTCTATGCGATGATTGGAAACCAGGCCGATGTCTACTGTCGCCCCATGCTGCACTTCAAGCACAATTACAACTACGTCACGCGTGCCACCATGTACCAGTGGATGAATCGCCACCTGAAACTCGGACTCGATGATCCTGTGATTGAACAGGACTATGAACCTCTGACCACTGCAGAGACGACTATCTGGAGCGGAAAACACCCAGCACCCACCAATGTTGGAATCGAGCATGAGAAATCTGTTTGCAAGTGGTTTGACGATCAAGCCACCAAGAAACTAGCGAAGCTCACTCATGAAAACGAGAAAGCCAGGCAGGACTTCAACCACACTTACGCGGGTGCTTGGCAAGTTGTGTTTGACCAGAGCATTCCAGACAAGATCACCTTTGACGACGAAGGACAACAAACCAACGACGGCATCCAGATTCAAAAAAGGCTAGTCCATGATGAGGCACGACAGTCAAAAATTCCACTGTTGGTTTTGAGCAAAGCGGGAAGCAAACCCAAGGCAACGGTCATCTGGACCACCGATAGTGGCAAAGCAGCGCTGTTTGCCAAGAATGGCAAACCAAACACCACGCTGCGACAATTGATCGATCACGATGTATTTGTTGTACTACCCGACCTGCTTGATCAAGGTGAATTGAAAAATACAACTGATGCGACTGGTGATTCCGTGCAACGCACTGTCGAGGATAAAAGACCTTATTCAGCATTCACATTCGGGTACAACCGCACACTAGTCGCGGAACGATGCGCTGATCTTCTTGCAACAGTAGCATTCGCTAGAACGCTTGAAACAGAATCAGTCAACTTACTGTCAACTGATGGCTCGTCTACGTGGGCTGCACCCGCTGCAGCAATCGCGGGACCTGCAATTGCACGTGCAGCAATCGACACAAATGGTTTTCGTTTCGAGCAAGTCGAGCGATACCAAGACGTAAACTTTGTACCGGGCGCTGTAAAATACGGGGACTTGCCAATGTTACTTGCATTGAGAGCCCCCAATGCGTTGACCATCATGGGTGAAAAAGACATTCCTCCGTCGGTGGCAAAAGCTTACGAGTCCACCGACAAATCCGCCATATCGGTTAAACAAACAGGCGGGCTCAATCCCCCACTTGCCCAATGGCTCTCCAAGCCTTAGCCAACCTAATTGCGAGACTCGACGCATTGCCGATGTGATCCTGCGGCCGATGCAACAGGACTCACCGTGCGTAATGGAGAGTGCACATGAATCCACCAGCTATGCAAGCTGTTTGGATTTTGATCTGACGCCTATGGAACTTTGATTCACCCTGCAGGTATTTATGCAGGAATCCGTGAAATTGATTAGAATGGGTGTGTGAGAAATCACACTGCAAAACTGACTCGGATGTTGCCTCCCGCTACGCCAGTCACTCAGACCCACCAAGCATCCCTTACCAGTACTTTGCATGATCCGCGTCACTGCCTGTCTGCTGCTATTTTTTAGTCCGATCGTGGCCTTTGGCGACACCGGAAACCTCGATTTCAATCGTGATGTGCGGCCAATCCTTTCAGAAAACTGTTTTCACTGTCACGGTCCTGATACCGCAACTCGACAGGCCAACTTGCGACTTGATCTGGCAGACTCGGCCATGACAGTCGTAGATACAGACGATCCGGACTCAAGCGAACTGATCCGTCGTGTGCTATCCAATGATCCTGATGAACTGATGCCACCTCCGGAATCGCAGAAGCAGATTACACCGACGCAAAAAGAGATTCTGAAAAAATGGATCCACGAGGGAGGATCGTTTGAAAGTCACTGGTCGTTTACTCCACCGAGTAACACACCACCTCCCCAGATCGCAAATGATACATGGTCAAATGGTCCAATCGATCAATTCATTTTGGCAAGGTTACAAGCGGAGACCCTCACGCCGTCGCCATCAGCCAACCGCGAAACACTGGCACGCAGAATCTCGCTTGACCTGACGGGCTTGCCATTAAGCCCCCAGGAAATGAATGAATTCCTTCGTGACACGAGTGAGGCGTCCACGGAAAAACTGATTGAGCGACTGATGCACTCGCCCCGCTATGGCGAACACATGGCAGTCCGATGGTTGGAGGCATCGAGATATGCAGATACGGATGGCTACCAAAATGATCGGTATCGATATCAACACGTCTGGCGGGATTGGATCATTGATGCATTCAATGAAAACAAGCCATATGACCAATTCGCCATCGAGCAAATCGCTGGCGACATGCTGCCAAACGCAACACTGCGTCAACAAATTGCAACGGGCTTTGGTCGTAATCATCGGATCAATTCCGAGGATGGTTCGATTCCCGAGGAATGGAGAACCGAGAACGTAGTCGATCGTGTTGATACCTTCGGGACCATTTTCCTAGGTTTAACCATTGGGTGTGCCCGATGCCATGACCATAAATATGATCCCATCTCGCAGCGTGAGTATTACGAATTATTTGCCTACTTCAACAATGTGGCTGAATGGGGAGTTGGACCCAACAATGGGAACAGTCCACCATTCATTGAGGTCCCCAAGAGCTGGCCCAATTTGGGTCCTCAGGAAGATCAGCTCATTCCTCCAGATGCAGTCAAGCTCCGCAACGCCAGGGCAGATCAGGGCAATGGGCTGAAACGTCCGCAGGCAGGATCACCCTCTACCTTGATGGTCATGCACGAACTTGAGCAACCACGGGAGACCTTTGTACTTCAGAGAGGACAGTACAATATGCCCGATCGGTCGTCACCAGTGCGGGCGGGCGTTCCCGAGTCATTATCGCAGGGGTATAAAAGCCCACCCACAAATCGTCTGGAGTTGGCAAGATGGCTGTTTGACCCATCGCACCCCCTTACAGCGCGAGTTGCAGTCAATCGTATCTGGCAACAGTTTTTTTCCTCGGGTCTGGTTGAAACCAGTGAAAATTTTGGATCTCAAGGTTCGCCACCTTCCCACCCCGAACTGCTTGACTGGCTAGCGTTGGAACTCATCCGCAACGACTGGAATATCCAGGCAATACAGAAACAGATCCTCCTAAGCCACACCTACCAACAATCATCACAGTTCCGGGATGAGCTACGTGACCGTGATCCGGATAATCAACTTTACGCCCGTGGCCCTCGTAGTCGACTGCCTGCCTTCACACTGCGGGATCAGGCACTCGCCGTGAGTGGTCTGTTGGTTGAAAAGATAGGTGGCCCATCTACCAAGCCCTACATGCCACCAAAGATTTGGAAATCGATTTCCAACAACAACTACAAGCAAGATCAAGGCAGCGACCTGTATCGTCGTAGTCTTTACACTTATTGGCGTCGAACGATACCACCGCCCACCATGATGAATTTCAATGCCGCGGCACGGGAGGTGTGCGTGGTAAGAACCGAAACCACCAACACGCCATTGCAAGCACTCACATTGATGAACAACAAACTGTTCATCGAAGCTGCACGTTGCCTGGCTGAACAAATGTGGTTACCGACCAAAGGTGACCCGGAACAGGCAATTCAAGCCGGGTACCGGCTAACAGTTGGTCGCGATTCTGCACCTGCCGAGTTGCAGATCATGGGAAAAACACACAGGACATTTCTATCATATTTCAAAAAAAACCCTGCCGCAGCCAAACTCTTATTGGCAGTCGGTGAGAAGCAGCGTGATCAGACAATCCCCGTGGTGGAACACGCAGCCATGACCATGATTGCCAACATATTGCTAAACCTTGATGAGACTATCACCAAGGAATAGGAACCACACCGATGAACCAACACTTGTACTCACGTCGATCGATGCTCTTGGGCTCACTCGCACTCGCATCATTGCTGAACCGTGAAAGCCATGCACAGGAAAAGAATCCTACGGTGCACCGTGGCTTGCCCGAGTTGCCGCATTTCGCACCCCGCGCGAAACGAGTGATTTACCTTTTTCAGTCGGGTGGTCCTGCGCAAATGGACCTTTACGACTACAAACCGGAACTGAAAAAACGGTTTGGAGAGGAAGTACCACGAAGCATCTATCCGGATGAGCGCAAAACGACCATGAGTTCAGCACAGGCCAGTTTCCCTGTCGCTCCCAGCACCTTCAATTTTCAACGTTGCGGACAAGCAGGCTCATGGATCAGTAACGCGTTGCCGCATATTGGGAGCATGGCGGACGACTTGTGTATCATTCGTTCAATGCACACCGACGCGATCAACCATGACCCTGCCATCACATTTCAGCAAACAGGGTCGCAGATCCCAGGCCGCCCCAGTATCGGTTCATGGGTTGGCTACGGTCTGGGGAGCAACAACGACAATCTGCCAGCATTTGTCGCCATGAGCAGTAGGGGCACCGGCAAGACTGGTCAGCCTCTCTACGACCGCCTATGGGGCAGCGGCTTCCTGCCATCAAAACATCAGGGTGTAAAGTTCCGAAACCAAGGGGATCCAGTTCTCGACATTTCTGACCCTGCTGGTATCTCACGTGATCAACGCCGCGTGATGCTTGATTCACTCAAGGCATTGAACCAGATCAAATTTGGTGAGGTGAAAGACCCGGAAATTGAAACACGAATCGCCCAATACGAATTGGCGTATCGCATGCAGATGTCCGTCCCCGATCTCTTGGACTTTTCAAATGAACCAAAACATGTCATGGATCTTTATGGCCCGGAAGTGACAAAACCGGGGCGTTATGCCTACAACTGCCTGATTGCCAGACGACTCGCGGAGCGAGGCGTGCGATTCATCCAACTATTTCATCAAGGTTGGGACCAACACAACAATCTACCCACCCAGATTGGAAAGCAGTGCAAGGATACAGACCAAGCCACCGCGGCGCTGCTGCGTGACCTCAAGCAACGAGGCATGTTGGATGACACGCTTGTCATATGGGGTGGCGAATTTGGCAGAACCATCTACTCGCAGGGGAAGCTGACCGAGAAATCCTATGGCAGGGATCATCATCCAAGTTGCTTTAGTATGTGGATGGCGGGAGGTGGCACTCAAGGTGGTGTCAACCATGGCAGCACCGATGACTACAGTGTCAACGTTGCAGAAAATGGCGTGAGCGTTCATGACCTGCACGCAACGGTGTTGCATCTGCTCGGCATCGACCATGAACGTTTGATCCACAAGTTCCAAGGTCGGGACTTCCGGCTCACAGATGTGCATGGCACGGTTGTACAACCTCTACTTGCTTAAACGAAAGTTCGCGATGCGTTCATTGATATGGATCCTGGGCCTGCTGTACATGAACAGTACCGCGGCTGACTTCCCCCTTTTATTTAACAGCGAGCCATTATCAGATGAAACACTGATGCCTGCAGAGGTCGCTGCAGCGAGCATGCAACTTCCCAAAGGACTCATCGCAAAAGCCTTTGCAGCTGAACCCGACATCCAGAACCCGATTGCCATGTCTTGGGATGCCAAAGGTCGCTTGTGGGTTGCCGAAAACTACACATACGCAGAGCGGCAGCAACGTTTTCAACTCGACTTACGAGACAGGATTGTAATCTTCGACAACACCACCAACGACCGATTCAAAACACGCACCGTGTTCACGGACGATATCCAAATGCTGACTGGAATCGAAGTGGGCCTGAACGGGGTGTGGCTGATGTGTCCGCCCAACTTAATTTTCATTCCTGACCTCAACCATGATGATGTGCCCGACAGCGCCGGCGAAATCGTGCTAGACGGTTTCACTGTTGCACAACAGAACTACCACAACTTTGCCAATGGCCTGCAATTCGGGCCAGACGGTTGGCTGTATGGAAGATGCGGCGGATCATGCCCGGCCAAAATTGGCGTGCCGGGAACAACTGAGGACAAGCGACTTGCCCTGGAGGGGGGAATTTGGCGTTACCATCCAAAAACAAAGCGAGCGGAAGTACTCACTACTGGAACGACCAATCCGTGGGGGCACGACTGGAATTCTCTCGGTGAAGCCTTTTTCGTGAATACTGTCAACGGACATCTGTGGCATCTGATTCCAGGTGCACATTTCACTCGACCATTCGTACTGGATCCCAATCACCGAACTTACGAATTGATTGATTTCCATGCTGATCACTGGCACTTTGATACTGGACAAAGCTGGACGAGATCACGAAATGGTACTGCCAACTCCTACGGTGGCGGCCACGCACACTCCGGTACGATGATCTACCAGGCAGACAACTGGCCAGAAATTTATCGCGATCGCCTTTTCACTCTGAACTTCCATGGTCGACGAGCCAATCAGGAAATTCTTCGACGTAACGGTTCAGGATACGTCGCGTCTCACGCACAGGATCTACTTCTCGCTAAAGACCCATGGTTCCGTGGCATGGAATTGGGGTCAGGCCCCGATGGTGCTGTCTTTGTATTGGATTGGAGCGATGCCGGTGAGTGCCATGAACACACCGGAGTACACCGGACAAGTGGACGTATTTTTAAAATCCGCAACGCTGAGAACACTGTCCCAAAAAAAACCACCGATCTAACCACCTGGTCCTTATCCGAATTGGTCAACGTCCACGCTGGCAACAATGACTGGTATACGCGTCAGGCCAGGCTGGAATTGGCGAGGCGCCGCCTAGCAGGTGACGTCACATCTACCTACCCGCGATTGATGACGCTACTTGAACAAAGAGAAAGTAATCCCGCCACTAAAGTTCAGGCTTTATTGACACTGCATGTACTGGGTGGTGCTGATCAGAAGTTATTACGTAGTCTTGCCAAGGCAAGTCAGGAGTCGCTCAGGAGTTGGTCCATTCGCCTCTTGACCGATGACTGGCCTCTTGATGATGCGATGGGAGCATCATGCCACGATGCAGCCGATTGCACGCGGGTAAGAGAACAGGCCCAAAAACTGATGCCACATTTGCTCGCGATGGCAAAACATGACACCTCTGCGCTAGTTCGTTTAAGCCTTGCGTCCGTATTGCAACGACTACCGATCGACTTCCGCCCAGTGCTGGCAAAGGCACTTGTCGATCGTGAGGAAGATCGAGCAGATCACAACTTACCCCTCATGATTTGGTATGGGCTCATCCCTGTTACTCATCAAAATCCTGCTGAACTGGTCGATGTTGCCAAAGATTGTAAACTTCCAAAAACCTTGGAACTCATCTCTCGCTGCCTTGCAGAAGAAATTGATGTGTATCCAGACGCACTTGACCGACTGCTGACACATGCAGGAGGCAAAAAAAGCACTTACCTAAGGACAGTTCTAACCGGCGTCAACACTGGCTTGAAGGGGAGAATCAATGCGCCACGCCCAAAATCGTGGAATCTCATTTCCGAAAATCAGTCACCTGCAACCGCCACACTCATTCGTGAACTGGGCGTGGTGTTTGGTGATGGTCGTGCAGTCGAAGAGCTAAAGACCATCGCACGAGGAAAAGGACAGTGGGAACCCGCGGTGCGATCCGCAGCGTTACAGACATTGATCCAAAGTGATGCACCGGGGATGAGAGAAGTCTGTGAAGAACTCCTTGCTGACCAGCATGTGAATCTGTTAGCAGCGAGAGGCTTGTCTCAATTCGATGAGCCCGAAATTGGACAACGTCTGGTTGATCGTTATCGCAACTTTCGCAGCCCGATACGTCCACAAGTCATGTCGATGCTTGTCTCTCGAAAGTCGTTTGCACGAGCAATGCTTCAAGCCATTGAACAGGGAAAAATACCCGCGAAAGACTTGTCAGCGTTCCAAGTGCGACAGATCAAGAGCTTCGGCGATCCTCAACTTACTCAGCTCATTGGACGCGTTTGGGGCGATCTTCGAACGACCCCGCGCGAAATACAGAACAAGATTGACGAGCTGAAAAACTCACTGCAAGTTTCCTTATCCGGTGAAGCTCAATTAGGAAATGGACGCCGATTGTTTAAAAAACTGTGCCAAAATTGTCATCGTTTATTCGGCGAAGGTGAACAAATCGGTCCTGATCTGACAGGATCAAACCGCAATAACATTGACTACCTTCTGAGTAATGTGGTCGACCCCAGCGCGATTGTTGCCAAAGACTTTCGCATGACCATTCTTCTAACGACTGACAATCGTATCTTCAACGGCCTCGTGATCGACGAAACAGATCGAACACTCTCCCTCCAAACCGCGACCGAAAAGCTCAGTTTTGACAAGAAGAAGATCCAAAGCCAAAAAGTAACGGAGAAATCCCCGATGCCAGATGGGCTTCTAGATACGCTTTCCATCGATGAGATTCGGGATCTGGTGCATTACCTTCGGCAGCCCACACGAATCACAACGGGTGAGGACGAAAAGCAGGGGGACTGACGCATGCACAATTGGAAGCACGGACTCATTTTCAAGGCAGAAATCGCTGGTAAGACCAGATCGGTGAGCGACGCACCGTCGAGTCGTGAGCATGACGCCGAATAATGGTTCTTTGTGCACAGTCTTCGAAGGCGAGCGTTGCAGCGCCAAAACATTGTCAACGGCTTCCCAATAATCACAATCTGCATATTCGGCCCATCATTGTGATCGACAAGGTTTCATTGACCAGAGTTTTTTGACAGTGGTCTGTTTTGTCCTAAGCTTCTAATGAAGTGAGTGAGTCGTTGTTCGACTCGCTGCCAAAGCGGAGTCAGTCGCAGGAACGCGATCACAACCGTTTTGGTCAGCCTTGCTCCCTGGACAAGGGCAAACCGTCTGTAAAGGCGGGGCGCAAAGCCACGGATCCAATCAGTTCATCATGCACGAAAGCATGACTGGGCGTGTTGGACCGCCGGGTTGCCGAGGGAATATGAGTTCACGGTCATCACCGCGTGCCCATGCCAAGGCGTGTCAGACGAAAGTCGGAGACGAGGCTGTTCCTTTATCAAAGTATGAATCACATAGAGTCATACATTTTAAGTCGTCGTCGCATATCCATCAGATATGCGTCTCACTCGCGAGGAGAGAGACATGAAGAATTTCGCTGACAGCATCGTAAGATTCCTTAAAGAAGAAGATGGGCCAACCGCAGTTGAGTACGCCGTAATGTTGGCACTCATCGTAGTTGTCTGCTTGGCCGCTGTTGGAACCGTTGGTGAAAACGCAGCAGCCAAATTTACAGAAATTGGCAATGAGCTTGCTCCCTGATTAGCCTACCGCTGGTATCTGGCGGCACACTTAATTTATCTCGTCGCTTCTCGGTACGGTTTCACCGCAAAAGGAACCGTGCCGTAGCGCCGGGATGTTTGCGTTGAGAGTGACATCTCGACGCCTCCACACGGTTCGACTTGATTCGCACCGCCTCCTGCCCACTGCGGGATTCTCATATGAACTACCCACTACTGCCTGCTGATGCTGCAGCCTACGTCTGGCAACTCTCCTGCTGCCTCGTGACACTCCTGTTCGCAATGTTCAGTTGGCTGATCGGCCCTCGATGACAGTCGTCGACCCATCCACCTGACGAAATGGGGTAACCAACGCTTACTTCGCCCCCACCGCTTGCTAAAGAAATTACCGGGATACTGATTATGGAAACGCTACTCCAAGGAATTGCTGAGAACTGGACCGTCTGGTTCGTAACCGTTGTCCTGATTGTCGCCGCAATCATCGATGGCGCGATTTTGAAAGTACCTAACTGGCTGACTTTTCCCTTCATCGCCTGCGGCTGGCTCCACTGGACCATGCAAGACGGCATGACCGGTCTGGGTTGGAGTTTGCTGGGGACCTTTGTCGGGATGATGCTATTACTGGTTCTGCGCAACGTTGGTGGTATGGGTGCCGGTGATGTCAAACTGCTCGCGGGTGTAGGAGCTTGGCTTGGCAGCACGGTTACTCTTTATGCATTTGCCGCAACCGCGATAGTAGGGGGAGTCATGGCAATCTTCATGATCCTTCGTAGTGGTCAATGGCAGAAGCACCTTGCCATGGGACACCAGATTTTGCACGAGTGGAAAACGGTGCGAAATCCTCAGAAACTGTCCGAAATCGCCAGAGAAAGAAAACCGTCCATGTACCTGCTGCCCTATGGAATCCCGATGGCAATCGGATCGATTGCATACTTTGCAATCGCAGGCATGCTCGTTTGATCAGCTCGCGCTAGGCGACCTCGGTGGCAACCTCTGACGATTGGGTGATTCCGGCAGATTGCGTCAGGGAAACCGATCGTATTGATGATAGCTCAACGGTCCTGCGGGTTGCAGCGATCCAATGCTTTGTGCCGAAAAAAACTATTACGCCTGCTCAAGCGGTGCCCCAGCACGGTTTGAACTTACCGCAAAACTCAACGATTAACTCGTTATAAACGAATTAATGCCATGCGTAGTAAATCGATCTATCTATTCCTTGCTTGCGTGTGTGGTACCGTTGCAGCCGTTCTGGCCAGCGAATGGCTAAAAGCCCAGGGCAATCAGAATACTTCAAGCATGGTCGAGATCTTCGTAACATCAGCAACAATCGACGTAGGTGAGAAAATCACAGCAAAGAAAATTGCATTGGAGCGATGGCCAGAAGACAAAGTGCCCGAAGGCGCCAGCAACCGGTTGGCGGAGGTCGAGGGCAAGTACGCCAAGCAGCGTTTGTTTGATGGTGAACCGATCATGCCCGCCAAGCTAATGAACGAAAACTGGACAAGCGTACCCAATGGCTGGAAAGCTGTTGACATGGACGCCAGCGAACTCGGTATCTCCAGTTCACTTCAACCAGGTGACCGAGTCGACGTTGTCGGCTTCTTCGAAAAAGATGATTTCATTCCCCGGAGTGGATCACAAACAGTCTTTATGGGAATCCGTGTCTTTTCTATCGACGGTGACACATCAAGACGTACTGACGAAGAGCTTGGCAAAGCTGCTAGATTTATCCAACTGCTGATTCCGGAAAAAGACAAAGACGCCTGGTCTTACGCCAAGAAACTGACAGCCATTGAGTTGCATAAGGCTAGCGATCAGGATCACACCCTCGAGGACGGCTCGAATGAAGCCGCTGCGAAATTTCTCACGATGATCGAGAATCATCGGACGAAGCTCGAAGAAGAAGAAGAGCGGTTACGGCTTGAGAAAGAGAAAGCAGCTAAACAATCACTTGCAGTTGAGGCTGCTATTGAGCCGGCGGCAGTAAAGGATAACGTTGAAGGCTTCACCATGTTCAAGCTCGTCGAAGGCCGAATGCTCGAGTACTGGCTCGTACCAGGCAAATTGCCCATGTTGATTGGGGAAGTCGGTACCAAGGTGGCTGAAGCTCAAAAAACAACATCCGGAACACTTCCTGTTCAGGTCCAACACGACGACGATTACCAGCGTTTGAATGGAGAAGACATTCCATTCTTTCAGCCACCCTCAAACGAGGGACACTGACACGACCAACTCGGTCCGGGGGATTTACCCCACACTGACAATTTGATTCAGCTCATCACTTGATAGCTGATCCTGGCACTACCCTCTCATTTACTACCGTTACACGCACTGACCGCTGTGCCTGCTGCTGTGAGAATTTCCTCACTTGGCAGGACAGAATTCGCATGGATTCGAATTTGGTCTCGCAAGGATGCCCCAGCGATGGAAACGAACCGATTGATGGCACGGCTCTGGGCCGCAGTATTGATTGCCACGACGACCTCCGCCGCGTGCTTTCGGCCGGCTCACGCCCAAACTGCACCGGGGGTTTTGGCCTCAAAGGGGTCAGCCGTCACCCACAACATCTCTCAACCTTCTGAGCGGGTTGAAATGATTGTGAAAAGTAGCCGCATCCTGACGCTCGAAGAACGGATTCCGAAATTTCAGGTTTACAATGAAGTAGTGGTCGGAGCGACTCCTGTCTCTCAAAATCAAATTCAAATCTTCGCTAAAACGCCCGGTACCACACAGTTGAATCTATGGGACACGAATGACCGGCTTTATACGGTCGATGTCATTGTGATGGCCGACGCGAGGCAGGTAGAAGGAATTCTGGAAAGCCAACTTCCATTAGCGACGCTCAAGGTTCTTCCGATTCAGGATAGCGCGATCATTTCAGGAACGGTCACCAGCGTAGACGACGTCGACCGAGCAGTAGCAATTACGGAGCAGTTCTACACGACGGTCGTGAATAACATCCGTGTCGTCGGAGTCCAAACCGTTCTGCTGCACACGAAAATCATGGAAGTATCCCGCACAAAACTGAGAGATCTTGGTATCGACTGGGGCAGCGTTTCCACGGGCTCATTCTTTTATTCTGCACCGAGCGGTTTAATCAACGCAGCCGTAAGCGGCGCTGCCGCCATTCCCACAGGAGGAGCAACTCTAGGAGCAACAAACAAACTATTTGCAAATGCTGGTGATTTCCAGGCTCTGATTGCAGCCTTACGAAAACAGGATCTGATCAAGTTTCTTGCAGAGCCAACAGTCGTAGCAACCCACGGTCGCCCGGCTAGATTCAATGTTGGTGGACGCGTTCCGTACATTGTTCCGAGCAACAATTCGGTGACTGTGAACTATGAAGAATTCGGTACCGCTGTTGATTTTCTTCCATTCGTTGTCGGCCCCGGCAGAATCCGGTTGGAAGTTCGCCCCGAAGTAACGGAGCCTGACCCATCACGCTCGATCAGCGCAGAAGGGATTGACGTCCCTGCTTTCAGTTCACGCTATGTTGAGACCGCTGTCGAGTTACAGGCAGGACAAACGTTTGCGATCGCTGGTCTGCTCCAAAGCCGCACCGAGGCGGTTTCGCGAGCCACACCTTTCTTTGGCGAGCTACCCTACATCGGCGCAGCTTTTCGACGTATCAGCGAGGCCAGAAATGATATCGAATTGCTGATCACAGTCACTCCTGAAATAGTCGAAGCCCTTGATCCACACCAGGTTCCCCGAGGCGGACCAGGTCTTAACTCGATGTCCCCCAGTGATACCGATTTGTACCTTCGCGGTCACATCGAAGTCCCCAACCTGCTAGGCAGCGACAACTGCAACATCGGAGAGAATGCTTACAACGTGATGCCAGAAGTCATGCCAGGGCAGTTCAGACACGAGGAAGCCATTCCGCGGGGAGCGATTGTCCCCGGCGAGGCACCAGTCGTTGTAGGCGAAGGAGTCTCCATTACGGCACCACCAGTGAAATAATGAGAGTCAGAGAAGAAAGATGTTAATAGTCGCTCACGCTGCAAGTCGTCAGACATAAAATGAGCAAGCAATCTCATGAGTAATGTATTAAGAATCGCCCTTGTCGATCCAAACGATGCCACACGTGAATCCCTCAAAGGGATGCTTTTGGGCTTGGACACGGTGTGGTTGGAGGCAGATTGTTCAAGATACGAATTTTTTCCGGATGTACTACATCAGACGAATCCAGATGTCGGCTTTGTAGCACTCGACAGCAATCCCGATCAAGCGATAGAACTGATTGAGAGATTGACAGCGGAGATTCGAGAAACCGCGATCCTTGCTGCGAGTCGTGATACCGACGGACACCTGATTCTGAAAACGATCCGTGCTGGAGCGAGAGAATTCCTGACACTTCCAGCGTCGGATGAAGAGTTATCCGGGGCGCTACAACGTGTCAGGCACCAGAAATTCGGTGGGATGGAAGGTAGGGCTCGCAACAGCGAAGTGATCGCCATTGCGGGTGCAACAGGCGGAGTGGGCACCACAAGCACCGCTGTCAATCTCGGTTGCGTGCTTGCAGAGAAACCAACGAACAGCGTTGCCCTACTGGATCTTGATTTAGCGCTCGGAGACACCGATGTATTCCTCGACTCAATCCCTGAGTATACGCTAGCTGATGTTGTTCAAAACGCATCCCGCCTCGACGTTCAATTGCTCAAACGCTCACTTACCAAACACAGCAGTGGACTCCATCTGCTTCCCAGACCGGTTGAACTGCACGAGACCAACGCAATCACGGCTGATAACATACGTAAAGTCATCGGGCTGCTGAAAGCATCCTTCACGCATCTGATTATCGACCTCTCCAAGACTTACAGCCCGATCGACATGGCTGCGATTGAAAGTGCGTCCAAAGTAGTCTTGGTGACGCAGTTAGATCTGCCCTGCTTGCGTAACGTCGTCCGTCTGATGATGAGTTTTGAGGAAATGGACGACCTCAAGGAAAAGGTTGAGATCGTCGTTAATCGCGCGGGCCTGGAATCCGGGCAGATCAGTTTAAAAAAAGCCAAGGAGACCTTGGGGCGAGAAGTGTTCGCATTGCTTCCCAATGACTATCGGACCATGGTTGAAGTTCGCAACCATGGTGTGCCGTTGATCGTGCAAGCGCCGCGAGCCGGCATCACTCACGCAATTCGTGATTTGGCCTCTAAACTTGAGGAAGCAAACCAAGGAAACGAAGAAGACAGCGATTCAACTGTTAAAGCTAGTGGACGCAAGTGGAAAAAATTCTGGCCAGGAACAAGGTAAAACCGTTTCGTTAAACTCAACGAATTACTCGCTGGCTTAGTACTCGCTGGCTTGCGGCTACTTTTCACAAGACATCGCTGTTTTCGACCCAGCGAATCAAGCTTCGCACCATCACACCAGTAGCACCGGCATCTCTCGATGGCTTCGCCCCATCAGCGAATGCAGGACCAGCGATATCGATGTGAACCCAAGGCACATCGCCCACAAAGTTTTCAAGAAACTTGGCTGCCGTGATTGCGCCCCCCCAGCGCCCCTCGCCAACATTCTTAATGTCTGCCACTTTACTTTTGACCTTTTCGTCAAAGAGATCGAACATTGGCAATTGCCAGACAGGTTCTCCCTCCGTTCGCGCAGCCGCTTGAATTTCGTCACAAACTCCTTGATCGTTTGTCATCAAACCTGCAATTTCCGTTCCCAACGCTACCATGCAAGCACCGGTCAGTGTGGCAAGATCAACCATCGCTCGCGGCTCATGTTGAATTGCTACATCAAGTGTATCTGCAAGCACCACGCGTCCCTCAGCATCGGTGTTGTGTATCTCAATCGTTTTACCACTGCGAGTCTCAATCACATCGCCCAGTTTGTAGCTGTCACCGCTGACCATATTTTCTGCAAGTCCACAAAATCCGATGACATTTCGTTTCAGCCCCAGCTTGGCAATTCCATGCATGGCACCAACCACGGTGGCTGCACCAGCCATATCACATTTCATGTCAAGCATTCCGGCACTAGGCTTGAGCGAAAGCCCACCACTATCGAAAGTGACCCCCTTTCCCACCAATGCCAGTGGCTTTTCTGAGCCGCCCCCGTTGTACCTCAGTATTAACAGACGGGGTGTTTTGGATGATCCGGCTCCCACCGCAAGAATTGCCCTACAGCCCTCGGCAATCAATCGCTGCTCATCCCAAACTTCGACGATGACAGAACTTCTCTCAAACAGCGAAGTGGCTTTTTCTGCGAAACTTTCAGGGAAAACAACCGCCGGTGGTTCATTCACCAGACGCCGCGTTTGATTGATGGATTCACCAATCACACACCCCCGTTGGAGGCTTTCTTCAGACACCCCGTGAAACAGAATTTGCTCTGGAACCCGTAGTGCAGGCTCGGACTGATAAATCGCCTGTTGCTCGCATCCTGCGAGAGCACCTGCGACCAGCGCATCATGGCTGGTTGGTGGGAAAGACTCACCCAACGCAACCACTACTTTTTCACGTTGCCGATCACCCAGCCGACGAACCAACATGGCTCCGGACTCAAAAGCCGAGTCTCTGTCCAGTTCACCTGATCCCAAACCGACAATGAGCAGCATCCGAGGCCCGGTATCGGCCGGAGAGGCGAGCAGAGTCAACTCGCCTGTTTTTCCACGTATTTCCCCTTCGTCCACAAGACGCTTGACCCAGCCCCCCGTCAATTGGTCAATCATATCCAATGTTGACGAAAGGCTACCCTCTTCCGTCAGACCAGCGACCAACACATCGCTTTTCTGATCTAAAATTTCAGTGACGGTGAAAACTTCCGAGGATGGAATTGAATTGCTGTCCAACATGAGTATTTCAAGTGGTTGTGGATGGGATGGGCAAGATGACCGATACACGGTTATCGTTAGTCTATGTTGCCAGACGCGGTTATCCTACCCTTCCTGATCTGGTTCCCAACACCATCCGTGTGCAAGAGTGTTTCCCCCGTGAAGCATCGTTCAACCCGAGACGCCGTCGAAGACCTGAGAAAAGGTGGATACCTGATCCAGATCGATGAACCAGTCGACGCCCATCTGGAAATGGCAGAAATCCAGCGTCGTGTGTATTCCAACAACGGTCCCGCACTGCTGTTCACCAACGTCCGCAACTGCCATTTCCCAGCCGCTTCAAATCTTTTCGGGTCAATCGAACAAGCGAGGTATTTGTTCAGAGGAACCCTCGAGGCAGTGCGGAGAGTAATCGAGGTAAAAATTGATCCGTCTGCCTTGCCCAAACGACCATTACGATATGCAAGCGTACCAATCACCGCTCTGAGCATGCTGCCCCGCAAGGTGAGTCGCGGAGCGGTTCAGAAGTCCACGTGCAAGATTAGCGACTTGCCCGCAGTCAAATGTTGGCCTGATGACGGAGGTGCTTTCGTCACACTGCCTCAAGTATTGAGTGAAAACCCGAATGCACCTTCAAATTTGATGCAGGTCAATCTTGGGATGTATCGGGTACAACTCTCCGGTAACGAGTATGAACCGGACGCGGAAGTCGGACTGCACTATCAAATCCATCGCGGCATGGGCGTCCATCACCGGGCTGCTTTAGATCGAGGCAAGCCACTTCGCGTAACGATTACGGCAGGTGGAGCCCCGGCGATGTCAGTTGCCGCGGTGATGCCACTTCCCGAGGGACTTACTGAATTAACTTTTGGTGGGGCTTTGGCGGGCCGAAGAATCCGTATGATCACTGGCACTCATGCACCGGTCTATGCTGACGCTGATTTTGCGATCTTGGGCACAATCAATCCCAATCAAACCAAGCCAGAAGGACCGTTCGGAGATCATCTCGGCTACTATAGTTTGCAACATGAATTCCCAGTGATGCAGGTTGAGCGTGTATGGCATCGCAAAGATGCAATCTGGCCGTTCACGGTTGTTGGCCGTCCCCCTCAGGAAGATACCACCTTTGGCCAGTTGATCCATGAACTCACTGACCCCATCATTCCTTCAGTGATCCCGGGAGTGAAAGCGGTGCATGCCGTAGACGCTGCAGGTGTCCATCCACTGTTACTGGCGATTGGTAGCGAACGCTACATGCCATATCTAGAGCGACCGGAACCACAGGAGTTATTGACCCAGGCCAACGCGATTCTCGGCAATGGGCAACTTTCATTAGCCAAGTATCTGTTCATCACGGATGATCCTAGCAATGAGCTCAACATCCATGACATTGAGGCCTATCTGCATCACATCCTTTCCCGGGTTGACTGGAAACGCGACTTGCATTTTCAGACCCGAACCACAATCGACACACTTGATTACTCAGGCAGCGGGTTCAATCAGGGTTCCAAAGTTGTGATCGCAGCGACAGGACCACCACAACGCACCTTGGGTTCGAGCCTACCACAAAACTTGACATTGCCAGAAGGATTCAAGAACCCAAGGATTGTTGCTCCGGGTATCATCGCGATCGAGGCTCCTCGATTTGCCAACTCTGATTCATCCAACGACCTGCAGAGTTTTGTCAAAGGCATAGCGAGTCGACCATGTTTTGAAACACTTCCATTGATAACACTTGTTGACGATAGTGACTTTGCCGCCCGATCGATGAGCAACTGGCTATGGACCACGTTTACACGAAGCAACCCTGCTTGTGACATGGACGGTCTTGGTGCCAAGACTGTCAACAAACACTGGGGCTGCAGCGGTTCGCTCGTGATCGATGCAAGGATCAAACCACATCATGCCCCACCACTCATTGAAGATCCGGAAATCACGGCAAAAGTCGATGCCCGGGCAGCACGCGGTGGTGAGCTCGCAAAGTACCTTTGAAACCCGTGTTTCTGACACACCACCCACAAATGAATATGTCCAAACTGCAAGAAGTTTTTGACTGCCCCGCACCCGTTGCCTTGGTTACCGGAAGCGGTTCTCGAAGGGTCGGACGGGAAATCGCTATCCACTTGGCCAGTCTCGGGTGTCGCATTGCTCTACACGCCAACACGAGCGTCGACCAAGCCGAGGATCTTGCCAAATACATCAGCGAAGAACATTCGCAACAGGCAATCGTTACACACGGTTGTCTTTCCCATGAAGGCACGCCGGAACGATTAGTGGACGAAACAGTAACAAAGTTCCAGCGGATCGACATTCTGGTCAATAGCGCTGCGATCTGGCAGCCGACTCCGTTGGAGAATATTACCGCTGGTGAAATCCGAGAATATTTCGAGATCAATGCAATCGCGTCTTTCTTATGTGCCAAAGCAGCCGGGCTGCGAATGGTGGGACAATCCGCCGGCGGTTCCATCATCAACATTGGTGACTGGGCCACGGTACGGCCTTATCTGGACCATGCCGCGTACTTCCCCAGCAAAGGTGCAATCGAAACCATGACCCGATCGTTGGCCGTTGAGCTCGGACGCCGGAACCCGCGGATTCGCGTGAATTGCATACAACCCGGCCCAGTCTTACTGGGCGAAGATGCGACCGATGCGTTTGCACAAAAAATGGCAACCAGCACACTGGCAGGTAAGGTTGGCACCCCTGAACACGTCGCGCACGCGACCCAATTTCTTTGTGAAAATGACTTCGTGACCGGCATCTGCGTTCCAGTTGATGGAGGACGCAGCATCTTCGCGCCTGATGGGATTCAAGCAGGACTCAATAGTGGCTAGGAGTTTAGGCCACCAAGGGGAACGTAATCATGAGCCGCAAAGTCACGGAATAACTCTTCCTCTGTGGAAGCAGAGCTTCGCACGAATCCTAATTTTGCGAGGCATCCCGGTCGTATGCAGCCTACGTCATTGCGTCCCAACGCTTCACTGCCAGACCAAGTGGCCATCCGCAAAACAGATTGCGGAGCAAGATCAACGCGGTGCTGCCACAGAAACTGTGCTTCACGCCAAAGATTGAGATCTGGATTACTGGCTCTTGAGTCTGTTCCCAAGGCCACACGTACTCCGTGCAACAACATTGTCGCCACGGGATGCGGTTCATATTGGAAAAAATGATGGGTCCTCGGGCAGTAGACGACCGTCATTTGGGGATATTCCGACAGCTTTGCTATTTCTGCATCATTCAAGTCGTTTGCATGAATAAGAAGCGATCGTGGAGCCTGTGCCAACTTCTCAATCAACCATAGAAAGGGATCTGTTGGCCATGGAAAAAGGTCATCTCGCCATACCCCCATCGACTTCAGAGCCTCCGCAAACGGCCCAGCACCAGTCTGCAATAATTCTCGCTCATAAGGTGATTCGGCAACATGCATGGCCAGAAGTCGATTCGTGACGTTTGCCAACTGAAGGCACCTGTCAAGAGTTTCTCGAGATATAGAATACGGTGCATGCGGGCTCACCCCACTGCAGGCTTGTAGTCCCAGATGAGCCTTTGCAACGTCAAGACGCTCCGTTCCACGTTCCGAAGTCAATCCCAACACCTCTGCAAAAGAGATCAGGTCTATCCCATTTGTCTCCGACGGATAGTGACAAGGCGGCGTTGCAATCTCACCAACGAGGCACGTCCCCGTACGTGCACACTCCCGCATTCCACACTCAATGGCTTCACTACGGCTTGCCTCATCGGTGGCCCGACGTGTACTGACTACCTGACCTATCCACTCCGGCAATGAAATCCCAGGGAAACCTACCATTTCTGAACAGTCTGAGAATTCGAGATGTGTATGCGCGTTTACCAAGCCAGGCAGAACTGCGACGTCACCCAGATCATGCGCAGAGCGAGGTGCCGCACCAGGTCCAAAGTCAACCACTTGACCACCATCAATTTCCAACCAGCCACCATGAATTGGCTCACTCGTCACGGGAACAATCCACCGCGCCGACAACATTTGACTTTGACGTTTCATCATGAAAATACCTTCCTCACAAGATCGCTTGCCACGTTCATTCTACGACCGCGATCCCGCGCAAGTAGCCCGCGAACTGTTGAGAATGTTACTGCTCAGAAAAACTCGGGGCAAATGGATTGGTGGTCAAATTGTTGAAACCGAGGCCTACCTGTCCAACGGGGATGCAGCCAGTCACAGTGCTCGGGGAAGGACTGCTGGAAATGCTTCAATGTTCGGCCCTCCGGGAACATTGTACGTCTATCCAATCCATGCCAAGTATTGCTTGAATGCTGTGACACAGTCGTCAGGGACCGGCAGTGCTGTGCTAATCCGAGCCATCGAGCCGATATGGGGCCTTCCAGCAATGCAGCGTCAGCGTGGCACAAACGAACTGAGTCGATTGACCCGGGGACCGGCGATGCTGTGTCAAGCACTCAGTGTCGATCGCTCACTCGACCTTTCGGATCTTGTTAATTCCTCCAATGTGGGTATTTTCCAGAGTGGGCAAACGGCCACTCGAATATGTCGCACCGCGCGGATCGGGGTGACCAAAGCCCAAAAACGCAAACTACGTTTCTTCATCGATGGCAATTGGTACGTCAGCGGCCGTAGGCGTGACCATCGAACACGACCTACACGCCCGGTCAACACCGCAATTTTCTGTCACAAACTAGTGTGATCATGTGTATCAGAAAGTCATGCGCGATGAGAGCGTGAAACCGACAACCCAAACCGAATCAGCGTCAGGCACAGGAACCCCATCCCAACCCGCACTTCCAGCATGACCGATTCCGATCACAGGTATCATGACGATTCGGTGGTTCATTCCTTTTCTCACGGCTCCTCCAGCTACCTGACCTCGAATCCCCCAGCTTGTCATGATGGCCGTTGTTGCACCTAACCGATGAGTTGACTAGGAACGTTGGCGAGGACGCCTCGTACTACAATGAGGAATGAACGCGACTGGTGCTAAAACTGCTTCCAAAGCTCATTCCGAACTCATGCTGCCGCCATCATGTCCGGCAGCGTCGTGATGGCTGAAAGGAATCCAGTGCCATGCGAAGTCAGGTTTGGCCACACGCTCTGAGCATCGCAGCAGGGATCACGCTGATCGTGACCTTGATCCCCGTGGATGCCAAGATCGCAGGGGCGATCGAACCGGTGGTGATCGAGACTATCACATTCGATCCCGAAAGCAGTGCAGAACCATCGCCCTCTGACCTCGTGTTGCCTTACTTCTCTCCAAACGAGCGGATTGCAACGAAGTTCACTGAACCTGAATCGGTTGCTCCGGACACGGCATCAATCCTCGAAGTCACGCCCAGTCCGGTTCCTGCCTGCAAATGCAACCATCAATGCAACTGCCTTCACCTACGGCGTGCCGATTCGGCGATGCGTTCTTCATACCGCTGCCTTTTCTTCGAAAACGACTTTCGTTATCTCAATGACCCCTGCTACCAAGGTGCACTCTATCCGGGTGACTGTTTAAAAGGTTTGTCGGAACAACGCGTGAACCTTGGAGGTGAAGCTCGTATCCGATTCCAGCACGAATCGAACATCGCTGGAAGTGGTTTGACTGGAAACAGTGATGATTATTGGTTGACCCGAGTACGACTTTTTGCGGACTATCAAATCAATGATTGGTTCCGTCTGTACGGTGAATACCTGCATGGTGGCACGACTACTGAAATACTACCTGCCGTTGCCGGCAACCCTTCAATTGATCGCATACAAAACAGTTTTCTTGACACCCAACTCACAGAGACACTTAGCCTCCGCATTGGCCGCCAAGAACAGTGCTATGGTTCCCAACGACTGGTTTCACCGCTGGACTGGGTGAATGACCGGCGAACGTTTGATGGTTTGAAATTCATTTATCGCGGCCAACGATGGAAAACCGAGGCCTTCTTCCTACATCCGGTTGGGAACAGGCATGCGGGACAAAGCAGCGATCAAGCCGATCAGAGAGTTGACTTCTACGGAATCTACTCTACCCATCGCCCCACTGAAAAATTAAAAATTGACACCTATTATCTGGGGCTCAACAACCGCCGGGAACAGTACGATTACCAAACCATTGGTACACGTCTCCGAGGAGAAAGCGAAGCTGGAAAGTTGTTTGCTTTTGAAGGTGCTTACCAGTTTGGCAGCAACAGTCCAGGCTATGGAAATCACGACGCGGGATTCATCACTGCCGGCATGGGCCACCGCTTACGCAACCTGAATCCGCACAAACAAGGAAACTCTCGATTGTGGTTGTGGTACGACTGGGCATCGGGAGGCAATGAGGTTCCCGCTGCGAGAGGTGACGGCGGATTCGATGCGTTGTTTCCACAATCACATTGGTACCTTGGCTTCATGGACCTGTTTGGACGTCGCAACATCAATGATGTCAGTCTTCAGTTCACCACTCCCGTACTCGGTCCGAAAACTGAACTGACGCTATGGTACCACTACTTCTTTCTGGATCAGAAAACTACGCCCTACAACGCCAACATGACGGCCTTCAATCCGAACAACGCCGCATCCAACCGCGAACTGGGGCAGGAACTGGATGTCTTGATCAACTTCGCGTTGAATCCACGAAATGAGATTCTCCTGGGCTATTCGATCTTTCAGTCTGGCAAGTACTACAAACTGACTCCAGGTGTCCCCAGCGATGCCAATGGACAATTCCTGTACCTGCAATATCAGACTCGCTTCTAGTCAGAAAATTCTCAACAACACGTCCTTTGGGATCAGCCTTTAAAAAGCGTTGCAACAAGTGATTGAATGACGATCCAATCACTTACCGATGCAGATCAGCCCGTCAATCGTATGTGCAAATAAAGAATCGTTTGCAAAACTTAAACTCGCTCGATTCCACGCCCCCCCAACGGGCCCAAGATCATTGACCGCAACAATCGCGTCCTCGTTGAGTACCTCACTATCCCAACGAATCACATACACCGTACCCGCCATCGTGGGTAAGTAGAGGCAGTC
Source organism: Rhodopirellula sp. (assembly GCA_002689655.1). Classification (GTDB taxonomy): domain Bacteria; phylum Planctomycetota; class Planctomycetia; order Pirellulales; family Pirellulaceae; genus Rubripirellula. Next base: position 45,513 of record NZHC01000064.1, on the reverse strand, counting down.
CCCGATTACCGTGGGCAACTGTGATGCATGGTGCCCCCAACCATTGCCCATGGACCGTTGGTCACCCATCACGACGTTCCCACGCGCATCCTTCATATCGTTCTCTTTAAACGCCCACTTTGTAATGGGAAGTGCTACCTGTTTTTTCCTGGCTCCCTTCCAAGCGTCCAACACTTTCGCGTCCATATTCTCTGGACCCCACAGTAAGTCATCGTTTTGTCGTGCGGATCCTGGACGCATCTGTACTGGCAGTTGCAAATATTCAACGCGTCCCGTTCGAGAATCGACTCTTCCCAACCACGGTTCTGTGTAACTGCGGAAGTAATGGTAGGCCCCCGCAAGCACATTCGATTGTTGGATGATTGACCTTGGCTTCTTCACATTCACAACATCTGTCATTTCCGTCTTCCACCCCTCGGCACCATACCGTCGAACAGAAACATCTTTGACAATGGAAACTCGCCGTTTGACTTTGCCGCTGTATGCATCAACCCATAAATGATTTCCAGCGTCAAAAACCAGCATGTCATCGCCCACGAGGTTGTAGGTCATTGTGCTCATGAAGTTAGGCAACGGTAGTGACCATAGGGTCTTCCCATCAGTGGCATCAATCATTGAAATGCCTGTCGGTTTTTCTGGGGGTGAATGCCCACCCCCACGACCGACGACCATCACATCACGACCATCCGTTCGTGACATGAGCAGTGGTACACAGCCCATGTTGGCTCCACAACTCGTTGCCCACCTGTCCTCGCCTGACTGAAGATCAATGGCTTGCAGTTGCGTCCACTCCTCGACCGGCGCATCACCATGATCGTGTGTAAATTTACCACTCTCGTCAGGCATATAGCTCTGCTTGACGAAAACGACAGCTCCTTGAATGAGCGTTGGTTGACTGCGGCCAACAGCCATCAACTCCCGACTCCACTGCAAGTCTCCATCGAGATCGAAACAGACAATCGTTCCAGATGCATTGAAGAAGCAAACAAATCGACCATCAGTCACGGGAGGGGGTGAGGTACTATCGCTAAAGCATCCAGACAAACGTAGTGGATGACTAGCTGCAATATCGCGTTTCCATAGAGTCTTGCCAGTATTCGCATCACAGCACCATGCAACGATATCCGAGCCAATGGTTGAATCCTGATGTACAGGTTTCATCGTCGTGAAAAAGATCCGCTCACCCCAATTAACCACGGTACTCTGCCCAGTCCCGGGAAGTGTGACTTGCCATTTGATGCCCTCCGCACGAACCACGCTCCAATGTGTTGGCGCAGACGCATGCAAAACGCGAAACCTGGCATTTGGACCAGCTCCCTGATTCCAATTTTTCATCAGGCTTCGTTGAAAGAAATGAAGCACACGTTTGCTGACATCACTTGTACGAAAAAGTGCTCCGCCATGTTTTCCGCCTTTCACAACATGGAGCTCTGACAGAGCTCCACTTGCCACCAGTTTCTTATGCAGACGAGTGCTTTGTAACAGGGGAACTCCCGGATCCTGATCGCCGTGCATGATCAAGAAGGCCGCTGCATCACCACTCACATGATCAATTGCACTTGCATCGGCCGCCAAGTCTGGAACCTCACGTACTGTCGCACCAAGCAATTTTGCGCCGTTTGAGCCAGCTACATCCTGCGCAGTTCGTCCATTCCCAATATTGTTCGGTGGCATGGTCATCAAATCCGATGGACCGAACCAATCACACACAGCCTGAACACGACTGGAAACACCTTCCTTCCCGGGAAAAACACGTGTCCCCATCAAAGCGGCAAGATGAGCCCCAGCGGAAGTTCCAAAAACTCCGATTCGATCAGGATCAATTCCATATATTTTTGACTTGCGCCGCACCCACCGAACTGCCTCATAACAATCATTGATTTGGGCTGGCCACTGGGCTAGATCAGTCAAGCGATAGTTGATGCTGGCAACTGCAAAACCATGATCGACAAGCCATGTAGCGTTCTGCTTGGCTGACTTCTTATCTCCCCCTTTCCATCCACCACCATGGATAAAAATAACACAGGGAATCCCACGTCCACTCTCGACGATGGATTGGTCATCCGGAATGCTCAACGCCGGACGATAGAGATCAAGTAGCAGCGTCTGCCCATCGACTTTTGCATATTCCAGATCGCGTAACACTTCGGGCTCAACAGCACAGGCAGGCCGCACAACCAAGTAACAACAAAGAAAAATTACATACCGGAATCGCACAAGAACACCTTGAGAAATAGGGGGGCTAGATTCCGATGAGTCTACACAATTGAGTCTACACAATGAGTAGCATAACTCGCCAAGACTCAACCTAGCGAATAGCAATGGTAAGCCAACCATCATCCGCTTGAACCAGTCGAGGGCTAAATCCCAATCCCCGCAAAGATTCCATCTTGGCATCTTCAGCGACCTTGATGGCCCGCTCCAAGATGGTATCCGGAAAAACTTTTCCAAACGATTTTTCGATGACAGGTTTCATACCAGCTTCGCTGATGGACAGTTTCCTTCCGCCAAAATCGACCTTGACCTTACCATCCCGCTTGAGCACAACAATCCCGTTTTCAAGTGTAGTTGGCTTGTAATCAGCGGTGACTTCAAGAGCTTTCTGCAACACCCTTTTTCCTTTGGTGAAGCGTCGACCACGCACACCAACACGAACGACCTGATCTCGCGCCTCAAAAACGATCGGCCTTAGTTGGGAGAACACGATCTCGAACGGCTCCTCGTCAGTTAGCTCACCTTCTTTGTCGTCTTCCACCTTGGCAGCCGTATCCTCAACTCCTCTCCCAATTTTACCCAGCAACTCATCGAGTTTTTTCTCGTTCAGAGCCCTGCCCGCCAGGACGGTTGCGCAAGCATTTTCAACCGCTGACTCATGAATCTGAATGGCGACATCAAACGTTTCGTCGATTGTGGGGCGTGGATCCACCGAACCCAGTTGATGACCTGCGCGAAACAGAGCATCGATCGCAAGCATCTGCTCCGTGGACGACCACTCATGGATGGGTGTTGTCAGAGACAAACGCTGAAACGCTGTCTCTCCGTCTGCAAGAAAAGCTGATTGGGAACCAATATCCAAATTACTTGCCTCTTCCTCAAATTGCCGACTCACCTGCTGCTTAAGCCGCTGCGTTGCAATGCAGTCAGCCTTTGGTTTTTGCCGCCGGGCTGCCTTCCAAGCCAATTTGCGAACAAGCTCCATTTTGTGACAAATGGCATCAATGTTGGTGTTCAATTCAACATCTGTTTTGTTACCCGACAAATGGAATCCGGACGAATCGATATTAAGTGTTCTCACTAAGTCGATGTCCCCTGTGCCCGTGGTCATCAAACGGACCGGGCCGTTATAGCCTGTGTTACTACTGTTGAACTTGGCTTTGAATCCCAATTCGATCTTCGCGCTATCGGTCGACGGCAGCAACTTCGCAGTGACAGCGCCAGTCATGGTAGCCGTTCCCACGATCCGCGTTCCAAGAATCGTCTGACGAACAGGCTCTTGGCGTGTCAATTCACGGTCAACGGCCTTTTGCAATAACGGCGTGCCAACCAGAACAGCTACGTTGGGCTTGCCAAAAACTTCGCGAAAAGCATGAACCAATTCGTCACCCTGCCCGGACGAGGCGATCGTTCCGACAAAGAAATTAATCTGTGCAAATTGATCAGTTGTAAGAGGCGCTGTTACCTCACTGATCATCTTCTTCAACGCGGACAATGTGCTGACTACTCTCTTGCCCTTCGTACTGCTGAAGCTGATAGCCTGCGAGAGATGCAACGCTGCCTCCCGCAGTTGACGAATCGCACTGAGTTCCAAACCTGGCGTCATGCCGATCAGGCGATCGCGAAGGTTTTTCGCCTCAAGCAGCACAGCAGAATCTGCAGCAGATGACTGAATGGCTTTTTTGAGTGGCCCCAAACTGAGAGACTGAAGCCATGCTTCGCTATTATCTTCATCGTTATCGCGTTGGAAGTATGACTCGACAGCGGCAACCTTGCCAAGCAGTTCTGCCTTCGCGGCATCGACATCAGGGAGCTTTTCAGCATCAAAACCTGACTGGGTCGACTCAATGGCCCCGATCAAGCGATCCCGCTCCTGCTCACTAAATTGCCCGTAAGTGGCTGGAGAAGCACCAAGGAAGAAACAGACAAACGCGATCAAAAGTCCAAATCGTGACATACTAGAAATGCGAAAAGGAGGAGCGTGCACAAAACCCGACGTTCAGGTAACTTAGGTAGCTTAAGCTAAGTCTAACGTCCAGATCTAGCTCAGTTCAGTGGGCGCTAAGGACCTGTTGAGACAATCCGAAGCACTGGTGTCCGCGATTGAAGCAAGGAAAACCCCAATAATTGCCCTCTAGGCCGCCTTTTCCCCTCCTGGCTGGCGGACATCCCGCACCCATAAATTTCGGGCTTTCTCAAGGTTCCAAGGCTGAATGCTTGATTCCAGCACAGAAGTCTTCGATCGACGCGTTCACTTCGGCCTTGGAATCATGCTGTATCGCAACAATGATCAGACGATGCTCCGCCAGCACGAGTTTTCCAATCCTTAAATGATCGATCTGGACCCACTCAAGTGTCCCAGTGGGATGTTTTCCAACCTGCGTTTCGCTCGTAACCCCGTTCGGCGGCCATGAATCCAGCACATTGGCTTGCAACCGAACGACCGAATTGGAAGCCTGATGAACAAACGCTGGGCGATCGGCCAGATGATCCTCATCAACGGCCAGATAAGACCAGCCCGGCAACAAAGACACTTCTGCTCCCAAGAGTGGGAACTGATGTGTGTGATTTTGAGAACGAATGATGATTTGCTTTTCACCTTTGCGGGGAACAAGCATTTCAATCGGTGTTTGCTCTGTGAGCTTCCCCATTGCGAGGGCAAAAGCAGCGATTCCCAACCCCACCCATACCAGCGGCGTTAACTCGTGCGACTGGGATGTAGGGGACATAAAACTCACTTGATGACCGGGGAGGGATCTACTCACAGCTTAGGCAATTTAATCACGCCGTCCCAGTCATCAGGTGGCACACGGTTATTACGCAAGATGATGGAAAGCAAGACATCCTTAGGTCGATCCCAAGTTGGGATAGCATGCAAAAGTTCATAAGCTTTTCCCCAGTCACCACCGATCATCGCGTCAAGGCTTGCTTCATACGAAGCAATTTGTCCTGCGCTCAAAACCTGCACATCGGGTTTGGATGGCTCGAGCAGTTGCCAGGCTTCAATTTCTTTTTCAAGTCCTGCTGGTCGAACGAGAGCCAATCGCCTGAGTTGAAACTGGTGATCGTTGGATTTTTTAATTGCCATCGCAGTATCATGGTCAACGATGACTTTCGCCCCAAACAGTTTGGTCAAGCCCTCCAAACGACTCGCAAGATTTACGACTGGTCCAAATGCGGTAACCTTAACCTGATCGATAGTTCCAATCTGACCGGCAACGGCTCTGCCTGTCGCGATGCCAATTCCGAATCCAAACATAGTTTCTGCAAGGGCTTGATTACTTTCAATCACAATTCGCGATGCTGCCTCTGCCGCCCGAAGAGAAGCGTCTTGCTGCTGCAATGGCCAACCCCAAAAGCCCATTGCAGCATCACCGTGAAAATCCCCAATAACACCGTCAGTGTCGAGTATGTGCCGGGTCATGATCCCCAAAGCATCACTTACTCTAGCGAGCAGTTCCAACAATTGGTCGGCATCTCGCTCACTTTGCTTGCTGAAGCCCCGCAAGTCACAAAACATGACGGACAAATTCGCTTCCCGCGGCGCCAACACTTCATTCGTATCTCTCCCAGCAAGTGCCTCCATGACGACAGGAGCAAAGAACCGCCTCATGGCCGCTTGCCGGCGTTCCAATCTTCGACTTTGTCGCAGATTGGCGATCATGGTGCCCACCAACTCCGCAAACTTGACATCATCTTCCAACGTCTCGGGAGCAGCTTGAAGCGACGCCTCAAGCCGACCACTTTGATCCGGCAGCAATCCCCCCGTCACATAGATGGCCCAGCCACTACAGGCTTCACTTCGAAGCGGAACACAAAAAGCCCAATCTGCTTCTTCACTGGACGTGAATACTTGATTTTCATTGGCTGCCGCTGACCAAAGGTGCAGAATACTTTCGCGGCGTGCAACCGCTTTTCTGACCAACCTTGCGCTAACCGTCGGTCCATCCTTATCAGGAACGCGACTGTCATAATGCAGGATCGCAAATCCATCATCGGTATTAGCGGCAGCATTGGAATCAACCGATGCGATGGCAACTGCAGACGCTGCAGGTGTGGCCTGCAGCAGGACACTGACAACACGAACCAATAGTTCCTCATCACTGCTGCTACTGGTTATCAAATCCGGTAAGCAACTCAGCATTTCAATTCTGCCAGCCGCATCACGAAAACTCCGGCGTCGCAGAACCGCATGATCAAATTCATGCTCAGTCAGGTCGATGTCACTGCTACAGTCAGAGGCTCCCGGTCGATTCGCGAGGGTGAAGGTTGTACTTCCAATGACAAAATGCTCGCCGGGCACAAGCATGAATTTCATTGTGCTTTTCCCCCTGAAGAACACTGGATTACGGGCACTCGTTTCACAGCAAACCTCGACCCGGTTGTCGGTCATTGGCGTCAAGCGAACATGAGCTCTGGAAATCTTACCATCCCATGGCACGTTCCAGTCGGCTTCGGCACGCCCAATCAACACACCGGTCCTTTGGGTGCTCGACGGCAATTCACGTCGCCAGCGATGTTCACTCATCGGGCCTTGGGCAATCAAATCTGGCATGGTGCGCGATTGTTGGATGAGTCGGGGGAAGCACTTTCAATCAGAGCGAGGGTGATCAATCTAAGGTCTGTGCACGGTCAGTGACTAGACCGCTGATGGTTGCCGACAGCCCATTCATGCGGATGCTGCAAGACCAGCTGCTCGCCCCGTGCTAAAAGCTGCCTGGAAGTTATACCCACCTATAGGACCATCCACATCCAAGAGTTCCCCCGCAATGAACAAGCCCTTGTGAATACGACTCTCGAGGGTGCGAGGATTAATTTGACTAAGCCGAACTCCACCAGCAGTCACCTCTGCCTTTTCGAATCCCCGTGTTCCACTGACTGGCAGTGGCATCCGTTTCAAGTCTTGTGTCAATCGATTCTTCGACTTTCTGGAAAGCTCCGCCAGTCGAGCATCCTGCCCCAACTGCGTGACGATTCCACTGGCGAGCCGGTTGGGTAGCCACATTGCCAACAACGAAGATACTTTTGTTTTTCCACTTTCTTGCCGATTGCCAAATACCGCTTGCAGTTCTTCCTCTGAGCATTGCGGAACCAAATCCGCGATCATACGAATCTGATCAAAAGAGGCGGCGGCCGTGATTGCACCGCTCACGTCCATAGCGGCGGGCCCAGAAAATCCGAAATGCGTGAAGAGCAGCGACCCTCGCCTACGGGCCAACGACTTCTGCCTACCTGCTACAGGCAACACCGTAACAATGGAATCATCAACGACTAAACCTGACAAGTCCTTCATCCACTGCTCTCCACCTATCAACGGCACCAGTGCTGGCCGTGTTCGTTCGACTGCATGCCCAAGCTCAGTCATCCACGCGTATGCATCGCCTGTCGTTCCACAACCCGGCCAACTTTTTCCGCCAGTGGTGACAATCACACGATCCGTCGCGATAACCGATTGTCCTGTATCAACCAGCCATTTTTGTCCATCCGGACGAATACCAGTCACCCCACAGCCAGTCCTGATTTCTACTCCAGCATCAACCGCGTAGCGATGCAGGGCATCACGTACTTGTACCGCACGATTGCTAACGGGAAAGACCTTTCCCGTCGACTCAATCTTGGTAGCTACCCCAGCTGATTCAAAAAAATCAACCACTGCTTGGGGAGGAAATCCGCCAAGGCTCGATTGCAGAAACCTCTTTGAATGCCCAAACGCGTCAGCGATTCCTCGGGCATCCGTGTGATGCGTCAAATTACAGCGAGTACCTCCTGACATCAAAATTTTGACACCAGTTTTATTGTTCTTTTCCAACAGGACGACCGTGGCACGTCGAGTAGCTGCAGCATACGCTGCCATCATGCCTGCAGCACCCGCACCGATCACGACAACATGCATTTGCCTCTCACACTCATTACTGACAAGCGAAGTTGCGACAATTCAATTCACACGCTTTCTCGACATCGAACTCAAAACGACTAAAGGACCATCAAGCGTCGATATTCTGACGGTTCCGTACTCATCTCAATGCATGTGCTGCTAACTGTCAACGCGACGTGATATGACAGTCTATTAATCCACGAGCATACTTGACGCATGGATAGCCACACCCCATCCCTGTTCGACCACCACTCTCGATGCAAGTCTGCAGTCAGTCAGACCGAAGACTCGCTCTCATCTTTATCAGATCCTTGCCTGCGTCGCCAATATCGCGCCACGAGGAAGACACAAAAGGCAATGGGCAGAAATACAAAAAACACCAGTCCCCAGAGTTCAAGCGGCAGCAGATACGTGTACATCAGCCCTGATAAACTGGCAAGCTCGCTAGCCTGACCGAGACTGCCATCCGGCCGAACAGCTTCGTTAGTATCGGCATCGTGAGGAGTGATGCCGTTAGGAATAACGACGTCCCAACTGGTCCCATTGCGCTTCAAATAAACCCTCACCTTGGTACCAACACCTGGAATAGGGTCATGCCCAGCGACTGACAAATATTCGGTCGCACTGCGTCGAGACTTAACGCGAAAACACCAGGCCTCAATCCGAGGCTGAGAGAAATCACCTTTTTCCACCGTTTCCACAGTCAGTGTCAAATAAATACCCCAATCATAATTACCAAATCCCCTTTCAATCCTCGATCGCTCTGACTCAACCATCACCTTGTCAATGACACCAACTACAATCAGCTCCGCTTCACGTAATTGGTCGATTTCTTTCGGTGGAACCGCTGCACCCACCACGCCGGCCCCTACCCAGGGCACGAGGACTAAAAGCATTGCGATGCGCCAAATCACTGTATTGCTCATCAAGACCTTGTTTGAACGGATCCAATACGTCCTGCATCCGACAAGAAAATCCAGATCTTGAAACCCTGCTTTCAGGCACAATGAACGCATTTGAAAGCGTACGGGAAGGTTGACTATCCTGTGCATTCAGGAGAGCTCTTGCAGAAATATCTTCGCATGATTTGGTAATAACTGAAGCAACGAAGTTCGATCTGGACAGGAATCGATGACCAATTCTCCATTAGCGGTGAAGTCACAGACATCATCGTGATGGGGCAAGACTGACAGTCGAACTGCAACCGTCACGCAACTTGCCGCAGTTTGATAACACAAAACAAAAAGCCCTTTTTCAATGCAATTGTCCACGATCAGATGTTGCTGCCGCAAAATCCTGCTGGCAATCCAACCTTTGCGATGCGCCAGCAAATCCCGGTACCAAGCTCTCATCTCCCCATCACCATCAAGCACAGATCCAATTTTCGAATCATAGAATGCAGCGGCATCCGTGGGCAACACGCCTGTCGACCAATCATGCTGGGGATACTCCCTTTTCCGGCCTTGAATAACAGCCGTTCGCAAGTCCACGTCACCAAAATCCACAAAGAATTGGAATGGATTTTCGCAACAAAACTCTTCCCCCATGAACAGCATCGGTATCGCAGGCGATAACAGAAGCAAGGCGGATGCTGCCCGTTGTGTTTCGACACTGGTGAGTTGGTGAAACCGCTTTCCCTGCGGATGATTGCCAATGAAATCATGATGCTGAATCGAGTAAATCAAGCCATCGGCATCAGCGGATTCACAGGGCTGAACTCTGCCTCTTTCTTCACGAAGGGTCCCCTCGTGGACGTATCCCCAACGCAAAGTCTGATCCAGATCCGACCCTGATTCATATTTGCGATGACAAAGATGCTCGCCGGGCCTGACGACAGCAAAAACGCTGTGCAAGAAGTCATCACACCATTGCGCATCGAAATCAGAACCCCCATCGCAAACAGGGCTCAACATTTCCGGATCGAACACATTCGTTTCCGCGATCAACATCGCCGGTCGCTTTGCGAGAGCTGACCAAGAACGAACGACCTGGCTCAGTTCCGTAACCACATGACATTCACTGACATCTTTCATGCAGTGAATCGCATCAACTCGGAGACCATCAAAATGATACTCTTCCAACCAATTCATCGCATTGGCGATGAAGAATCGCCGTACTCCAAATCCATACTCCGGGTCGTCAAAATTCGGGGCCGATCCCCACACGGTACTATGGCGAGACGAGAGATAAGGGCCCACTTCCCCCAGATAATTGCCTTCCGGCCCTAAATGGTTGTAGACCACATCGAGAATCACAGCCAGACCTTTGGCATGAGCAGCATCAACCAAAAACTTCAAGTCATCTGTTGCTCCATAATTTCGGTTGGGAGCAAACAAACAGACCCCGTCATATCCCCAGTTCCACCTTCCCGCGCAATCAGCGATCGGCATCAATTCGATCGCCGTGACACCAAGATCGAGTAGCTCGTCCAATCGTGCCGCAGCGGCACGAAATGTCCCCGCCTCAGTGAAAGCACCGACATGAAGCTCATAAATCACAAGTGAATCACGAGGCACTCCCCGCCAATCAGAATCAGCCCATGCAAACTCGCGGTTAACAATCTGGCTTGGGCCATGAACTCCATCAGGCTGAAAACGCGAGGCAGGGTCCGGTCTTTTGGGACCACCATCAAAAGAGCAGTAATAACAAGTTCCGACACCAACGCGATCCATCTTTCCAACGTGATAACCGCCATCCTGCTTTTGAAGAGCAAGTGGTTCTTCATCCTCTCGGCCTACTATATGAATCCGGACGCAATCCACCGTAGGTGACCAGACGCAGAACTCGACTTTCGACTCAGATACCAATCGCGAACCGAGATATCGATGCAATTCATGCGATGGGAGTGAGACCAGATTATTCATCAGTGATACACTAAGGGCGACGGGATCCATTGAATGTGGTTTTGTTCAACTTTCAACGGTTTCCTTAATTCAGGCAATCCCCTATGAATTTACATTGTCCATGAACTTTCGCCTCACGCGATTTCAAGTGATCGCGGCCATCCTTCTGATCTCAGGCTGCTCGCCCTTGCGACATCAAGAACTGTTCGCCCAGAATCCAACGCAGATCAAAGACGAGGCTGATGGCCAGGTAATCCGCATCGCCACCTTCAATGCATCGCTCTATGGTAAGCAGACTGGTCAAGTACTCACTCGACTGCGTGGTGGTAAAAACCGGCAAGCCATTGATCTCGCATCCATTGTCCAGTCGGTCCGCCCGGACATACTGCTCGTTAACGAGATTGACTACGACACCAAAGGTATGACAGTTAATGCTTTTGGTGATGAGTATTTGGAGATCGATCAAAATGAATTGCTGTCAATCAAATATCCATATCGTTATCCCATCCCCAGCAACACAGGAAAACCAAGCATGCTGGACTTGGATGGAAATGGCAAATCAACTGACGCAAATGATGCGTGGGGATACGGTGTCTATCCCGGGCAATACGCGATGGCTGTCTACAGCAGGTTTCCCATTGTCGAATCTGAAATACGAACCTTTCAGAATTACCGTTGGTCGCAATTACCCAACGCCCTTCGACCAACGTTGCCAGCGACCGGCAAGTCCTACTATACCGACGAAGTGTGGGAGCAATTGAGGCTATCGAGCAAAAATCATACTGACGTCCCAATTCAGGTGGGAACAAGAATCGTTCACCTGCTTGCCAGTCACCCAACGCCTCCAGTCTTTGACGGTCCCGATGATCACAATGGGTGTCGCAACCATGACGAAATCAGGTTCTGGAACGATTACCTTGCAGGACCATCGGCAATCCATTTGGTTGATGATGATGGCAATTCAGGTGGTCTACCGGACAAAGCGTTATTTGTCATTGCGGGTGACCTCAATTCTGATCCTGAATCAGGTGATAGTCGTCGATCAGCGATTCAAGCGTTATTAAAAAATAACAAGCTGCATGATTCAAAACCTGTCAGCGTCGGTGCCTCCGAATCCACCGGCAAGGACAATTCACTCGCCACTGCGTTTTTTGGCAAGAGCCGTCAGATGCGAATAGATTATGTGCTACCAAGCCGAGGACTCGCACTTCAGGATACAGGTGTTTTTTGGCCCAGCCGCCACGATCGAAAGTCAAAATGGCTCGATGCCACCGATCACCGCATGGTGTGGATTGAAGTCGAGCTACGCCCATGATCCATCGTGTTCTATTCATGATCAGCTCGATGCGTGGCGGAGGCAGTGAACGTCAAACGTTGCTGCTGCTAAAACATCTAAATCGATCTCAGTTTTCGCCCCATTTATATGTGATGGAACGGGCGGGTGACCTGCTACCTCAAGTTCCTTCCGATGTCCCGATCCACTCGTTCGAGGATGTCCGCAAGGAACCTGTGATCTACCTACCTGGTGGGGTGATGCGACAGCAAATTCGCCATCTGAAAAAATTGCTGTCTGATGAATCCATCGATGTGATCTACGACCGAACCTTTCACATGACAATGATCGCAGGTCCTGCCAGTCTGCAATGGAATATCCCTCGAGTTTCCACCATCGTAAGTCCACCAGACTTGGCCTTGCCATTGGTCGAAAAGCGTTATGTGCGAATGAAACAACGTCGTCTTGCCAACGCGTACAAAGCATCCAAGCAGATCATTGCTGTCAGCAAAATAGCCGCAGACTCAGCAGCAAATTTTTATCAACTGCCTACCGACTCCATCACCGTGCTACCCAATCCTGTTGACACCGATGCGTTGCGAAAAAACACATTAAAAAAACAGAGACCAAAAATGGCGTCGACCTTGAAACTGGTTTGCGTGGGACGTATGACGAAAGAGAAAGGGCACCATGATTTAATCAACGCGATGGTTCTGGCACAAGCAAACTGGCCCGCGTCAAATCCCGCGCTCCATGTGCGACTGATCGGAGATGGTCCCTTGCGTTCGGACCTCGAGTTGCAAGCCAAAAAAGTGCACAAGCCGCACTCAGTGGAGTTTTCGGGAACGCTTTCCAATGCAGGCCCAAGCATCATGGAGGCAGATGCTCTCATTCTACCTTCGCTCTTTGAAGGCATGCCGAATGTCGTATTGGAAGCAATGGCATTGGGAACACCAGTCATCGCAACACGTGCGGGCGGTACGATTGAGCTGGAACGGAAAGAACCCACCATCCTGTGGGCAGAACCGCAGAATCCCAATTCACTTGCGGAGGCGATTATTTCGTTTGCGTCAGATCCGCAATCATCCGCATCACGGACCCAAGCTGCGACTCGTTTGATTTCTGAGCATCATAATATCAAGGCGACCTGCCATCGCCTTGAACAATATTTAAAGGCAGCCTGCGTTTTTTAAGGGCAGCATGCGTTGAGGAGAACGGCTAGGGATAATCCGCTGACAAGACTACCCGATGGACAACGCAATCATAGCTCTCACCCAGCAAGATTTTGAACGAATGGAACCACATCTTTGTCGTAGGTGAAGGCGTTGTCTTCTCCCGTGTCGACAAATACTTTGACAACTTTTCCCTTGGCGTCATAGATCATGACAGCGGGGATAGAAATCAGCTTGGTAGTTTTGAACACGTCATCGCTCGGAGTCTTACTAATGTAAGTAGGGAATCCTGAAGCTTTGACGCTCTTGAGAAAGTCAACGATACGCTTCTGGTAGTATTCTGGCGGTCGACTCTTCCGTCCGTCGTAATCAACATCGACAGCAACGCACTGAACCGAGTCCCCCATAGCCTGATGCAACTTGACTAGCCCTGGAAACTCTTCCAAGCATGGTTCGCAAGCGAGCGACCAAAGATCGATCACAGTGATGCGCCCGGCCGACTTTGCGAATTGATCAATTTCCTGCCAAGTCGCAAATTTGACGGCAGGACTGGCATCAGCACCGGCTGCATCAGTCGAGATGTCAGCATCCGGCGGCAACTCAATTCCACCTGATTTGGTTCCCGTGGAATCTCCTTGGGCTGCCGATGGACTTGATTTAAAATCTGAAGGTAATTCTAGAGTCCCAGGCGGTGATTGAGGCTCTTGGTCTGCTCCACTAGCCCCATCCGAATTGGAGTCACTGGCCTCTGAATCGGTCTCGGGGGTATTTGGACTGGGAGTTTCGGACCCTATCGACTTACTCTGAGGAATCGTGTTCTCAGAGACCTCCGGCTGCTGACCACCACAGCCAACCCAAAGTGCCATGAAAAGAATGGCCGTTGCACGTTGACTGTAAGCAAAAATCTTGGCTCGTGATTTTTTTTGGCTGTTTGCTGCCATCATTACGTCCTGTTGAAAAGTAGATTCCATTTCGTTTGGATTCCGTTCCCTAGTGGGATCATGCATCCTACATGCACCATTCACACCATGAATCCGCGTTAGCAGTCATCCCAGCCAGTCATCCCAGCCAGTCATCCCAGCCAGTCAATTCCCAACAAGAGAATCCCTACTGCGGGGCTTCTTATCGAGTAGAGTGTAACGGTAGCGGAACGCTCTAGGCACTCACTGATTTCACATAGAAGAGGAAAAAGCCAGCGTGGACGGGCAGATGTCAACAACCGAACTCGTGATTGCTTCCAAAGACGGTAATAACGAGGCTTTGGGTCAATTGCTGGAGCAATACCGTGGTTATCTGCTCATGCTGGCTCATCGCTATCTGTCGGATCGCTTGCGACGACGAATTGATCCCGCGGATGTCGTCCAACTGACGTACCTTGAGGCAAAACGAGACCTCCCGGCGTTCCGAGGTTCGACGCCAGCTGAATTTGCTGGATGGCTGCGAGGGATGCTGAAAAACAATGTCGCTACAGCCGTTACCCGGCACGTTACGACCCAGAAACGCTCCATTCGTCGTGAAGTCGATACCTCACCAGCCCCTGGACAAGGCTCTCATGCGGGTGGCTGGCTTCAGCAACTACCGGGTAGCAAAACGAGCCCCAGCGGCGTTGTTATACGTTCGGAGGCCGTCGTAGCGTTAGTAGCTGCCTTACACCAACTCCCCGAGACTCAGGCCGAAGCGATACGGCTCCGCTATATGGAGGGGTTGTCCCTTTCAGACATCGTGGAAAGGATGGGGAAGTCAGATACGGCGGTTGCAGGTTTGTTGAAGCGTGGTCTCCAAAAGCTTCGAGTCATTATGAAGAGCGAGGATAGCCCATGGTTTTAGGGTTTTGAGCTAACTTGACTGCTCCGCAATTCGGATCCGTCGCTTTTTTCCTCTAGAATGGTGTTGTTAGAGTCACTGCGAGTTCGCGCGCCCGGAATTGACTCTTTGGCCGCCTATGCAGCTGTAACGAGTCAGGGACAGGTCAACGATCCAGCAAAGTCGGCTATGAACAAGTCAAACCATTAAATGTCCGAACCACCACGCACCAATGATCCACTCGATGACGCATTCGCGGACTATTTGCGGATGTCTGATGCTGGTGAAATAGATAGTCGGGAAGATTTTTTGAAGCTGTTCCCCGATCTGGCTGACGATTTGAAGGAACTGATCGAAGCGGCGGACCTTCTAGGTGAAGTGACGCTTAGCGGGCAACCTGTCGGGTCTTCCTCGGGATTCAATGTTGCTGCTTTGTCTCCCAACGCCGAGACGATCGCGACATCTGCCGCTGGCGATGATTCATCCGGGGCCCCCGATGTTACACTTCCAATGGCAAATCGTGCCGCGAATGATCATGGTCCACGTCTGCCTTATGACCTTGGCGACTACGTTTTGCTCGAGGAGATCGGCCGCGGGGGAATGGGCGTGGTTTATCTGGCCAAGCAACACGACCTTGATCGACAGGTTGCGATCAAAATGATCCGCAGTGGTATCCTTGCTGATGAAGGCGAGGTTCGTCGCTTTTACACCGAGGCACAGGCAGCAGCCAGACTACGTCACCGGGGCATTGTCGGTGTCCATCAATTTGGACGTCGCGCTGGTCACCATTTCTTTTCCATGGAATTCATTCCCGGAACCGATCTTCAGAAAAAAATCAATGCTGGCTTACTCGATCCGAAAGAAGCTGCAAGATATGTTCGGGACGTTGCGAGGGCGATTCACCATGCTCACCACAAAGGTGTCCTACACCGCGACCTCAAGCCGGCAAATGTCCTCATCGACGAGCATGACCAAGTGCATGTCACAGACTTCGGTTTGGCAAAGCACATGGATTCCGATAGCAGCGTCACCGGAAGCGGAGCTGCAATTGGCACACCACATTACATGGCGCCTGAACAGGCCGGTGGTCATAGTGATCGAGTCTGCACTGAGAGCGACGTATATGCGTTGGGGGCGATTCTATTTGCATGCCTGACTGGACGACCTCCGATTGTTGCAGACACGGTAGTGCAAACGCTCTTACAAGTTGTGCACCAGCCAGCGCCAACAGTCAGATCGCTTCGTGTCGGTGTACCGATCGATCTCGACACCATCGTTACAAAGTGCCTCGAAAAAAATCCAAGTAAGCGTTATGCATCAGCTGAAAAACTTGCCGATGAACTGGATGCCTTTCTGGAAGACCGTCACATTGAAGCCCGACCAAGATCCCAAGTATTGAAAGCATGGCATTGGTTTGAGGGTGTCCCTGTTGTTGGCGCGCTTACAGGTCGCCGCACCCTTCACACCTCCTCTACGCACCGCCGCTTTCAGGCTGCGATGTTGCTTGGACTGCTGCTGACGCCACTGCTGGCTGTTTCAATCCAAGTTGGTATGCAGCACTGGCCAGATTCAATGCCCGAGTCAGTCTTAATCGCGGGGGGTATCCAGGAGGGACGTTACAACAAAGTCGCGCAACTACTTTCAGACCAAATCAAACGAACTCAGCCCGAGGTCACAGCTGAAATCAAGCCAACTCAGGGTTCTGAAGAGAACTCACGATTGCTGAGCAACAATGATGTGGACTTAGCCTTGATTCAGGCAGTCTCGATTCCCCCTGAAGAAGAATTGGCACACGTTGCACCACTGTTTTACGAACCGATCTACGCATTGGTCCGCAAAGATTCGGGCATCGAAACAATAGAGCAACTCAGTGGATTGCCCGTTTTACTGGGCGAAGCCGGAACGGGATCCAGAGCGTGTATTGAATTGATGATCAAGACACTACCGAAATCTTTTGGCAAGATACAAATATTGTCAGGAAAGTGGAATCTACTGCTTGAGGAAGATACCCCACAAGCAGCCATCCTGTGCTTGGGACAGGAAAGCGAGATTCTTGAAGATCTGCGAAAGGATGGTCGATGGCGAGTGCTGGAAATTAATCCTGACAAAATGGTTCATGCATTTGATCGATTTCCTCTCAAGGATGACATCACCGATTCATCAAACCCGGTGACTGTTCAGACTCTCGCCACAACCGCGATTCTCATGGCAAAGCAGGAAACGTCAGATGCACTGATCACCGCGATTCTCGATGCTTGGTACGGAATCGACAGTCTGAGGCACCAAATTTCCAGGAAGGAGGCGAGTCAATGGACCGAACTTCGCTTGCACCCTGCTGCCGAACAATATTTCAGCGATCACGCAGACACCCGAAATTAAAAGTTGCAGCCAGCGGCCGCTCTGCATGAGCCAAGCTGAGTTTACAGAATGGCAAGTGGATTTCGTTTTGATTCCAATGTGCCGCGCGTGACACCAACCCGATTCGCGGCCCGCAATTCTTTCCATACTTGCTGGCCTGTAATTTGCTGCTTCAGCAGCTTCTCATAGAGGACCACGATCTTCCGCACTTGATCAGCTTCTTCCTCCAGTAATTCAATGCGATACCAGCGTACACCACGTTGAAGCAAGTCACTGACAAGCTCCGCACCACTTTGAGGAGTTGCGTTGTAAAGTGTGTTTCGACAGGCAACATCCGCCTGCAGTGTATGCTCCGCTCCCACCCGATCTCGCAAGGCCACCAAATGATCATCGCAGGGCCTTCCACAATTTGTTTTGTTCGTCCCCGGAGACAAGACGCTGCAGTACACACAATGCTCCATGTGGAACATGGGCATGTGTTGGTGGATCACTGTTTCAATCCACGCTGAGGGGACCGATTCGATCAAACCGACAAGTTGATCACGGTTGAGATCATACGAGGCTGTCACACGTGACGCCCCCAAACTGCGAATCCATTCCGCTGATCGATGATTGGAAACATTCAAAGAGAAATCAGCAATCGTCTCGATTCCACATTCATGAAAATGCTGCAATGCCGCAAGATTTCTGGCAAGAATCAGGTCAGGCGCATGTCGTTCGAGAACCCGCAATAGGCCCATCTCACCCGGTTTCTGAATCCGTACTGACGCCAATCCAACAGGAACATCATTGCTACGACAAATCGACACTGCTTCCTTGTATTGCCGAATATCGTGAAAGTCTGCGTAGACCAAGTCGACTCCCAAGTCGCAGACTACTTTCAACTGCTCCAGATCCCGGCATAAAACAGCCGATTTGAAGTCTCCGGTAACTACATCCTCAGCGCTGGACTCCGATTCCAAAATCGGAGTCAACAAGTCACGCCCCCGCGCTGGAACGACCTCGCGATGGGGCGGAACTTGCACCAGCAAATTCAATTTTTCCACGGCCTCGCGGCGCATTTGATTCAGCATGGCCATAGGGACCATTGGCTGCCCCTCTATGATCGCCTCCAATTCACTCAGCTCAAAACTCGTGCCTCCCAGACGGCCCAGTTTTTCCCGCAGCACGGTCATTTCTATGGGACGCTTTCTGGCTTCGTCCAGCGACACCTCGCCAATCAACTCGACTCTCAATCCATTTTTTAGAATGGCGTTCAATGTTAACGGTTGCCCAGTAATCGCCTGAACCTCCATCCGCAATGGCTGCCGTCTAACAGGATCATCTGATGTGAATGTTTTTCGCAAACGACGATTTAACCGCGGATCATCATTCTTGAAGACACGGTCACCTGGCTGCACCGTCTGCCAGTCAATTTCGCCCCATCCAAATCCAACCCAAGCGACTTCGGACTCCCTCACCTCTGATGCTTTATCACCGTTGGCATGATGCAATGAATAGATTCGCCCTCCCTGCTGCAAGTCTTCTCCATCGATCGTCTTGCATCCAATGGAAAGCCCATCCCCCAGTGCAACGGGAGCAGCCAACCGAACCTGCACACGTTGCCCATCGACACTGCGAATTCTACCCAGTTCGATCCCACGCTTCGAGGAATGGAGTCCCGGCACAAGTTTTTTATGGTCGTTGCCTTCCAACCAACCTGAAGAGAATCCACGGGAGAACGATAGTTCCATTTCCCGCTTCGCTTCAGCGGTTATTTCAACCGTCTTATTATCACATGCCTGATCCAGCGCCCTACGGTAATGCCTGGTAATATTCGCAACGTATTCAGGTGTCTTCAAACGCCCTTCTATTTTCAACGATTGCACGCCCGCCTCAACAAGATCATTGATGGCCGCATAACCAGCCAAGTCCTGCGGACTCAGCAAATACCGCACATCTTCGAGATCGTGTTCTTCACCATCACAAATCAAATCATAAGGCAATCGACAGGCCTGCGCGCATTGCCCACGATTGGCGCTCCGTCCCCCGAGTGACTCACTGGTCAAACACTGACCAGAATAGGCGACGCAGAGTGCTCCATGAATGAAGACTTCGAGCGGCATGTCCGTGGATGAAGCAATCACTTTTATCTCAGAAACGGATAGTTCTCGTGCCAACACCACCCTAGCCAGCCCCAGCTTTTCAGCCACCTTGATCGTCTCTGCACTGGTCAAGCTCATTTGCGTCGATGCATGAATTTCGAGATCGGGGCAAATCGCGCGGACTAATCGAGCAACCCCGAAGTCCTGAACCAGTACTGCATCGATCCCCGCCAACGTGATTTCCTGAACAACATCAACGAGCGGTGCCATCTCGTCCGGGAAGACGAGGGTATTCATCGTGACGTAACCCCGCACACCACGTGATCGCAACAAACCACCAATGACTGATAAATCGCTCAGCCCAAAATTTTTGGCCCGATGTCGTGCGTTAAAGCCGCAATCCAAACCGAAGTAAATTGCATCAGCGCCATTTTCGATTGCGGCATGGGCACATTCCAAGTCGCCTGCGGGCGACAACAATTCGACACTTGTTTTTTTATTTAAATGGTGCTTAATCATCACCGCAGTATGACAAGGCAACCACGGAAGGGAAATGAGCAATTTCCAAGTGGTTGAATTCAAAAGAAAAAGCCACGCCCTGAAGGCGTGGCATCGTTGAATATCACATTTCCCTAGGAAAACCGAAATCGACCGCTGGAGTCAGGAACCCAACTCCACATCAATATTGGCCTCATCGGCAGCGTCCCTGAGCTTGGACAGTGCCCGTGCTTCCAATTGCCGAATACGCTCCTTGGTGACCCCCAGTTCCTCGCCCACCTGCTTCAAGGTCAATGGCTCTTTGCCTCGCCCCAAGCCGAAACGGGCGGTGATAATTTTTTGCTCGCGTTCATCAAGGCGATTAAGAATCTTCGATAACTCCCGCTGTCGGGACCGTTGGACAGTTTCTTCAACGTAGGGATCAAGACGCTCGTCCTGACGAGCTACGAACAACTCTTCCGTTGTCGTTCGGAAGCGATCGCGATGCTTGAATTCAGTCGGAATGGTTCGAGCAAAGTTCTTCATGATCGCCCACGAAGCATAGGTACTAAATTTATTCCCACGGGAATAATCGAACTTTTCCACTGCGCGAATCAACGACATATTGCCATCACTGACTAGGGAGAAAAAGTCATCTGTGCTGGCCACATGCCGCTTCGCAATCGATACCACCAAACGAAGATTGCTCTGCACAATGCGGTTTTTGACCAAAACGGCTGCCTCATACAGATCATCGATTCGATCCATGATCGCTGTTTTACTGCCTTCTGTATGGCTAAGACTTTCTCGAAGTCGGCTGGCTGAATGCTTTAGATAGTTCATTTTCCTGAAAAGGTGATACTCCTGCTCCCGTGTCAGCAATGCCACGTCATAAAGCGCGGCAAGATAGCTGGGTAATCCAGCAGGAACTCGCACTTTCCGGGGAGCGGTCGCAGGCTGGGGCACTGGGCCAAGATATTCCGCTTCACGTTCAATCGACTCAAAGTCTTCATTATAGATGTAATCGAGTGGGAGTTCGCCAATCTGCTCCAGCCGCATATCCAGCAGGATCCTCTGGATGCTGGTGCGTGTGCGTTTGAAACGCTTGCACAGTTGGGCCACGGTTGAGCCGTGTGTGTAGAGTTTGAAAATTGAACGCTTGTCATCACCGGTCAATGCCCCGCGGTGATTTGGAAAGATTGCCAAGGATTGATGATCAGCATCAAAATTCTTGAGTGTGTAGCGGATAGTCTCCGGGCTTCGTCTCATTTGCTCTGACAATTGCCTAGTCACTTCAGAGAGACTGGCACCACCTTCGACCAATTGTCGGGCGCGCTCAATCATCTCAGACTTCTCGTCTTCGCTGAGTTGACTGAAACGCTCCCCTCGTTTGATTTTGCCACGGTTCTTGGCGACAAACTGCTCAACGCTGCTTTGTAGAAAGCCAACGCGTTTTCGTCCACCAAACAACAGACGGCGGCTTACGAGCCCGGCGTCGCGCCAGCGACTGATTGTCTTCGTGGATACTTTGAACTTCTTACTAAGCTCATCCACGGTGTGTACCGGTTCCCGGACCTCACTGACGGAGATATCAGCAGAATCACTCAGGTCCTCAATGAGGAGCCGTAGATCATGCTTGAGATCGGCCGAAGCGATACTGTGTCGCGTTGGCACCTCTGGCCGATAGTTCGTAATGCGGAAACAGCAGTAGTCGAACGCATACGAGCGACCCAGTTCAACTTCACCGTACAGTTTTTCCGTCAGTGCAGACTGTTCAACCTTCTTCGTTTTTGGTGCAAAACGAGTCAGTTGATCCCGCAGTTCTTTGACTTTTTCATCTCGATAATCTTCGTGCATCTCCGTCTCTCCCAGCGCTTGCTTCCGGTTGATCTCTCTTTCCCTGCGACCCCGGCGGATCGCTCAACCATCTGCTAATGTTGCCCGGGGATCACCCAATCCTTAGGGCGATGTCCATGGGTACCTTCAGTTTAAAACTGCTTGACAGAAATCTGTGGACCCCTATCACGCAAAAAATCTCGAACCGTCGGCCAGACGGCGGCTCCTTGCCGACGCCTTCTTAAATGGTACGCGTAAAACAGACTCCGCATCCCACCAATAAGACCGATTGATTTCCAAAAAAGTTCACTGATTTATTGGATTCACCGCAACTGGATCACGGCTTCGTTTTCCAATTCGGCACTTCATCCGCAATCTTGGCACTACAAACTCTGGCAGGAAACCAACTGACCAACGAACTGGCGTAGGAAATATTGGGCCAAACGGGCAATTCGAGAGACAAAATCACGTTCCAAAACACGTTAAACCTATTGATAATAATGATTTAAAGCTATTTCCTAAAACACTCACGGGGTTGTCATGCCGGCGAAATGTCCACCACGTTTGTAAATTTTTCCGACGCTTTGCATCATCTCGCGTCTTATTTTGCGACACGACGATTCACCGGTGCCGATTTTGTCGATTTGGCAGACACGGCTGGCAAGCCGAGAACTGTGAGCTCGTAGTCGTGGTTTTCTGGCCAGATTCCCCTGAATCAGCGTCGGCAACGCGTCGATCAACAGAGTGGGGCGTTAGACCCATATTTTTTGGAAATTGCTTATCGTACGCTGGCCATCTCAAAATGCAGCAACACCAACCTTCACCCTTACTGGATCGACGGAAGTTCCTGATGACGGCGTCGACCGTGCTCGGGGCCGCTCCTGGCGTGCTCGGGGCCGCTCCTGGCTTGAGCCGAGGGGCAGATTCCAGCGGGGTTCTGATACGCGCTGGCGGGCAGAACTTGTATCGCGTCCGCATGGAAGTCGAGATGAAGGGGAACGTCAATCTGCCCGGCAATCCATTGATCTCACGCGAAAAGACGCTCAAGCTACCGATCAATAGCCAAGCATCTTTTGAATATGAAGAAAGGCTTCATTTTCCAGAGACAAGTGGTTTTCCAAGAGCGGCTAACAAGGCCACGGATTCGTTAATGGCGGGAGACCGTTGCATTGCAGCCGAACGGTACTATCACCGTGCCGAAGCAAAAAGCACTCTCAACGAGACGCGACACTCGGTGCAGCTGAGAGACTCAGTACGTGACACGATTGTCCGACATGACTCGCGCCCCGAACAGATTTACGGGATCGAAGATTTTTTCGAGCGTGACGAGCTTGAGCTTTTGCATGCACCGATATCGAGCATGGCAATCGATCACTTGCTGCCTGAGACGCGAATCAGCCTAGGATCAAAATACACTATTTCAGCAGATTCAATGGCTTCCGTCCTGAACCTGACTGCTGTCATGGATTGCAACGTGGAAGCGGAAGTCGTAGCGGTGAACGAAACGGAGGTAAGGATACAGTTGCGAGGTGATGTGGATGGTGCCATCGATGGCGTCCCTACCATCATCCGGACGATTGGTAAGCTTACCTTCGATCGCAAGCTCAGCAGTTGCACTTGGCTAGCGATAGCACTTCATGAAACTCGTGAGATTGGGCGGGCGGAGCCAGGATTTGATGTGGCAGCGACGATCAAAATGGTGCGGCAACCGCTGCAGGAAACGATCGGTTTGCCGACCGCAGTCAGAAAGATCGATGTGAGCAAACCGGCTGCTGCCAATTTGCAGTTCGTGTCAGTCAAAAGCGAAGAGCTCGGCCTTGGCGTACTGATGGATCGTCGATGGCGGATGATGAAAGACCAGCCAGAAGCGGCGATGATGCGTATGGTTCAGAACGACCGTAGTATCGGCCAATGCGACATTCAACCCGTACCGCGACCGGCCAACGGTCAACCATGGTCACTAACGGCTTTTGAATCGAGTGCCCAACTTCTGCTCGGCAAGCAGTTCGTTGAAATGGTCGAGTCGGACGAACGTACCACAACATCGGGAACTCGCGTCTTAAGAGCCGTTGCCAATGGCTCAGCAGAGGGGGTTCCAATAAGATGGATTCTGATGCATCTATCGGATGAGAGTGGCAAGCAAATTGTGGCCACGTTCACGATGGAGGGGAGCAACATCGATGCATTTGGCAGCTCTGACATGCAGTTTGCCAGCTCACTCCGTTTTACGAAGCCCCCTTCCCCAAGTGAACCGTCGAAAAAACCGACCAACAGCATTCTGAACTCGAGTGCGGAAGAACCGACCCCACGGCCGAATCAAAAGATACCAAAACACGTAGCTGACTCGATTTTAAACGCGAATTCAGTTCGCTGAGTACAATAATTAGTGAGGTTTGGGAGAACGAAGCTGTACTCCCCGACGCCTTATTCCTATGAAATGCAATAAGCAATGAACGGTTCTGACATGACACTTGCTACAAGAATCCAGCTCTGCTGTGCACTGTGCCTCACGAGCATCGTGCCAGCACTCGCCCAACAGGGCCAGCGTAAGGATCCTTCGACTCAGGAGCAAACACAGTTCTCTCCAGGGGTCGTGACGGTGATTCCGAGTTCCATTCAGCCTGAGGAAACATTCGATGGCCCGCTGAAGTTGGAGCCGTTTTTGAACAGCTATCCACAGATTGTGTTCAGTGAGGCGTCTGGTCATCCGGATTCGAAACCGCACTTCGACCCACGCACTCGCACACTAGTGGATCGCGCAAAGGAAGTGATCTTCCGTCGCACAGTATTCTGTTTTGAGTTTTCCTTCAAACCGCTTCGGCAGATCTACATAGACGTCCCGCGACCAGATGGACGAATGCAGCGGAAGCTTGTCTGGTACATGGTTTACCGAGTGCGTTATCGAGGTGGTGATTTCCGCCCTGCAGCTGACAAGGTCGCCGGCCAAGACGTGTTCCAACGAATGGAAACAGTTCGCGTTGACAAGCGAAAGTTCTTTCCCATGTTCTTGCTGCGAAACCAGATCAATGGCAAGCAGTACCTTGATCGGATTTTGCCAACAGCACGTGAAAAGATCAAAGTACGAGAACAGATCAGTGCTCCTCTGTACAACTCAGTTGAAATTTCGCGTATCGATATTCCGTACAGCAGCGACAAATCCAGTCCTGGCGTGTGGGGAGTAGCAACTTGGGTAGACGTGGATCCCAAACTCGACTTTGTGTCCGTGGAAGTCTTTGGTTTGACAAATGCATTTGAGAAGGCGGACGACGCCGGGCAGACCGAGTACAAGCAGAAAGCTCTTCAGCTGAACTTCTATCGCCCTGGTGATGCCGTCCGTCAGACAGAGGATCTGATTCGTTTCGGAGTGCCTGCCTTTGACGATCCAAAGGAGCAAAAGTACATTCTGGAGCAATATGGCTTGGAGGAACGTCTGGATTATCGTTGGCTATTTCGATAAGGCATCAAGAAGTCTTGCTCCTAATTAACAACGATTTCTTCGTCTTCCCGCTAGACATTCACTTGTCGCGGGATTCCACTGAGGGGAGAAGTGGTCCGTTGACCGCGTCCCTTCAGTACCCGGAAAGAGATAGAACGCCCTCCTAGGGTTGCGTCTCAACCCTCCGGTAAGAAGCAAATTCGGTGGCCTTCGCGAGCTGATCTGGGTGTCAGCGATTCAGCCATCAGAATCAGGGGCAGTGGAGTAACTTGAAAAAACTCCGACCAGCGGATTATCGACTTCTTGAGCTACCTGGCAAAAAGTAGAGAATTGCCGGGAAAGATCGTGATCGGGTCATTACCTTGTCCCGACTGGATAAAGCAACACCGAATTCCAACCGATAGCTGGTCGCAAACCCTGTAGAAGCAGTCATGTTCGTTGATCGTGTGATAATTGAATTGCAAGCTGGAAAGGGTGGTGATGGCTGTTCCAGCATGCGTCGCGAAAAATACGTCCCTCGTGGAGGCCCCGATGGTGGGAACGGGGGTGATGGAGGTAGCCTGATTCTGGAATCTCGATTGGGCGTCAACAGCCTTGCTGCGTTCGCCAATCGACGCATGTTTCGCGCGCCCAAGGGTGCTCCCGGTCAAGGGGCGTTGCGCCACGGCAAACAAGGCAAAGATCAAACCTTGCTGGTACCACCCGGTACGACGGTGATTGATGCTGAGCACGGTTTTGTCATCAAAGATTTGAAGAAGCACGGTGAACAATTTGTGATCGCTCGCGGCGGTAGAGGTGGAAAGGGCAATGCCCACTTCAAGAGCAGTACAAACCGGACTCCTCGTGAACGACAAATTGGAGAACTCGGCGAAGTCCGTGACGTCATCCTGGAACTGAAGTCCATCGCTGACGTTGGCTTGGTCGGCATGCCTAACGCAGGAAAGAGCACTTTATTGAGTCGCATTTCCAGCGCACGCCCGGAAATCGCAGATTACCCCTTCACAACAAAACATCCCAATCTTGGAATAGTGGACGTCAGAGAAGGTAAATCCTTTGTTATGGCTGACATCCCTGGATTGATCGAAGGGGCAAGCGATGGCATTGGTCTCGGGCATGAGTTCCTAAGACATGTGGAACGCGCTGGACTGCTGGTGCACTTGGTCGAACCCATGCCCATCGACAGCACTGATCCTGTCAAAAACTACAAATCCATCCGTAGTGAACTTTGTGAATATGACGCATCACTCGGTGAACGAGATGAGATTGTTGTAGTCACAAAAAGTGAACTTGATGGCTCTGCCGATGTTCGTGATGCATTGGCCGAGGCCATCGACCGCGAAGTCTTGCTGATCAGTTCGATGACGGGAGATGGATTACATGGCTTGATGTCCGAAATCATGTCGCGAGTAGACCTCCGTCGCAAACGGATGATCGAAGCAGGTGAAGAAGTCACGGTGTTGCGGGAATCGGATTTGATCAGAACTCCTGCTCAACAGGGAAAGCGTCTACCACCTCACCTTGCTGGTCCAACACAAGATCTTTCAGATGAAGTCCAAGCCAAAAACTTTGATGAAGTTCCCCAAGAACCGATAACGGGTGGGGACGAAGACTGATGAAGACAACGACGAACATCGCTGTTGACATCGGAAATTCCGCAATCAAGTTGGCACTGAGTACCGCGGAAACTCTTCACGAATACTCGCTTTCACTGTTTGAAAATGATTGGCCAATAACCGCAACTCAATGGGCGCAAGGCCGAAACGACGAACAGGAACTCGTGTGGCACATTGCAAGCGTTCAGCCAAAGGCCGCCGAGATCTTTGCGGAACATCTACGCACAATCTGTCCAGCAGCAAATGTGAACTTGGTGACATGGCGGGATATCCCAATGGAACCAAAAGTCGATGAGCCTGATCGGCTTGGCATTGATCGCCTTATCTGTGCTTACGCAGCAACGATCCAATCCGCCCCACCAGTCATTATTGTTGACGCGGGTTCCGCAATCACGGTTGACCTCGTGGCAAGAGACGGCAAATTCCAAGGCGGTGCGATCATGCCGGGTCTAGGTATGCAACTCACAGCATTAGCGGAGGGAACCGCAAGCCTGCCGCGGCTCGATACGCTAAATCGACAACCGCAATACCCCGCGAAAAACACCCAAGATGCCATTTTCTGCGGCGTACTGACAGCAGCCACTGCCGCGATCGATCGCCTGATCACCGAATACTGCAACCATGCAGATATTGCTCGCGAACTCGTTCCGATTGTCTTGACTGGTGGAGATGCCCCAATTGTCTCGCCTCATTTGCAGCATAATCACGAGCGAATTGACAATTTGGTTTGCCGAGGATTACTTCATTTGCAATCATGAGATTAGGGGAAGAGGAAAAGTATTGGAGAATGAAATATTCTCGGCAGCCGCTGTCTGCAGACCTAAGAAAAACTTACTATGGTTCGTAACCAAAAGGGCAAGCTGGTTTACCCTAGCAGCACAATCCAAAACCACACTCACGGCACGATGAGTTACTCACAGCACGATGAGTTGAAGAGTTAGCGAAACTTGGTGAAGCTGACACCCACCCGATATTCATACCTTTCAAGCGGTCCCAGAGATGCCGGCCACCAACATTTACGACTTACTGCCCATTCCTGAAGGTGTCACGGAGCCCCACGCTTATCAGGTCTTTGGTATCGAGGATGGAGAACAGGATCTCACCATCATCAGTCATAAAATCCGTGAGGTGGTTGGCAGCCTGAAGCGGCAAAAAGAAGGCACAAATCCGAAGCTTTGGACCAAAGCAGCCAAACTAGCGCAGCAAGCGCGGCTAACCCTCGCAAATCCAAAAACCAAAGCCAAGCTGGATGCGCGATTTGGAATTATCGCGGAGGAATCCGCTGATGCTTCTAGCAGTGACCCGCTCGCAAGCATTCTGCCATCCGCTGATCCACTTGCCGGCATCCTGCCTGCTGCAGATCCGTTGAGTGGCGCTGACCCACTTGCCGCGATCCTTCCCACCGAACCGGAGCTTTCCGAAGCTGTCGCATCAGACACACCATCTAGCACCGGATCCACAGAGATGCCGGCAGGTATGTTTGGCACGCCTGCCGAGGAAACCTCTGGCACAACGGCGTCACTTGGCGGGATTCCACTGGTTGTCCCCGTTCAAGAGACGACTGGTGCCACAGCAGGACGGAATCCTCGCCGGCGTCCAAAGCCAATCTTGGGCCTCATGATTTTCGGGACCTTTGCAGTTGGCATGCTTGCCATTATCGGCATCCTCATCTGGTTCATGGTGAATCGAGGCGAAGTCGCAATCACTCAGTCCGATGGCTCCCTCACCATCTCCACCACAGGCAATCAGGGCAAGGCGAGCAACGAGAAAAGAAAAAAAGCTCCACGGGGAAAAGCTACCCCTGAGCGTCTTGAACCAGATCCTGTGATGGGAACTCTCGGTCCAAGCAAAACGAAGGCTGAAAATACGGAAAGCATGACAGACTTGGAAAAAAAGATGCAGGATGATGATCTGGCAACAGCTCCTGATCCAGAGTCTGGGGCACCAATGGTTGATGCCAAGCCAAAACCGCCGGTCGTTCCGGAGAAACCTGTCATCACTGATGAGATGGTCGCCGAAGCTGACAAGCAGCTGACTAATGTTGAGATGCTGATCAAGTCTGCCAAATGGAACGAGATGAAACCTGCGGCCGAAAAAGCATCTGAGCTGCCGATGAACGAAGAGCAAAAAGAGCGTGCGCAGGCATTATACGAAGTGGCCGATCTGGCTTCCTTCTACCACGGTGGAATCAAAAAGGCTGTAGCCGACATCGCCGTCGGTAATGACTTCGAAGTCACGAAAGACTTTCGTGTGATCGTTGTCGAAAAAGGGGATGACTTCATCGCAATCCAATTCAATGCTCGAAAAAAAACGTACAAGTTTGATGAGCTTCCCTTCTCGCTGGCCCACAAATTGGCATCTTTCACCATAGCTGCGTCTTCCACCCAAACGGCTGCCAAATCCATTTATCAGTCAATCAGTCCGAAAGCCAACGAAGAAAGTCGGAAAGAAGCACTTCAATGGCTCAATGACTTGGGTGATGTCAGGGGATCGGATCCAAAACGCATTTCTGAGACATTGAAACGGATGTTCTGAAGATGGATAGCAATCCTGCTGTTCATCACCTAGGCTTGGCGGGAACCTTTCTCATCCCACTGGTCGAGCTAATCAGGCACCAAGATGCCCTCGCTACAGCATTCCATCGAAACGCTTCAGAAACTTGTGGGGCATCCATCTGTCAGCTCCACCAGCAACACCGCTGTCTCCGAAACGGCCAGTGAAGCCCTTGCCGACCTCGGGTTTGATGTTGAAAAGTCAACCTACATCGATCCCCAAGGTGTACCAAAAACAAATCTCGTTGCCCGACGACAGCCAGTCGCTACGGGGTCTACTGAGGACGGTGGCTTAGCCTACTTCTGTCACACCGATGTTGTTCCAGCAGATGACTGGACTGGTCCGGGTGGAGACCCGTTTCGAAGTGTTGTCCATGACGATCGTATTTACGGCCGCGGATCATGTGACATGAAAGGTTCGCTGGTAGCGATGCTTTCAGCTGTGGCCAGAGTACCAGCCAGACAACAGCACGCTCCATTGTGGATCGTCTGCACGGCCGATGAAGAAGTCGGTTTTTTGGGTGCAAAGGAGTTGGTACAAAACTCGGTAGAGTATCGCAACATTGTGCGATCCCAACCGGTTGCGATCATTGGTGAACCAACAAGTTTGTCAGTTGTGCATGCACACAAGGGGATTGTTGGCATGCGAATCACAAGCCATGGGAGAGCCGCCCACAGTAGCACCACCGACGGCATTAACGCGAATGAGGCCATGGTCCCACTCTTGCACCAACTGCTCGAAATTCGAAAGCAGACAGAACGCTCCGAACAGTACCATGACCCACGTTTTAATCCGCCCGTGCTATCGTGGAATTTTGGAATCAGTGACGGCTGCAAGGCGGTCAACGTTACACCAGCGAAATCGGTGGCTTGGGTTTCCCTACGTCCCATGCCTGAGATCGATGGCAGAGATCTTATGGCACGGGTTGAGGAACAAGCAAAAGCACTGGGACTTCAATTTCAGATTTGCGAAGGGGGATCTCCGCTATGGATCGATCCTGACAATTCCTGCATCCGTGATTTCTGTGCATTAGCTGGCGGGCATCCCAAGACAGTCTGTTACGGAACTGACGGCGGCGAGTTTAACGAACTCAAACATCGTGCGGTCTGCGGACCCGGTGATATTGCGCAAGCACACACCGCCGATGAATGGCTTGAGGTCGAGCAGCTTTCCAAGGGAATCGACTTGTACGAAAAGGCTATCCGCTTCTGGTGCGGTGACGCGACGAGGACTTCGCCATCATCAACCGGATAGAAATCTGCTAAGGCGAACGCTCACCGTCGTCCGGTCCATTCATACCCAACTGCGCCATTTTTCGGTAGAGATTGGAACGATGCAAACCCAAATATGCTGCGGCATCTGTCATATTTCCTGAACATATTTCAATCGCGCGTTCAATGTGTTCGACTTGAAACTGTCTTGTTGCATCATTCAATGTCCCGGTAATAGGCGAGTGGTCTACTCCAGCATTCCGCAGTGCTGTATTTAGCATCAGATCATCTTTATCAATTTCCTGATCGCCGCAGAGGTAAGCAACACGTTCTATGGTATTCCGTAATTCCCGGATATTACCAGGCCACGAATGTGATCGCAGAGCATCCTGTGCGCTCCTTTGAAGAACAGGTATGGAGCGACCAATTTGATAACAGAATTGTTCCAGAAAATGATTGGCCAACAAAAGGATGTCATCCCCGCGTTGCGATAGTGGCGGAAGTGACAAATTGACAACATTGAGACGGAAGTAAAGATCTTCTCGGAAGCGTTTTTCAACAATCATTTCTTCAAGTGGCTGATTGGTTGCTGCAATGACGCGAACGTCAACCGGTATGGTTTGTGACCCACCAACACGCACCACAACCTTTTCTTCGAGAACCCGAAGCAATTTTGCTTGTCCGCCAGGACTCATGTCGCCAACTTCATCGAGAAACAGCGTTCCACTGCTAGCCAATTCAAATTTACCTTGCCGTGTTTGATTAGCATCTGTGAAAGCACCCTTTTCGTGGCCGAACAATTCGCTCTCCAAGAGTGATTCGACCAGAGCCGCACAATTAACAGCAATGAAGGGCGCATTCCGCCTCTCACTTTCAAAATGAATGTGCCGGGCTAGGACCTCTTTGCCAGTCCCATTTTTTCCCAGCACCAGAACGGACAAATCTGTCTTCGCGACTTTCGACGACGTTTTTCGGATTTTGGTAATACTTGGGTGCTCCCCAATCAGGGGACTGGCTGATGCAGCATCCTCGACCAGGCGATCACATGTAGCAGCCAACTTCTTACGTGTCTTCAGGGACTGGATCGCCACCGCAGCATGGGTTGCAAGGTCACTCAAAACCGTTGCATCGCAAGGCTCGAATCCCTCGCCGTGATGATTGATCGCCTCGAACACACCAATCAAATCATTGCGTACTCCGTGCATTGGAACTGCGACCAGTGATCGTGTTTCAAATTCGAGTGATTGATCAACTTTCCGATTGACTCGGGACTCATCATCGCTCCCGCCATTCCATATTTTTGGCTCCTGTGTACCCAGCACCTCTCCAACGACACCAACATCGTCGTCGACCTCCAATGCTCCCTCAGCGACACCCAGTGCTGGGCGGCCGATCAGTTTTTTTCCTCGTTTATCCCAAAGAAAAATGCTTGCGCGTTCGCAATCCAACAACTCGGTAGCGGTATCTGCGATCCCATGCAGCAACACGATATCGTCTTCTAATCTTTGCCACTGTGCTGACGCATCCATGACAGCTTGCAATTGGTTGATGCGGCGGATTCGCAACTGACGACCATCAATACTTTCAAACGCAGCAATAAGCAGATCGGTGATTCGATTCAAGCGTTGGATAAACTGGTGGGGATTTACGGTACTCTTTTCCTCAGCGCCAACCACCAAGGCGGCAACCACAGGAGCATGATCTGGCAATCCTGCTGATTCCCCCTGATCGCTGTGGCCTGTGGTTATCAGCGGAGCGACGAACCACCCCTCGGCATACTGGATTTTGCCAAGATCGAGCGTTTCTGCGATTAATAATTCCGGAACGTCTTGCTGATTTCCAAACCAAATCTCCCGACTCCATTGGCCGGCAGCCTGATACACGATGCCGCCTATATCTCTCTCCAACCATGCCATCACAGCGGGGAACATCAATTGGATAAATTCTGAGCGTGAAATATCGCTTTTCAGAGCATTTATGACCTCGGCGAAGAGGCAAATCTCTGCATTTTGTGACGTTTGGGGCTGGGTGCGGTCTTTCAACGGATCACTCAGACTGGAAAATGGGGGATTCGGAGATGAAGGGAGACGCTCGGATTAGCCAAGGACTTCATTTTGTCATGTTGTAGGGAAATAGACGACTCCAAGGGATAGGCGGTATCCTGTGCACTGGATCGCCCGTCACCCACGAAGATATGACGGTAAATTTCGCCAAGCAGGAATCGTTCGATATGCAGTTCAACGGAAAAAAAGGCCTTGTCCTAGGTGTGGCTAATGATCATTCGATCGCCTGGGCCATTGCAAAACAGATCATGGAAGCTGGCGGAGAATGCGGGTTCACGCACCTCCCGGACCGTGAGGATGACGAACGGCAGCGGAATCGTCGGCGGGTCTCCCAACTGACGGACAAATACGAAAACGCAAAATTTCTTGTCCCCATGGATGCCCAAAAGGACGAAGACATTCAACGAGTATTTGACCATACCGCCGAGCAGTTCGGGAAAATCGACTTTTTACTCCACTCGATCGCCTTTGCTGACAGGAATGACTTGTCGCGAGAGACGGTCTACACCAGCCGCGATGGTTTCAAATTGGCGATGGATGTGAGTGTCTACACCCTGATCGCCTGCACAGCCGCGGCAAAGCCGATCATGAATCCTGGTGGCGCTATCGCTACGATGACCTACTTTGGCGGTGAAAAATGTGTCCCAGGCTACAACGTGATGGGAATTTGCAAAGCCGCTCTGGAAGCAACAGTACGCTATCTAGCCTATGACATGGGGCCTCAGGGTGTTCGGGTCAACGCGCTGTCCGCAGGCCCCATCCGTACTCTGGCAGGGCGAGCAGCGGGTGTCGAAGAAATGTTGACGCTCTATGAACACATGGCACCGCTGGGCAGAAATGTAAGTCATGATGAGGTCGGTCGCACAGGCGCCTTCTTGCTCGGTGACAATAGTGAAGGAATCTCGGGGGAAATTCTGCACGTCGATGGTGGATACCACGCCATGGGTAGCCCGGGTCGTTTATTGGATAAATTGCAAAGTAAGTAAAAACCGCTTGTCGCACGCAACCACGGTTGATCATGTGCTGATCGGCCACTGAAGACACATCAGCTTTTTCTTCCACAAAGGATCATCAATGGTACGCACTGCCAGCACCATGCTTCCGCTGGGTACTCAAGCACCTGCATTTTCACTTCCCGATACTGACGGCAATACAGTCGACTTAGACGGATTGGCAGGTAGCAAAGCGTTGCTCGTGATTTTCATGTGCAATCATTGCCCCTATGTCAAACACGTAGCAGACCAACTCAAATCACTGTCCGACGATTACATGCCGCAGGGCTTGACCGTCGTTGCAATTAGCAGCAATGACGCTGACAAATACCCGGATGATTCATTAGAGGCGATGGCCATCGAAAAGTCGGAACGAGGTTATCAATTCGACTATCTCTTTGATGAATCGCAGCAAGTCGCGCAACAGTATGCTGCTGCGTGTACGCCGGACTTCTATCTTTTCGACAGCGAGCAAAAACTTGCCTATCGAGGACAACTCGATTCCAGCAGACCCAAGAGTGATATTCCCGTCACCGGTGCAGACCTGCGGTCAGCAATCGACGCAGTCTTGAGTGGTCAAAGTCCTTCTGAGCAACAAACACCCTCGATTGGTTGCAATATCAAATGGAAAGAAGGCAATGAACCCCAATACTTCAATCCACAAGGGATTGCGTGAGCGTTCCATATCTTCAGGAATTGACACTGCAACTGGCAATCGGTGCATCCCAACTGGATCCATCGCTGCGCTCCCGGCATGCCCAGTGGCTAATCGGCCAACAGCGTGACGACGGGGGCTTTGCTGGCCGTGAAGGAGAAAGCGATCCGTATTACACCGCCTTTGCCCTGCGTGGGCTGTGGATTCTTGACGCACTCGATTCGCAAATTGGAGGGCGCGCCGCCCAATTTCTGAAGCAACGCTTGAACCGGAAAGAGTCGATCATTGATTTGATTTCTTTGATCTTCGGAGCGGCGATTGTGGAATTGGCTGTGGGTGAGATTGTCATCCCAGACGAAGATGTCCATTGGCGACAAAATGTCTCTGATCTACTCTCTACGCTGCGAACCGATGATGGGGGTTTTGCCAAAACACCGGAAGGCAGGGCGGGCAGCACCTACCAGACTTTCCTCTCGATCCTCTGTTATCAACTGATCGAAATCACCCCGCCGAACATCGATAGTATTGAAGCTTTTCTGGAATCACAGGAGCAGCTGGAGGGTGGTTACCTTGAAATCCGAGCAGCAAAACGACCGGGCGTGAATCCCACCGCCGCAGCCATCGGAACCCTCAAAGCACTCGGTAAGCTCAAGCCAGAAGAACAACGAAATACAGCCGAGTTCCTCTCGGAAATGCAGTCTGACGAAGGTGGCTTCACCGCAAACACTCGAATCCCGTTTGCTGATTTACTGAGTTCATTCACCGGCTTGTTGACTTTGTCCGACCTGGACTCGACCCCTCAGGTGAACATAGAAGCAATCAGTCGATATGCTTTATCCATGCAATCACCCGAGGGTGGATTCGTCGGCTTCACACTCGACCAGACCGCTGACGTTGAATACACATTTTACGGCCTCGCAACGCTCGCACTTTGTCAGTTATGCAGATGAACGAAACCAAGGCTGCACATCATTTGGTGGTATCAAACCTAACCAAGTCATTTCCTGGTTCTACCCAAACGTTAAAAGTCCTGCAGGATGTCTCGCTGGAACTATCTGGAGGTGATTCGGTGGCCATTGTCGGGCCCAGTGGCAGCGGCAAGAGCACTCTATTGCAAATCCTCGGGACACTCGACCATCCGAACACTGGAACTGTCAGCATCAATGGGATTGATCCATTCGAGTTGGATGAAAATGCCTTGGCGCAGTTTCGCAACCAGCACATCGGATTTGTATTCCAAGATCACCATCTGCTGCCACAGTTGTCCGTACTTGAGAACGTACTCGTACCCGCGTTGGCGTTGGGGAAGACCTCGACGGACCAGGTGACTCGCGCGCACGAACTGATTGAGTCAGTCGGGTTAGCTGACCGAGACGATCACCTTCCTGGCGAATTGTCCGGAGGTGAGCGTGAACGTGTTGCGATCGCACGCTCTCTACTGATGAACCCATCCTTGATTCTGGCGGATGAGCCCACGGGCAATTTGGATCGTGCCACAGCACAATCAATCAGTGAACTTCTACTCGAGCTGCAGCAAGCTTCCGGGGCGATTCTAATCGCCGTCACACACAGCGACGCACTGGCACGCGCGATGAAAGAACGCAAAGAACTAGTGGACGGTCAGCTTGTGTAATTAAGCAACATCACCGAGGTTCATACGCTTTCCATATCGCCTCAAAACCTGACTCCGAAGCTCGCCCAGTCCCTCACCACTCAAATCTGGATCTGCGTCAATCATGGCCTGTGCAATCGCACGAGCAGCAATGAGCACATCCTGATCACGAATCAGGTCAGCGATCCTCATCGGTGGTAGCCCGCTTTGCTGTCTGCCAAGCATGTCCCCGGGACCGCGTAGTCGAAAATCTGCTTCGGCCAATTCGAAGCCATCGTCTGTTTGTTCAAAAACCTGCAAGCGTTCATTGTCCTCGGGTGAAGTGTCACCATCGGTGAAAACGCCCACATGCCCTTCATGGCTGCCGCGAGCAACGCGACCTCGCAATTGATGCAGTTGNGCTAACCCAAAACGCTGAGCGCCAAGGATGGTCATCACCGTTGCATTGGGGACATTGATTCCGACTTCAATCACCGTGGTGCTTACCAGCACTTGAATTTTTCCGTCAGAAAATGCATCCATGATGGATTGTTTCTCCTCAGGATGCATACGCCCGTGCAACAAGCCCACACGGTAATCTGCCAAGGCACCGTTACACAACTCTTCGAAGACTGCTTCAACCGACGCTACATCTTCGCCTCCTTCACCCTCGTTCGTGGGCATGGAAACACGTGGTGCCACCACAAACGCCTGGCGTCCTTCGTCGATTCGTTCGCGAACAAAGGTCCACCAGCGATCTTTCCATCCGTCATGTGCCAGATAAGTACTAACTTTCCCACGCCCTGGTGGTTTTTCCCTGAGGGTGCTCAACTCAACATCACCAAACAAAGTCATCGCGACGGACCTTGGAATCGGTGTCGCCGACATCACCAGATAGTGGGGGTCAATTCCACCACTTCGCAGTGCAACCCGTTGAGCTACACCAAACTTGTGTTGCTCATCAATCACACAGAGTCCAAGCGACTTGAAATCAATTCCCCCGTAAATCAAAGCCTGAGTTCCCACCAACAGATCGGTGGCCCCCGCTGCGGTTGATTCGATCACACGCTGTCGTTCACTCGATGTAAGTGAACCGCACAGAAAGCCAACACTGACGCGACTTTTAGCCAATATCTCAGTCAGCGTCTGATAGTGCTGACGAGCCAGCACCTCCGTGGGTGCCATCAACGCAGCTTGATGCCCGTTGGCGACTGCCAGCATCATCGCATAAACGGCAACAACGGTCTTACCACTACCCACATCACCTTGCAGCAGACGATTCATGGGAAATTGACGTGCCATATCACGACTGATTTCACCGATCACTGTTTTCTGATCACCAGTCAATTCAAATGGAAAACGATTCACAATTCTGGCATCAATCATCGCACTTGCAGCCAGTGGTGGCGAATGCAAATCAGTTGTCAATTTACGACGCCTCATGGCCAATGCCAACTGCATGACCAGCAATTCCTGAAACACCAAACGCATTCTGGCCGCGAGCAAATGTTCACGCGACTCGGGTTGATGCAGTGACTTCAAAGCCGTACCGATTTTTACAAGATCCCCTTCCAACTCGATGCCACATTGCCGCAACTCATTGGCCGCTGCATGTCGCAGCGAGTCAGGCATGACTTCCGCTAATTGATCAGCCAGCCGTCCTGTTGTTTCCGCAACAACACGTCTGACCTCTGACTGTTTGATCCCGTCAGATAAAGGATAGACGGGAAGTATTCTTGGCTCCGGCACATCTTCGGCATCGTCCAGCAGTGTCACTTTTGGATGGACAAATTCCATCCTCAGTCCATTCATCTTTGGCGTACCAGAAATCAGAACAGCTTGATCGATCTCAAGTTGATCAGCACGAAAGGGCTGGTTGAAAAACAGAGTTCGCACAACGCCCGANTCATTTTGAATCAGGGCAGCAAACATCGATCGCCCAGGCCGCCTCGAAACGAACTCGGCATCAACCACTTTCCCAACCAAAGCTGCGGGCTCTCCCTCTTCCAGCAAATCCACCGTCGCGGTAGGTGCAGGGTACTCGTAATCACGCGGAAACAGGAAAATCACATCTTGGGCGTTGCGCAGTCCCAAGCGACCAAACCGCTGTGCACGAACCGGCCCCATGCCCGGCAGGAACTGCAGCGGAGTAAGAAGCGTCTGATCGTCGCCTCCAATCGGATCCGTTTCACTGTGCATTTAAATACGACTCTATCTAATCGCGACTCGCCACTCGCNACTCGCCACTCGCCACTCGCTACTCGCCATTCCAACCACCTGCAACTTCAAATCTCTGCGATCTTAACCGGCTAACAGCATCAATGCGTTCGCAGTCGTCATGTTGGCGCCGCCCCCGGTCAGACTTCGACCCTTCCACATCAACCTCGAATCTCAAGCTGCCACGGCTAGCCACGTCGACCATTCAATTGACAATCTAGCACAAAAAACCACTCGATTGCAGGTTTGATCTGAGCACCTCGAAACCGACGAAACATCCAAGAGCAGTAACTTGTCTGATCCTAATTACAGCATCTTCCAAAACCCCATCACACATTGACNCATCAC
Organism: Rhodopirellula sp.; assembly: GCA_002689655.1. Classification (GTDB taxonomy): domain Bacteria; phylum Planctomycetota; class Planctomycetia; order Pirellulales; family Pirellulaceae; genus Rubripirellula. Next base: position 6,899 of record NZHC01000064.1, on the reverse strand, counting down.
TTCACGCTCTTACCTAGTAATCGCTTCCAGCAACGATTGCATGCAATGCTGCTGCCACACTTTATCCATCTGACGGTATACTCCTGTTCTGACCAAAGCGGATGCACCGCTCCCGCAAGCCCCGATTACCGACAACGAAGTGCCATGTCTGATCCAACCCCGAATGTTCATGAAGCGATCACCAACGGCGACGTGCCAGATATTCACAGCAAAATCCTCGCGAGCGAGTTTATCCTGCTCAGCACTTCCAAGGATGGTGAAAGCGAGGAGGAAAACGTGGGCGCACTGACAGCGGAACTGGAAGAAGTTGAGGTCTTAATAGCTTTTACCAGTGAAGATAACGCCAAAGCTTTCGTAGATGAAATGGCTGATCTATTTTCTGAAGATGAGTCCGTGGATGGAATACTTGTCAACGGATCCGCAATGCTGGAATACATGCCTGATGGATATGGACTGCTGCTGGACCCAGAACTCGACCCCTGCAGCCTCATGAACCCGGATGTGACCGCAAGCGTTCTCGCGCTCCAATCATAGACCACGGTAACCACAGGAAAGATTGCACGATGACGAAGACAAGACATCGGCCTTATTGAGGGCTCACCAAGCAAAGCACAGTGCAGGTATCTATCAATGTCCCTGCTGTTGCACTTCGGCCAAATCGCTTCACCGGCAGGTCGCCGACCCTGGTAGCAAACAATCGCAAACCGGCAACTGAATATGTTGGCCGGCGGCTGTTACAACTTAATCTCTAAGGTCTGGGCCGACTTTTTCACTCGGATCTCCGAAGCCAAAAAGTGACAACACTCATGAAACCGATTTTCTGCTGTATGTTCATGCTACTGTGCTCGATCACATCAGCGCAGGAATTCAAGCGACTACCTCCTGAAGGCAAGAATATTGATCCGGCAGTTTGGGAAACGCTGAGCAGCAGGGTGCTGGAAATCCAGCGGAAAATCGATGGTTTAGCCGCCGTAAGCTCAGATGCAAATGACTGGCAACCAGACGTAGAAGTGTTGGTCCGTGCTGTCCATCTTGCCCTTGACCAAAACCTGTTTTTCCGAAAATCAGAGACAAAGATTGCAAATGACTTGTTGGATGAGAGTGAACGACGGTTGAAAGCCGTCAAAAAAGGAGATCGCCAATTACGGCTGCTCGGATTTCGCCAAGAGAAGCGAAACAAACCACAATTGTTAGTGGGAGGCTTTCGCTCAAAGATCGATGACTCGGTCCAACCTTACGGGCTTGTACTCCCCGTTGGCTACGAAGGATCTGATACGCCTTACCGCACAGACGTTTGGCTGCATGGACGTGGTGACACCAAAACTGAAATCCCGTTCCTACATGAACGTATGACCAGAGCTGGTCAATACACCCCTAACAATACGATCGTATTGCATCCATTTGGGAGACACTGCAACGCCTTCAAATTTGCTGGTGAAACCGATGTGTATGAGGCTTTGGCCCATGTTGGAAAAATTGCCACCTTGGACAACCAACGCTTATCCATCCGCGGATTTTCGATGGGTGGAGCGGGATGCTGGCATTTTGCGGTTCACGATCCCGGCCGTTGGTATGCAGCAAATCCGGGAGCTGGATTTGTAGACACCATCGTTTACCAAGGCTGGGTGGAAAAAACACCCTACCTGATTGATGCAACGCGAAAGCGATTGATGAGCTGGTACGACGTCTTACCCTGGGCAAACAATCTCAAAAATACTCGCACGATCCCGTATAGCGGCGAGAAAGATAAACAAAAGCAGGCAGCTGATCGTGTGATTGCAAAAACCAAAATGCTCGGAATTGAGATCCCCTATATCATCGGGAAGAACATGGGGCACAGAATCGATGGGTCCTCCTCAAAAATCATCGACGACACCTTAGCAGAATGGGCCAAGCATCCAACAGAATTGCCGCGAACCAAAATTGACTTCACGACTTACACGTTGCGATACAACAAAATCGGTTGGCTGACGATCAGTGGACTGGAGTCTCACTGGAAGCAGAGCCGTATCCAGGGCCAAATCATGGAAGATGAATCACTTTCGATCAAAACCAGCGGCATCACACGCTTCGAGGTCGATTTTCGTGAATCGGCATGGCCTGAAACAGACCAACGCATCAAAGCCGTAATCGATGGACAGATCCTTTACTTGGATGACTGGAACGAGGCCCACGGTTTGCAATGCGAGTTCGCTAAGGAAAGGAAATGGAAAGTCGTCGAGAAAATCGACTCAGGGCTGAAAAAACGCCCAGGACTTCAAGGCCCCATTGACGATGCATTCTGTGAAAAATTCCTATTCGTTGCCCCCAGCCGACCGGCCCAGCACGGAACAACACAACGGTGGATCAATAAAGAATTCAAATATGCCAAGGAGAGATGGAGCCGTTTGATGCGGGGAAACGTGAATGTCGTCCTCGATTCGGAACTAACAGAAGAACAAATCAAGAACAATCACCTGATTTGCTTCGGTGACTTTAACAGCAACCAATACCTGAGAAGCATTGCCAAAAACTTACCCATCAAGTGGACCAGGGACACCCTGCAAGTTGGTAGCCGCAGATTTGAATCGGATCAGTGTGTTCCAGCGTTCTGCTTTCCGAATCCGCGCAACCCAGAACGCTACGTTGTCATCAACAGCGGAATGACTTATCGGGAATTTTCAAACATCAGCAATTCCCGCCAAATTCCCATGTTGCCCGACTGGGCGATTCTTGGCATTGATTCACAAGAGGATTCAATTTTTGCAGGTGAAGTCATCGCACAAGGCTTTTTTGATGAGACGTGGTCGTTGCCTGATAAGCAACCAACCCCTACGCGTTGAGATGGCAAACTCGATTGATCAGTGAGAAGCCCATCGCATGGCTGATCGCGTTGAAAGTCATTCCACACCACCCACTATCGCCGCGCTATTCGCTTTGCGATTGCTTCCCGCGACAATGGCATGATCTCAGCTGCTCCCCCAGGGTTGAATAACAAATCGTCTCGGCTTGGCTTGGTATCCGTGTTGTCATACTGGACCAAGTAGGCACCGATCTGCACGCCACCTTCCTCGTAAACAGGTGGCCAGAATTCTTCTCCTCGAATCGCCAGCGTCTTAGCCAGCAGTCGAGTGGCACGACCCGAAAATCCACTGAGGACCATGTCTAGTCTGCCGAGCGCTTCACGGAACAGATAGAAGACAAGCGCCGTGTCTTTATTTTCACCGCCAGCGTAAGACCAAGTTCCATCATCATTCTCGTAATAAAATCCCGGGTCTGGAGCATCTTCATTCTTACTGAGTCGCAGTCCGGCAGAAGCTCCACCTGGCTGCGGATCACTATCACGGTAACGCAGAAAGAAAGGGCAGGAACGTGCCGACACATCATCTACATCATCCTCGGTTACAAACGGAGTGCAACCAAATGCATCTGCAAAGAGAAGCTCGACAACCGGATTACTTTTCACACTACCGATACAAACCATCCCGCGGTCTCCCTGAGCATCGACAAAGCCATCAAATACTTCAGTCGCTCTTGCTCGCGCGTCCTCCAAGGAAACCTCACCGGGACTCCAAACCAAAGATTGTTGGATACGATCTGGCATCGGGACTGTCAACTTTTTCCCGTCATCGTCATCCGCGGAGCCTTGGTGCTTGGCTGCCCCGCCCAAGGTGGATACACCGTTTAGAAGTTCACCAAACAGAACTGCATCGCTGGCAACCACAGTGGCACTATCCGGAGACTGGGTCGCAGGATTTTCACGAACCCCAAGCACAATCTCGATTTCACCACGACGCGCCAACAACTCCCAGAAATTCTCTGCATTAACGGCAAATAAAGCTCCCGGTAACTGATCTGCACCGGCGTAGCCGTGATCGATCAGATAGTCACAAATTCGCGATAGAGCGTCCAGTGGGATGTACTTAGCCTCATTTTTTAGCAACGAAGCGACCTGGTGCCGATCCAAACCGGTGTGTTCGACAATCGATTTAATCGTACCGGGACGTTTCCGGCGATCTGGAGTGTGGCCCAGTAGCTCTGCCAAACGGAATGCATATCTCATGGATCGTATCGATTGCTAGGATGAGGTTGTAGTTACTGCAAGTGTATCACGGTGGCGAACCATCTGGGGGGCAAATCCCCACGCTGTCACCCGTATTCACGGACAAATGCGTTCTCAAAGGTCATTTCCGCCACATTAAGTAGTGGAACCTCATTTGCAATTCCTTTCAATTGCCCTGCCCGACAACGATGCAAAATTTCACCTAAGACGCTCGCAGTGGGGTAAACCGCGTTTGTTTTCAGAATAAGGGCAAGAGTCAAAAGGGGTCAGTTCGACTGAGCCTATAATAGAAGTACAAGTTTTGTTCCATTTCTCTGGCAGTCAGCCATGGCCACACTCGCACCTCCACCACCGGCACCACCATCCCGCCCCCGACTGCCGCGAAATAAATCGAATGGCGCCGATCAACTGATCAACGAACGGATCGAAGATGCGCGCCGATCACTTTGGTGGGCTGAGTTGATACGCGCCGGGCTGAAACTGGCCATCGCGATAATCGTCTCTATTTTCGTGTGGTTGGTGATCGATCAGTGGGTCTACTCACCAAATGTAGTGGTGCGTTGCATTGTGTTCGTTGGTCTATTCGGTTTTGCCAGTTGGTATATCAAACGTCGCGTGTTTCCTCTTTTCGGCAGCACCGTGTGCCCAGAATATGCCTCTCGAGCTCTGGAGAAAAACCTACCCGATCTGCGTCATTCTTTGACCAGCTATGTCACGTTGAGACAAGAGGTTGGAAAAAGTGACTTGCAAACACGGGTAGTGCGGTCGATGGGCTCACTCACAGCTGGCCGTCTGAAGAACCACGTAGAATTACCCGAGGAAGCGGTCGGTAACTTTCGTTGGTGGATTATCACCGCCGTCGCGTTTGCAGTTCTGCTGGGGTATTCCGTTGCCTCGCCCAAAAATGCTTGGCAATCCATCCAGAGGCTTGCTGTTCCTGTCGCGAGTATTGAACCAGCTCGCCGCGTAACAATCAGTGAGGTTTTGCCTGGCGATGTTGAAGCAGTTGCCGGCCGCGACGTCGAGATTGCCGCGACTGTCATAGGCCTCCATGCCGAAGAGTCGGTCACATGCAGATGGGACTTGCCGTCGGGTCGAGAAGAGCTGCAACTTACTCTCGATGCTGACTCAAATCGATTCATCGGTAAACTGCAATTGCCTCACACGGCGAGTGGTGCCGTCCCTTACACAATCGTCGCGGGTGACGCGATAGCGGGTCCGTTTCGGTTGCGGGTACAAGATCTACCAGTCGTTGCTTTGCAATCCGTCAAGTATCAGCCGCCGCAATATACCGGCGAATCCCCTCACACCAGCAGCAGTGGAAGTATCGCTGGACTCGTAGGGACTCAGGTACGGATCTTGGCTACCACCAACCGCCCGGTGAGCAAAGCACGAATTGAATTCAACCCTCGTCTGCGTGGTGATCGTGTGCAAGCCACTGCCGGTGCCAAAGAATTGGTAATCAGTGACGATGGAACCACACTCAGCTTCATCTTTACGCTGCGTACAGCCGCAGGTCGGTCTGCTGCGGTCGAGCAAGACAGCTATCGTATAGTGGTGCATGACTCGACCGGACAAAGAAACTCTGAGCCAATTGTTTACCCCATCCGTATCGTGTCGGATTTGCCACCAGAAGTCGCGATCACAATGCCATTCCAGTCTCCCAAAGAGGTGCCCATCGATGCACAACAAGTCATCGAAGTGCACGCCTCTGACCCAGACTACGGACTGAAGCATGTACAACTGGAAATCCGAAACAGTCTGAACTTGATTGCTGAGCCAGTGCTTTGGCGTCACATCCCTGGCAAAAAAGGAAATCAAGTCTCTGAGTATCGCTTTCGCCCTGCTGAACACAATCTACCGATTGGATCCTCCGTGCAAATCGTTGCTGTAGCAATGGATAACCGCACAAGCGATGAAACGGTCAAACTGGAGCCAAATGTAAGCCGCAGCGATCCAATCGAAATCAAAATCACCACTGCATCAAGACTACCCGAGCCAGACGATCCGAACGCCGGCGGTTTATCCAAACCTGATGATCGCCCCGCGAGTGACCATCAGGACTCTGATCAAGCAGGTGACCAACAGTCGAACAGTGATCAGGGTGACCAGCAGGAGAGCAACGGAGGTTCAGGGGGTTCTGAGGGTTCTGACTCACAGAGTGGTAACCAGCAGGGTGGTGACTCGACCTCCCAACAGGGCAACGCTAAAGGTGAACAAGCATCCGATCAACAGAATGATCAAGGGGGAAATGAGCAAGACACGGGAGATCAAAAGTCCGAGCAAAGTGGGAGCGAGACATCCGGCAGTGGAGACAATTCCAGCGGTAGTGGAAAAGAAAACGGCAACAACGAAGACCAAGGCAACGAGAGCTCCAGCGGTGGGGGAGATTTAGAAAACAATGGTGATCAAACCAGCGATTCTCAAAACTCCGAAAACGAAACCAACTCACCCGAAGGAAGCCAAAATCAAAAAAATGACAACCAAGGCAACGGCGGCGCTGACAGAGGAAGCCCAGAAAATCAAGGCAGCCAATCAAATGATCCCAGCAGGCAACAGCCAAGTGATCCCGCTTCACAGCAACAAAACAACAACGGGCAAGATAGTGAGCAAAGCCCTGAGCATGATGGGGAAGCATTCGAACGCATCCGCGATTTCTTAGAAGAGAAGCGAAAACAACAGCAGCAAAACAACCAAGACTCGGGTAACCAAGACTCGGGTAACCAAGACTCGGGTAACCAAGACTCGGGTAACCAAGACTCAGGTAACCAAGACTCAGGTAACCAAGACTCAGGTAACCAAGACTCAGGTAACCAAGACTCAGGTAACCAAGACTCAGGTAACCAAGACTCAGGTA
>NZHC01000063.1 GCA_002689655.1 Rhodopirellula sp. | reverse complement strand
TTCATGTGCAGCAGTGTTCATGTGCAGTAGTGTTCATGTGCAGCAGTGTTCATGTGCAGCAGTTCAGGCAGCAGCTGCCGGCGGTAGCCGTGACGATTGTGCTCTTGCGATCTGGGACTGTGCTTCCTTGATCGCTTCGCGAATCCGTTCGAACGGTTCAGTGGCGTCGGGTAAATCGATCAAGCCGGCGGCCAATTGTTGAACTTGCTCGGCTTGCTCTACCGCAACTCTCAGCGTGGATCCCGCTAGGTCCACGCGAGTGGAACCCAGCAGTGATTCGTCATCCATGGGACCTTCGTCCGACAAAGCGGCCTCCTCGACGAGCGCTACGGGGCACTTGGTTCGCGTTTCGATCCTCAGTGCCTCCGGTTGGTCGCAGCACAGCAGGGCAATCGGGGTTCGGCACTTACGCACAAGGAGTGGTCCGATCACTTCCCCAATCAAATGATCGCGAAGGGTGAGACCAAATAGGATCTCGTGGGCCCGTGTGGGACGCACCGGCAAGGTGCACTGAAATTCCAGAGGCCTGCCTCCACCATTGAGAAGTAGCAATCCGCCTGTCCAACCTGTTCGCTCGTCTTCTACAACCGTGTAGTAGGCAATCGTTGGTGAATCCGTGTCTGGCATCCGCGTCTTTAACTTGGGGTGAGTGGGAGGATCGGACTACCGCAACTACCTGCAGCTTGTACTCGTTTGATCGGCAGCGGCAGTCACGCAGTTCCGCTCAGGTGGAGACGCTGCGCGTGTCATGACTGTGAAACACGGGAAACATTGGGCTTGCCTGTTGTATCGTCGCCTAAGGTCAGTTTCGGCGCGTAATATATTCGGACTTTAGCGGTTGGAACGGGAATTATCCGGTCACGGAAAGCAAGTGCGAAAATAGCGATTATCTCAAAGTTTTTTTTTGCCGCCAAACAAAATTTCCAACCTGATTCGGTTTCATCGACATTAAAAAATTCCTTGGTTATACTTGGGCAACATCTGTAGAAATTTATTTATCGCAGCAGGAATCATTCTGATGTCATACGAGCACGAGCCTATCTCTCCCATGTTCCGGATCGACGTTTCGGCTGACAGTGAATCGGAGGCTGGGCAGGGGCAGCAAGGTGACGCAGACCACACGGCTCTGGAGCTCTTGACTGAATTAGTCGATGGCCAAAAACAACAGAATCGCCTGCTCGAAGAGCTAGTTCATCAGCAAGTTGCTGCGAATAAACAGCGTGCTACCGAGTTGCAACAGTGGAAAAACGCCAACCCGGAACTTGCTCGCTCCTGTCGGCAGGCGGCGGAGACCCTGAGCCGAGTACAAACGCAGTTTCTTGACACGTTGACAGAAGAAATTGCTGATAGCGAGGAGCACCTCGTCGAAGGCGAGTACATGCTGAATGAGTTTGTTGATCGTTTTGGACCACGTTTGGCTCATTTGAACGGTGTTTTGCAGGTGTTGGCGCAACTGAGCAGTAGTGACGCCAATAGCTAGCATCGTGCTGCGGTGGTGGGTGATTGGAACTCGGAGTGATCATGGCAAGTTGCCGCCGGGCTTAAATCTCCTTGGCCCCGAGTGATCTGCTCACGGGAGTCGACTTCTTAGCTGCTGGCATTGCTTGCAGGTCAATCTTCGGGCCACACAGCATACGCGAACCGCTGTTTCGCAGCTCGTGATCACGGTCAGTCCCCAGCTCGTCACGAAGCAGTTTGCTGTCGCTTGAGAACTGTTGTGCATTCTGAATCAAAATGCCGTTACTTGCAGCAGGTTTCTAAGGCTCGACACGGCTGACTTGGATATTAGCACCGCCTTGTTCATCCTTGCTACTTGGTTTGCAACGTTCAAAGTTGCTTCAGGTAGGAAATGCCGTCAGTTAATTCCTGAATAGGTGAGTCAGCTCTACCGACCACATAGCGGCCCCGGTATTGGACATCTTCCAGCATTCCGATCAACTCGGGGAAATCGGCCACGCCCTGCCCGAGCGGTACCGCAATGCCCCGGCCAGCAGCTAAATCGATCACACCATCGACGGCGCAGACAATCTGGATTCGATGCTTCAGGGCGAGCAACGTTTCTTGGACATCATGCCGGTTGATGATCAGCTGCCCAGGATTGAACGCAACTGCGATGAAGGCGTCATCTGCACCCTCTAAAAGATTTGCTAGCTTAGGACCCGGTTCTGCCCCCGTTTCCGCGGCCAAAAACGCCCCAACTCGGGTTCCATAGCGTCCTAGATCATCTAAAACCGAACGTAGTGACGCCCATTGCGAGCTTTCTTCGTCGCCGGGGACAACGCCAACAGAATTAATCACTACCGGTGCTCCGAGTCGGTAAGCAAGTTGCATCGCAGACTTGGTGGCCTCTACCCGACGTTCCAGGTTTTGGGGGTGTTCATAGCCACGACGTGTTTGAAAGCGTAAAGCAGAGACTTTGAGATTACGGTCATCCAGTATTTTCCGCAACTGGCGAAGGCCAGTGTCCGATAATTGACTTGGGTGGATCTGGTTGCGCGCATCGATTTCCACCGCCGAAGCACCCAGTTGGGAGGCCATTTCGATCGCTTTACGCAGTGGCAATCTCATTGCGTCCAGTCGGACAGCTACATTCAGTTCAGCCAAGTCTTCCCCCATACGTCGTTCATGACCGGTCTTATTTCTGCTGGCATCTTACGTGTCTTCAACCGGATCGCAACCACCAGCCAACGAAGTGGCCGTGGCTTGGTCGCGGTCGGGGTCACGATGTGCATGATCAGCGGCAGTTGTTGGAGCCAGAAAATATCGCCAGTTTCGGCGATTCCCAAGCCTGCCGTTAGGAATTTTCCGGCTGCCGGTGGAGCAGATCGGAGGCAGAGCGGTGCAGCATCTGCATTCAAGACGCGGCCTCAGGAAAAGCTTCTCAACTTGACTTACGCGTTTGGTCCTGAAATGGGACAGATTCGTCAGATACCTATCGGATGGAAACGCGAGCGTGGTGTCGACTACAAGACCTACGTCAAAATTGGCATGGTGCGTGACAATCGGGGTTCAGCTGACTTGGAGAAATTCGTCCGCTGGTTTGATGGCCAGTTGATTTACAGCTCTCAGTGGTTGAAGGATCAATCGCCTTGGAATCCCCATCTCAATTTGCTCAATCACCATTTGGCAATTGGTTGGTCCATTTTGACAAATCAGGTTCAAAAGAATCCTGCCGCGTTACCACCGTCTCCTGCTGATGTTTTATTTGATCGGTATTTACGCGTTGATCTGAATGGCAGCGGCGCGTTGGTCTCTTCGCCTATTCTTGCTGCAAACGTCTCACACCAATATCGCTTTGGCTGTCGCATCCGGACGGACTTGGTCTACAACTCAGCGCGTGTTGAGTTTGTATTTGGTCGCTTTGTCAGTGAGGAAATTCATGGCAGCAAGCAACGTAGGGTGCTGGAAGAGTTAGCTGTTCACAGCACTCCGAAGGTTGGTGGAGACACTGCGTGGAAGACCTTTCTTCTGCCTTTGGTGAGGCCTCCCGCAGGGACTACGCACCTCGTTACACGTCTCATTGTCAGGGGGCGGGATGATGGATTGGAAGATATTCAAGGTAGTGTTGGCTTCGATGACATTCGTATTGAAGAAAAACCTCAACTGGAAATCACGACTGATCAGCCACGGGGAATTTACAACATCGGCGATACCGTTCGAGCGAGCGCGAGCATTGCAGGCTACTTGCCAGCGGAGATCAACAAGGTTCAGTTTGACTTGTACGACATCAATCGCACATTGATTTCCAGCGCGCTGACGCCCATTGAACGTGAGCCGTTGAAGCCTGATGCGGGAAATACTTTGCACCGTAGTCGTACTCAACTGGATTGGGAAATCCCAGGTTTGGAGGCTGGTTATTATCGGATGAAGGTGGGCTTGGCGGGCGGACATGATTTCCAGCTCAGTGCCCACACGACCTTGGCTGTTGTACAGGATTTAGGTGAGCACGGACGGGGACTTTTTGGCTGGAACCTGGAAGGTCAGCAAGAACAGATAGGAGCCGCAGATTTTGCACTCTGGTTGTCTCGGCTGGGCGTCTCCTGGGTAAAGTACCCCTGTTGGGAGCCAGATAATGTTGCCCGCGATGAACTGCAGGCTCTTTTCGAAAAATTACAGGATGCTCGAATCCAAACGGTGGGCCTGATCAATCAGCCACCCCCTGGACACGTCGAAAAATTTTCAGAGTTGGGGGGAATTGTGGCTGCTGAAGTCTTTCGTGATCCCGAGACATGGCAAGCTCATCTGTCACCGATCATGGAGCATTTCAGCCAGAAAATCAAAGTCTGGCAACTGGGTGGCGAGCGGGATTTCAGTTTTCTTGGATCGCCTCGGTTGCCAGAACAGATCGAAGAAATTGTGGATGGACTGGAGGAAAGAAATGGAAAGAAAATCGACGTCGCCCTTTCGTGGCCGTGGCTTGAGCCCTCTGCGCCGTTTGCCTCGGCAACTTGGCGGGCAACATGCCGAAGCAGTTCGCCACCTTTGTCCGCAAGAGAACTCGATGCGTTTCTTGAGCAAAGCGATCGCGAGCAGGCCGATGCTGGATTTGCAGGACCGAGAACATGGCTGCTTATCGATCCGCTTGATGCCAAAATCTATGATCGACAAACGCGAATTCGTGACCTCGTGCTCAGAATGGCCACCTCTCGCAAACATCGAGTGCAGGCTGCTTTTGTTGCCAGACCCCATGATCCCCAGTTCGGACTGCTACGCCCGGACAACCGTCCCGGGGAAATGTTGCTTCCTTGGCGTACCACCTCGTTGCTATTAGGGAATTTGAGAGCCGTTGGATCCATGCAGTTGCGTTCCCAAGCCAGAAATCAAGTTTATACCAATGCCAAGCGGGCTGTTGTGCTGATCTGGGCCGATGAAGTGACCGAAGAGTTGGCGTACTTTGGTGATGGGGTACTGATGGTCGATGTTTGGGGGAGAGTCACTTCCCTGCAGACAGTAGATGTTGGAGGGCAATTGATGCAGCGAGTACCTGTTGGGCCAGAGCCAGTCTTTTTGATCGGTTGTGATCCAGCGGTGCTTGCGTTTCGGATGTCGGTCGAACTGGGCAGTGATCGTCTGGATAGTCCATTGGGACGTGAAGAGGTGATGAAGATCGCATTCACCAACCCGATGCAACAAAGCTTAGTCGGGCAAGTTCGAGTCATTCCACCTCGATCCTGGCGAGTTACACCACCCAAAAAATCTTGGAGCCTTCTGAGCGGGCAGGATGCTGACGTCGACTTTCAAGTTGTACTAAGTAATACCACTGACATCGGTGAGTATGAGGTAGAGATACAGTTCGCTCTGGAAACCAATCCCCCGGAACTTGTATCCGTGTACCGCAAGGTGCAAGTGGGGCCAGCTGGCATTGATATGAAAATCGAAACCCGACTGTTGCCCGATGGACGGTTGCGAGCCGAGTTGGTGATCAACAACAAGACGAAAACACCCCGGCTGTATAACTGTTTCTTCTTTCCTCCGGCAGGATCCTTTGATCAGAAACAGCTTGCTGTACCTGCTGGGCAAGAAGTGCGACGCGGGATCAATTTGCCTGATGGCGCTGAAATGATCGGGAAGCGTTTTCGCGTTCGGGCGGTTGAGCAGAGTGACAAGCGGGTGATGAATTATGAAGTCACCATCACACGTTAGGGTTGACAGTTCTCCATTCTGCTAGCAGCGATACCGGAACCAGACGGGTTCCGGCCTGAATATTGTAAATCTGACCCAACCTGGTTGATCAACGAATGCGAGTATTGCTAACAAACGATGACGGTATCGAAGCTGACGGCTTGCTGGCCTTGCACAAAAGTGTTCAGCAGTGCTTTGGCAACGATGTCGAAATTATGGTCGTAGCACCCGATCGCGGCCGCAGTGAGTGTGGACACAGTGTTACCACCAATCGAGCTTTGAAAATCAATCAGCTCCGGCCTGGTTGGCTGGCAGTCGATGGTACACCCGTGGACTGTGTCAGGGCTGCCTTCGGATCTCTACAGCAAGAGTTTGATCTTGTTTTTTCTGGTGTGAATGCCGGTGCTAACCTCGGGGTTGATTTGCTTGTGAGTGGAACATTTGCCGCGGCACGGGAAGCTGCCATGCACGGGATTCCTGCAATGGCAATTTCGCACTACCGTCATCCCGATATTCCCAAAACCTGGGGTCATGTTCCCAGGTGGGTAGCCGATATCCTGCAAGACTTCCGCGAGATGGCGGAGATGCGTAGAAATTTCGGCGAGGATGGGACAACAAACGTGCTGTGGAATGTGAACCTGCCAGCGATTCTTCCTGAAATCGATGTGCCGCCAACCGTACGTTGTGGCGTCGATACGAAACCGATGATCCGTCAGCCGGTTCTGGAGGGCAACTCATTGCGGTTCGCTTCGGACTTCCACGGACGGCCCCGCGAGCCGAGGTTGGATGTCGACATGTGCTTCAATGGGCACATGACGATCAGTGAATTTTTGCAGCCGTTTTCGATCTAGCGAGCAGCCACTGCCCGCACACACGCCTCAAAATCAGCACGCCACCGATTCACGATTGTGGCGTGAGCCAGACTTCGCTGGACCGGGAAACCAACTTATCTGGGGATCAACTTATCAGGGGATCAACTTATCAGGGGATCAAGACGACGAGTGTCATGACAACCTCATTCGTGAGGCTTGCTCGCGATGGCGATATTGGTTTCTTCAAGAGTCATGGCAACCGGCGCCAACCCTCCCGCAGCAACTTCGTGACGTTCCAGCTCACCGCGGACCACCCTCACCTCGCGTGGGGCTTCAATCCCGATTGCAACCCTGTTTCCTGAAATGCGATTGATCGTCAATACAACATTGTCACCGATGACCAGTTGCTCACCTTCTTTACGACTTAACACCAACATGTCTGCTTCCCTGTAATTGAGTTCGTTGTCTGGTAATGCCACACGCTACAAATGGCGTGCCAGCACAAGCCTTTTTTGAGAGGGGAACAATTGGTATTTCTGCGAACTTGAGCCAAAAGCAAAAAAAACAGCATTTCTACAAGTTGATTGCATGCAAAAAAACGCGAAAGCCTATCATCCTAGCCTCGCCGATGCTGCTCCTTGCAGCTCCGGAGTCGCAAAGCGAGAATCCTGTCTCGTTGTGAGATTGGAATCTCGTCTCTCGACTACTGCCACTATCGCAAACGGCCGTGACAAGGTTGGTCGCACTGGGTGATGTTTTTTGGCAGCAGCCCAGCGGTTGCGGTGTGTTTTACGCTGATTGCATGATGCAGGAGTGTTCACCCCACAGGCAAGTTCGGCTGGAGATCGGGGGGCATGGCAATCGTTATTGCGGAGAAAGAGTTGTAGTTTCGGCCTGCTCAATCGTTTTGCGTATTGCGGATTGGTAATGAGCAGCTTGGATGCCAAATGAGGGATTTCTGTAAGTGAATTAGCTCAGGTGTGCGATGATGGCATCGCGATCAGGGTTGGGGATCAAGCCTTGTTCGGTGATGATGCAATCCACCAATTCTGCGGGGGTGACATCAAAAGCGGGATTCATGACGTTGGCTGCGGGTGGAACGAGGCAAATTCCTTGTGGTGCCGCAACTTCATCACGATTACGTTCCTCAATAGGAATACCGCTGCCATCGGCCAAGGCTAGATCAAAGGTGCTCGACGGTGCTGCCACGTAGAACGGTACGGAGTGATAGCGAGCAAGAACAGCGAGTGGGTAAGTGCCGATTTTATTAGCAACATCCCCGTTTGCAGCGATGCGATCAGCCCCCACGATTACGGCATCGATTTTTCCAGAACGCAACAAGCTTCCAGCCATCGAATCGGTCAGTACGGTGACGGGGATCCCTGCCTGTGACAACTCCCAGGCTGTCAATCTGCCGCCCTGCAGAAGCGGACGCGTCTCATCGGCAAAAACTTCGATTGCCTGACCTTGCTGATGACAATGGTAGATCGGGGCTAACGCGGTTCCCCACATCGATGTTGCTAATCCACCCGCGTTGCAATGTGTCAGAACGCACTTACTGTCTTTTAAAAGCGATGCGCCATTGCCCCCAATGTTTTTGCACATCTCGCGATCTTCCTCATGAATCCTGATTGCCTCTTGAATTAATCTCTGATGCAACATTGAATCGTCGGGCGTCGCCTCGATGACGGATTTCATCCTATCAAGCGCCCAGAAAAGATTAACGGCAGTTGGGCGACTGGTTGCAAGGTGTTCAGCAGCATTGAGGAAGTCCTGTCTCGTGGGCTGGGAAGGCGCGGCAGCCAGGCACACACCATAGGCCGCTGCAACGCCGATGGCAGGCGCCCCACGCACAACCAGTCGTTGGATCGCATCATGTGTTTCGGCAACAGTGCTGCACGTCAGTGTCACAAGTTCCTGAGGAAGTCGCGTTTGGTCAATCAAAACTAACTTGCCATCCGTAAAAGCAAGCGTTTGCGGCGTTTCGTGTTTCGGCATGCTTTGGCGACTCTTTAATCGGTGTGGTGGAGAGCAAGAGGCGATGGTGCGTGTACAGTATGAGCATCGCGGAATGCGAATCGAGTGATGATATCGCACATCCATTTTATCGGGCTTGTGGTAGGCCGTACCCAGCTCCGATTTCTTCATGGAACGATAAGCTGCAACGCGTACCGTTACAACACGACTGATCTCAAAGCCGGCAATCTCGCTGCGAATTCGTGTCTCTCATACCGCCTCAGCGATCGACCCGCTAAGCTAAACCTTGGATGCAGCGGATGCATTTGCAATTCCGATCGAGATGGGGCCGCTGGTGATACGGTGGGCACGCTGTCTGTTGGGAGGTGTCCCGTCTGCAGCAGCAGGCTCCGATACAGCCGAGGGCCTCAAGAGAAGGCCTTGTTCGGAAGCCGCTGCACTTTAAACCGGGACGCGTCGTGTGATATCGGATGTCCCGAGCGATGAGTTGCTGCGAACCAATTACACCGAATTCTAAACTTTACTCAGCCTAGAAGCGATGATGTTTCGTGAAGGCTCCAGTCATGAAGGATTGCCATGGCTCTCTTCTACTACAACCCTCTATTTCTTAACCACGATACAGGCCAGCATCCTGAGCATGCGAATCGTCTACGAAAAGTCATGGAGCGATTGCAAACAAGCGATTTTTTTCCGGATTTAACACAGCCTGATTGGTCAGTTGCATCCACGGAGCAATTGCTGCAGGTGCACACGCGTCAATCGCTTGCTCAGATCAGCGGCTTTATCGAGCGTGGTGGCGGGCAGATCGAAGCCGATACTGTTGTCAGTGCGCAATCTTTGGACGCCGCCAAGGCAGGGTCAGGCGCAGCATGTGATGCGGTGCAGCGAGTACTTGCGGGTGATGACAGAAATGCATTCTGTTTAATCAGGCCTCCGGGCCACCATGCATTGAAGCAAAATCCGATGGGATTCTGTCTCGTCAATCATGTCGCAGTGGCTGCACGCCATTTGGTGAAGCAACTTGGCCTTGAACGTGTCATGATAGTCGACTGGGACGTGCATCATGGGAATGGCACTCAGGCCACTTTCTGGGAAGATCCGCAGGTTGCGTTTCTGTCCATGCATCGATCTCCCTTTTACCCAGGAGGCGGTGATGCACATGAGACAGGTTCCGGTGACGGACGGGGACTTACTGTAAATTTGCCGGTAACGTTTGGTACTTCCGCAGCAAAACAGATTGAGCGTTTTAAACTTGCAACAGAAAAGCTTGCATCATCATTCAAGCCGCAGTTCATTCTCGTTAGTGCCGGATTTGATAGTCATCACGCCGACCCTGTGGGGGCCAATGGCTTCGAGAGTCGCGACTTCGAAGCGTTGACTCGAATCGTGATGGACATTGCTGATGTACATGCGGATGGACGAATCGTCAGTCTGCTGGAAGGAGGCTACAACCCAGAAGCTTTGGCTGAAAGTGTTGAGGTTCACCTGAGAACTCTGGTGGCACGCAGTTTGTAAACAGCAGGTTTGGTGTCTTTAGGATAAACTTGTTCTGACTTTCGGATTTGCACCTTTGCGAATCACTTGCTTGGTTTGATTGATTCGGTATTTCGTGTTCAGTTGGAGAGCGTTGATGTCGCGATTTTTTTCTGGTCGACCATTAGTTGCAGCGATGATGTTTTGTCTGCTTGTGACTTATGGCTTTCCGCTTTGGGGTGTAGAGAAGCAGCCAAATATTTTGTTTGTGTTTTCTGACGATCATGCTCCCCAGGCGATTGGTGCGTACGGATCGAAGATCAACAAAACCCCCAATCTTGATCGGATTGCGCGGGAAGGGGCGATCTTTCAAAACTCATTTTGCGCAAACTCAATTTGTGGACCTTCCCGCGCCTGCATTTTGACTGGTAAACACAGCCACAAGAATGGATTCCTGAGGAATGGTAATCGGTTTGATGGTAACCAAATGACCTTTCCGAAGTTGATGCAGGATGCGGGCTACCAGACAGCTGTCATTGGCAAGTGGCATTTGGGAAGTAATCCAACAGGCTTCCATCATTGGGAAGTTTTGCCAGGGCAGGGCAGTTATTACAACCCGGATCTGCTCCAGATGAATGGGGAAAGGAAACGTTACGAGGGTTATTGCACAGATATCATCACTGCGAATGCGCTGACTTGGTTAAAGAATACGCGTGACCCTGATAAACCTTTCATGTTGATGTGTCAGCACAAAGCACCACACCGTAACTGGTCGCCACCGCCACGGCACTTTTCACTTTACAAGGGAATCGACATCCCGGAGCCGGACACACTGTTCGATGATTATGCCGGACGCACGGATTTACTGCGAGAAAATGAAATGTCACTGAAGGATCATTTCTTCTGGGGACATGACATGAAATTTCATGGTGAGAGCCAATACACCGATCATTTTCGTCCAGGTCTTGCCAATGGTGAGTACCGGCGGATGACAGACGCACAAAAAGCACTGTGGGATAAGGCGTATCAACCTGAAAATGAAAAATTTCTGACTGAGATGAAAGCTGGGAATTTGACTTCCAAGGATATCTTGCGATGGAAGTATCAGCGGTACATCAAAGACTACTTGCGGTGCATTCAGGCAGTGGATGATGGGGTAGGGGCGATGTTGGAATATCTTGATGAGTCAGGTTTGGCTGAAAACACGATTGTGATTTATAGTTCTGATCAAGGATTTTATCTCGGTGAGCACGGGTGGTATGATAAACGATGGATGTTTGAGGAATCGCTGAAAATGCCTTTTCTCATTCGCTGGCCCGGTGTTATTGAACCCGGAGTCGATGCCAGAGCACTGATTCAAAATATTGACTACGGTCCCACGTTTCTGGACATAGCCGGTGCGGAGGTTCCTGAGGAGATGCAGGGACGCAGCATGGTCTCGATGATGAACAATCAGGGGCAACCCTCTGCGTCTTGGCGGGACGCAATCTATTACGCGTACTACGAGAACGCAGCCGTACACAATGTGCCGATTCATGATGGTGTTCGGACTGCTCGCTACAAGTTGATGTTTTTTCCACGGACACGCGAATGGAATCTGTTTGACCTTGAAGAGGATCCGCAGGAACTGGTTAGTGTGCACGCGGACCCCACGTATGCTGCCGTACTGGCGGGAATGCAAAAACGGTACTGGGATTTGCGGCAGTTCTATGACGTCAATTCCGCGGTTCTGCCGGCAACTCGAGGTGATGAGCGGCGTTGGCGAGAACGAGATAACCTTCTGACCATGAATGCGAGGAAAGGGAACGTGGACCTGGCTTTCATTGGCGACTCGATCACCCAAGGTTGGGAAGGGCGTGGGAAAGAAGTCTGGGCGAAACATTACGGGAATCGTAAGGCAATCAATCTTGGTATCGGTGGTGATCGTACAGAACACGTGATTTGGCGTCTTACGCACGGTAATCTTGGGAAAATTCGACCCAAAGTTGCTGTTGTGATGATCGGAACAAATAACACAGGGCACTTTGATCAAGATCCCGCGCAGGTTGCTGCCGGCGTTGAACGCATAATCGAAATTCTCGCAGAGCGTTTGCCTGAAACGAAAATTGTGCTGCACGGAATCTTCCCTCGCGGTGCGAATGACCTCGATGCAAAGCGGTTAAATAATATTGCGATCAATCAGAAAATTCGGCGACTCGCCAATGATGGTCGTGTGCATTATTTGGAAATCGGCGACCAGTTCCTTGAGGCGGATGGAACCATCAGTTCTGAGATCATGCCTGATCGATTGCATCTCAGTAAAAAAGGGTATGAGCGTTGGGCTCAGGCGCTTGAGCCGAAACTGGCCGAGTTGGGACTGTGACCGCGGACGCGGGTATATTCGACTGTTGAAACAGGTCCATTGCTGGCGACTATTTACCGACTACCGCCCAACGTTGCTGTCGCTTGAAACTTTTCGCTGATGGGTTTCAGAAAACCTCTCGTAGGTTGGTACAGTCTCCAGGCTGGTGCCCGAGGCGCATTGTCAGGCTTCTACATTGCCCTGCAAGGAGAGTCGGTCTTCTTGCGGTCAAAGCGAGTGATTTGGGCAAGGAGACAGAATGGAGACGAAACGGGTTGTTGTGGTCGGTGGAAGCCATGGGATTGGTTCGGGAATTGTGCGGCGGTGTCTTGATGCCGGTGCGTTGGTCACCATGTTTTCCCGTACCGCTGGAGAGTCTGCGGGTCTGGAGGGATTGCAGCATCACCCGATTGACCTCGTCGCGGAATCGATTGACCCGAGCATGTTGCCCGACACGATTGATGGGTTGGTGTATTGCCCTGGGACCATCAGCCTGGGGCCGCTGCGTGCGGTCAAAGCTGAATTGCTGCGTTCGGACTATGAACTCAATGTGATCGGGGCCGTTCTTGCACTGCAGGCCGCACTGCCTGGTCTCAAGCGTTCGTCCGGAGCCAGCGTGGTGATGTTCAGCACGATTGCTGTATCTACCGGCTTACCAATGCATACGTCGGTAGCAGCATCGAAAGGGGCCATTGAGGGGTTGGTTCGCACATGGGCGGCCGAGTTGTCACCCAAAATCAGGGTGAATGCGATTGCTCCCGCTTTGACGGATACGCCGCTGTCCGAGAAGTTTCTCGACCGTGAGGAGAAACGTGTCGCCATGGCTGCGAAGTATCCTTTGGGACGGATAGGTACCATTGAAGATATGTCTGCTGCTGCGGAATTTCTCTTATCCCCCGATAGTAGTTGGATGACAGGCCAAATTCTTGGCATCGATGGTGGTATGTCTGCGGTCCGAAAGTGATTTTTCGTTCATCACGCAGGGCTCAAAATTTTCGTCTTGCTGGGTTGACTGATCCGCCAAGGCGATCCGACGTAAGGTGCTCGTGAAGATTCCAATGTGCTGTTCTTACTATCGCAAATATCCGACACAATCGTCTCGGGACATGTTGCATCCCCCGATTTAAATCCGAGTAAAGTCATGGCCTGCTTGCTGCGATCGCGGGATGCCGCAGGTACGCTGAAGCCGTGACTCGTTTGCGCACGAGTAGGGAGACGATCATTGAACTGGTGTGGATAGCTTACATCGCGTTGTGTTCGACAAGTTTGTCAGTACTGGCTCAACAGCAAGCATTCCTTCCAACGGCCCCCTGTACTGCTGATACTGAGACGGCATCAGTTGAAGCGGTACCTTCTGGCTACCAGTTTAAAGGGAGCCACCATAAATCGCGGTGTGGAAATAGCCGGGCACATCCAGTGATTTTGCAGGGCGAAACTTTACCTTCGCGATCAGGATGAGTTGCACTGGTAATGTTTTGAACAGTGAGATCTGATTTCTCTTGCGATTTTGCAATTAACCCGTGCAGTTTGTTAGCGAGTCTTGGTGTCTTCTTTAGATCGAACGTAGACTTTCAGGCTTTTGCCAGAGTAGGATCCGGCATTGGATGAGAATGTCCAGTCCCGATGGGCACCGCTGCTATTGCCGATCCCAATGTCTGCACCGTCACCTGCTCCCCAGTGGTTAATGGCAAAGAGTGTTTGCTTTCCGTCGGTGTCATGAACTTGCATTGAGCCATAGCCGTTCAATGGCTCGCCCATGCTGTCTCCGAAGTCATAGATTGCACCGGAGGCGCCGGGCACGTTGGCCGTGTTCGGTGTTGCATAGTTCCCTGACCAAAATTCGATGTTTCCCTGAATCTGTTCGCGATTCAACGACGAGACCGTCGAGTAGGATTCCAGACCATTCACGGGTTGCTGGAAAAAAGCGCCAGTACTGAATTGAGGAACGGCTATTTTTTTTACATCGTCGGTGAATGCATCCATGGACACGAACAGTTTCTGCGAGCCGTTTGTCTCGGATTCAAGTTCAATCAAGTAACCAATGCGGTCGAATCTTGATGCCTCACCACTGCGGTCAATCGAGTAAGTAATCTTGTTTTGTAGCTTGCTCAGATCCAGTTCGTAAACAAGTTCATAATCGTCTTCGATCGAGATTAAGCTCAAAAAGTCAGGTTCCTCTCCCCCGCGGCAGGTTCCCACTGGCAGTCCCGTACCGCCGGTCAGATTGGGCTCGGCAAGTTTATCCCAACCGAAGCGAAACGCTACCGGTGCCGTAACCCCGTCGGCTGAGAGTGTTACGGTATCGCCGTTAAGGCTCGCGGATGCCGGGATGAAGGTTCGGGTACCGGGGCCAATGATTTCGAAATGGGTGGGGGATTCGTCATCGCGCGTTCTTAGGCCACCACCGGTGTTTCTGAACTTAATCAGAAGCTGGTTGTCCGCCAATGCAATTGATTCTACTTCCGGACTATTCGCGACCACGTCCTTCCTTCCGTAGTCATTTTTCAGGGCCAGTAGGGCAAGTCTTTTGCCGACATCCTGTTTGTTGGGCGGGTGTATGTCGTTGAGCGTTGCAATGTCGTTAATGACCACCATGCCCGTGTTGGGAAGCTGTTGGACAGCGGCCTGAGCTTCCCAAAACTTTGCAAGAATCGTACCGTCTTCACTGCCATATTGAAACGGAGCGATTTGCACGTAATAGAAGGGGAAGTCTCCCTGATCCCACAGGCTGCGCCATCCATGGATCAACGCTTTTTTTTTCTCAAAATAAAGCATTCCCTCCGTGTGGTTGGATTCTCCCTGATACCAGATGACGCCGCGAATCGGGTAGCCCACCAACGCATGAATCATACCGTTGTACAGCATCGTCGGATCTTGATGGCTTTGGAAAGGTTTTAACTGTTCAGGAAATGTAGGACTTGGACTGACCGGCTGTACCTTACTCAATGCAGCTTTTGCTTCTTGATTCCAAGCTTCACTGATTTTGATAAAGGTGCTCAGTGCTTTCTGGTATTGGTCTGTTCCAGGAGTGCGTCCAAGAACTGACCTGTAGATGTCACTGAGAGCAGGAACTTGCTCGAAGCCGGTCGGTGGAGTCCACGGTTCGACTCTTGTGCCACCCCATGAGGAGTTGATCAAGCCAATGGGGACGCCCAGTTCCTGATGCAGATTCTTTGCCATGAAGTAACCGGCCGCAGTGTAGGTCCCAGCTACTGCTGGGGAGCATACGGTCCAAGGGGCTGAAACATCTTCAAGAGGAACTGTCGACGGTCGGTGCGCAATTTTCAAATGACGAATCATCGGGAAGTCGGCTGCTGCGATCTCGGCATCGCGATTGGTGCTCGCGGCAACCGTCCATTCCATGTTGGATTGTCCGCTACAGAGCCAAACCTCGCCTATAAGGATGTCATTGAGGTTGATGACATTGTTGCCTTTGACCTGAAGTGTTCTCGGCTTTGAATTTGCTTCCATCGCCGGCAATATGACTTTCCACGTTCCGTCTGAGGTACCCCTCGTTGTTGCTTCCTTGCCGTTCAGCGTGACAGTGACTTCTTCGCCAGCATCACACCAGCCCCAGATGCGTAATTCAACATCTCGTTGCATCACCATGTGGTCGCCAAAGAAACCAGGCAGGCGTACCTCTGCTTGTACTGCCTGTTGCAGGCTGGAGAGCACAAGAATAACGAGAGTTGTAGGGATGGACTGCAAGGTGGGCTTCATGGAAATCTCGGTGCGAAAAGGCAGGGTGAGGGAGCAGGTCGTGCAGAGGTGGTCGGAGCAAACGCCGAACGTAATCGGCATCAATGTTTCAAAGCAAACATAGGATAACAGTTTGCTACCACTGTTCCTATCAAATGAAATCAGTTAGTGGCGTGGATTGAATTTATTTTAAGGGCTGCTGCGATTCTCTTGAGCTTGACTGCGCGAAGACAGCAGTGTTGACCCGTCAGTTGTGCGATCGGAGAGTGTTTCCTTCCAAGAACTGCAAGCTTTGTCGGGATGTGCTGCGGTGTCAAAATGCTGCACTGAGCTGCCGAGAGCTAAAGCGAGTTTAGTTTCATGCTCCCGCCGTCGCTCCTATCCTGTGTGGTTTGCTACCTTGCTTGTTTCTGACCAAAAAAATCTTCCGGGGGCAATGTCCCAAATCTTTCGGTTTTGGCAGATTTGATTTAGGCTGTGTACGGATATATCCGTTTCACAAACCAAGACGGTTTCGAAAATGCAAGTTGTTTTTGAGTTTAAGTTCCACAGTGTTGATAAGCCGTGCGAATTATTTAATAGGGTCAGGTACGGGAGCGGAAGATTCTACTTTGTTGCGGTCATGTTGTTTCTTTTGGACGCCGTTGCGATGAGCCCAGCGAATGCGGCCGCACCAAATATTTTGTTGGTGTTGGCTGATGATATGGGCTATGGCGACTTGGGTTGCACAGGGTCGCAATCGCTAAAGACTGATCGAATTGACGCATTAGCCAAGTCGGGCGTGCTTTGCAGTCGCGCTTACGTGGCAAGTTCTGTATGTTCTCCTTCTCGGGCCGGGTTGATCACCGGACGAGACCCGCGGCGATTTGGATACCAGGCCAACTTGAATATGGGGAGTGCCAATTACGGTGCGCGGGTCGACCTGCTGGGGCTTCCACCGGGTGAGCATACCTTGGCAGATCATCTCGGTGCTGCTGGTTACTCCACTGCTTTGGTGGGAAAATGGCATTTGGGGATGGGCGTTGGATTCCATCCTCAGGAACGTGGTTTTGACTATTTTTGTGGGATGCTTGGCGGTGGCCATGCCTATTTTCCAAAAGCTGGCACCAACAAGTTGGAACGCAACGGTGTTCCGTTGACGCAGTTTTCAAGTCCTTACTTGACCGATTTCTTCACCGATGAGGCGACAGGATGGATTGGCAAGCAGGACCAAGCGGATGATGACAAACCATGGTTCATGTTTTTGTCTTACAACGCGCCTCATGGTCCGTTGCAAGCGACTGAGGAGGATCTTGCTGCGTTTAGTCATATCAAAGAACGGAAGCGTCGCACTTATGCAGCGATGATGTTGGCTCTGGACCGAGGGGTCGGCCGTGTGTTGGACTGTCTGGATGAATTAGGTGAACGTGAAAATACATTGATTTGTTTCTTTTCAGATAATGGTGGTGCAACGGGGAACGCCAGTTGGAATGGCGAACTATCAGGCGTTAAGGGAACACTGCGAGAGGGCGGAGTTCGTATTCCCATGATCTGGTCATGGCCAGAGACGATTCCAGCAGAGCAGACGCACGATGGCGTCCTGTCGAGTCTTGATCTGCTGCCTACGTTCATGTCGGCTGCTGGGGAGATGCCTTTGCCGCTTGGGCCGGTAAGGTCTCATGAAGACAAGAATAATCGGCGAAAAGCGGTCGCTTTGTACGGTCAATATGATGGTGAAAACCTGCTTCCGCAGCTGAGTGGCAAACAGGCAGCTCCACGCCGAACGCTTTTCTGGAGATTGCAGGGGCAGGTAGCCATCCTTGATGGACCAGATAAACTGATCAGTCTTTCGCATCGCGCTCCGCAGGTATTTCGGCCCACTGAGGATGCGGGAGAGCAGCAAGATCGGTTTGATAGCGATCGGACGCGTGCCGATGAATTGTTTCAACTGCTGGGTAAGTGGCAGGCATCGTTGGCGACGGTCCCTTTGTGGGGGTCATCGCCTTACTGGAGTTCCCAGAGTGCAAAGCAGCATGACAATTATCCACCTCGGGACGAGCCCGAGTGATGACTTCGCAAATTGTCGTGTCTCTCCATTCGGTGCTGGTAATAGCGGGTTGGTAATAGCGGGTTGGTACGTGTGCGGTGTGCAGGAAGCTTCCACTCACGTCCAGCCATCCAATATCACTTGGCTTGAGCTCTCAAATCATTTTCCCGGACGATATCAGCAACGTGCTTGTCACGGATGGCTTGTAGCTTGACAACCACTTCCGGGTGTTGTGACTTGAGGTTCTTCTCTTCGCTCGGGTTTACTTCCAAGTTTGCGAGGAACAGCTTGTCGACCGCTGCAGCATTTTTGGGAACCCCCCGATCTCTTGCGTTGCCGAGCAGTTTCCAAGGGCCCTGCCGCACTGCCCATTGTCCGTTCTTGGGGTTGCCCAGTAACCAGAAAAGATGGTCGTGAGGGCTTTTGGATTCACTGGATGCAATGACATCGGTCAAGCTTTTTCCGTCATATTGTCGATCTGGTAGTTCCGCTCCGCAGTAAGTTGCGATGGTTGGAAACCAATCACATCCGATCGCCATCTGGTGTCGTACCTGCCCCTGCGGAATCATACCGGGCATGCTAACAATGGATGGAATTCTGATGCCACCTTCAAAGAGACATCCCTTGGCACCGCGGTACGGACCAGCATTTCCGCCTCCCCAGAAAGCCCGTTCCTCAGTTGAATGCCCGTGATCTGATTGGAAAATGACTAATGTGTTTTTCCGTAGGTCCAATGCTTCCAAGGTCTCAAGTAGTTCACCAACCTTTTCGTCAACGGTGGACGTGAATGCTGCGTATTGTCGTCGTGGTGACGGTAGGTCCTTGTACCGCTGCCGCCAATTCGCTGTTCCTTGCATGGGATAGTGCGGAGCATTGATGGCCCAATAGAGAAAGAAAGGTTTGTCCTTATTTGCCGTGATGAATTGCTGACCTTCCTCAACCATCATGTCTAGAAAGAACTCGCCGTCACGATGAATTTCTGTTCCGTCACGCCATAGATCATGACGATTCGGCCCTACCCAATAAAAAAAGTGCGAATAGTTGTCGATGCAGCCGCCCATGTGGCCGAACGACGAATCAAAGCCTTGGCCATTCGGCATGGTGTCAGGGGTGAAGCCAAGGTGCCATTTCCCTACATGACCTGTCGTATAGCCACGCGTTTTCAATAGCTCGGCCAGTGTGATTTCGTTGGATGGCATGCCCGGGACGCCTTTGGTGGACGATACATTCCCGGGGACTCCTGCGCGAGCCGGGAATCGACCTGTCAGCAAACCTGCACGGGAAGCTGAGCAGATCGCCGAAGGTGAGTACATTTGTGTGAACCGGATGCCCTCGTCTGCCAAGCGATCAAGGTTAGGAGTGTGCAGGTCGTTTGAACCATAGCAATTCAAATCGAGGCTTCCCTGATCATCGCTGTAAATCACGATCACGTTTGGTTGCTCTGTACCAAAGCATAAATCCATTCCCGAAACGGTTATGGCGAAGCAGCAAAACAACAGCGGGAAGATGCGTATCAAGGGGAAGGCTCCAATAGATCCAACCAAAAAATGTTAAAACCTCTACTTAAGATAACCGGATATGATGCGTAATGTCACTCGTGCGAATGTATTGGTGTAGCCTTGAACGGGCGAAATTAGCGTCAACACGGGTCTGGGTGGTAGGTGTGTCGTCGATTTGTTGTGTAGGATTAGCAGATGAACACCGCTTTGCAGGAGCTGTGAATTGGCGGTCACAGTTGCGGTCACAGTTGCGGTTTGCCGCGGCCCGGTCAACGCGAGTATCCCTATCACCATCATTAAGATTCGCCGCTGAAGGAAATCTGTCATTGGAAATCGTTCAAATGATTCGTGTTGAAAAATTTTTGCTACCTGGGATCGTATCCCTCTTGCCCATTTTTTTCGGAAATAATGCAACTTCATTGGCAAGCCAAGATGCTCAGACACGGGGCGAAAGATCGATAGCGGCGTCCAGAGCGGTCAATGTCACCGATGGCTTGACGATTCGACTTGTTGCCGATGATGACCTTGTGCCGGACTGTACTGCGATTGCGACGGGTCCTGATGGCAGAGTATTTGCGTCTGGACCGCGTTATTTGTGCGAGCTGTTGGATCAAGACAGTGATGGTATTTATGATGCGAGAAAGCTAATTTTTGAAGCACCGTCGCACGGTGCACATGGGCTATGTGTTGATGGTGACACGCTGTACTACGTTGGTGACAATGGTGTCTGGAAGATCAAACGGTTTGCCTCTGAATCAGCGCCAAACTTGAATCCGGTACGCGTGCTTGAAATCAAGACGGGAGGCGAACATGATGCTCATGCCTTGCGGAAAGGACCTGACGGATTTTGGTACTTGATTGCAGGTAATGGGACGAAGGATAGCTTTCGATTGCAAAATGTAGAGACACCACGGATTCCAAGTCCGCGTGCAGGAGTCATTTGGCGGATCTCACCCGACTGGTCCCGACGTGAAGTTTGGGCAGAGGGATTTCGAAATGCCTACGATTTTGACTTCGGGCCGGACCAGACAATCGATACTTTTGACAGCGATGGTGAGCGCGATATCAGCTTGCCGTGGTATCGGCCGACGCGAGTTTTTCGTGTGCGACAAGGTCAGGATGCTGGCTGGGTTTCAAGAAGTTGGAAGCGTTCCAATGCTGACCCCATGATGCCAACTGTACTTGCGGAACTGGGGCGTGGGTCGCCTACCGGGGTCCTGAGAAGCCCCGGTAAACGGTTACCCGCACGCTTTCAAGCTGGTGTGTATGTGCTTGACTGGACATTCGGTCGTGTTGTGTTCGTTTCAGATGATGGCACAACAGAGTTGGTTGCATCACCATCGGGAAGTGAGGGGTTTGCGGTTACTGATATCGTTGCTTCATCCGAGGGCGCACTTTTTGTGAGTGTTGGCGGACGCCGTAGCCGGGGTGGGATCTACAAGATTGATGCATTGAATCCTCGTGCCTCGGTGGAGGTTCCAGAACTGGCTTGGAGTAAACCGCCCGGCGGTGCATCCAACGCAATCACGGAAGCGTTAAAGCGTTTGCGGAGGAATGCTGCGCCGGTGCTCGATCACGCTGCTGCTGAACAGGCTGTCTCGTTGCTGAAGTCGGATGATGTAAGTCAACGGGAGGTGCTCGACGCAATTGCATTGCTGATTGAGAGTGTCGGTGGTTTAGGCCCCGGTGATCCGAGAGATGCACGAGGTAGACAGCAGGCTGCAGCCGTATTCGATTCTTGTCGCGGAAGAATTCGTCCCAAGATTGCACCGGAAACGCGTGACGCGGCAGTGGCGGCTTTGCTGAGCCGGCTGCAAGACGTCGCGGCCGACGGAGAAGACCGAAAACACGAAGTCCTGTGCCGAGAATTGGTTCGTGGACTTGCAGTGCTGGAGCCCGAATCGGCTGCAGTGTTTAGAACCATCGCGGATGACATGGACCGCGTTACGTCGCCGGTCGATAAGCTGTTCCGACTGATCGCATTGGCCAGAATTCCTGCACGCCGAAGCGATGAAATGACAGAAAGAATTGCTGAGGCGATGATCGCGATTCCTATCTGGATCAAAGAGTCCGAACTCAATGTTGACCGCAACTGGACGCCAAGGATGGGAGAATTGTTTTTGGCTATGCAGCATCGTGATTCTTTGGTGCCCAGTCGGATTGTTTCCAGTCAGCATTTTGGTGATGCCACGCATCTGGTTTGGACCGAGAAAATGGATCCAGAGAATCTGGAGCGGGGGCGGCACAAGTTGCTGATGCGCAGTCGGGGAAAGACAATTGATCCAGCGATTGCCAGGTTCATCGCTCTGGGCCCTGACGCGGTACCTCGCAATTTTATTTATCAGTGGCTGAAAGATGATGCAACGCGTTCATCAGCATGGTTGGCAATGGCAAGTCATCCCGTTCCCCGTGATTCTGAAGATTTGCAGAAGGCGGTATTTTCAGTGGATAAGGTGGTTCGGGAAGCTGCAGTTGCGGCATTAAAACGGTTGGGGGCGGAGCTTCCGAAAAGGGCATCCGATTCAGTGTCGATTCAACAGTGGTTGGAGCGGGGAGAAGCGATCAATGGACTGAATGGCAAAGTCACAGCAGGTCAGGCCATCTATTCTGCACGCCAGTGTGCATTATGCCATAACGGTGCGAAAGCTCTTGGGCCATCACTGAGTGGCGTCGCGAAGCGATTTAGTTCTGCAGATTTGTTTCGGGCGACAGTGGACCCCAGTCATGCGATTCCCGATCGTTATCGAGCCAAGCAGGTGTTGACATCTGATGGAGAGCTTGTGATGGGACTGGTTGTTTATGAGAGCGTGGATGGGGTGACGCTGATGGCTTCAGATGGACACACCAAGCGAATTAACGTCAAGGAGATTGAGGACATGCGATGGTCGGAAGTTTCGCTGATGCCTGAGGGTTTGCTGATGGGACTGTCGGATCAGGATGTAGCAAATTTGCTGGCCCACTTGAGATCCTTGTAAGCACCGAAGGTCGTTCCGTCTGTTCTTGCATCATTGAGACATGGAATGTGTACTCATGGTGGGCAGTGGCGTAAGCTGCCACGGCGATTGTTCTCACTTCTTTCCCCACGCAAGCATTCGATGACTGACACTGAACATCAACGACCAGTACCAACTCAGGCCGTTGGTCTGGTCATCTCGCTGCTGGTCTGTTTTGCGGCGGGCGGGATCGGTGGTCTGGCGACCACACAGGGGCTGGACGATTGGTACGACACCTTGAATAAGCCAACATGGAATCCTCCCAGTTGGATCTTTGCGCCCGTTTGGACAACGCTGTACGGCCTGATGGGAATCGCAGTCTGGTTGGTTTGGCTAGGGAGTGAAACCCAAGAGGCGAAGCCGGCGATCTCCTGGTTTGTTACTCAGCTTGTACTCAACGGCCTCTGGTCCGTGCTCTTTTTTGGTCTTCAGACTCCGGGAGGAGCACTGATTGAAATTGTATTCCTGTGGCTCTCGATCATTGCCACAACCGTGTTGTTTTTTCGCCATTCAAAGATTGCAGGTGGGTTGATGACACCCTACCTGTTGTGGGTTGGTTTCGCCGCGTTCTTGAATTTCACAATCTGGAATCTTAATCGCGTTTGAGCGGCGGCAAGACTGCGACTCTCACTTTCCCGTGGGAACTCATCTCTGACTGCTGTCTAGAGTTCGCGGCAGGGGAGTGATTCTGAGATATGCTTGGACCCATTGCGGCGTCGATTCAGCCGCGTAGATTCAGCGGGGCTGCTCCAGCGGCGTGCAATGCACGGAAGCAGTTGGCAGAGGAAGCCGGTCCGTGCTTTTCTGCAGCGGTGCTCCTGAGGCAGTTTCCAGAACCTCGAGGGTATCACGACTTTTGTTCGTCGCAGAAGTGTGCATTTGTCATCGATGTTACTTCTTTTGCTTTTCGCTCTTTTCGCTGAACGCTGCTTCAAGTTTTTCTTTTCCGCCCAGTACTGGTAATGCCAGTGACGTTTCATCCAGATCAATCGTCAATTGGGTACCAGGTTCCGGGTGGAGCGTGAATTCACGATCGCTTGAAAAGATCATCAAGCCAATTTGTTGGCCAGCTGGAATCACTTGATCATCTGGTTGTAGATCGAAAGACATCTCATAGAAGCGGCCTGGTTCAAGAGGTTCACTTTCAGTGATCGATCGATAGTTCTGCGGGTCCGCCCAGCCGCGGGTGATAATGTTGTCGGTGATTTTTGCATTGCGTTTGTCATTCCAAGGCAGGGAGACTACCCAGACTGAAAGATTCGCGGCGGGCTTGTCGCAGGCAAGGCGGATATTGATTCGTGGTGTTCCTGAAATATGCACCGGCTGCTGCAAGGTCGGTGTGACGAACATCAAGCGGTGGTCAGTGATTTCGGCTTTTGCCAAGGTCGCGCCACTGAAGGAGTAATTGTCGATCAGTGTTTCCTTACCCTGTTGAGGTGTTGCAGTCGTCGTCAAATCTCCATGTCCGCCCTCGGGGGTGGTTTGCCCCAGATGCATGGTCACGGCGACTGCTTCCGGGTGTGGGTATTCCGGGTAGGAGGTGGGATTGTCGCGTTCTTTGTTCTCACGCACGATCCAAGACCTAGGGTCATTTTCGACATCGTTTTCTACACCGTGGAGATATCGAGTGAACCAGCGATTCATCATTTTCATCGGTGGTGGTCCGCCATGGCCACCCTGATGAAAGAAAGCCTGTGTTGGCACTCCCTTTTTCTTGAGTGCTTCATAGATGCGGACGCTGTGTTCGGGGACCACATTCCAATCATTGAATGCGTGGGCCATCAGGACAGCTGCTTTGAGTGGTTCCATGTCATTGAGGTAATCACGACCCGCCCAGAAGTCATTGTAGTCTCCATTGACCCGATCAAAACCCTCGGCCATTTCCTTGTCACGTACATTGCAGTCACAGAACTCGCGTTTCGATTCATCACCACTGTGAATAAAGTCATACAACGCATCAATGTCTTCTCCGATAAAACCACCGGGATGCCTGATCAGTCCATTGGATCGATAGTAGTGGTAGTATGAGGTATTAGGAGCGATCGGAATGATCGCCTCCAAGCCGTCGACGCCGGTTGTTGCGGCGGCTAGCGGGATGGTGCCGTTGTAGGATGTGCCCGTCATTCCTACTTTACCTGTGGACCAGAATGCTTTGACGGGCTCACCACCTTCCGGTTCAGTGAAGCCCTTTCCGCGACCACAGAGCCAGTCAACGACTGCTTTGGGTGCTAGTGATTCATTGTCACCGCCCACGGTAGGGCAACCTTGCGACAGTCCGGTGCCGGGTGAAGACGAATGAACCACGATGTAACCGCGCGGTACCCACTCCTTGAGATGCGATCTCGAAATGATTGGACGTTTGCCTTTCCGCACAACGGGAGGACCGTTTTTCCGCTCGGGTGGTTCTGTGCCGAGTTCCTGTTTTGGATCCCAGAAATGTTCTGCTGCGGTCGATCCAGTGCCTGCAAAATACGGGCTGGAAACATAAATCACGGGTAGTTTCAAACCTTCCGTGTCGGTTTGTCGGGGACGCGTCACGCTGACATGCATGCGATCCAAGTTTTCATCTCCATCAGTGTCGAATTCAGTTTCGACCCACAGGTCGTGTCTGATCCAGAAGTCCGAATCCTTGAAACCGTCAACAATTTGCGCCTCGCCATCTTTGAAAACGGGAACAACTGCGTCTGCAGCATGCAGGGCGGGAAGGAACAGGACCAACAGCAGTGGAGCAGCGAGAAATCGTTGCATGAAGACGAATCCGTTAAAGCATTATGAAAGGAATGGAGTCAGCCACATCGAAACGACTGATGCCAGTAAAAAAACATGGGTTGGTAGCAGCCGCCATTTTGTGACGCTAGTCGCTCTGATACTGCTGCGATGGTTCGCTGCATTATTCAATTTAGTGGAACAGCCCGGCAACATCATTAGGCGATAAAAACACTCCACAACCGCCCGGTATTTGGGTTTGTTATGTGACCGGTATGCGAGGTGTTATTTCGCTTCTACTTGTTCGCGAAGTGTTTTGAGTTCCGTTTTAAGTTTGTCGCTCTCTTTTTTGACCTCAGCAATTTCTTTCCGTAACTCGAGGATTTCTTTTGGTGTTGTAGGCTTCGCTTCACGCAATTTTGACACGGCCTGCTGCGCTGGGCGTGAGATTCTCTCGTTTTCCGACTGACTGACCGCTTCAAGAACCGTGATCGCTTTGGGGTCGCCCAGGGTTCCCAGTGCTTGTACGGCTGCTGCCTGAATGCTGGACTTGGGGTGGTCGAGATGTTCGGTAAGGAACTGCCGGACTTCACTGCGGTCTTTTAATCGGCGACTTGTGTGGGCAAGTGTTTCCAGCGCACGACCGTAGTCGCGTGAGCGGAATTGTTTTGCATTTTCCCGCAGTGATTTGAAGACCGCGGGTTGTAGTTCATCATCATCGAGTTGCCGGATCGCTGACATGGCGGCAACTGCCAACTCGTTTCGAAAAGACTTCGTGTTCAGGAATTTGAGCAGAGCCTGATGTGTGTCTTGTCCATGAAATCTGCCCAGCCCACGAATTGCGTTTGCGAGGATAGCCGGGTTTTTCTCATTTTCGAGCACGCTTTGAATCAGCACGGGTGTTTCATCCCGGTAGCGGTTGGTCAGTTTCTCAACAACCGCAGAGCGAACGCGGGCGTCTGTTTGCGTTGTCCAGTTGCCAGCCAAAGCTTGCAGGGCCTCGTCTGACTCGTGCTTGGCCAATGCAGTGGCGGCAGCGATCCGCACTCCATAGAAAGCATCGTTCTTCAGAGTATTGGTCAGTAATTCGACCGCCTCGTGTGTCTTGCGTGTTTCCAGCAGTTTACAAGCCAGTAGGCGACCAACCATGTCACTGTTGTTCTCAAGCTGTTTCTTTAACATTCCGTTCGGCTTGTCGAACGACACGTTCGCCAGCACGCTGTATTCGGGGTCAAATCTGACGATCGTCGGTTGCTTGTCGAGTGGGACGTAGAAATCTTCTTCCACCTTGGTGACATTGATAGGGTAGTCGACTGACATTCCGTCGGCGGTGAAACGCAGTTTGGTAGGGAAGTGGAATTGCAAAACATCATCATCCAGCGTTTGTGTTTGCTTGATGTTGACTTTTGCAAGGTTCTGTTGCGGCATCCACTTGTAGCTGATCTTCAAGTCAGGGTGTCGAGCATGGTACAGCCACTGATCAAAGAAACGGTCCATCGGGCGGCCTGAGTGTTGTTCGATCACCTGTCGCAGGTCGTCTGATACAACGCTGGTGAGTGCGTGCTTCTCGAGGTAGGACTTGATGCATTGGCGATACAAGTCTTCACCCAACTGCGAGCGAAGCATGTGTAGTACCCAGCTGCCTTTTGGGTAGGATCGATAATCGAATTGCTCCATCGGATTTTTGTAGCCGTTGTAGACAATGGGTTTTTTGTCCTTGCCCTGAGTCAAAATCCGACCAGATGCATCACGGTACAAACCATAAAGCATTGCATCGCGGCCGAATTTGTGACCCTCATACAGATGCGTGTAGTACGTTGCAAAGCCTTCGTTCAGCCAAAGGTGGCTCCAGTCTTTGCACGTGACATAGTCACCAAACCATTGATGGGCCAGTTCGTGTGCATCGAGACCACGGGTAGTGCGGATGTTTTCAGTTGCCTCTGCAAAGATGGTCCCGTCGGTGAGGGTGGTTAGCGTCGTGTTTTCCATACCACCAGCGGTGAAGTCGAGGATCGTGACTTGGTCATACTTGGGCCACGGATATTCAACTCCTATTTCGTCTTCAAAGAACGCCATGATATCGGGCGTGTCGCGAAACGAGTTAGCGGCATATTTGGCAAGAGAAGGTTGCGTGTAGAAACCCAGGGGAACGTTTCGATGACGCTTTTCCAGGCCCTCGAGGTGGCCAGCTACCAGGCAGATCAAATAGTTGGCATGCGGTTTCTCGTGATACCATCGCACAGCCTTGAGTCCGCTTGCGTCGATGGATTCACCCTTCTTCACACCGTTGCTGAGTACCGTCATGTCTTGGGGGACATGGCAAATCACCTCGGTTGAGGAACGCTCATTGGGATAGTCGAAACACGGGAACCAGTGGCGAGCTTCGTGTGTTTCACCCTGAGTCCAAATATGGGTGTCGGTCTCCGGATATCCCATTGCTGGAGTCCGAAAGTACAGCCCAGCATTGGGCTGTGCCGCGTACTCGATCACAACTGTGAATTCGGTGTCAATCTGAACAGGTTGTGCGAACAGGATTTGTAGCGACTCGCGTGTGGACACAAAGTCTTTGACAGTAGCTTGATCACAAGCGACTTTTTTGACCGTGATGTCCTTAGCATCAAGGTGCAGCAATTCGACAGGCTTGGCAATCGGTTGCGCCGTGATGCTGACAGATCCACGAACGGTCCGCTTGTCAAAGTCAGGAGTGACGTCCAGCTTGATATGCTTGACGTCGACCTGACGGTCTGGGGCGTAGTGGAATTTGCCTTGCAGGTCGAGCCCGAGCGGCAGGAAATGACTTCGCCCCTCTTCGCAATAGCGACAAATCCGCTCTTCAGCAGAGGCGAGTGTGACAGTACCGAGGAAACATAAAGCGAGTAGCAGGCTGCGCATCAGGTTGATCATACGTGTCAGGTTGTGGTGTGACGGGGCTGGTCGACCCAGATGTCGATGGTTTGTAAGAGAGAAGTATAGTACGAAATCACGTGAAACAGGTTCAAATCTTATCAGCTTTGCTGAAGGTCCTGAGGATTGGTTGAGGCGTCGGGCAGCGTTGATTGAAAATCTCTGACACTGTATTTCCTTAGTTCAAACGCATCTTGCAGGTAAAAGTTGGAGTTGCGAACAACTTTTCAGAAAGCAGATCCTTTCTGATCGGTTTGACCAAATTTGTTGGTTGGCGTGGTTACTTTTCCTGAGAAGACTCGACTTGGAGGCCTGTTGGGATAATGGCTTGCGAACCCCGGTCCCCGACCCTGAAGAATCCCAGCTCCAAGCCATCTTTGTCCGCTATCATCCATACTGCGCCAGGACGCGTGTTCTGGCGTTTGGGGATGTTGGCGGATAGAGTTCCATAACTCTGTGGCTTGCCCGCCGGGTTAATCCAGAACAACTCAAGGTCGTCTAATCTGCGATTTACAAAGTAGCAATCGAAAGGCTGTCCATCAGGCTTGGAGGCAGGCGCACTTTCATCGGTGACGCTGTTCCACTGAAGCTTCGGCAGCGCGTCAATGCTGATGGGAACGTATTCATGAAAACTCTCCGGCGCACGAGAGCGAAAGTACTGCAAACGCGATAGGTGCTGAGGGCTCGTTGCAAGGTTGTTCCATTCGTGTGGATCGGAGCTAATCTGGTAAAGTTCTTCACTGTTGTCTTGGTAGTGGATGTAGCGCCAGTCTTGATCGCTGATGCTGTATTCTTCTGGGCGATTCAAGTAGGTAGTTGATACATGTGGCCAGTCAGCTTGTGAGTCTTCAAGCAGCGGAAGAAGGCTTGGCGCATCAGCTTGGCTGCTGCCGGGAATGCCACTGAGATCGGTCAGGGTAGGAAACAGGCTCAGCAAGTTCACAGGTTGTTCGCATGTTGTGCCGGCAACAGTCCCAGCAACTAGCCCGGGGGAGCCTTTGGGGACTCGAACGATCAATGGGACTCTCGTGCAGACTCTCCATCCCGTGAATTTCTGCCAATGTTGCTTTTCACCTAAATGCCATCCGTGATCACTCCATAGAACAACAATGGTATTGCCAGCGTTGGGCCCAGATTCCAAAGCATTGATCACTCGTCCCACCATTGCATCCGCAAATGCGATGGAAGCCAAGTAACCCTGAATTCCCTGTTTCCATTGGTCTTCTGCCTGAATGTGTTCAAAGTACCGGTTGGGACCACGCCTGCGACCTGCCGTTGGTAGATCCTCAAGATCATCCGCGCGGTAGCCTGGCGGAAGCTCTATTTTGGCAAGTGGAAACTTGTCAAAGTAAGGTCGAGGGACAAACCATGGTTCATGGGGACGGTAGATGCCACAGGCCAGGAAGAATGGCTTTTGATGTTGTTTCGCTAGTTGCTCTGAAACCCACTTGGACACCAGCCAGTCACCACCATACTCTTCATCGGTGGCATCCAATGCTGCCCAGTCAGTTTCGACATATTGCCACGGACCACCGCGATTCAAGTTGACCGGACGCTGCTTCGGGTACAGCGTTCGTGGAAATGGATTTTCACTTTCCTTGGCAGGGTAGTAATCGTCCCATGATTGCGCATCAATGAAGTAGTGCAGGATTTTTCCTGAACCCAGTGAATGGTAACCATTGCGTGAAAAATGCTTGGGCATCAGGTCAGCAATAGGAAGTACTTCCCGCATCTTTTGCCGGTTGTCGTACAGACCGGATTGGTTGGGTGCGATGCCGGTCATGATCGCTGATCGGGACGGGTTGCACGCAGGCGCGGGGCAGTGTGCATTGGTGAACAACGTGCCCGTAGCTGCGAGCCGATCGATGTTGGGAGTAAGTGTTTGCGGGTGCCCTTGAAGGCAACCTATCCAGTCATTCAGATCATCAACAGCGATGAATAGCACGTTGGGGGGCGACGCAGGTGCGGTTGTCACGCGGTTTTTTCGGTCGTCAGCTTCGCTGAGCGTGGCCGGTAATGTGAGTACAAGAAACGCTGCGAGCTGAAAGCAGAATCGAAGGTAATTCAATGGATTGACCGAATCTGTAGGCGAGGGCAGGTAACGGTGTAGACGGTTAGGGTCCTAGAGTCCAGCAGCCTGAATACATCAAGCAATGCCACCGAGCGACTGGGCCGTACTCAGTAAAACACGTCTAGTTCTTGTAAGGCTTTTCGCGTTCGTTACCCTGCTTTTTGATGTCTTCGTGGATCTTCTGTTTTGTCTTGTTTAGTTGCGCTGGCCATTTGAATGTAGGGGCTTTGTTGGGGTCATAGCCCAACATGTGCCCCTTCAGTCGCTGTTGTGGCTTTGTATAGGCTAATTCGGTTGATCCAAAGACCTCTCGGCAAATGGCAGCCAGCCCGGGGTCATATTCGATCAGCTCTTTTCTGGTGTCGACGTGGTTGTGATCGTGGTCGGGTGGACGATTGTTGTTGAACCACGATTGCACTCCTTCAGCAAAATATTCTGCATGATTGGTAGATGCGTATTTGGATTGCCAAAGATCGTTTTTCATTGCTTCGTCATAGCACTTGCGCAGGCGGTCATCAAACGTTGGATCCAGATTCACCAGGCCACGCAAATGTATGTTGTGCGCAAATT
This sequence comes from Rhodopirellula sp., assembly GCA_002689655.1. Lineage (GTDB taxonomy): Bacteria > Planctomycetota > Planctomycetia > Pirellulales > Pirellulaceae > Rubripirellula. The sequence continues at coordinate 53,224 of NZHC01000063.1, read as the reverse complement.
CGTGAATCAGGATGTTTTCGGTGGAGTAGGGATCGCCGGGGAATGCCAGTACGTTTTCTTCCGCACAGGAGCAGACAGCGTCCTGACGGGAGCCTCCCAAGCCTCTTGCTCGGGCATCCCAGAAATCTTTCGGACGCAAGTGCTTGTACTCAGGAATTTCTGAAGTGAACTCGTTGTGGCCCATCACGATCATGCGGGATCCACTGTCAATCATCGCCTGCCGGATGTCGGGACGTTTTTTTAACATCATGTCGACAAGAAATGCGGCTTCTTTTAGTGCGTAGTCGTTTACCGCTCCTGAGGAAACGATGGGATAACCCGATGCATGAATGTACTTCTTGTAAAATGGATCCAGCTCCAGCGTTTCTGGAATGCCGGTGACCTTGAAGTCGGTCACCTGAGGATCTTTGGGTGCCGCAGCTGCCGGCGTTGTGACGGCACGCTGGGGCAAGGCCGCCATTCGACTTGGGCGGGGATCCGGGTTGCCAAACTGGGCCAACGGCTTGGCTGGATTCCAGGCTTGGGCCAGTGTCTGTTCCATTCGGGGATCGTGTTGATGCAATTCTGCACGAACAAATGGGTAGAAATCATTTGTGCCAAAAAACGCCTCGGTGGTCTCTGCAAAGTACTCCTGCGGATTGTTCAGGCCATAGGCGCGTTCAAGCTTTCCGTTGCCGCGTAAAATTGACTCATAACTTCCGCTGGCCTTTGCTTGCTCGTAAGCCTGATTGATTTCGGAGTTCTCAAAGCCCAGGAACTGGTGGTGGTAAGCATGCGCCAGTTCATGCAGCATGAGCATGGGCATGCGTTTGTATTCCCGGGCGAAGATATCGATATTGGTGAGCTCGACGCATTCAACCAGTTCAGGTCTGCGACCCTGTTGTTGCAACCAGGCACCGCCGGGATGATATTCAGCGGTGGGACGAACCCCATTGTAAGGTGGCGAAAGCCAGATCGGAACGTTTTGAATGATCGCAAGAGATTCGGGTGGAAGAATATAGGTCAGGTGCTGAAGTTGCTGCTTAATTAGCTTGAGTGCCGTCGTGGTCTTTTCGGGTTTTGTGTCTCGCAGTTCACGGCTGATGCGAATGGGCCAACCCACGAGACTCCTGCTGCGATAACCTTTGATGCGCATACGAGGATCATTGTTGCGAATCAATTCGGCTGTCAATTTTCGGCGTAGAAGATCTTTTGTTCGCCTGTATTCCCGTGAATTCGCCACGTTGTTTAGTTGTTGTGGGTCACGTTTGAGATCGTACAGCTCTTCAGGCGGTTTTTGGGAAAACGCCAGCTTTGCGTGAAAATCAAGATTTTCAGGGTTCAGTCGCAGTTGCTGTTTGGTTGGTGATGGGTCGATGTTGTAAGAAAAAGCACCTGGTTCCGTGGGCCAGGGTGTTTTCGAAAAATCGTATTCAGGGTTCTGTCCCTCAACGACCCCAGTTTCCCAGTCAGCTGGATTCCAATTTGAAATGAAGAGAAAATCCGCGGTTCTCAGAGATCGTGCAGGGTAGGGATAAACATGTTTTTCCAGACCGCTGAGGGCGAACGTGCGGTTTGGATCGATCTGACCGTTCTGTTCAGCTTTGATTTGTGGCAGCAACGTTTTTCCCGTCATTTGCTGCGGCACACTCACGTTTGCTGCGTGCAGAAACGTTGGTGCAAGATCGCATAGGCTGACAAAGTCGCTCACCGTATGTGGTTGGAATTTACCCCAGCGAATCGCCAGTGGGACGCGAGTGCCCAGGTCGTACAAGGTTGCTTTGCAACGTGGGAAGGGCATCCCGTTATCGCTGGTGACAACCACGATTGTATTGTCCAGTTCATTCATCGCTTCAAGGCCTTGAATGATCTTTCCAACCTCATGGTCGAAACGCTCTACCTCAGCCATGTAGTCAGCAATATCGTTTCGCACGATCGAGTTGTCGGGCAGGCAATCAGGAACTTTGATGTCCGACAAGTTGATGCCCGCTTTCACACCAATGCCTGGTTCGTAGGGGCGATGCGGATCCTGCCCACCGTACCAAAAACAGAATGGCTGTTCTGGTTCTCGTTCTTTCAGGAAATCATCAAAGGAGCGGTATCGTTCACCAAACGAATCACGATTCCTGAACGTATGCTTGCTGGGCCAGACGCCTTTTCCATAGCGGCCAATCTGATAACCGGACTGTTGAAGCAATTCGGTATAGACGGGGAATGACTCTCGCAATGAACCGCCCAGGCTGTCACCTTCCTTCAAACGCCAATGGTGCTGGCCGGTTAAGATGCTGAGCCGGCTCGGTGTGCAGGAGGGGGTTGATACAAAGGCATTCTCAAATAGCGTTCCTTCGTTCGCGAGGCGATCGAAGTTCGGTGTCTTGATTGCCTTTGTGCCGAGCACGCTGGCGTGAGGCCATGACCAATCATCTGCAATTAAGACCACGATGTTGGGGCGTGCATCGATGTCTTGTCCAGTTCGCTCTGCCGCCGCAGAGATCTGTGGGAGGACTAAACAGGCAGCTAAACAGCTCAATATGCAGCACGCCACCGCCAGCGTTTGCGTAAACATCGCCTTGAGGGTGTCACTGTTTACGGAGGATGCTCGTTGAATCATTCTGATGGCAATGCTATCGGAGAATTAGGTTGGTTCGAATTCAGCATGAACGCCCTTTTAGTCTGCGTTCACTTCTTCTTGTTCTTTGCTGCGTCTGGTTTCCGGCCCTTGCCTTTTCCAGCCTTGGGTGGATAGGGAACGCCGTTGATGTAGTTCAGGCGATCATCGACATCCGCTCCGTCGCTCACCGGATTAAAGTCTGAGCGTTTGACCGGGTACTTACCATTGAAGAAATCTTTGAACCAGACAATGGAGTTCAAGGCTTCGGTAGCTTCGACCGAATTCTTTGTCGTGTTGACAATTTCTGTCAGTGTGATTTGAGGATTGATCTCTCCAATCCTGCCCAGAAACTCAGCAGCTCTCATGCGAACAATCAGTACATTGTCTTCCAATAGCGGTTTCAAATTCACTGATATTTCCGATGCGTCCGCTGCAAATGCTGTGCAGGCCATGGCCGCCCAGTAGCGTTTCATGGGGTCGTCTGAGGTCATTGCAGCGAGCAACGCAGGCTTGGCTTCTTTGAATGGAAGTAACGCAAGGTCTGCGATATCTACCAGTTCGGCAATTTGTTGTTTGTGTTGTTGCCCAAACGCTACCGGGTTCTGCATTGCATTGTCGGCAAGATAGCTTTCTGGGTAGAAACTCAGGTCCGGTAAGCCTTTGACGGTTTGCTGAAGTCTTCTGCGAAGTTTGGTCAACACTTTTGCGTATTTCGGGTCATTTGCCAGGTTCTTGACTTGGTGTGGGTCGGTTTCACAATCAAACAACATTTCTGGCGGCTTCGAATCAAAGAATTGCTTGGCCGCTCCCGACAGTTTTCCGGCATTGTATAAGTCACGCCATTCGGCGAATGCCAGATTCTTGTATCGGTAGTTATTGTTCAGTCCGTCGGGTAGGTAGGGCTGGTAGTTGCGGATGTATTGGTATTTCCCTTTCCGGATCGAGCGAATGAAATCATATTTTTCATCAAACCGATCGGCATAACCAAATGACTCATCCTGTGCATTGATGGCCGACTGTGAAATGCTTTTCCCAAGGAATGCCTTGCCATCTACTTGGGAGGGAACTTTGACACCGGCAAGGTGCAACGTGGTCGGACCGAAGTCGATGAAGCTGACAAAGCCGTCCAGTCGTGTGCCGTCGGCGGAGGGCGCTAAATGTTTGAAGTTTTTAGGAACTCGGATGACAAGTGGAACATGCAGACCGGACTCGTAGATGTAGCCTTTGCTGCGAGGAAGAACCCCACCATGGTCACCAAAATAGAAAATGAATGTGTCTTCCAGAAGTCCGTCCTGACGTAATTGCTCGATCGTTTTGCCTACGATCTCATCGATGTCCAGCATGCGGTCGTGGTAGCGAGCATGCGTGTACCGGAACAAGGGCGTGTTGGGGTGATAGTCTGCCAGTTGAATGCTATTTGGATCTGTTTTGGTCTTGTCGTTCTCAAAAACTGCGTGATTGAAATGCAGGCTTCCTTCGTGTGACTGCGCATGTGATTGCATATGGAAGAAGGGTTGGTCCTGTTTCGGGCGATTTCTCCATGAAGCAGTCCGGGACGAGGCATCCCAAACACCTTGGCCTTCTACTGCGTTGTAGTCCTTCTTGCTGTTGTTGGTTGTGTAGTATCCCGCGTCTCGCAGGTAAGCAGGAAACATGCGGAGACCTTGGGGCATCGGCGCCATGGCGTACCTACGATGGAACTGGGTTCCGATTCTTGGCCCATAGCATGCTGTTGCGAGTGTGGTGCGGGCAACGGAGCAGACGGGGGCGTTCGAAAAAGCGTTGTTGAATGTCAGGCCATGAGCCGCCATTGCCTCGATATTCGGGGCTGGTGCGCCGCCCTCAAAAAAATGTTCCAGGTAATGAATCGAATTGTCTTCGGAAACAATCCAGACGATGTTGGGGCGGTCCGCAGCAACCGCGGTTGCACAGCTGGCAACAGGACAGCAGGCCAAGGCAAGAATAAGAACCAGAGCTCGTTGAGGCATATTTAAAGTTTTCATCAGCAAGAAGTAGGTTGAGAGCGGGAATTGGAAGGGATACCGACCTGCATCGGAACTGCCATCATACAGTGTTACGCGTTTCTGGCCTCGGGTAGGTGGTAAATCGCCACTTAGGCGTGTCACCCCGTAGGCTCATGAAAGCACCTCTTTGGGCCATGAAAAACGCGGTCGATGCAGGATCGACCGCGAGTTATGGTCTGGAAGATATTGAATGGCCGAAGGGGGCAGTGCTGATGACGGTCGCGGTACGTTGTCCTGCACTGTGATGACCGAGGAGCCATCATCCCTAGGGAAGCTGGACTGATTTCAGTGTCATGGGGCCCTGCTCCGGTTGGATCACAACCAACGCGTGGGTGTCACTGAGCTTGTCGAGTTGGACGACTCCGTCCAAAGTGTCGATGGTTTCGTAGCTTTGACCTGCAACGCCACCGTTGGATACGCGTTCTGTCAATGCCTTCGCGTTTTCCAGATTGTCAGTGCTGATTTTCATGACCCCTCTGGCACTATTGGCCATCAGGACAAATGCTTTGCCATGTTGGCTGTAGACGATCATGTCGAGTGGACGATTGCGATTTCCAAGCTCTGCAATCGTTGTGCCCTGAATTTTGTCTTGGCTTGCCAATTTTGTGATTGGGATTTTGACGAGCGGTGTGCAGGTGTAACCGGCGAGCAGGCTCGGCTCACCACCAATGTTGAACGGAACAAATGTCTGGATCGGAGCATAATTTTCCGAACGACCATGGGCGGCATGGAAGATTTCAACACGGAATCCTTCGCCGGATTTCGTGAAGGGGAAATCGAACTCGCGGACTGAGCTGGGTGCCTCGCCTGCAGCAAGTCCAGCTACCAGAATGCGACCGGCCGTGTAAGCAAGGTCAGTGATCGAGTTTGAACGAGGATTGCTTTTGCGGCGGCCACGCTGAACAACTTTGTCTTCAGGGGCATTGGGGAGACTGACGGAGGCATTCGCGATTTTGTCGAGACTCAAAGGAGCAACCGATCCATCCGGACTCACGCGTATGATGCCTGACTCTCCGTCCGATGTCACTGATAGAAAGGCGTTTCCTGTTTCTGGATTGACGGCCAAGTCCGCAATGCTGACCTCATTAACGTTGAGGGCGGATTCGATTTTACCTTCAAGATTCTCGACATCAAATGAGTTGCCGGTAGTGTTTTCGTCTTCTGTGTTGACCGCATAAATCTTCGCTGCCTGTGGATCACCGATGAAAAGAATGCCGGACGGTCCGAATGCGAGTGGACCACCCGACTTCAATTCAACCGTGCTGTGTTTTAAACCATAGAGCTCAGCTGCGTTCACTTGCGCAAATTGCGGACTCATGGAGATGGTGGCGAGAAGGGCGAGCGAGAGAAGTGTCAGCGTTTGACGCATCGAATCGTTCCTTGCATAGGTAGATTGCAGTGGGGAGTATCGAATTGAGCAGAAGACGGCTGCTCGCTCGAGTCCTCAGGGTTAGGAGAGACGCATAGTGTAGAGCTTTTTGAAACTCCTGCAATTTATTTACGTAGGGTCACTCGTAAACCGTACGTGAAGGCCCTGAAACCCGCCCGGCAACAGAATTTGCCGATACCACGACGTCGGTAAATACCGGAATTCTGCAAATGCCGGAATTCTGGGTCCGCTGACGCCGGAGTGTCTGCGGAACGCTGTTTTCCATCGCAGTTCCGAATCGCCACGGGCTGGTGTGGCGGCGGGATTGGGGCCCTGACTGATTGCTTGCTACCAACTACATGGGTGCGATGCGAGGCGACCCCATATCTGTTGTCAGGACGACATGGGCGTCGAATGCTTCCCGGATCAAATGATTCTTGATGTCCTGGTGGTCGGCAGAATCCCACAGGTTTTCAAACTCCCATGGGTCGGTAGTCAGGTCGTAGAGTTCACCGATTTGTTTGTCGTGATACATGCAGAGCTTGTGTTGACGTGTGCGGAACATGGTGCCAAAGGTTCCACTGCCACCTGTGAAATGTGGATCCAGTGCATCGAAGTACTCGGAGCGTACGAATGGTCGGAGTTCGTTGGCGGGGGTGTCACCACGCAAGATAGGCAGCAAGCTTTTACCTTGAATCTGCTCTGGCAAGTTCGCGCCGGTGGCTTCCAGTAAAGTTGAAGACATATCTAGTAGTTCGACGAGAGCCTCGCTTCTCAGGTCCTGCTGGAAATGTTCCGGCCATGAAAAGATCAAGGGAACCCTGACCAACCCCTCGTAAAATCTGCAGCCTTTGTACATCAGGCCATGGTCTCCCAATGCTTCACCGTGGTCACTCGTGAACAGGATGATTGTGTTTTTACGTTGCCCTGTGGCTTCCAACGCATGGAGGATGCGAGCCAGTTGATCATCGATTTGTGCGATCATGGCATAATAGAGGGCTTGTACGCGATGGGCATCATGCTCTTGAGGAGTTCTCAGCTCGTCTTGGAAATCCAGTTCTCCGAGTTTCGCCTGCTGCTCAAGGTCGCTGGGGCGGAAGTGTGGGCCTGGCATGTCAGCGGGATCAAACCGATCTGCGTATGCTTTGGGAGGAATGAAGGGTGGGTGGGGATCATAGACGTTGAGATTGAGCAGCCAAGGTGATGAATCGTGCATGCGATTTTGAATGAATTCGATAGCGCATTCGCTTGCCCAAGTTGTCTGATGCATTTCCGGGCAGACTCGTTCCGCACTTTCTCTCATCGAGTCAAGATCCCCGCCCTGCTGACGTACCCACTCTGCGTAATGGTGCCCTTCGGACCAGTCATCGCGTGGTGCATGACTGAATTGCCAATAGTCAAAGCCATCGTCGATTCGAGGTTCCGTTCGATATCCGGAACTTTGAAGATGGAACTTTCCAATCATGCCACAGTGATATCCAGCGTCGGCGATCAGTTTGGTAATGACGGGTTGATTGACTGGAAAGGACTCATTGCCATTCCGCGTGTTGTGCAAACGTGATGGGTACATTCCAGTCATGAAACTCGAGCGACTGGGGGTGCAGATTGGGCTTTGGCAGTAGGCGTGCGTGAAGGCGACACCCTCGTGAACGAGGCTGTCGATGGTGGGCGTGCTGACATAGGGGTTTCCCAACGCACCGATGGTGTCAAAACGCTGTTGATCCGTGCAGTACCAGAGGATATTCGGGCGTTCCATCGGAGACATCTCGCAAAGGGGTACAGTGGTTCAGAATTGCATAAGCCGATCAGGCGCTAGCACATGAGTTTTTCTGCTGATTTGTGCTACTCTGCAGATTCCATCAGGATCTTCAGTGAGATCGAAGTAGGGCATAGCACGACTTCCAGCCGCGAACTGGTTTGGAAATCTGAGCCACAGCATGCTTGTGATTGTGAATTGTCCTCAGCAAGTTGGCAACGACTTGAACATCAATGGACTTCGGGGTTGGTACACAGGAACGTTTGTTGGGGCGATTGCTCGCAGACGTGAACATGTCCTGAAAGGCAGGAACGCCGGGCATGACAGTTGAGGGCGGGCACCGCTCAGCAACCGTCTTGATGAGTGGGCCGCAGGTATCAGCTTTCGATTGCCGTTTCATTAGCTGCGCGATTATTCTGTTCACGCAGTTGATTCATCGTTTCAATGATTGCTTGGGCTTGGCATCGAATGGCACCTTTGGCATTGTTCGCCTTCAGTGCCTCAGTGCCGCGGGCTTGATATTTGTTGACTTTCTTCCACTCCATCATCCAATTGTTCTGCTTGGATGCGTCCTTGAGTGCTTGAACGGTTGCTCCAAGTCGCTGATATAGATCCGCAGTAGGCGTTGCATCGTATCGTCGGTAGGGGCCTTTTCCACCGATCACCAAAGGCTCCTGTGGCTCAGTTGCACGATTGCGAAGAAGCTGGAATGAAGTCGCAACTCCACAAATCAACGTAAGCATGGTGGTCATGATCATCAGGCCCCAGCTTTGCATCAACGCAGAGATCACGGTCGTAGCGGTGCATAGCAGGGTGACCGCAATCAAGATTGGCAACATCTGGTTCTTCGAGCCCATGCCCGACTTTCCGTTCGCGGGCTTGCTGGTGCCGCTGGCTGATGATGATTTGACTCGGACCACAATCACGGTCGTGTTATCTGATCCGCCCCTTAGATTCGCCAAGTCAACGAGTACGCGGGTGGCGAGATCTTCCGGAAGGCAGTCGATCAAGGCACCAATTTCATGGTCATCCACAAGTCCTGTGAGACCGTCGCTGCACAATAAGAAAGCATCTCCAGTTTCGATCGGGAACGGACCTTCGATATCGATCTCGACTTCGGCATTGGGGCCTAGAGAACGCGTGATCACGTTCTTGGGAATCGATTTTCCCCAAATGCTGGTATCGATGTGACCGCTTGCCTCCATTTCCCACACTAATGAGTGATCGAAGGTTAGCTGCTCAAATGATCCTTTGCGAAGGCGATAGACTCGCGAATCACCGACGTGTGCGACCAGGGCTCCCTCGGGCACTAAAGCAAGAGAGCAAGCAGTCGTCCCCATGTTGTGGAATTCAGGGTTGTTTTGTCCACGCTGGTGGATCTCTGCGTTGGCGCCTGATACCGCCTTTCGCAAGGCTTCAGCCGGATTGTCTTCCGAATTTCGGAAGTACTGCATCGCTATTTGCTCGGTCGCGATTTGGCTAGCCAGTTCACCAGCAGCATGGGCACCCATCCCATCAGCAACAACAAAGAGATGCCCCCGTGTCCAAAACCGCTCCTCAGTATTGGCTGGCAAGCTCACCATCGAATCTTGGTTGTTCGCTCGTCGCATACCGACATCGGTTAGCTCAGCGAACGCGATTCCTGAATTCCAGTGATCCGACACCAAAACAACTCTTGCGGTGGGTGAGTAAAAAAATGAACGCGGTCAACGGGATTTTCTCGTATTGTCGACCCGCAACCCCCTCTGAGAACCGCACGGAAGCCCGAAACGTTGACATGAATAGGCTTGAAATCGAGTGGAACTCGCCCCGGAGGAAGTATAACCAGCTTGTGCGGGATTCGCGGGGGGGGGCACGGTGAACCGTCAGATATGCCCCTAGTAAATCACTTGCCGGGATGCAAAGTCGGTGCGATCGTACTATTTCGACGCAAAAAGTATGCGAAAACCCTCGTTAGACAGCATGCCGAGTGACTGGCAGCAGCCAGTGAACTGGATTGACCTAAATGGGATAATGGAAATCGTTGCTGTCCGATTTATTTTTCAAGCACGCAAATCTTGGAATTGCTGACTTCAAGTCGGCTGCATTGCGACCGTCCTGAACTGAGTTTGAGATGCGAATCAGGGTTTGGCATGCCGCTGGAGCTATCGCGGACGGTTATTGTGCCACTTTTGCGTTTTGAGCCTCGATTCATCTTGTGCTATTGGGCCCAGAACTTGCTGCCTGCTGAAAAGACATGCACATATCGTAAGGTCAGTTTGTTGAGGTGGGTAGTTTGAGAGCGGGTGCTGGCTGCTGAGCGGGAAACGCTTTTTTCGGTTGGATCAGGAGATCGTTTGAGCCACAAGATCTGGATAACGAGATCAGGAAGACGCAGGAGTAACAGCTGTCGGGCGGTTTTGAGCAAGTTCTGTGGCAAGGGGTGACGGTTCCTTTTCCACTTCATCCGATTGTCGGATAGCGTCCAAGCGTAAGTCGCCTGTACCATGGGTGAGGAACACGCGTGAGGAGTTTGGGGCATGTTGGGGGGATTCATCTGGTTTTTGCAGTTTGAGTCGGCCTCGGATAAGGATGCGTCGTAGCGAGACCTTGGCGAAATAAATTGAACGGAACTACAAGCCCTTCGAGTGATTGGGAGTCTCGGCCGCTTCGGCAACGTTGCCGGTTGATTGGCAGGGTCGCCGCTGCGATTGCCGCTCGAGCTGAGGAACTGACCGAACTATCTTGCACCGCCCAACGCGTGGATCCGGTGGAGACAATCACCGGCGAGCTGTTGCCAACTTGCAGTGCACTCCGCTTCATCGCACGTCGGGGTAGCAAAGTGCTCCGAACTCGGGCCTACGGCGCGTTAGGGCGACCTGCTTGGCTGTGGGGTGTCCGCAGCCATGTTCATCGGAAACCGCGGGGCAAAGTACTTGTGCTCGGGACATGGAACTACCCGATTTTTCTTCCAGGCGTTCAGGCGGCTCAGGCGCTGGCTGCAGGCAATACAGTGCAGTTGAAGCCAGCGGTGGGTTGCGAGCAGGTTACCTCCTGTCTCATGGATGCCTTTTACAAGGCTGGTGTTCCTGAATCTGCATTGCAGGTCTTGCCGTCCGAAACGGAGTCGGCTATCCGGGCCATTGATAGCGGTGTTGATTTAATCGTGCTTACAGGATCGTCCGAAACAGGTCAAAAGGTACTTCGCCAAGCCGCTGAGACGGTCACACCCACGATTATGGAGTTGAGTGGTTGTGATGCTGTGGTTGTTCTGCCCGGGGCAGACATCGCTCGAGCAGCAGATTGCATTGTCTTTGGTTTGAAGTTCAACGCAGGCGCGACTTGCATTGCACCTCGTCGGATCATTGCTGAACAACGTGAGGCTGATCTCGTGAAAACAGCTCTTCGCGAACGCCTTGACCAGACAGCTTGGGCCACCATTCATGCTGCCGCTCGAGAACAGGTTGCCAGGCGGATCTCAGGTGCAATTTCTTCTGGTGCTGTCGATGTTTTCGGGCGATTTGACGAAACACTGCTGCTCCAATGCGGCAAAATGGCGCCGTTAATACTTGATAGCGTAAATGCCAGCGACGAAATTGCCGCCGCAGATCTTTTTGCACCAGTCACCAGTATCTTGCGTGTCTCGTCCATCGACGAGGCACGTGGGTTAGTGAATCAATGCCCCTATCGATTGGCTGTATCGATTTTTGGCCCGGGAAATATCGCTGAGTCGGTAGCGGTGCAGTTCGATGTTGGTACCGTGTGTGTCAACGATCTCATCGTGCCCACGGCCGACCCCCGTTTGCCATTCGGTGGGCGGGGTGAAAGCGGGTTTGGCGTAACGCGCGGAGAAGATGGCCTGCTGGCGATGAGTGTGCCGGCCACGATCAGCCGCAGACACGGGAAATTTGCACCACATTTGCAGCCTCGGCAACCTAAAGATGCCCCAACCTTGCTGGGCGCGCTACAACTATTACATGCCGGAACATTGACGGAACGCTGCGGCGGTTTAAAAAATATGATTGCCGCCGCGAAGACAGGACGAGGCGTTGGTGCGAACCAACAACAAAACACACCTCAAGCTAAATCGCTAGAGAAGGAAAATAATTCATGATTGCATCTGACCCTAAGCAGTCTCATGTCGTTGTTATCGGCAGTGGACTAGCCGGTTTGTCATCTGCTTGTGTCTTGGCTGCCCGCGGGCATCGAGTGACAGTGCTTGAGAAAAATGACTGGTTTGGTGGCAAGGCAGCTGTGCACCGAGAGCAGGGCTATCGCTTTGATATGGGGCCGACAATCCTGACCTTGCCGGGAGTGCTTCGACGAGTCTTCGAGGAAGCGGGCAAAAAACTCGAGGATTACATCGACATCGTGCGTTTGGATCCTCAGTGGCGTTGCTTCTTTGAAGGTGACCGGAATAAAGGTCAGGAAAACACAGTCTTGGATTTGGTGGACAGTACGGATGAGATGGTCGGGAACATCGACCGACTCACGCGGTCGACCTCCAATGGCGAGGGTTATCGAAAATTCCTTGAGATGAGTAAGGGTTTGCACGACGTTTCCAAACGCTTCTTTTTCTGGAAAAGTGTTGGCGGCCTCTCCGATACAATGGATGTCGCTGGTTCGTTCTCCGCTGCTGTTCTGAAGGACGTACTGTCTTTACGGATGGGCCGAAGCGTCTCGTCAGTCGTGCGAAAGCATGTGCCGGACCATCGTGTTTCGCAGATGATGGATCACTTTACCCAGTATGTGGGCTCGTCTCCGTATGCATCACCAGCTGTGCTGTGTGGGATCGCTCACATGCAAACGAAGGAAGGGATCTGGTATCCGATGGGTGGCACGCGGGCGGTACCGGAAGCTCTCGGTCGTCTAGCCGGGGAACTTGGCGTTGACATTCGGTGTGGTACCGATGTGATGAAGATCAATACATCCGGCAAGACGGTCACTGGTGTAGTAACTGCCGGTGGAGAAGAAATCAGTTGCGATGCTGTTGTCAGCAACTGCGATGCCGTGCGAACATATCGAGAGTTGCTGGGTGAAACCCCGCAGGCAGTAAAGTTTCAGAAAAAAGATTACGAGCCTGCCTGTAGCGGGGTGGTGTTGTACTTGGGATTGGATCGGCGATTCGATCAATTACTCCATCACAACTTCGTTTTCTCCCAAGACCCCGAAGAAGAGTTTGACTACATCTACAAACGTGGTGAGCCCGCTCCTGATCCCAGTGCGTACGTCTGCGCACCGGCGATTACTGAGTCCCAAGTGGCTCCAGAAGGTGGCGAAGCCTTGTACATTCTTGTGCACACGCCATATCTCAGACCAAATCACAATTGGAAGCAGATGCTACCCAAGTACCGTGAGGTCATTTTGGACAAGTTGGAGCGTACGGCTGGCATGAGTGGTATCCGCGACTCGATCAAGTGCGAGTCTTCTCTGACCCCTGAAGGAATTCATAACCGCTATCGCGTGTTGAACGGGGCCATCTATGGTCTGGCGAGCCACGGCAAGTTCCTCGGCGCTTTCAAGCCTGCCAATCGTCGCAAAGATCTAAGTGGGCTCTATCTTGCCGGCGGTGCCGCACATCCCGGCCCCGGCATGCCGATGGTGCTCATGAGTGGTTGGATCGCTGCGGATTCGCTCGATGCAGATGCAAAGGCTGGAAAGTTGGCTGCTGTGTGAAAGTCTCCTACGTCCTCTTGCGGAGTTAACGAAGGAAAAAGGTGAGGAAGAAGGACAGAGACGCAAGACCGACTGACCAGTAATGTTAAAGGATTTCGCTGTGACATGTTCAGATGAGTGTCATCGCAGGGCTGAGACTCAGATTCAACAATCTTCTAGATAGCAACAATGGCAAGGTGGTCGACGCCGACAACCTGATCGGGAATCAAGGACTTTCGTGGATCAAGATAGTTATTGGGGCTGGCAGCACATTATCGCTCGGTCGCCGCTTTTCTGGGACGGATCTCGCGAGAGAGCCTAAAGGGGCCCGAGTATTTGTATGCAACTGCAGCTCGACACTTGCTTGATCGGTGTGTGAATCGCGTTACTTGTTTGTGCTTAGCATGTCGTCCGCGGGGCCAAGAGTTGTTCTGCCGTGACTTCTTGTGATCAGTAGTCACTACGATTTGACGTATTTCCCCAGGTTACCATCCGATTCATTGGGGATTGCGCCGTGCGGTTCCTTCTTGCGAGCAGGTTGGGCTTGCCATGGTTGCATACTAGTAAGTCTCGCGTGAGACATGTCCGATATCAACATCGGTCAAATAATTAACAGTAAACGATAAGATGGGATGGTGTGCTATGAGAATGTTGCTTCGTTGCATAGGGGCTCTCGCCGTGGTCGCCATACTGGCCCCTTCGGCGAAAGCCGCAGACATCGTTGACACGGCTGTTGGAGCCGGTAATTTTAAGACGTTGGCCGCAGCTCTAGGGGCTGCCGATCTGGTTGAAACCCTCAAAGGCAAAGGACCTTTCACTGTCTTTGCGCCGACGGATGAGGCGTTCAAGAAACTTCCCGACGGAACAGTTGCAGAGCTTCTGAAGCCAGAGAATAAAGCAGCCTTGGCAGGGATCCTGACTTATCATGTCGTGCCCGGGGCCGTAATGGCTCAGCAGGTAGTGGAACTGACGGGTGCGTCCACGGTCAATGGTCAGCGTGTGGATATCAAGACCGACGACTCAGGCGTCATGGTTGACGGCGCGAAGGTTGTAACCACTGACATCAAGTGCGATAACGGCGTGATCCACGTAATCGACTCTGTTATCCTGCCAGCGGATAAGACGATCCCCGAGACCGCGGCGGCGGCTGGTTCGTTCGGAACATTGCTGGCTGCTGTCGGTGCCGGTGGGCTCGCAGAAACACTCGGGTCCGACGGGCCCTTCACGGTATTTGCTCCGACAGATGAAGCTTTCGGTGCACTTCCTGCTGGGACGATCGAGACCTTGCTGAAGCCGGAGAATAAGCAGCAACTCGTCGACATATTGACCTACCATGTGGTCGCAGGTCGCGTCTACTCACCAGACGCTTTAGCTGCGAAAAATGCCAAGACTCTGCAGGGGACCACTGTAGCGATTGCCCCCACGGAGAGCGGGGCGAGTGTTAATGGAGCGAGGCTTTTAACGACCGATCTCGATGCCTCTAACGGTGTGATTCATGTGGTCGATCGCGTCCTGATACCGTCGGGTAAGAACGTTGACGCAAAGAAGATGATCTTCGATGCGATTTCGACTGGAGTCCCAATGTATAACGCTGGTCACCACGCCCAGTGTGCCAGTCTCTATCAGCGGACGATGGAAAGTGTCATGGCCAGTACGAGCGACAGAGAAATGCGGTCGCACATGAGAATGGTGCTGACCGCGGCGAAGCGGGAGACATGTCCTATGGAGCGTGCGTGGACACTCCGGCGTGGGATGGATCAAATGTACGTTCGTCTGCCGTAGACTGACCTTCCAACTCGACCGCGTGAGGAACTGCCGACAGACTTAGATGCGGCTCTCTGCCAGAGAGTCGCATTTTTCTAATTAGTGGTCGCGTTTCCAGATTTGTAACGCGTAATTCAATGACCAGATTTGTCCATTGGCGTTTCGGTTAGGGCTGGATTAATGACAGTGAATCCTGAAAAACTATTACCATGAAGTTGAATATTGGTATTTGACTGATCGATCAACAGGTCGAAGGAATCTTCGGAAGTCCCGCTGACGCGGCAGTTGGAGATCGTAGTGCTCTTTGTCTCGTGAAAATGGATTCCCGAATTACATTGGGACATGATCAGGCCGGTAAGCAGGCATCCGGAGCAGTCAGAGAATTTCACTCCACCCCTTTCAGTTGCGAGGCGAAAAAGCGTCGAGTTTGCCAACATGCAATCCGTGCAATGGGAAAATTGTATGCCTCCAGGGCGTACAAATTGCCGCGGGTTGAAAGTGTTTCCGGTGACTACGACCCGCTGACTGTGCTCTACGGTCAAGTTGTTCGGCTTAGGAGCGAAAAAGGTATTGCCACTGACGGTCACATCATGGCTATGGCGAATGTCAACCAAAGTGCTTGTATCGCTCAGGATGTTCCCCGAAATAGTTACTGAATTGATTGGGTAAACGGCTTTGCCTGACAAGCGGATGTTGGCACCGCCCGGTGCGATGGTCTTATCGTTTTTAACACCGTAATTTGCCGAGTGTTGGATTGTATTGCCAGTGATCGCAATCTCTGCGACAGATTTTGAAGGGTCTTGTTCGGAGCCGCTGACATCAATCCAAATATTAGCTGTCTCGGTTTCAGTTGTGTTGTCAGGCATGTTGCCTTCGATGTCACAGCCCGTCACTTGCAAATTGCGTACATTGCCATCACGGACCACAACGCCGCCGCCGCGGTTGTATGAGATATGCGAGTTGTTGACGTTGATCTGGTGAAGGTTGACATCGTCGAGGTACAAACCGACGCCCGAATTTTCGTAAAGGTGGCAGTTTGCGATGATGGCGTTGCGGTTGCGATTGGTGAGATGAACTCCATGTCGGCACCACCGAATCGAAATGCGTTCAAGAACCGCGCCCACGGTCTGCTGTAGATTGATTCCATCAGCTTTCGGATGTCCTCCAAGGATTTCGAATCCGCAGAAGGTTGGCATGCGCTCGTTCCAAGTCTTGGTCGAAAAGGATGTGGGTGAGGCAGTTCCAGTGTGGTTGCCCAAAACCGAGATGGCAGGGCCGGGACCTGTCATGATCAGGGTGGAGCCATTCGTCGAGGTGATGGATGCTGCACCATGTTTGCCGAGCTGGAGAGTTAGCGGGCGATTGATTCGGTAGAACTTTTCTGTCAGGACGATGACGCCTCTCCGGCTATCAATTAAAGATTGCAGCTCGTCAGTTGAGTCTGGGAGTGAGTCGAAGTTTACTATTTGCTCAGTAGTTTTCTGCCATTGTGCTTGTGTTCGCGTTGGGGTGAGCGTCACGAAGGTCAGGCCAATGAAGGTGCATGTCAGTAAGGTATTGAAGTTCATGATGATTTTCGAACGCGATAAGCCATATGATTCGAGCAACGTGGATGTGTTGCAGACTGTACGGGGGGAGTATGATAGAGGACAGTTGGCGAACGTGTGCGAGATTTCGATTTTGGAATGCGGGTCAACCACAACGTCGCGTTTTTAGTCCAATCAGTAGTATTCAGGGCGATGATTTGAAATGAAAGGTTTCCATAGCCCGACAAAAACGGGGCTCGGAATAGGGCTGCGAGTGTGTTGTCTGCTGGCAAGTACCTGTTTCCTGCACGCTAGCAGGTCAATCACAGCGGCTGAGGTAGGAATTGCTGCGGAGAAAACCACGGCGATGGTCCTACAGAATCATCAGGAGGTCGTGACCAAAATTAATCAGCATTTGCAGCAAGGCTACCAAAATAGTGGGTTAGAACCGGCTGGTGCTTGTGACGATCACGTGTTCGTGCGGCGTCTTTACCTGGACCTGCTGGGCAGGATTCCCAAGGTTTCCGAGTTGGAGACAGCTCTGGAAAACGGCATTCAGACCAGTCAGCAACGCGCGGCTTTGATTGCACAGTTGTTGCAAAGCGAGGAGTATGTCACCCATTGGGCTGACTTGTTCGACATTTTATTGATGGGCCGGGTGAACGAAGATAAGTACATAAAACGGCGCCAGCATCAGTGGCGTGCGTTCCTCGAAAACTCGATCCGCAGGAACCAGCCGTGGAATGAATTTGTCGAAGAAATCCTCTTGGCACGGCCATCAGACGAAACGAAGCGGGGGGGGAATTGGTTTTTATTCGAACGCAATAATGATCATCAAAAGATTGCCGAGGCCATCGCTCCTGCAGTCTTCGGAATCCGTATCGAATGTGCTCAATGTCATGACCACATGTTGGTTGACGAGATCAAGCAATCTCATTACTGGGGACTGGTGGCTTTTTTTAATCGAGGGAAAAATGAACATGGCAAATCAGGACCGCAGGTCACGGAAAGTGCGATTGGTGGCTTTTCGGAGTTTGCCGATTTGTTGGGAGATAGCACACCCAACCGGTTGACCTTTCTGGAGGTTGACACGGTTGAGGAGGAACGCCCGGGTAAAGACAAGAAGCAATCGGATGCCGATGGGCTTTATAGGCCTGGTCGACTTGACCATGTGCCTCGAGTGCCGATTTTTTCGCGACGCGAAAAGTTTGTCAACATGGTGGTACGTGATCATCCACGCGTGGCTCTGGCTCTCGTTAATCGTGTCTGGGCATTATTGATGGGACGAGGGATCGTTCACCCTTATGACGAGATGGACAGCATTCATCCGCCCAGTCATCCAGAGTTGCTTGAATGGCTGTCACAGGATTTCAGAGACAGTGGCTATAATGTGCGACGTCTGATTTGTGCGATCGTTTCCAGCAATGCCTACCGACTTGCATCACGCCGGCCCGAGGGTGTCGATGACCCTGCGACCTTTGCTTATTATTTGGAACGCTCACTGACGGGCGAGCAATTGGCAAGATCGGCAATGATTGCACTGTTTGGAGAAGTGCGCGATGATGGGATCCTGGCCTCGGGCTTTCGTCAGCAGTTCCCAGACCTGTTGCCGGATGAACAAGTCGCGAATATCAAGGAATCGCTGTTTTTGAGCAATGGCCAGAAAATGCAAGATTTGCTGGCAGCTAGTAATCAACCCACGCACCTGGTTCCGCAGTTGGAAAAAATGGATTCGGATCAGCAGAGGGTGAATCGGCTCTTTCAGGTGATGTTTGCACGAGTGCCGGATGCCGAGGAGGCTGCCGTGGTAATTGCCTACTTGAGCAAGCGAGGTGGGACAGCAGAATCGATACGACAGGTGGCGTGGTCGATGCTGACGAGTGCGGAATTCAGGTACAACCATTGAGCCATTTTTGTAGCATATGAAAGAGCGTAAGTACCCATCTAGTCGTGATTCCCAGCGAGGCCGCAATGTGATGCAGCACGGCTGTGGTAGTGTTGAACACACGGTCCACCGTCGTTTGTTCCTGCAGGGAACGATGGCTGCAGGTGCTGCTTCGACAGGTAGTTTTAGTGGCTTGTTTTCTGTCCCTGCCTTGGCCGATGTTGCAAAAAAATCTGGCAAAAAATGTATCTTGCTTTGGTTGTGTGGTGCTCCCAGTCAGTTTGAGACTTGGGATCCCAAGCCGGGTACCGAAACTGGTGGCCCGTTTTCGGCGATTCCTACCAATTTGCCAGGAGTGAAGGTGAGTTCATTGATGCCGCAGTGTGCGACCATCATGGACAAATTGGCGGTAGTTCGTAGCATGAGGACTGAGCCAGGAGAGCATTTTCAGGGGATCGATGTTCTCACGCGAGGTGACAAACCACGACCACCCTTCACGCGGCCGATTCTGGGATCGGTGATCGCTCAGCAATTGGGACAGTTGGATAGCCCTGTGCCACAGTTCGTTCTGCTCGACCCTTGTCCTGAAGGGAACGAGTTTAAGCAATTCAAAGCTGGGAATTGGGCGGGGTGGTTAGGGGCTGAGTATGGCCCGATCAGAGCAGGGGGAGAATATGCTATTCCGAATATCAATCGCTTGGCAGAAATTAGTGAGGTTGATCATGCTGAACGTGAGGCGCTGCGAAAGTTTCTAAGTCGTAAGTTCGAAAATGATCAGCGAAGTGAAGCTGCTGCCTCGCACAACGCGGCTTTTAGTCGGGTCAACGGATTGATGAGTTGTGCCCCACTGTTCGATTTGAATAGCCTGCCCGAAAAAGATCGCCAACGGTACGGGGGTGGCGCCTTTGCGCAGCACGCTCTGCAGGCTCGGCATTTGATCGAAAATGGTTCGACGTTTGTGATGGTCGCCAACGGGATGCCGTGGGATAATCACGTATTCCAGCATGAAATGCACCAAATGTTGGTTCCCGAACTGGATAATGTTCTGTTTCAGTTGGTCACTGATCTTGAGGATCGGGGAATGTTGCAGGACACGCTGGTGATAGCCATGGGCGAGTTTGGAAGAACACCATGGTTGAATGACGCGCGTGGCCGCGATCATTATCCCAAGGCTTGGAGCATGGCCATGGCTGGTGGTGGTATCAAGGGAGGGGTTGTGCATGGAGCGACTGACCCGCTTGGATTCGAGGTTGTAGACGGGCAAGTCGACAACAGAAATCTCTTTGCAACCATCTTTAAAGCTTTGGGTATCGATCCACATCAGGAATATGAACTGCCCGGCTTGCCAACATTTCATCGTGTTGAAGACGACACTCAACCCATCCGCGAGATTTTGGTCTGACGCACTTGCTATGGCAAAAATGGAATTAAAACGTACGAAAGAATTTGATTTGCCCAGTGGTGTGCTGGCTGCAGTGGTGTCCCCCGATGCAAAGCAGGCGGTTGTCGGGTGTCTGCACGGCGTCTATCGCTTGAATCTCGAAAACGGAGAACATGACCGGCTTTATCAGCACGACAGTTACGTCAGTTCAGTCGCCTTGCTGGGAGAAAATAGCGTTATTACTGCGGGATATGACGGAGAGTTACGCTGGTTTGATCTTGTCACCAACACTCTCGTGCAGCGTCAAAAGGTGCATGATTTTTGGTCTTGGGATATGACTGTGTCTCCTGACCAAATGTATGTTGCCTCAGTCACGGGACAATACATCGCAGGTGGATACAAGTACGAGCCACAGGCAGAGAAGGAACCTTCTATTCGTGTTCTCTCTGCCTCGACAGGTGAGCTTGTTTGGAGTCTGCCCCACGTGCCTTCCGTTCAGTCTGTCGCGATCAGCCCTGATAGTAAGTTGGTGGCCGCAGGCAACTTGATGGGTGAGGTGCGGATTTACAATCTGGAGGATGGCAGCCTTCAGACCCAGTGGACAACGTCTGCCTTCACAAGCTGGGGGATCATCAAAAGCCACTGTTATTTGGGGGGGATCTTCTCGATGAAGTTTTCGCCGGATGGTGAGCAGCTTTTGTTGGCAGGCATGGGACCGATGCGTGACCCGATGGCTGGGAATGGTAAGCAACTATGGCAACGGTGGGCTTGGCGAGGAAATAAGCCTGCTATGGTTGACCAAACACATGATGGCGACGGCGGAGAGGGGCTGATGGAAACGCTTGCTGTTCATCCCAAAGCAAACCACTTCATTATGGCCGGACGATTGCGTGGCGGCGACTGGAATGCAGCATTCTTCGAGCACGAATCTGGTAGTCGGATTGCCTCTTTGAAAACCGGATATCGTGTCACGGAAGCTACCTATCTTGCGGATGGCAATCACGTCCTTTTAGCGGGCTCGAAGAGCCAGCCCAAGAAAAACAAAAAGGGTAAGTTCAATGATTTTGGGCGTGTCGAGCTCTATTCGTTCTGAATCGTCCGGGGCTCCCGTTGCAAAGTAATTCGCCTCCGTGTTGGATTCCGGCAATGAAATCTATTTCTGCTGAAATGCATTGGATTGAACGAGGGCGTGTATGAAGGCGCTGACTTGATTGTCCTGACCAGCTGCCTCTTCTAGGATTTGATCAACCAAGGTTCTGTCAGAAAAACCATACGGCCTGCCCAGTCCGTATGCGATTAATGATTCGGAAAAACCGCGGGCGAAGTCCTGTTCATGCTTTGCAATTTGATCTCGCAATTCAAGGAAATCGGCAAAACTATCGCCATTGGGTAGGGTACCGCTGGGGTCGATGACGTGTGTCTTTGCTTGCCGGACTTTCTTCTTTGCGATGAGGCTAACCGTCTCTTGCTCTCGCCACTTGCCTGTTGCATCAAAATTATGCAATCCGAATCCAATTGGATCGATTTTACGATGGCAATGGGCGCATTGCGGTTCTTCCATATGGGCGGCTTGCAGCTCTCGGGCAGAAAGAAGTTTGTCGCTCAGTCGGCTGAGTTGTGGGACATTTGCCGGAGCAGGTGGTGGTGGATTATGCAAGATTTTTCTCAGTACCCATGCGCCTCGTTCAACCGGAGAGGCTTTTTCGCCATCGGATCCCATGGCTAAAATCGCCGCCATCCCCAGTAAGCCACCGCGTGGTGAGTTTGGTGGAACCTGAATAACTTGGAATTCATTTCCGCGAACGCCCGCGATGCCGTAATAATCTGCCAGTATTTCATTGATCACAACGTGATCTGATCGCAGTAGATTTCCCAAGCCTCCATCGTTTCGGAGCAAACTGTTGAAAGTCTGGAACACCTCCTCGCGTGCTGCCATCTTCATGCTTTCGTCAAACTGGGGGTAAAGCAGGAAGTTGAACTGGAAAAAGTCGAGACGCTCCATTTGCAGCCACTGATGCGTGAAGCTTCGTACAAATTCCATGGATCGGGGATCCGCCAGTAAACGCTCGGTTTCTTCCTTCAGTATTTTTGGGTTTCCCAGCTTGCCTTTTCTGGCAAGGTATTGAAGTCGCTGATCAGGTGGACCGCTCCACAGCAGATAAGATAGACGGACTGCCAGTTCTTGGTCAGTGAGGGGCCGGCGAGTTGGAGAATCGTTTGGTTCTTGGAGGTAGAGAAAACTCGGTGAAGCCAATATCACAGCCAGAGGTGTGACCAAGGCGCGGTGGAAGTTGAGACCGTTTTTCTTTTCTTCCTCGTATAGCTGCACGAGTCGGTCAAGATAGTTTTCCGAAGGTTGCTTGAAACGAAACGCTCGTTGCGCAAATTGTTTCAGGATGGATCGTGCGTTTGTTGGTTCATCTCTATTTTTGTCTGATGGGAACAGGCGGTCAAAGTGTTTTTTGCTCTGATTTCGGTTGATAGGGCCGGTGATCTCTACCCAATCAAGCCAGATTGCGGGTGGGGGCAGAGCATTGCCTTCTTTGCGAGCGTCGTTGAAGGCGATACGGGCTGCGTCTCGTGAATTTGGTTGACGTTCGCGCAGCCCAATTTTTCGCTCGTTGGGGTGATTGATTGTAAGAGGGAATTCGATGATCTCCGGTGCTTCATAGGTGCCACTGATTTTGTGGTACCCCCGCACGACAATTTCTCCGGCGCGCGCGTTGGGAGCGACGCTGCCGTACTCGATATACGAACGCTCGGGTGAAACGTTGGGCAGGCGGCCGGCTCGTATTCGGACAAGGTATTCACCCGCAGGTGCAGTTGCAGGTAGCGAGGTGTAATGGACCATCGCACCTGACTGTGCAACCGTGAAGGCGATACCAGAGCTTGAGGGGGGGAATTTGAGATAGGCATCGTAGGCGGGGAAACTTTTCTTGTATTGCCCCTCCTCAAATTGCACGCGGCTCGCATCGATGTAGCCAAAGTCGGTCGGTGGACGCCCATCTGATTTGCGCCATTGCTCTGCAAGATTGTGACGCTTGAGTAGTTGGTCACGCCTTTTCTTGATGCCCTGATTGGTCCCCGTCTCGCATTCTTGGTGCAGTTCAATCTGCTTTGGCTTCGTGTGGCTAGCGATCAAGGTTGAGAGAGCTTGGCGTCCCAAGGTTAGGTATTTCTCAATCTGATCGCTGGAAATGTAGAGCGATGAACCTGAGGTGTCGAAGCTCCCGGGATCGGCATCACTGGGTAATTCATCAAGTTCAATGTCGACGCCCAGCAAGGTGCGGATCGTATTCGCGTATTCGCGTCGGTTCAGTCGCCGCATGGTAATGACGCCACCACTGTCACTGAGGATTTGACGGGCACTCACCAGTTTCGCTGATAAAGACTCCAGAAAATCCGCTTTCGATTGTGCTTCAGGCTGTTTTGAGTCTTCAGGGGGCATCTCACCTGAATTGATCGCATCAAGAACTTTTTGCCATCGCTCTGCAGACTCAAGGCTACTCAGGTCGAAAGAGATTTTTTCGAGATCAAGTTGGCCTTCCTGGCTCGCAGAGTCGTGGCAGTCAAAACAATGGGAACGAAGAAAATTGCGTTTGCGTTCTGGTAAGGAAGCACCTTTGAAATCGACCTCTGTAATTAGATTGTGGGTATCTTGCTGCGCGTTGGCCGTGTCCGTCGTCGACGCAAACATTATCATTAGGCATGACAGAACGCTTTTGACTGAGAAGACTTTCAAGGCTCGTTTCATGATTCGGTGGGATTGCAGCATGAAATGGAGGGGCAAGAAGAGCTGGTTGTTTTGGAATTGGAATGAGAATCGGGAACCCGTACTGGGGTTCGCCTACGAAATCGTATACCTAGAGTTTAACGGCTCCCCGATCACCTGACGATCGGTATTTCCTGTTGAATGCAACCGTGAGGTGATTGGCGAGCCGTATGTACGTTGGTTTCCGTCGGGATTGAGCGGTGACCTGCACTGTGTCGAAGGCCTTCTGTATTTCTCTCGCTGCAGGTGGCCGAAATGGGCAGAGAGACCCGTGCGAAGTGAGAGTACGAGCCATATGCAGCTGAATGGCATTCATTGGGCAGCATGACGGTGAATTTGGAAAAACGACATGCTGGTGAAAACCTGTTTTCAAGGAGTTAACGTGATTCGAGCCTGTTTTCATGCATTTTTGCTGGTTGCGATCTACAGCGTGTATTCAATCGCTCACTTTGGATCCGTATCTGCGGATGAGACAACAGATCGTGTCCCGGCGTTGGACGTCGATTCGAAAACTGGAATGCCGCTGGCACGGTGGGATATGCAGCGTCTGGTGGTTCCCCCAGATTTTCGTTGGTTAGATTCTCAATCGGTGATTTGTTCCCTGCTTTATAGGGGAGAGGACTATCATGGCCAGCCAACAGAGATCTTTGCCTACTACGCATCTCCTGCAACGCTTGCCGGGAAGCAGCGTTCAGGCGGCAAGTATCCAGGGATTGTGTTGTTGCATGGTGGTGGTGGGACAGCATTTTCGGAATGGGCAGAAAATTGGGCACGGCGCGGCTACGCAGCCATCGCAATGGATCTGGGCGGTAAGCGGCCCGCTTTGCCAATGTTCGATCAGGTCACCGGGCAGGTGGTGCAGCGGTTTGACCACATCAGGGGGAAGCGTCAACGTGTTGCAAAGCCCGGGCCCCTGGACGATCACAAAGCGAAGTTTCAGAACGTCAATGAGGATCCGACGGATGACTGGCAGTTTCATGCTGTGTCAGCTGCTGTGCGGGCTCACTCGCTCTTGCGGAGCTTTCCTGATGTTGATCCAGAACGTACGGCCGTGACGGGGATTAGCTGGGGAGGCTACCTGACCTGCTTGACGGCAAGTGTTGACTCCCGCTTCAAAGCCGCGGTTCCCGTCTACGGATGTGGCTTTCTTTTCGATGGTGAATCTGTGCAAAGAACCATGATTGATCGTTTGGGTCCAAAGCAGAGAGCGGAGTGGATTAGCTGGCATGACCCTTCCCGTTTCCTGCCGCATTGCCGAGTTCCGATTTTTTTCGTGAATGGAACCAATGACAAGCATTACCCACTAAAAAGTTATGCTCAGACCTACAAGCTCGTTCAGGGCCCTGTCACTCTCAGGATCAAGGCAGGGATGCGACACAGTCATCTTCATGGTTGGGCTCCGCTTGAGATCGGACGCTTTATTGATCAATACCTGTTGAAAAAGGATGCCATGGTTGAGTTGGCAGAACCTGTACTGCATGCGGGTGTTGTTTCTTGTGCTTTTCCTGCCCAACAAAGCCCCTCGCATGCAGTATTGCAATACACAAGTGATCGTGGGCCACTGGTTGATCGGAAGTGGAAAAGTATTGAAGCATCGTTAGCTACGGGGTTGGTATCTGCAAAGCTGCCTGCAGATGCAACGATTTGGTGCTTGGCAGTGACGGGTGAGGATGACGCGGTGGTGACGAGTGAGGTGATGTTTCGCCGGCCGTGAGCAAACCGCTCTCTTTTTAGGCAAGTGGCTGAGGCAAGTGGCCGACTGGAAAGGTGAGTTTTCCTCGGATCGCGAGCAGTCCGGGATTCTGGCAAGTTTTTCGATCAAACAGGCTTTCGACGGGCTCTGCACAATCGTCTTAATCGTAATAAATGAAACCTTTATCTGGGTAGCTTGATCTCGAGATGCGTCAATTTGCTTCCGCATTTCAGTTCTGCATGCACTCTTGATTGTGTTGAAACGCGATCTTGGATAATTAGCATGGTGATCCAGGTTGCATTGTTTGATTTCCTACAGACTTAAATTTCGTAAGCATGAGACATGCTTTGGTAACAGGTGCTACAGGTTTTATCGGGCACCATTTGGTTCAGCGACTCATCGCTCAAGGCACTGCTGTAAAATGCCTTGTGCGATCGCAGGCTCGAGCTGTTGATTTGTCGCAGCTTGATGTCACTCTTGTCCAAGGTGACCTGGCGGATGTCAATTCGTTGGCGGAAGCGGTCAAAGATGTTGATGTGGTTTACCATCTGGCTGGGTTGACCAAGAGTGTCGGCAAGGGCGATTTGATGAAGGTGAACGGTGATGGAACCAGGAATCTCTCGCTTGCCTGTTCCCAACGCAGTCGTCCGCCAATCCTGCTGTTTGTTTCTTCGTTGGCAGCGGCGGGGCCAAGTCCTGGTGTGGAGCCAAGGGTTGAAACAGATGAGATAAATCCTGTTTCCAGTTACGGGCGCAGCAAGCGGGCGGGGGAGTTGGCGGTGATCGATTCTGCTGATGAGGTTCCTGCAACCATCGTGCGTCCACCTATCGTAATTGGAGAACATGATCGTGATGGATTTCAATGGTTCAAGACCATCCGGAAACTAGGGGTTCACCTGGCCCCGGGGTTTGAGGATGTTCATTATTCTATGATTCACGCTGATGACCTTGCCAAAGCATTGATCCTGGCAGCCGAACAGGGTGAACGTGTCTCGCGGGACGATCAGGATGATGGAGGAATTTATTACGCAGCATCCGACGAAGTAATGACGTATTCGGAACTGGGGCATTTAATCGGTGGTTGTTTCGGTCGTTCACGTACACGAGTGGTGCGTTTGCCGATGTTGATGATTTGGGGCGCGGCATTGAGCAGCGATTTGTGGGCTCGACTCCGAAAGCGTCCCACGATCCTCAATGTGGATAAAGCTCGAGAGGCTGCCGCCGGTGCCTGGACATGTTCAGCAGCGAAACTGCGTAGGCACACAGGTTTCGTGCCGTCCACGAGTATTGAAGAACGCATTCGGCAAACGGCTGATTGGTACATTGATGAGAATTGGCTTTGATCTTGGCGGGCTTCGTGGGGGCGAAGCGACAGCTGAGAGGCCGCATACCGATTTGTTGCGATGGCCGAGTTTCCGGCGCTCTTTTCTCATTGCAAAAGTCATTGCAAAAGTCATTGTGTTTTGCGGAAACAGAGCATGGCCCATGCTGAGAATCGAGCACTGCATGTGCCAGCTCAAAGGCAGTCTGGGTTTGTTCGTTGGCGTGGTCTCAGCGTATGGGCGTGGTCTCAGCGTAACAGCGATGGAGACCATTGGACGAGGTTGATCGCTGCCCCGTGTTTCTGTCGCAACGCAAGTTGTCTGTCTCGAAGGGATGTGTTTCTTCCCGAGGGCTTTCGCTAACTGCGGTCAGGCTTCAACGATTACGCCTGGTGTGATGCTCTCAGCCGTGTTGAGGGCGGTGTGACGAGCCAGATCCTGTTTCGACATTTTTGATAACAGGCCCGTTGTGACAACAGGTTGCCCGCCCGCTGGTGTTGGGCTGGCCTGTGGATCGAACGAGGACGCGAGGTTGGTAGGGAGTTCCCAGTGCTGTGACTGCCGTGTGCTGGTTGATTTACGGTTTTTTTGCACAAATCCGTGATTTGAACTTTGTGATCTCAATGCGGCGGTGCAGGGGGCATATCGTGGCCAGAATGACGTGACTTGAACTTAGGGCATGAAGTTTTCAGCTGATTCATGGATTTATTGGGGTGAGCTGACGACTCTAAACCGGCTTGTAATGGTTCCAATTTGCTGCGCTGCCACATTCAGGGGTGGTATCGGTCAGGCAATTTTTTGCACCCGAATTTCCATAAACGAAGCTGAAATGCGGAAAAGAGGCTGATACACGGGGCCCAACTTATGACTATAATCTGTTACCCGCCGGATGTACCGGTTCGGACTCATGTAACTCGCTGGCGTATTAGTAACCTCAGGCTTTTTGCTTGCGGTATGATCGAGAGCTGGCGAAATCAACCTCACAAGTGATCCACATCGACACAATGAAAAGCGCCGTTTGCCTTCCCCTGTTGTTGACGTTTTTGCTCACGCCCACACTCGCTACCGCGCAGTTCGCTGGTATGAGGGCTCGCGTGCCTGCTGACGCTAACACGCTTGTTTTAATCAACGCCAAAAAAATGTTCGGGTCCCGTATCGCTGACCGTGAGGGCTGGCAAGCCAAGCGGCAGGCTGCTTTCGATGCTGGGGTTTCTGCTCTGCCTCCCGGGGCGACGGACGTGTTGCTCGCAGGCCGGCATGACCTCCACTTTGGCCATGAAGCATTGTGGGAACTAGGCATGATGAAGTTTGAGGACGACAAAGATGTTCTGAGTGTTGCGAAGCACTATGGTGGATCGATGGATGAAATTAGCGGCCACTCTGCCGTGCGACTGCCTGACGATCACTTTGTTCTACAAATGGGCCCAGCGTTCATGGCGTCGTACACTCCCGCGAATCGTCAGGATGTCTCTCGTTGGTTGCGGCAGACAAATATATCAACACCTGGTGGCCATCTTGCCCCTTATCTTCAACAGGCGTTCACTTACGCCACCAAGGTGGGCACCCCGATTATCATGGCGATGGACTTAGGTGGACTTGTCTCGGTCAATGAAATCGAGCAACGAATTGTCAAACTCAAGGCACTCAAAGACGCGAAAATACCAGGTAACCAGCTGGTCAGCCTTCTGCAGGGCATTCAAGGAATCACCTTGGGAATCTCGATTGATGATTCCGAACTCGGTGCCATTCGCGTGGACTTCGCTGATTCCGCTGAGATTCTTGCGGCTGTTGGCAAGCCACTTCTGATCGAGATTCTTGAAAATCAGGGTGCGATGATTGAGGACTTCCGGAAGTGGGAACCATCCGTCAGTGGCAACACGTTCATGTTGCGTGGAAATCTTGGTGATGAAGGCACTCGGAAACTGATGAGTGTGATGGAATTGCCTGCATCGATGACGCATGCTGTTCAGCAGGCAAACTCTCCCGGGTCGAATAACAAAGAGAAAGATGAGTTACTTGCAACACAACAGTATTGGAAGTCGCTGAATTCGTTGATGGATGACCTCCGGGATGATCACCATTTCCAATCGTTCGGGCAAGGAGCAATCTGGTACGACAAGTACTCCAGAAAAATTGATCGCTTACCGATCTTGAATGTTGATCCTGAGTTGGTTGATTTTGGAGCAAAGATCGCTGCAACTTTCAGAAATTGTGAGTCCATCATGAAGGGCGTTGGAATGTCCAGCGCTTTGAGAGTGTCGCAAACTGGCGGCGGTGGAGCTTCTGGATATGCAAGTTCTTATGGTGGCTACCGAGCAAGCATGGGGTATGGCTCCACCCCTTATGGTCCACAGGGGATGCAATCGATGGTCACTGGAATGAATGCAGGGAAGCAGCAACAGGGGCGTGAAATCGCGCAGATTCATACACAGGAGCGTTCACGGGGAGCCCGGAGTTTGCAAGATATCTGGTCGCAGATTGCCGATGCAACGGCGGCTGAGCGTAGAAGACTCGTCAACAAGTACAGCGCTGATTTCTAAGCTTTCTTAGATATCTCGCGTTTACGACAAGACCTATCAAAAACGTCAGTTGCATGAATCTGCGACTGGCGTTTTTTTTGTGTCAGTCTGTTAGGAGTCCTGGAGTTCTTCCAGCCCATTCGATGGGGGGTTGATAATCGGTGGCCGAAGCAGTCAATCCATTGGGGCCCTGTTTGGGCCTGAGCTTCAGTTCGGTCTGGTCCGACGGGATTTTGCCAAGATTCGCTTGCTCCGAAGCAAGTGCAGGTTTGTGGCCTGACTCGCTACTACGGACATGCTGTAACCATTTGTTGAAGAACCAGAAGCACCACCAGCTGACAACGCCAATTTATTGTCCGTTACGACTTGCCTTACGGCAGATTGAAGATGACGGCACATTGGACTCGATGGGCACCTGCGGATTGCAGGTCCTTGTTGGTCCTTGTGCCGTACAAATACTCGATACCCACGGTGATTCGATTTTGTGGTTTGGATAATAGGTTGATCGCCATGTAGGTTGTTTGCTTGACAGCATCAGCGTCTTGGCCGGTGGTGTTGTCAATGTTGTTGGCTGCATAAGTGAAGTTGGAACTCAGTAAGTCGGTCCATTCGTGAGTTAGCCCAAACATCCAGCCGAACATCGGCAGTAAGGCTGCTTCGCCGCCGGTTACGGCTGCAGCATCTGGCAGCGATCGGTAACTGCCAATGCCTTTTCCGAACAAAACCTGTGAATAGGCTTTCGTACGTCCAGTCAACATAAGAACACCTGTGAAATTCATGCCTCCGGCGGGCTTCGTGATGGTGCTCTCGTTGGTCGGCTGAAAACCCACTTCTCGATACAACGCTGCCGCCTGTAGTTGAATCAGGTCGGTTGCTAGGCGAACATGTCCGACAAAATCGGGGGTTGGGGAACGGGAGGTTCCCAAGGCGGGGTCAAGGGCAATGATGAACTTGGTGTCTTCGAGTGAGAGTGTACCAGTGACAACGTCATCACAGATTGGAAATGTGTAGCGTGCCTGAGCCTGCCGGCGGTTGACTGATGAAACCGAACCCTCAAAGTCAAGCGTGGCCGGAGCCGCTGCAACGTCAGTAAAAGCGGTCCATGTCTTGCCAACCAGCAATCGACCTGACTCACCGTATGCTTGTCGCAATCGAAACGTATCGCTCGCGCTGAAAAAGTCGCCTTCCACGTAGATTTTGACCACTTCGTCAACACCTTTCCAGCGTGTGTCAAAGCTGAGCCTTGATTGTCTCGCATGAAATCTGGAATTNGTTCGCGGCAATGCATCTACTGGAATCTTGGTGGTGTCAAAGGAATCCGTCGAGTCAATTGGATTGAAGTCGTAAATGAAATCGGCTTTCACGTAACCGCCGATTTTCATTGCTACATTCTTGCCGTAGATCAGTAATCCATTCTTGAAGTCTGGGGCGGCGTACAGATCGACGCCCACATTGAATTGGGCAACAGAGTTCACCCCGGACTGACCGTACGCATTCGATGACTGCATGACGGGGGACTCCAGCGGCATGTCGAAAGTTTCGCTGTTTTCAACTTGGAAATTGACTGGGTCAAACTCGCTGAAATCTATTTGCCTTCGTTCTGCCTCCGTCAGACGATTAGTGAACAAAGCCTGCACAGTACCTGAATCCAATCCAGTACCTGTTTGGTGCGTTCGGGCATCGTGCGAGTACGGTTTCTCGTCTACTGATGTTCCAGCACGTGTGTCATGTTGTGTAAAAAAGGAGTTGATGTGAACAACGGTGGGGCCAACTTCTTGCGAAAGTGGAAGGGAGCCTTCGAACAGGTGGACGCCGTGGACCGTTTCTCGCAAACTGTCTGATTCGCTCTTCTCTGAAGTAATTGACTTGGGGATGTCAGGTAGCGTTGCAGTATTGAGTAATCGATCCTTGAAAGGTGCAGTCGCCGACGTGGATTGCCACAATGACGCAGACTCCATCATTTGGGCGTCACACCAAGTAGTCGTAAATACGAGCAGGAGTATGAGCGTTACTTGCTGGATGCGAATCATGGGGGAGTTCGACCGGGAGGCACTGGTTGGAATATATTTGGGGTACCAAATCTGTGAAGTCCTTTGGAAGTACAGTTTGAATTTGCCGTGAAACACGTGAATGAAACTTTTTGTTAAGTTCGTGGGTGAAGTTTTTCGCTGTCTAGGATTGGGCATGATTCCGAATCAGTTTCGGATTCCATCGGTCATGGCTGATCCTATCAGTTTTTCAATCATGCCTCGTGCTTGCGAGACAGTGAGTCATGCCTTCCTCGGTGTGAACGAACCGAACAAGGTCTTTGCTGGGTGTNTCTTTGCTGGGTGTCTCTTTGCTGGGTGTGGTGAATGGCGATCCCGCGAGCTCCAATGATTCGGTGTTGCCCGCGACGTCCGGGCTTAAAATTTGGGATGGCTCTTGCGAATGAACCATGGCCACGGTCCGAAATGATGCATCGTCGCTCGATATTGTGCGGGAACGCGTTGCTGGCAGAGTCGGTCAAATCCGACTCAGCTTTTAATTAAGCATCGTTTTAATTAAGCATCGAGTGTTCTTCTGGCAGACGCGTTTGCTTGAGAAAGTGTTTGCGTGCAAGCCATAAGAAAGTAGATGAAGTGCTGGTTAGCACCAAGAAAAATGCGAGACCTGCTCCCGTTGTGCCCTACCAGTAACCTAGTATTAGTGTCAGTGTGATCATCGCAAGTGCTGCAGTCGCGGTGACGATCAGGACGAGTCGGTTCAGACCACTGAATTTCAAATAGGCTGGCGCCAGCGAAAACATACTCCAGAAGCAGCAGCCGGTTGCTATGAGTACGAGTGCAGGGTATCCGCTGACAAATGAGTTGCCGTACAAACCGAGGATCGGCTTGCCCGCTAGTACGATGATGCTCAGGAACACTGTGCATGTTGCACCGACCCAAATGAGTCTCCGTTTCCGCATCGCAATTCCTTCAGACCAAGCATGACGTTCAATGAAGACCGCGAGGTAGATCTGAAAGTACTTGTCTGTCGATTTGGATAGTAACAGGATTAGCCCTCCCGTCTCAGCAGCTGCCGCGAAGCTTGCGATGTCCTTCGGGGCCAGTGAAAGAAGGTCGAGAGCAATCACGCTGGAACGGAAAATTCAGGATGCAAACGTTGCCAGCGTAAGAAAGGTTAGGCACTCACGGATCCAGTAGGGACGGTCAAATTCAGGTGTCGCACCCAAGACTTCGGAAGATGATTGTTTGTGGTAGGTGAAGGCCGCAATGGAAACGCCCAGCACGGAACCCAAGCCGAAGCATGCGACAGCCCAAGGGGCAGTGAATGATCTCATGAAATGCATGCCAAGCATCATTAATACCAGGGTTGTACCTGGTATCACCNNTCTTGCGATGGCCGCCCCCAAGATCGGAGCTCGAACTGCCATCAGGAAGTCAATGAAAACACCCGACAATGCAGCGGCAGGGAGAAATAAGGCGGCAATCAGAATTGCGTGTTCCTCGATGGCACGCTGTTGGCTCATGTCGCCCAACAGTACCAGCAGTGCCATTAAGCAACTTACAAGTAACACCAAATGAATAGAAAATCGCGAGAAGCCTGACATGAGGTGCCATTTGTCAGATGCTTGATAGACCGGCAGGATTTGAATCGCTGCTTTTCCTGCTCCAGATTCCGAAAGCGTTGATAGCAGAGTCAGAGTGGCGATTGCTACCACGTAAGTCTCAAAGCCAGCAGGCCCAAGACTTCGAGCGACGAAAATGGAAGTGATGTAGCTGATGAGCAAACTCACAAACGACAGCATCACCAAAACTGCTGCAGGGCGATCTTGCAGGCCGTTTTCACTCGTTTTCACCGACAATATCTTTCGTTTTGCTTTTTTTGATCCACCAACCCATGGGTGATCCCTGCTCTGCCGCTCATCATGATAATCGGTGTGAGTCGATTGCGGGGAGGCGATTCTTTCGTTCCCCTGTCGCCGGAAGTCCACCGCTTTACTGGTGGGCTGCACGGTTTTGCGGGGATTCGAAGGTCCGGTTTTCAGTGGGTTGGGGTTGAATGCATAGCTTTATCGCCCGTGAAGTAAGTTGCGATCGAGGAAATGCTGTCGTATTGGAAATGTGATCTGAATCACACACCGCGAGCGACGAAAAAGGTGGACAAGGGACACGCAACAAACAGTGATCAGACGATAGAGACTAAGGGTTCCAAGCTTGGCGTGTGGATTGGTTTGGGGCTGTTGCTGAGCGTTGTCTGTGGGTTGCTTTTTGGCNATTACTGCGGCCACTTGAGGGTTCTCGGACAAGCTTATGTGGGACTCTTGCAGATGACAGTTCTGCCCTACCTGCTGCTTTCGCCGATCTCGAAAATGGGGCGTCTTGATCCCGCACAGGCAAATAGCTTGGTGTTGACCCCCGAGAAGGAACCGGTGTTNGATTTTCTTGATGTGTGTTCCAGNGGAATCAGTCGAGTCAGTTTGTTCCTGATGCGAATCGCACCGCTGGGTTTGTTTGCGTTCACTGTAGCAGCGGCGGGAACGATGCATTTCAAGGAAGTATCACGTCTGCAGGCCTACCTGCTGATTTTGTTGTTGCCAGCTTGGTATTTGCCTTCGCAGCTTTGCCGATGCTGGTAATTACACTTCCGCACATTCGTTATCGGGATCTTGCGTCTGCAACGCAGGAGCCAATGTTGACAGCCATCGGAACCGGGAAACTGCTTGTTGTTTTGCCACAGATCTCTGCAAGTGCTGACGAATTGTTGCACCTTGATGA
This sequence comes from Rhodopirellula sp., assembly GCA_002689655.1. GTDB lineage: Bacteria > Planctomycetota > Planctomycetia > Pirellulales > Pirellulaceae > Rubripirellula. The sequence continues at coordinate 19,229 of NZHC01000063.1, read as the reverse complement.
TCATGCCCAGCACGGAGTCGAAGACTCAACTGCTCGTGTTCTGGTACCGCTTGATTATCCGTTTCCACGCAGCTTATCGGTTTTCACACATTGGAAAAAAATCGCAGTCTTTTTGTCTCTTTTGCAGCATGGTATGGCGGAAATGACTTCGGGATCGGTCGCGACTGCTGAGCTGGCTGCTGCAGGAGTGATTTCCAGCTTCGCAGGTTCGTTGGTGAGCATTCCATGCATGCTGGTTAAATCATGCATGCTGGATAAATATTGATTGTCTCAAGATTTGATGGCACTGGTCATTCTGCCAGGTTTCGTCGCGACACAGGTCGCTGATGTTGTTGGTGTCATGCCCTTGATGTCCAGCGTGCTGTCGCAAGGTGCGGGCTAACGTGATTCACCGCGTTTCAATCCTCTGCCTAAAGTCAGAGTGCGGCGAACACACTGCTTTAAGTTGAGCTGTTCCCTTTGGAGACGAAATCATGTTTCAGGAGATTTGGCTATCGTCGCAGGACTTGGTTTCTGTGCGTTCCACCATTGAGAAGCCAGCATGGCTGTCCAGTCACGTGAACACTTGCACTTCAGCAGGGCATCTCGCAATTCAATCGCACTGGTAATTCGGTTCTCGGGAGCTTTCTCAAGGCACTTTAAGATGATTTCTTCGACATCTGCCGGGATACCGGGTTGATGTGCTGAGGGGGGGGCTGGCGTTTCATTGACTTGTGCCATCATGATTTGGATGGGGGTCTGGCCTTTGAATGGACCATGACCGGTGAGCATGTAGTAACCAACCATTCCGAGCGAATAGATGTCACTTCGTACGTCGTTTTGTTCGGGATGAGTTGCCTGTTCTGGTGCCATGAAAGACGGAGTGCCGGCAATCATCATTGTGGTTTGGCTGAGTGATGGGTCAACCTTGACCTCCCTGACCAGGCCAAAGTCCAGCAGCTTCGTATAGTCGCGAATGCCACCTCTTTCCGAGATGAATATATTTCCCGGTTTAATGTCGCGATGAATCAATCCCACTTCATGTGCTTCTCTTAGCGCATCACTCACTTGAATTAGAAAGTGAACGGCTCTCTCTGGCGGCAAAGGACCAGTTTTTTTTATCAGTTCACCAAGATTCATTCCGGGAAGCAGTTCCATTGCAAAAAAGAAAATGCCATCGTTGGTTTGGCCATAGTCGTAGACCTGAACCGTATGGGGGTGGGTAAGCTGTGCGGTTGCCCTGACTTCGCGTTCGAATCGCCGCAACGCTCGGGAATCTGCATTTTTATCGGGTTGGATCAGCTTGATCGCACATGATCGTTTGAGCAGCAGGTGTTCGGCTTTAAAAACACGTCCCATGCCGCCTTCACCAATTAAATCAATGAGCCGGTATTGCGCGAGTCTTCGGGCCTGAAAAGCGGAGGTTCTTGCACCATGGATTGTGTGTGCGGCAAAGATCGAAATGCATGCCGCAATCAAGGGTGGAGACAGCGGTCTGCCAAGTAGGTCATTGTGCATCAAGTCCTGAATGTTCTTTCCATATTGGTCCGCAGCAATGGCAGTGGTGAGTTCCGTGACCAGGTACGGGGCGGCCGCCATGGGTAGCAGCACGCACGCAGCTCTTTGCCAGCGATTGGGCATGAATACGCCATAGATGAAGATGATCAGGCTCCACGTGCCATAATTCCAATTGTTAATGCTGGCGAGCATGGTAGACATGTTCGGTTTTTCAGCCTCGATCACATTACAGGTCATGCGGATATCCAGATCGATGGCCAGCAGTCCAACATTCGCCATCACCATCAGTTCCGCAATCCTGATTTGAAGCAATGACAGGTTCTGGTTGCGGTAGAGAATGATTGCTGCGGTCAAGCTGACCACAAAAGCAATCAGGCGAGCGATATAGTCAGTATCCTCTGTGGCTAACAGGAACCAGTCGACAGTTGAAACGGTGATGATGATGGTCATCACGGTGGCGATGATCATCAACCTGCGTCGCAGGATTTGCCGGTTGTCTTCCCAGACATCTTTCTGCACGAGAAAGGTGTCTGACTCAGGAGCTGCATCCAGCACAATGTTGTCATTGACGTCGTCATTGACCGTATCAGTCGCATCCGATGCATCCAGCACGGTTTCTTCGATATGGTGTTCAAGCAGCGATTGGACCTGTGCGATCATCGACTCATCGTCTTCAGCAGCTTTCGCGATGTACGCATCGCGTGCCTCAGGCGTCATCGCGATTGCCTGCGTGAAGATTTCTTTAACGCGTGCGTACTCTTCGGGAGTCAAGTTGAATGCTCGCTCGTCAATTCCCGTCGCAGCCATGCTCTGAGCATCGTCCAGTCGGACTCAACGGTTCGCTTGGAGACTTTTAGAACTTCCGCGACTTCTTCTACTGTAAGTCCACCATAGAAACGCAGTTCGACGATTTTTGCTTGTCGCGGATCAAGTTCAGCGAGTTTGCTGAGCGCGTCCTCGATTGCCAGAACATCCTCATCACTCCGTTTGCTGATACAGAGATCTTCTTCAAGAGAAATGCGATGGAGGCTGCCGCCGCGCTTTTGACTTAATTTTCGACGAGCATGATCGACCAGAATCCGTCGCATCATCCTCGCTCCGATCGCGAAAAAGTGGGTCTTCCCCTGCCAGTTGACCTGACTCTGACCCAGCATCCGAATGTAGGCCTCGTTCACCAATGCGGTTGGTTGCAAAGTGTGAGAGGGTGATTCGTTTCTGAGCATGCTCTGGGCCAAGCCTCGCAGTCGGTCATAAACCAACGGCATGAGTTGGTCAGCCGCATTGTCGACACCACTGGCAAGTTGTTCCAGCAACGCGGCAATCTCCTGCTCGTCATTCGACGTTTCGTCAAGAGCATCGAGCTGTTTCTCTGCTGATGGCTTAAGTGGATCGTCTGCTGAATTCATTTCGTTTGCCATGCTGGGGAAGCGGTCGCAGGATCGCAGGTGGGCGCTGATCGCTGTGCTGTGCTGTGGATCACAACCACAGTCTAGCCGCAGACCGTTACTGATGCCGAGATGTCCAATCTCACCTGATACCGTGAATGGATCGGATGCCAGGCTGTCAGTGATCAACTCAATTTTCGTCAAATCAACTGCGGGTTCCTGTGGGGTTCCACGCGACTCAAGTGGGAAGGGGGGAACCATTAGCCTTTTACCCCAATATCCTGCACCACAATAAGCCTGCCATTTTGGATTAAGTCTGCCAGGTTGGATTAGGTCTGGCATTTTAGTTGAAGGTAACATTTCTGTGCAATCCACTGCTACCAATAGCCGCGATAATGCTGAGATGGCTGACGGAGAATTGGTGCGTGTCATCGTTGGTGGTGACCACCAACGGTACGAAGTGCTCATAAGCAGGTACCAGAATCGTCTTTTTAAATCGATTCTCCGCCAAGTCGGTTGTGTTGTTGCCGCGGAAGAAATTGTTCAGGATGCCTTTGTAAGAGCGTTTTTGGCGCTCGATTCCTTTCAGAAGAAAAGCAACTTCTATACGTGGCTCTACAGAATCGCGCTCAATGCCAGTCGCACTGATTTTCGGCGAAATAAAAAAACGCGTCCCCTTGAGAGCATCGGACCGAATTTTGATCAGTTGACCATTGATCATCAGGTTCTGCCATCAGAGTTGGTTGAGCGTGATGAGGAAAGAAAGCATGTCAGAGACGCCATGCAACGACTTGACGAGAGCTACCGTACCATTCTCATTCTGCGGGAATTCGAGGGGTTTGATTATCAGGCAATCGCTGATGTTTTGGAAATCAAGGTAGGGACAGTCCGCAGTCGGCTCTCGCGGGCCCGACAGCAGTTACGCGATGAGTTACGTGCCTATCTCAGCGGCAAGGTGTCTCCCGGAATTTGCGTGTCAGTCGGCATGGATAAGCAAATCAAGTCATCCAAGAGTACGATCGAAGATTGAGAATGGATTAGAAGATACAGATCTGTCGGTAAATGCAGAGTCTGTTTCGGCAGGATAAGCTGGCTTGATAGTGCAGTCTCAAAATAGATGTCCTGCGATGGCGGGCTAATCACATGCCGCTTTCGAATCCGAAGCCGACTTCACCACCCAAAGCAAGATGACCTGAATGTGCTTCTCAAGATCGTCGTGCTGGAGGCGTTTGTTTCATGCTATTACGGCACAACCTCAGACGCGGCCCAAGCCCCCTAGCAGGGTAGGGTGGCACAACCGTTGGGCAATATGTCGGTTTCCTCTGGTACCAAAATCCGGTTTCTGAGCTGGCTGCGTTTCTGGGCTGACTGGGATGTCCGCTAACTGTAGAAGTCTTGCCGGCGAAGTCATGAAATCTTAACCATACCTCGGGTTGTAGGCCCCCTCAGGAAACTCGAAATCTTGTACATTGATGCGAACCGTTCTGGCAAGGTGCTGTTACGTTGTCGATCGGATCACACATGAGTCAGTTCGCTTAGGTGAACGATATACGTCAACACTATTGAGGATTTTCATGGCAATTCAATTATCAGAAAATGCGGACGCAAAACTGTTGGAAGTTCGGGTGAGCGGCAAGTTGAGCGCAGAAGACTATGGTAGTTTTGAGCCAGCCGTCGAAGCGTTGATCAGCCAAGTCGGGAAAATCCATATTCTGTTCGTGATGCACGACTTTCACGGTTGGGAAATGGGGGCGGTTTGGGAAGATATCAAATTCGCAACCAAGCATTGCTCGGACATCAGTAAAATTGCCATGGTGGGCGATTCCAATTGGGAAAAATGGATGGCAATGATCTGCAAGCCGTTCACTCTATCGACGGTCAAGTACTTCGACGCTGCTGATGAATCTGCTGCTGCAGCATGGCTTTCTGAGGAGTAGAGAATTCCCAGGGCGGAGCCCCAAGTTGGTGCGTACCGCCTCGCAGGCGTCGGGTGAATGCCAAACAGCTTGGTGTTGCACCCGTTTGACTATCGCCAGCTCTCGGAGCCCGCGTCGATGAGGGGTGGGGAGGTTTTGGCTGCAAAATGTTGGGAAATGCGGTAGTTAACCGATATCGCACTTCCTTTACCCACGGGTTTCGGATCCCCGCCGCCGGATCCACGGGCAGGCAAACCGGCTTAGGTTAGAAAAGCGGCTCTGCTGCTGTGCCCCGCTAGGCAGCTTTTGACTATCATGAAGGTTCGTCGCGACAGCGTCGTTCTGAACTGAATGAAATACCTGATTGCACACGCTGCATTCCGAAATTGGAGATGATCATGGGTTATGCCTTGCGAGCAAGGGGTGGATTACGAGCATGGGTTGGCTTGGCGGTGGTGTTTGCCGTGGCCGGGACTGCAGACGCACGAATCTGGAAAGACGTGACGGGGCTCTACACCATCAACGCAGATCTGGTCGGTTTTGATGACGACATGGTCATTTTGCAGCGTCAGAATAAAGAATTGGGCTCCTGTCCAATCAATAAGCTTTGCAAGGAAGATCGTGAGTACCTGAAGAGCAAAGAAGCACTCGAAATTCACAACAGTCACCTCGAGCAGACCCAGACTTGGACGATGACCAATGGTCTTAAAGTGGTCGGCAGAATTGTGGACTACGAGCGTGACGAAGTGGTGATCAAACAGCTAGACGGTAAGGTTGTTGTGAATGACAAGCCATTTGGTAGCTTGCCCGAGATTTATCAGGATATTCTGCTCCGAGTTATCGAAGTTGTGGAATCCAAGCCGATGCCAAACAAGAAGGCTCTCGAGGATTGGGTGGGCACCTCGCCTAACTTCCGTAACGGGAAGTCTGAGAATTACAATCTCGAGGGTGTGGTCTTTGAATTGCAGGATGGCTCGCAGTACGCAGTTCCTTTCTATCTGTTTGCCAAGCAGGAGCAGGAGATGCTGAAGAGTGGATGGGATGCTTGGGTCGAGAGTCACAAGGCTGTTCCCGCACCACCCGCCCCAGCAACTCCGGAAAAAACCGATGAATCAGCCGGCCCCAAGCCCGCAGTGGGATTCACGGTTAAAGGCGAGGCGGGTGATCCAGCGTTGCCCAAGCCCGTGGAAGGATTCACTGCTGGTGGGGGAAAGACTAAGCCTGGTGCTCAAGGTCTGCCCAAGCCTGTAGAAGGATTTACCGCAAACCTTGGTAATGACGTCGCCAACAACCCGCTGGGAGGGGGAACTGCCGCTGCGGCCTCGAGGCCAGCAGTTCAGAATTACAAGCAGGATGATCAAGCATTTCACCTGCAGTCGTTGGCCGCGGCTTATCAGCGGGACCAGAAGGTGAATCAGCGAATCGCCATGATGAATCTCAACTTGCAAGCCGTTCAGGCAGGCTTGACATCGGCTTGGGAAGTGACGCTCTATCCCAACGCGGGCAACCCATACCCACCAAAATGGGTCGTCACTTACGGACGTAATAGCTTGATTGCCACGCAAGAAGCATTGCGAGCGAATCCCGGTTATCGTGCCGGACCGGTTCGTAGGGTAAGCCGCTAGGTAAACCACGGGTGTCGAGATCGCAGAGCAATCGTCGAATACCCGAACGCTACCACAGCCTGATTTTCGATGCTCTTTAGCCCTGGGCCCTGATGATTTTCTGTGCATCCGTCACGTCGATGCGCCCCGGAAACTTCGGTCTCTAATTGTGCGGCCTGTTCTGAATATGTTTTTCTGAGATTTTTGCCACGGTTGCTTTCGCAGACGGATCGCACCGGCGCAAGTGTTCGTCAAGTCTCCCGTCGCAGGATCGGTTTCGTGCGACGTCCTGCTGGTTGCTCGATTTCACCGCAGCGAGCCATTCAAGGACGCACGCAGAGGTTCGGCGTTAGAGGTTCAGCGTTACTATTTCTTGGAAGAAAATGCTGCGTGAGCAAGATTTGCGACCGACCTGCAGTCCGCGTCTTCAAGAATTTCTGTTGTCCTGTTCGATCGGTTCGCTGTCCAGCTTTTCTCGCTCAGGCCGTTGGGTGACCTGCACACCCACCATGCGTGCAATCACGATGGCGACATAAAGTTGTCCTGCCATCGCCTCGAGGTTCGCAAGCGTTCGTGCGAGATTGCTGAGCGGAAGAATATCGCCATAGCCTAGCGTCGTCAGTGTGACATTGCTGAAGTAGATCATGTCACAGACCATTTGTTGACGTATGCCCAAGGCAACGTAGTCGGGAATATTAAACGAGTTTGGGGAGCAAGTCTCAATGATTGAATAAACTAACGCCCAGATTAGACCCAGCAGAAAGTAGATGCAGACCGCACCGAGGATTCGATTGGTGTCGATCCTGCCACTCTGAAAAACAGTTCGGGATAAGGCGAGGACAAGCGAGAGAAAGATAGCGAGGTAGCATGCGTAGACGCCTACCAGCAAGACACGTGATGGTTGGAATTCCGCAAACATCGAGGCGGATAGAGCGACTAGGCCTGTGGCAAACGCGAAAACCTGGCTCCATCGTGATTGCGAAAGGGAACGCATCGCCGAAATAACGACAGTAAAGAAGAGCAGGTTGAAGATCGTTCGATTGATATTGGAAGTATCATTCAGGATGGCTTGCCCAAGAATAATACCCACCAGAGCGAGCAGTAGCTCGAGATGTCGCAACCGCCGAAAGGTCCCCAGCTTTCTTTGCGGTAGATCCGGTGCGTCTGGATTCATCAGTGAATGTCGTTTGGCAAGAAGTTGGTTCCGGGTTTGCTGCATCCCAGTGACTATGATTGAGCTGCGTCAGGCGATTCCGTCAGTGGTGTGGAACTGCCAGGGCTTGGTATCGCCGTTTTGTTTTTTCGTAGTTCTGAAATACCTTGAAAGACGACAAAGAATGTTGGCACGAACATCAGGGAAAAGAAAGTCGCGGCAATCATGCCACCTACCACTGCATTACCGACCGCTTGGCGACTTGCGGCACCTGCACCCGAGGCAAACAGCAACGGCAGGAAGCCAAGGATAGAGGAAACGGCGGTCATCAGGATGGCTCTGAAACGCAGGCGGGCCGCGTTCCGGGCCGCTTCGCGTAGGGGCTTCCCATCTCTTCGTTCCTGGCTGGCAAATTCCACAATCAGGATTGCATTCTTACTTGCCAGAGCTACCAGCAGCACAATCCCGATTTGCGTATAAGTGTTGTTGTCTGCGTTTCGCAGTACCAGTGCCAAGACCACCCCGAGGGCGGCCAGTGGAACCACCGCGATGACGGCGGCAGGGCTGGTCCAGCTTTCGTATTGGGCCGCCAAAACGAGGAAAACCGCCAGGATTGCCAGAAGGAAGATGACAGCTTGGCCACTGCCTGCCTGTTTTTCCTGGAAGGACATTCCCGTCCATTCATAGCCGAATCCAATCGGTAGTCGTGAATCCGCCATTTCTTCCATCATGCCCAACGCTTGGCCGGAACTGACTCCTGCAGCAGGTGATCCAGTCACGGAAGCACTGGGGTAAAGTTTGTAACGCTGGACGACAGAGGGGCCCACCATTTCCTTGACCGTGACAATGGAGCTGATGGGAACCATTTTCCCGTCGCGGTCACGAACATCCAGATTCTCAATGTCTTCAGGGGAAGCACGGAATTCCGGTTCCGCTTGAACACGAACCTGATAGGGACGGTTGTTGTAAGTGAAGTCGTTTACATAGGCGGAGCCCAAGTACGCTTGCAGGGTGCCAAACACGGTTTGCAGAGGCACATTCATCGCCTTGGCTTTCACCCGATCGACGTCGGCAAACAATTGAGGTTCGTTCGCTCGGAAGGTCGTGTTGAGTCCGGAAAGGCCGGACTGATCATTACCAGCCTGCACAAGGTCCTGTGCAGTATTCTGCAACTGGGTGTAATTAGCCCCCCCCTTGTTCAAGACTTCCATTTGGAAACCGCCCGCATTTCCCAGACCATCAATGGGGGGCGGCGCAAAAGGAAAGACGATCGCAGCCTCGACCTGATCAAAACGACGCTTCATTTCACCAGCAATGGTCCTGATTTGGGTCTCACGGGTTTGACGCTCATCCCATGGATCAAGAATGACGATCGAAAAGCCCAGATTCGATCCCGCGTATCCACCTAGTAGCGAATAGCCGGCGATGGACAGGGAGTTCGCGACACCGGGAATTTCTTTGTAGTCTTCGTTCAGTTGGTCCATGACCTCGGTCGTACGCTCGGTCGATGCAGCATCCGGTAATTGAACGTTAACGAACAGGTAGCCTTGGTCTTCGGGGGGAACAAAGCCAGTGGGCAGTGACGTGAATAGGACTCCGGTGGTTGCGATGAGGCCTCCGTAGACGACTAGTACCAAGACGACCAGGCGTACAAACCAGCCGATAACGAAGCCATAAACCGACGTTGCTCCGTCGAAACCACGATTGAAAAGGCGAAATCCAATGAACCTTGCTTCTTTGGGCTTTCTGAGAACGATCGCGCAAAGGGCGGGGCTAAGAGTTAGGGCATTGACTGTACTGATGAGTACAGCGGCTGAGATCGTCAGAGCGAACTGTCGGAACAATTGTCCTGTGATGCCGCCCATGAATGCACTGGGAATGAAAACGGCTAGCAGCACCAGCGTGGTCGCAATCACCGGTCCTGTGATCTCTTCCATCGCCTTGACCGCCGCGTCCTTGGGGCTCAGCCCTTCCGAGAGATGTCGCGTGCAGTTTTCGACCACCACAATTGCATCATCGACGACGATTCCGATCGCCAGCACAATCCCAAACAGCGACAGCATGTTGATCGAAAAACCAATCGCGTTCATTACCGCGAAAGTACCGATCAGAGAAACAGGAATTGCAACCACGGGGACGACTGTCGCCCGCCAATCCTGGAGGAAAATGAAAATCACAAGGACCACAAGAGCAACTGCAATGAACAGGGTCTCGTAGACTTCAGAGATCGAAGCCTCCACGAATAGCGTGGTGTCGAAGGCAATGTTGTAGTCGATTCCCGTGGGCCAGTTGTTGCTCTTGCTCAACTCCAGCATCTTCTCGCGGATGAGCTTGGCCGTGGTCAGGGCGTTGGCTCCCGGCAATTGGTAAATGGCGACTGAAGCTGAAGGCTGTCCATTGAATTTGGAGTTGAATGTATAGTTTTTTCCCCCCAGCTCTACTCGCGCCACATCACCAACAGTCAGGTTCCGCCCGTCTTGTCCCGTGCGAATGATGATGTTTTCGAATTCTTTGACGTCTGTCAGACGCCCCTTGGCATTGACAGAAAACTGAAACGCCGTGCCGGCAGGGGCCGGGGGAGCACCAATTTGGCCAGCCGCGACCTGAACGTTCTGTTCCTTGACCGCATTGAGCACATCATCGGTCGTCAGGCCACGCTGTTTTAGTTTGCGAGGATCAAGCCAGATTCGCATGCTGTAATCGCCTGCACCAAAAACGGTGACATCACCAACGCCAGCAATCCGACTCAATTCATCTTTGACTGTCAACGCATAGTTACTCAGATAAAGCGCGTCGACATTACTCTCGGGAGACGTCAATGCGATGAATTGAAGAATTTGGGTTGAACGTTTCTTGGTGGTGATCCCCTGAGCACGAACCTCTTGAGGGAGCTGAGGTTCCGCGATTGCGACGCGGTTCTGCACCAACACGGACGCAATGTCCATGTCTGTTCCCAGCTCAAATGTCACGGTCAAGTTATAGGTGCCGTCGTTGGCACTCTTTGAAGACATGTACAGCATGCCCTCGACGCCATTGACCTGCTGTTCAATGGGGGCGGCAACGGTTTCCGCGATCGTGGTTGCATTACCGCCTGGATAAATTGCTGATACAGCAACCGTTGGCGGGGCAACCTCGGGGAATTTCGCAACGGGCAAGGCGCCGAACGAAACGAATCCCGCAATCACAATCACGATTGAGATGACGGTTGCAAAGATGGGCCGGTAGATAAAGAAACGCGACATCTGGTGCTCGATTTCCGTTGTGCAATCGAAAGAAGGGCAGCCCCTCTCTCGTTCTCAAGAATTAAGTGGCTGACGTCGTCGGTGACGGCGTGGTTTCCGATGTTGCAGGTGCTGGCGGGGCGGTTTTGGTGGGGCTGGAAGTGGCAGACGACGCTGTGGCCGGCGTTTCCGTGTTGGGCGGCGTTTCCGTGTTGGGTTGCCCACGACCGCGTAACAGCGCCTCTGCATCCACCGAAAGTGTCTTCGGGGTCGGGACCACTTTCGCACCGGCTCGTGCACGTTGAAGTCCGTTAATAATCACGCGATCATCATCGCTCAGCCCACTTTGAATGATCGCCCATCCGCTTACTGTTTGACCAACGGTGACTTTTTTCTGAACGACTTCGTTGTTGGAATTGACGGTCAAGACAAACGAACCTTGGTCATTACGAGTCAGTGCTGCTTCGGGGATCAGCAGGGACTCGACGGACTCTTCGGCAGGGATGCGGACCGTAACAAACAGTCCGGGCAGTAGTTGGCGGTCATCGTTCTTGAAGGAAGCCCGCAGGCCCAAGGTACCGGTGTCTGACTCGATACCGGATTGATCGACGTAGTCGAGTTGTCCCTCGAATGGGAAGCCTTCATCCGTCTCGCGGCGGAGGAAAACCTTTTTTCCCCGCCATCGATCGTCCCCCGTCTTGGGCTCGCTCTGGTTTTCTGGCGCTGCCAATTGTCTCGCCTTCATGAACTCCAATAAGCTGCGGTCGCTGATGCTGAAATTTGCGAAGATGATGTTATCGTTGACGACGGTTGCCAGCCGATCCCCATTTTCTACGAGATTACCTATCTTGTAGTAGGTCTTGGTGATTGCACCATCGATTGGTGCTCGGACTTTCGTGTAGTCAAAGTTCAATTGAGCTTGGTCCTGCTCTGCTTCTGCACTACCAAGGTTTGCCTCGGCAGCAACGACATCAGCCTCACCTGACTTGAGATTGGCGTCGGCTGCTGTGGATGCTGCGAGAGCATTTTGGTAACTCGCATCGGAACTGGCATTCTGTTCTTGCAGATCCTTTTCACGTTTCAGCTCTTTGGTGGCTCGTGTCACCTCCGCACGCAGGGTGTTCGTGCGGGCTGTCTTGACCTCGATATCAGCTTTGGCCGCGGCCACCTTGGCGACCGCAGATTTTAAGATCGCCTCGTATTGATCAGGTTCAATCTTGTAAAGGATCTCATCTTTTTCCACCTTTTCGCCCGGTTCAAATTCTATCTGCTGGATGAAACCACGGACTCTCGCTCGCACATCAGCGTCCTCGGAAGCCTCTGTGCGGCCCGTCTGCTCTAAGAATGGAGTGATCTTACTGCGCACGGGCAATGCAGTGGTGACCGCGGGCGGTGGTGGCGGATCGTACTTATTCTCTTGACGCGTGCAACCTGTCATCCAGGAGACGAAGCCCAGAAGAACGAGAGAGCTTGCATTCAGAAACAGCTTGGTTTTGTTCATCCAGTCAACTCGAAGAGAGAGGTATCCAAAAGATGGGAGATTGCCCACTGGGCGATGTCGATTCCCATTCACGTTCCACGTATCCGGTTATCTTAGACCTATTGGGATCTGATGCGGAGATCTGCGCAGCATAATCGAAAAAACTGATGATGGCATCAACCTCAGGTCTGGGACGAGGGTTCCATTTGTTTTTTTGTTAAGTCGAAGGTCCAGCGGCCTGCCATCAGATCCGCAATCGATTTTGTTCCTTGGATTCGGCCCAGAATGATCTTCAACGCCGCCATGATCGGCGTCGCCAAGAACATCCCAATGACTCCCCACATCATCCCCCAAAACATCAAGCCCACAAGAATGGTTACCGGATGCAGGTCGGAAGAATTGCCCATGATCTTTGGTTCAACGACATTCCCGCTGATCAGTTGGATGGTGCAGATCAGCGTGATCGTTGCCGCCATCCAGCCCACTGAACCCTCGGGATCCAGAATGATCAGCGGGATCGGGAGAAGGCTGGCAACAATCGGCCCCACATTAGGAACAAAGTTAAGCAGGAACGCAAGCACTCCGAACGTGAAAGCCATGGGCACCCCTAGCATCCGCAATGAGAGGCCGAACACCATGCCGGTGAAAATCGAAATCACGGTCTTGAGCGATAAGTACGATCTTATCTGCCGATCTATTTCGCTGAGTGTCGGGGAGTGACTGATAGAGGGAGTGCCGATGAGCAAAAAGAATACGTAGATCAGTACGACTACACTGGTGGATACCAAGCTCACGAATGCCTGAGATAAGGTCGTGATGCCGTAGGTCACCAACTGGTCGACAAATTTACTCGCTTTTTCAGACCGCGGTTGGATTTTCCCGGTCGCTTCTATGTCTGCCGTAGCTTCTCCCGAGCTTGCCTTCTCGGTCACAACTTCCCCGCTGCCGCTGGTTGTCTCTGAATCTGCTGTGGTAGTTTGAGGAGCTTGTGAGGCTGCTGGGGTGGACGACGTATCAACGGAGAGCATTGTATCGCTTTGCGATGATGGCTCCGCTTGTACTGGCGCTCTATTGATAAGGGGGCTGATGGGTTCTCTGAAAGAGAGCCGCTGAGGCAAGAACGACTCGACGCGATTGACGATCGTTCTGACGCGATTGCGGTACGCGTCCGCGTTGGTAGACAAGTCGATCATGGAAACCCAAATCGAACATCCGAAAATGATGAGTACGATTACTCCAGCAAGAAAAGTCAGACCGGCTGCAACAAGACGCGTCACTCCGAGTCGCTTTTCCAAAACGCTCAAAACAGGGGTGATTCCGCTCACCACAAAGAAGGCGACAACGAGCGGCACGAGTACGGGTCGCAACCAATAAACGGAAAAAGTAATGCAAACTGCGACAAGAACCAGCAGACAGGCCGTTTGCACTCGTTCTTGGGGATCCTCTTCCGTTCGCATGATGTTCCTATCGGTGCGGAATGACGGTGGGCGAGTGAACAACGAAAATGCACATGCGATCTCGGCGCGGACAGGTCCTGCCGGCACCACTCGCTGTGAGGATAACCAACAAATGTCCAGTGGGGGAGGCGGATTTTAGCCGCCTTGAGTTTCATTTCCCGCTTTTTTCCCCAGACATGCGTTGCTTCGCTGCGTTCGTCCGATGGCATGTTGCAGCGGCACACCACTCAACTGAGTTTCGTGGTTGCTGTAAAACCTGATTGCTTTTGAAAAATACACATTCAAGTCGATTTGTTGTGGCATGTGGTCCAGCAAACTTGGAGATTGGGGGGAGGTAATCAATTGTGTGACGACGTATGATGGGCAAAGCGTTTTGCGGTACTTTAGCTTGTCAATACCCGCTTGGGTGTTGGAACTGTGCGTGAGCAGTTGCTGTTGATAAAAGTTACGGCAGTGACTTGTCTTGTTCCTTCAATTTGGGTGCTTTCCATGCATCCAACCGTTGCGGCGATGGTTGCTTGCCCGATTTGTTAAGCAAAGGGCAGGGCGATGATCGGTGGGAACTACGCAAAAACGAAAAGGTTGAGGTGTCGCTCGTGCAGAGGCAAGGATTCGTTGTTAAGAAAACGGCTCGTGTCACACGTGGCGTTTGAACCAACCCGAGAGTGATGTTCTCTTTTCACTTCCACCTGCAGACCCGAGCACGCTCGCTGGTCGGCAAGGAACGAGACCAGACGGAGTAGTTTGATGAGTTTGGATGAAGAAGATACCGTTGACGATCTGTTGGCGATGAGTGCAAACGATCCCGTCGATGTTAAGTCCGTTACGGAGGATGCCGTTGAGATCAGCGCAGTTACCCATCGTGGGCGGGTGCGAAAAATCAACGAAGATCAGTATGCCGTGGTGAGACGTACCCGTGCTGGGGTGGTGTTGGCCAGCAGTCTGCCAAGCAGTGATTTGACGCATCCGGATCGAACTGCGTGGTTGATGTGTGTGGCAGACGGATTGGGCGGCGAGGTTTCGGGAGAGGTCGCTAGCGCGACCGCGACGAAAGCCATGCTGGAATTCGCAAGCGAGATGAGCAGTTGGGTCATGCAGCCCGCTGAGAATCTTGAGTTGGACATTCAGAAACGTGTGGCGATGTACTCGCAGGCAATCAAACGGGATTTGCGTGATCAAGCGAACAAGAATGCTGAGCTCGATGGTATGGCAACAACGCTTACCGCAGCTTACATCTACGGTGATTCTGCGGTTGTCGTTAACGTCGGTGACTCACGTTCCTACCTTGTGGGAGCCGACGGAATTCGGCAAATCACAAGGGATCATACTGTCGCCCAGGATCTCTTGGACGCTGGTGTGCCGACTGAATCGACGCGTGCTTATGGTAATGTTCTCACTCGCTGTTTTGGAACTGATGGTGAGCCAGTGCCTGTTGACGTTTTTCACATCAAGCTGAAGGTGAATGATCGGATCCTGTTATGTTCCGACGGGTTGTCTGATCTCGTCATCGATGCAGAAATCGCAGCGGTAATCGCAGATTCGAAATCTACCGCTGATGCTTGTGAAACGCTGGTTTCTGCAGCATTGTTGGCTGGTGGGCGAGATAACATCACAGTCGTGCTTGCGCGGATGCTGGAATCGATGCATCCCCACCCACTTGATGGTTTGCATGCGGGAATCGACAGCAAAACCGACAGCGGAGCCGTTACCAAAGTTTAGTGATGTTACCGTGGCTGAAATCGCGTGCCCCGATCCGATGGCATCTGTCCTGGTGAGGCGATTCAGACGGAGTTCCACGACCCATGTTTTCTACGTGCTGAGCTCACCTCAGGTGCCGGTTCGTTGAGCAAGGCAGGTGTCCTGATGCGTGGATCGCTTGGTCATGTCTCATCCCGAGTTATTCGGGCATCAACGACGCGATACCTCTTCTCTGCCGTTGATGCGATTTGAGTCCGCCCCATTCTCGTCTTTTGCGCTGTCATCCCTCAGTTGGTTGCGTTTGAAATCCAGTGAAAATAGGAATTTGTGCGGTAGGGATTGACAGGTGCTGATAATCCACTGGTGCCGCGGTGGACTGAAGTAGTTTTGAAGTGAGGCTACATCGCACTGCGGCACCCTCTTTAACCCCCGCGCTCGAATACATTCCGCGGGTGAGATGAATTGGGTGGCCTACGAGACATTTCCGCTGACCGCTAAGGGTCAACTGGTGTCGCCGAGGTCAACTGTCGCGGATGAGGTGTTCACCTGAGGTTTCCCGACTTTTTGATAGCTCGCACCAGTGTGAATCCCAGGTAGACAGCGACAGTGCAGCCAACCGAACCGGGCAGGGAGACGGAGCCAAGTGTCGGGGGTACATCGTTGCTCCAAAGTGAAGCAGATCCGACGAAGAGGGCAGCGGTAAGAATGCCGAGGACGAGACGGTTGGTGATACTGTCCAGCTTTCTATGTTCCAAGTTGATGTTAAAACTGCCACGCCGGATTCGATTCATGATGTCAGCGACATCGGATGGCAAGGTTTCGGCAAGACGCGTCCAATCACGCTGCGCTGATTGAAGCTTTCGCCATGCACGTTGTGGTGAGAGTCGTCTCTTGACGGACTCGACGCGGTAAGGCTCCAGTAGTTCAATGAGGTTGAAGTTGGGCGACAGTTGATGGGCTGTACCTTCAAGCATGACTAGCATCTTGATCAAGAGGCTGACTTTCGAGGGGAGTAAAATGTGGTGTTTTCGTATGATTTCGATCATGCCATTGAGTGAGCCGCTGAGGTCGAATTCATCGATCGACTGTCCGCCGTAATCATCGACGAAATTCACAAGATCATTTTGCAGCATTGACCGATCAAAATCTGTGGGTACTTCGCCGAGTTCGACAACGCATTCCTGAAGGCGTTTGCTGTCACGATCGATGGCGGCCATCAACAGGTCTTCAATCTGTTCTCTCAGTTCTTCATCGACTCGGCCTACCATCCCGCAATCGAGTAAGCCGATTTCGGAATTCTGAAGAACCATCAGATTGCCGGGGTGAGGATCCGCGTGGTAAAAACCATCGCGAAATATCATCTGCAGAAACATGTTGGCCCCACGTTTTGCAATCTCGGCTAAATCGAATTCCGATGCTTGCAACGCGGTGCGATCTGTAAGTTCGATTCCATTGAGACAGTCCATGGTGAGGACTCTCCGAGAGCAGCATTGTGGATAGGAAGCCGGAATCGCAATCATCGGATCATCCCTGAAATTGCGTGTGAAACGAATCAGATTGCTCTGTTCACGAGTAAAGTCGAGTTCATCGCGAAGTGTGCGTGCAAATTCTCTCGCAGTGGCCAGAGGACGGTAGCGAGCAATGTCTTGTGAGTAATGTTCTGCGAGTTCAGCAAGTTGAACCAGGATTTCCAAATCATTGCGAACACGCTCTTCGATACCCGTGTGCTGGACTTTGACCACCACCGATTTGCCGTCTTTCAGCATGGCATGATGAACTTGTCCGATGGAGGCCGATGCAAATGGAACCGGATCAAACTCTTGAAATACCTGATCAGGTGCACCTCCCAGTTCCTCCGTTATCAACAAGCGGACTTGCTCGACGGGGTCCGGTGGTGTGCTCGATTGCAGTTTGGATAATTCTGTTGCCAGGTCAGGGCCAATCAAGTCTGATCGCGTGCTCAATATTTGACCAAGTTTGATGAATGTTGTGCCCAATTCTGTGAGGGCCATGCGTATTCGCACCGCTTCTGGCAGGTCACTGATCTGTTGGCCATCGGTTGTACGCAGGTGGCGTTGCACCCATTCCGTTCGGATGCCACTGAGCCATGGAGCGATTCCGTATTTCATCGCCACGGATACAACTTCGTGGAACCGGGCAGTGTTACGGACAAGACGCGGTAGGTCGGTGACTTCCACTTTAATTTCTCGGGCGTTCGCGGGGTTGAGGTGCTATTGGTGATGGCGGTACGTGAGTGAAAATTCATTTACTCATTGGAGTCGGGACTTGCCGGACGCACACGCTGAAAGCGAAGTTTTAGTTCGTCAGCCACCAGACCTATCGCCGAGGCGATGTGGTCTGCTGTCTTTTCGACGGCTTCAGTGGCCGGCTGATATTCGTCAGCGAGTTGATTGCATTTTTGGGATAGCCGTTCGTGCTCATCTTTGGCATCGAGTCTAACGAGGTGAAGATGGAATTTCAGTTCGTCGCGTTCCTGTCTGGCAGCCTTGAGTAGTTCGTCGATTTTCTTTCTTGTGTCTGGTGTCGGTGAATTTTAGACCAATCGAGTAAGGAGAGCTGCTTTCCGAGTTTGTGACGCTAACCATGTTTGTATCAGATTTTGGTCAGCCTCAGTTTGGCGGGACGGACAGCTCGCGTATCAGTCCGGCTCGGAGGTTGGCAGTTTCCGGACTGAATGCATTTGGACGAATGAAATGCATCGGGGGCGGTGCAGCCGTTTCAGCGGTCGCACTGATGGACAGAGTAGGTGATCGACGCCTCAACGAGTCGGTGTTGCTTTCGTGCGTGGGTGGTGATGTTAGGGTCATGCCGATTGCCTTGGTAATACGGGATATGCGGTTTTTGAAATGTACCAAGGACTTGCCCTGCATTGCCCAGACGTTACGGTTTAAGTGGAATGTGACAAAGCTGACCAGAAACCTCAATGAAAAAGGGGCAGCTACTTCCGGTTTTGGCTCCATCCTGTTCCACTTGCGATTAGTCTGTTGAGTCAAGTGTTTGCTGGGATTCAAGTTTGTTCAGGAGATGACTTATGCGTTCGATATCAACCTGTCTCGGTGTTGGCTTGTTGGCCGTTGGAGTGATGCTCGCTGATCAGCGTGACGCTGAGGCACAGTATCCCTACACCATCAATGCGGGTGCGACTTACGTTGCACCGGTTCAAACGTACGCACCTGCAGTGGTGGGTTACACCGCCGAACGCCGTGGTCTGCTGGGACTTCGAACGGTCTATCGCCCGGTCCTAGGTCCTGTCGTGGCACAGCCAGTGGCAGTTATTTCTCCGGTTGAAACATTCACCCAAACGACCGCCATTGCACCTGCTCCGCTCACTGCGGCGAGGCCGGTGTTGTCGGCACCGACTGTTTATCAGGCTCCAGTTGCCGCGGTTCCTGTGGTTGTTTCGCAACGCGCTGTTACCAGTGGGCCTGTGACCATGGCCAGACAAATCATCAGTTCCCCGGCGCCAGTGATCATGGCTCCTGCACCTATCGTTGTAGGGCGACCCATATTGGCACCTGCGGTATCGAATCGGCCCGTGATCATTACGCGTCCAGCGTTGAACAATAGCTATTACCCACCTGTTTACCCAGTTCCATTTGCACCTGTGGTTGGGTATTGATTCATTGATCGTTTCTGCGGCTAAACACGGTCCGCGTTCGGCAAGGGCTATGCGGCGGCGTGAGCGACGAGAGTGATTTGCGGGGGACTGGGTTCGTTTGCAGTCACTGGGCTTTGCAGTCACTGGGCTTTGCAGTCACTGGGCTTTGCAGTCACTGAAACTGAAGCGAACAGTGAGC